>NZ_CP107558.1:2945000-3545000 GCF_026427715.1 Methylocystis sp. MJC1 | reverse complement strand
CTCCAGTAAAGGCGCCGAAGGCTGCGGTCGCCGAGGTCGAAACCCAGCCGGAAGTTGCGCCGGCAGAGCCAGTGTCGACCCCGCCGGCGGCGGAGACGCCGGCCCCGTCCGAGGCCGCCGCGCCCGCGCCCGAGTCGGTCACGCCAAGGAAGCCGACCGAGGTGGTGATCACCAAGGCCGATCCATCCGCGCCGAAAAAAGGCGGCTGGTGGCAGCGGGTGAAGACTCCCTTCGGGGAGTAAAACGGCGCCTCAAATACCTCCCCTTTACGGGGAGGTCGGCGGCCAAAGGCCGCCGGGTGGGGTTCGCGCCGCAACGATAGTGGTGGGGCCTTATCCCACCCGACCCCGCTTCCTCCCCGTGAAGCGGGACCACGCATTTTGGGAGCGTCATGGCCGGGCTTGTCCCGGCCATGACGAGGCTGTGAAGGGCCCATGTGAGCATACGGCAGCCGGATAAGGGAGGGATACGGGCTCACGCATTGCCCCGGCTATGCCCGACGTGAGTTGCTAGGCGTCACCCAACGCGCTGGGTGGAAAGCCACGCCCCGAGCCGGGCGACGCCCTCTGCGACTTCTGTCTCCGCGCCCGCATAGGAGAAACGGACCGTCGTTCGTCCGCGGCTTCGGTCGAAATCGAGGCCGGGAGTCGCCGCGACGCCCGCCTCCACGAGCAGGCGCTTGCAGAAGTCCATCGAGTCCCCGGTAAAATCCGAGACATCGGCGTAAATATAGAAAGCGCCGTCCGGCGGCGCGAAGCGGGCGAGCCCCATCGCCGGCAGACGCTCGAGCAGCAAGGCGCGGTTGCGCGCATAGGCCGCTCGGTTTTCCTCCAGCTCCTCCGTGGCGTCGAAGGCCGCGAGCGCCGCCTGCTGCGAGATGGTTGGAGCGCAGATCGCCAGCGATTGTTGCAGCCGCTCCAGCGGCCGCATCAGTTCTTCCGGCGCGATCAGCCAGCCGAGCCGCCAGCCGGTCATGGCGTAATATTTCGAGAAGGAATTCACGACGATAGCGTTCGGGGTAAAGCGCAAAGCCGTTTCGGCCGGCGCTTCATATTCGAGCCCATGGTAGATTTCGTCCGACACCAGGACGATCCCCGCCTCATCGCAAAATGTGCAGATTTTCGAGAGTTCGTCCGCCTCGATCATGGACCCGGTCGGATTGGCCGGGCTCATGAACAGCGCGCCGTCGAGCTTCTTCTCGCGATGCGCGGCCGCGAGCATGGCGGCGGTGGGCGCGAAGCGCGTTTCCGGGCCGACCTCCATCGGGACCGCCTCCAGCCCGAGGGAGGAGAGAATATTGGCGTAGGCCGGGTAGCCCGGCGCCGTGACGGCGATGCGCGCGCCGGCGTCGAAGGCGCCGACGAGCGCCAGCATGAAGCCGCCCGATGAGCCTGTGGTGACATTTACGCGGTCGGGCGAAACCGAGGCGCCATATCGCGCGCCATAATGGGTTGCGATGCGCTGGCGCAGCGCCCGGTCGCCCAGCGCTTCGCCATAGCCGAGCTTTCCGTTGCGCAACGCTGCGCCCGCCGCCTCGCGCACGAGAAGGGGCGCCGGCGCGCCCGGCTCCCCCAATTCCATATGCACGATGTGTCTGCCCGCGCGTTCGAGCGCCTTGGCGTCTCGTAGGGCGTCCATCGCCATGAAGGGCGCGACGGCGGATCGGCGGGAGGGGCGCGGCGGCATTCGGCGGCTTCCTATATTTTAACCAGACCACGGTTAAGATCGGGGCGCTCGGACCCCTCGATCGACCGGCTGAATAAAGACATTTTCGGGCAAACAAAAAGCCCCCGGACTTAAAATCGAGGGACACGCCCAGGAAAGCGCGTCGCAGGCCTTTCCGCGATGGCTTTTATTCGGGGGCTTGCGCTGATGTATGACCTCACCGCCGCCGAGCTCATTCAGCGCCTTGTCTTTGCGCTGGCGGTCGGCCTGCTCATCGGCCTGGAGCGCGGCTGGCGCGCCCGGGCGGAGGAGGAGGGCGAGCGCACTGCGGGCTTGCGCACCTACGGCCTTGCGGGGCTGCTCGGGGGCGTTTGGGGCGCGATTGCCCGGCAATTCGCCTATCAGGGCGGCGCGATCGCGCTCGGCGCGGCCTTCGTCGTCTATGCGTCGGCGATGACCGTGTTCCGCTACCGCGAGACGCTGCGCGACCGGACCTTCGGCGCTACCTCCATTGTCGCCATGATGCTGTCCTTCGCGCTCGGCGCTTATTCCGTCATCGGCGACGAAACGGCCGCCGCCGCCGGCGCCGTCGCCACGGCGTCGATTTTGGCCTTGAAGGAATTCCTGCACGAGCGGCTTGCGCGCCTCACCTTGGAGGAGCTGCGCTCCGGCCTCGTGCTGCTGGTCATGAGCTTCATCTTTCTGCCGGCGCTGCCAGATCGGCCCATCGACCGCTGGGGCGCGATCAATCCCCACGAGCTCTGGCTGATGACGGTGCTCATCGCCGCCATTTCCTTTGCGGGCTATGTGGCCGTCAAGCTTATCGGCTATCGGCGCGGCGTCGCGGTCGCGGGACTCGCCGGCGGCTTGGCCTCGTCGACTGCGGCGACGGCCGCCATGTCGCGTCTGGCGAGCGAACGCCCCGACGACGTGGACATACTGGCGGCCGGCGCGGCTTTCGCCAATGCCGTCATGGGGCCGCGTGTGCTTGCCGTTTTGATCGTCATCAATCCTGCCTTCGGCCTGCGTCTTGCGGCGCCGCTCGTCTGCGTGGGGATCGTTTATCTGATCGCCGGCGGCGTCTTGATGTGGCGCAGTGGCGGGACCCGCAACGAGGCGGAAAATCCCCCGGCGATGACTAATCCGCTCGATCTGCCCGCCGTGTTGAAATTCGGGGCGCTGCTCGCCGTGGTGATGGTTCTTGCCAAGATCGCCACGACATTTGCCGGCGGGCCGGGCGCTTATGTGCTGGGGTTGGTCTCCGGCGTAGCCGATGTCGACGCCATTTCGCTCGCCATGGCGCGGCATGGGGAGGCGGAGATCGGCTTTGCGCCAGCCGCGCTCACAGTGCTGCTCGCTGTACTTTCCAACACAGTCGCCAAGTCGGGCATGGCCTGGATGATGGGCGGTCGGGCGATGGGACTGCGCCTGGCGGTAGCATCGGCCCTCGCAATGGCCGCCGGCGGCGCTGCGCTGTTCCTTGTTCCGGCGGTTGCGGGCCTATAAAGCGCGCTCGTCGAGCGCGACGGATTTCACCAGCGCATAGGCCTCAGAGCCCTCCGCCAGACCCAGCTCGTCGAGGGCAAGCCGCGTGACGGCGGCGATGAGCCTGTCGCCTCCCTCGAGGTCCAGCGTGACGAAGGCGAGCGCATTGCCGTTCACCTCGATCCGCGCGATGCGCCCGTGCAGGATCGTGCGCACGCTCGTCTCGGCGGGCGATCGGGCGAGCGCGATGTCGGTCGCCTTGATGGCCACGCGCGCCTCGCCCGTTTCGGCGAGCCTTGCGGCGACGAGGATCTCGCCCGCCGGATGAGAGAGCCGCGTCACGCCATAAGCGTCGTCGACGGCCGCGATGCGCGCGGCGAGCGTATTGATGAGGCCGAAGCGCCCGCCCTCGATGAGCCGGCTCGCGCCGGGCAATACGTCGAGCGGCGGCCCTTGCGCGACGATCCGCCCCTTGTTGATGATCACCGCTTCGTCCGCAAGCCGGGCGATCTCTTCCGCCGAATGCGAAACCAGCACGATCGGCGTGTTGAACTCGTCCCGCAGCCTTTCGATGAGCGTCATGATCTCGAGCCGCCGCGCGTGATCGAGCGCCGCCATGGGCTCGTCCATCAGCAGTAGCCGGGGCGAGGAGAGCAGCGCTCGGGCGAGGCCGACGCGTTGGCGCTCGCCGCCAGAGAGCGTCTCGGGGCTCCGCTCCAGAAGATGCCCCACGCCGAGGGTGTTTATGATGGCGTCGAAAGGCGCCCGCCGTTCCGGCTTGGGGGTGAAAAACTGTCCAAAGAGGATATTCGTCTTCACGCTCAAATGCGGGAAGAGCAGAGCGTCCTGGAAGACGACGCCGATGCGCCGCTTCTCAGGCGGCAGAAAGACGCGATTTTCCGTATCGACCAGCGTGACGCCGTCGACAACGATCCGGCCGCTATCGGGACGAGCGACCCCGGCGATAAGATGGGCGAGCGTCGACTTTCCCGCGCCAGAAGGGCCGTGAAGCGCGAGGACGCGCGCGTCGCTCTGCAGGGCGCAGGCGAGCTCGAAGCCCTTTCTCTTCAACCGGACGTCGAGAGAGATCATTTCCGGGCGCCGAGTTGAGCTTGCAGCGCTTCGGAAGCGACGAGAGCGGCGACGGCGATCGCCGCCGAGATCGCGGCAAGCCTTATCGCGGACAAATCGCCGTCCGGCGCCTGCAACAGCGCATAGATGGCGGCGGGAATCGTGCGCGTCTCGCCGGGGATGCTGGAGACGAAGGTGATGGTCGCGCCGAATTCGCCGAGCGCCTTGGCGAAGCCGAGAATGGCGCCGACGAGAAGACCGTTGGCGGCCAGCGGTAATTCTATCAGCGCGAAGGCCCAAAGGCGGCTGGCGCCGAGCGAGCGGGCGGCCGTGGAGAGACGCGGATCGACGCTCTCGAAGGCGAGGCGCACCGGCCGCACCATGAGCGGAAAGCTCATCACCGCGGCGGCGAGCGCCGCGCCCGTCCAGCGGAAAGCGAAGACGATGCCCAGATATTGATCGAAAAAGCCGCCGATGGGCCCATGCCGGCCAAACAGCAGCAAAAGCGCGAAGCCCGTGACGACCGGCGGCATGACGAGGGGGAGGTGAACGAGGGCGTTCAGCGCCGTGCGGCCCGGGAAGCTCCAGCGCGCCAGCGCATAGCCGATGAAGACGGCCGCTGGGAGGGAAAAGACGGTGGCGGCGCTCGCGACCTTTAGGCTGAGAAATATTGCCGCGAGATCGTCTGGCGATAAATCGAACAAGAGTCGCAACGCCTCGTAGGATTACTAAAAAGAGCGCCTGCCGACGAAAGGGTTGACGCCCCTGGCGCTTCGAGACGCCTGCTGCGCAGGCTCCTCAGCATGAGGGGCTTCTGCACGTCGCTTAGGCCTCATCCTGAGGAGCGAGCAAAGCTCGCGTCTCGAAGGACGAGGCCGCCCCGGAGGTTTGTCAACAAACGGAGCGAGCCTGAAGGCTCGCGATCCAGGGCATTCCCGGACCGCGAGCCTTCGGGCTCGCAAAAATCATGTCAGACGGCCCCGCTGATCCAGCGCGCCAGTTCGCCCTTGGGCGCGGCGCCGACCTTCTGCGAGGCGGCCTTGCCGTCCTTGAAGATGATCAGCGTCGGGATCGAGCGGATGCCGAGCTTGCTGGCGACGGCGGGATTTTCATCGATGTTCAGCTTCACGACCTTGATCTTGCCCTTCATCTCCGCGGCGATTTCCTCGAGCGCGGGGGCGATCATGCGGCAGGGCCCGCACCACTCGGCCCAGAAGTCGACGACGACGGGCTCAGCGGATTTCAGGACTTCCTGCTCGAAAGTGGCGTCGGTAATTTTTTGCGTGGACATGAGGGGCCTTTCGTTTCGGGCCGACGGCGGGAATCTGGTGGTTGGAACGTAGGAAGGGGATTCTTGTGCGTCAAGCAGCGGTCACGCCGGCGACGGCTTGGCGATGGGGCTATGGATTAAGAGGAAATCTCTATAATGCCCCCTCAAACACAAAGAGCGGGGACGGCCGGGCCGCTCCCCACTCTTTGGCACCCTGTCCTTTACCGAATTGAACGCCTGGTCCCGAAGTCTTAAGCGCTCCGATAACCGCTCGCTATGGCTCGTTCGTCGAGCCTTATTGCGAGTCGCGTTCCCTCCGGCGTCCTCCCCGACTTGGACCGTTGCTGGGAAATTGAAGGCTAAACGCTACAAACGCTTAGGCTTACCCAACCAACTTGGCGAGGGGACATTAGGCGAAAATAAAATGTCTGTCACTCGAAATTGTGCAAGCTGGCGAAAATTCGAGACGGGCGCCCTCCATTTAAGCATTACTTAGCGCCAAGTCGTTTCAAATCGGCACGAAAGAAAAAGGCGCGGCTCGACGCCGCGCCTACTACAAGTTGTAGTATCGAGAGTGCGTTACAACGGGATGTTGTCGTGCTTCTTCCAGGGGTTCTCCAGCTCCTTGTGTCGGAGCAGCGCCAGAGCCCGTCCGATTCGCTTGCGCGTCGAGTGGGGCATGATCACTTCGTCGATATAACCGCGCTCGGCGGCGACGAAGGGCGACAGGAAGCGATCCTCATATTCCTTGGTGCGCTGGGCGATCTTCTCCGGATCGCCGAGGTCGGCGCGGAAGATGATCTCGACCGCGCCCTTCGCGCCCATGACGGCGATCTGCGCCGAGGGCCAGGCGTAATTGACGTCGCCGCGCAGATGCTTGGAGGACATGACGTCATAGGCGCCGCCGAAGGCCTTGCGCGTGATGACGGTCACCTTCGGCACGGTCGCCTCGGCATAGGCGAAGAGCAGCTTCGCGCCATGCTTGATCAGGCCGCCATATTCCTGCGCAGTGCCGGGCAGGAAGCCCGGAACGTCGACGAAAGTGACGATCGGAATATTGAAGCAGTCGCAGAAGCGCACGAAGCGCGCCGCCTTTTTCGAGGCGTCGATGTCGAGCACGCCGGCGAGCACCATGGGCTGGTTGGCGACAAAGCCCACCGTGCGGCCCTCGACGCGGCCGAAGCCGACGACGATGTTCTTGGCGTGGGCCTCCTGGATCTCGAAGAAGTCGCCCTCGTCGACGACCTTCGAGATCAGCTCCTTGATGTCATAAGGCTTGTTCGGGTTGTCCGGGACCAGCGTGTCGAGCGACGTGTCGAGCCGGTCGACCTCGTCGAAGCTCGGCCATTCCGGCGGCGTCTCGGTGTTGTTGGCCGGCAGGAAGTCGATGAGCCGGCGCATCTGCAGCAACGCCTCGACGTCATTGTCATAGGCGCGGTCGGCGATGGAGCTCTTGGTGGTGTGCACCGAGGCGCCGCCGAGCTCCTCGGCCGTGACGGTCTCATTGGTGACGGTCTTAACGACGTCCGGGCCGGTCACGAACATATAGCTCGTGTCGCGCACCATGAAGATGAAGTCGGTCATGGACGGCGAATAGACGTCGCCGCCGGCGCAGGGGCCCATGATGACGGAAATCTGCGGAATGACGCCCGAGGCCAGCACATTACGCTGGAAGACCTCGCCATAGCCGCCGAGCGCCGCGACGCCCTCCTGGATGCGCGCGCCGCCGGCGTCGAAAATGCCGATAATGGGCGCGCGGTTCTTCAGCGCCATGTCCTGCAGCTTGATGATCTTCTGGGCGTGGGTCTCGGACAGCGAGCCGCCGAAGACGGTGAAGTCCTTGGCGAAGACGAAGACCGCGCGGCCATTGACCGTGCCCCAGCCGGTGACGACGCCGTCGCCGGAGGTCTTCTCGCCCTGGTCCATGCCGAAGTCCGTGCAGCGATGCGTCACGAACATATCGAATTCCTCGAACGAGCCCTGATCCAGCAGGAGCTCGATGCGCTCGCGCGCCGTCAGCTTGCCGCGCGCATGCTGCGCTTCGATCCGCTTGTGGCCGCCGCCGAGACGCGCCGAGGCGCGGCGCTGTTCGAGCCCGTCGAGAATATGTTTCATGTCCAGCCCTGTTTCTTTCGTTATGTCTTTTGGCGCCTTTATAGCTTGCGCGATCCAAGACGCCAGCGCGCAATGTCGGCTCCCGATAGCATATAAAGCTGATCGGGCGAGGTGCGCTCCGCGAGATTGACGAGCTCCGGATTCACGCCCATGCCGCTGGCGTAGCGCGCGAGCATGGCGCGCATGCCGCCGTCGTCGTAATTGCGCTCGCGGACAAAGCCTTCCGACAGGTCGAAGCTCGTCGAATAGTTGAACATGCGGTGGATGCCGACGCGGCTCTGCGGCGGAATGACCCGTTTCCGGCCTCCCATCAGCGCATAGACGCAGGCGGAATAGCAGCGGCCAGAGACCAGCGCCATGTTCCGGGAAGCCTGTTCGGCCGCCGGGCGCGCCACGATCACCGCCATGCCGAGACGCCGTAGCGCCTGTCCGAGCTCCATGGAGGCGACGACCTTCCCGCCGGGCGAGTCGAGCAGTAAAATGCCGTGCAGATTTCCCCCGCCGACATTCTCGCGCACGAAGCTCAAAAAGGCGTTCGGGGTGCTTTCGCCGATCTCGCCCTGGGCGGCGATGACCTGTGGGCAATGCGCGCCGCAATTGCCGCCGTCGAGACCGACGACGCGAAAGTTCATTTCCTCGGCGGCGCCCGCGGGGGGAGAGAAGGTCGCCAGAGCAAAGAGGCCGAGGGCGCCGAGCGCCAAAGTCCGCAGTTTCATGATCGCCCGCATCACGTGTGTCCTCACCGGCCCCAGCCTAATTCGCAACACGCGAGCGGCAAAGGACTTTCGCACGACGACCATGAAAAGGTCGGAGGCGAGGGCGCGCCGCCGGCCCACCCATTGGGGATGCGAGTTACGGGGCCTCGCCAGCCGCGTCAAGCCATCGGAGGGCGCTGGCGCGAAGCGCCGGGAATGGCGAGCAGCTTGCATGGAGAGATTTAGGCAGAAAGCGATTTATGGTGGGCGGTGAGAGGATCGAACTCCCGACATTCTCGGTGTAAACGAGATGCTCTACCAGCTGAGCTAACCGCCCACGCCCGGCTTTTCGAGGCCGGCGGCACGCTTTTAGTGAGGGCGCGAACCATAGGCAAGCGCCATAAGTCAAAATGGCGAACGGCCGCGGAATGAGCCTCGCGGGCGAAGCGCGTCATTGCGAGGAGCGAAGCGACGAAGCAACCCAAAGCCATTTATGGTTGCGGTGGATTGCTTCGCTGCCCTCGCGATGGCGGCGAGCGCCGCGCGGTTGGTCCGACGGCCGTGCCTGACCCTAGACGTTCCGGGGGGTTTTACTTGCCGTCGTTGAGCGCGGTCTTCAGCGTCGCGCCGGGCTTGAAACGGGCGCTCTTGGAGGCGGGAATTTCGATCTCCGCGCCGGTCGCCGGATTGCGGCCCGTGCCGGCGGCGCGCTCCTTGACCGAGAAGGTGCCAAAGCCGACCAGACGGACTTCTTCGCCCTTTTTCAGAGCATCGGTGATGCCGCTGAGGACGGCGTCGATCGCAGCGGCGGCGGCGGCCTTGGAGCACTCGGTCTCGGCCGCGACGTGCTCGACCAGTTCCAATTTGTTCATGGTCATTTCCTTCTCTTGACGCGCTGCGAGGCCGAGGATGTCCGCGCGACGAGGCGGCGGTGTCGAATCGACGGCGCGAAGCGTGGGGGGAGTGTTGGGTTGGAATCGCCCGAAACGCAAGGGATTGGCGGCGCCGGCCCCCAGAAATCGCGGGAAATCCGGGGAAACAAGCGCTGCAGTGCAGAAAAGCTTCGCAATTGTGGCGGTTTTGCGCAGGCTGAGCGCCCCAACCCAAGAAAATGACAGGTTAAAGAAGAGCCCCATCCGAAAAGAGGGGGGCTCGGACTGTTGATAAAGTGACGCCGACGCCGCTCGTGCTTCGAGACGCCTACTGCGCGGCTCCTCAGCGTGAGGAGCTTCTAAAGCTACATCAAACACTTATGCCTCATTCTGGGGCGCGAGCGACGTTCGCGCCTCGAAGGAGGAGGCCGCCTTGGAGGTTTGTCAAAAAAAGAGCCCCATCCGAGGGACGGGGCTCTTCGCAGTTATTTTCCCAAGGCTCAGTGGGCGCGCACGCCCGAGTCGTCTTCGGCCAGAGCCGCGGCCCGCTTCGAGAGGGCGGAGGTGTCCTCCTCCCACTGGATCGGCGTGGGCAGGGAGACGAGGGCGTGCTGAAGCACCTCGTCCATCCGCGCCACCGGCACGATTTCCAGGCCGTTTTTCACCGCGTCTGGGATATCCGCCAGATCCTTGGCGTTCTCTTCGGGGATCAGCACCTTTTTGATGCCGCCGCGCAGCGCCGCGAGCAGCTTCTCCTTCAGGCCGCCGATCGGCAGCACGCGACCGCGCAACGTGATTTCCCCCGTCATGGCGATATCGCGGCGCACCGGGATACTTGTCATGATCGAGACGATGGCCGTCGCCATGGCGACGCCCGCCGAGGGGCCATCCTTGGGCGTCGCGCCTTCCGGCACGTGCACATGGATGTCGCGGCGGTCGAAGAGCGGCGGCTCGACGCCGAAGTCCACCGCGCGCGAGCGCACATAGGACGCAGCCGCCGAGATCGACTCCTTCATCACGTCGCGCAGATTGCCGGTGACGGTCATCTTGCCCTTGCCGGGCATCATGACGCCTTCGATCGTCAGCAGCTCGCCGCCGACCTCCGTCCAGGCGAGACCCGTGACGACGCCGACCTGATCTTCGAGCTCCGCCTGACCGAAGCGGAACTTCTGCACGCCGAGATAGTTGGAGATGTTCTCGGCGGTGACGACGATCTTCTCGGCCTTCTTGAGCAGAATTTCCTTCACCGCCTTGCGGGCGAGGTTGGAGATTTCACGCTCAAGATTGCGCACGCCCGCCTCGCGGGTGTAGCGGCGGATGAGCTCCATCAGGCCGTCTTCGGTGACCATCCACTCTTCCGGCGCGAGCCCATGCTTATGGACGGCGCTGGGGATGAGATGCTTGCGGGCGATCTCCAGCTTCTCGGCTTCGGTGTAGCCGGCGATGCGGATGATCTCCATGCGGTCCATCAGCGGCGCAGGGATGTTCAGCGTATTCGCCGTCGTGACGAACATCACATTGGAGAGATCGTAGTCGACCTCCAGGTAATGGTCGTTGAAGCTCTGGTTCTGCTCGGGATCGAGCACCTCCAGCAGCGCCGAGGACGGATCGCCGCGGAAATCCATGCCCATCTTGTCGATTTCGTCGAGCAGGAAGAGCGGATTGGAGCTCTTGGCCTTGCGCATCGACTGGATGATCTTGCCGGGCATCGAGCCGATATAGGTGCGCCGATGGCCGCGGATCTCAGCCTCGTCGCGCACGCCGCCCAGGGACATGCGAACGAATTCGCGTCCCGTGGCCTTGGCGAGCGACTTGCCGAGCGAGGTCTTGCCGACGCCGGGCGGGCCGACGAGGCAGAGGATCGGACCCGTCAGCTTATTGGCGCGGCTCTGCACGGCGAGATATTCGAGGATGCGCTCCTTGACCTTTTCCAGACCGAAATGCTCGGCGTCGAGCACTTCCTGAGCCTGTTCGAGATCGCGCTTGACCTTCGAGCGCTTGCCCCACGGGATCGAGAGGATCCAGTCGAGGTAATTGCGCACGACGGTGGCTTCCGCCGACATGGGCGACATCTGCCGAAGCTTCTTGAACTCGGCGACGGCCTTGTCGCGCGCCTCCTTCGAGAGCTTGGTGTTCTTGATGCGCTCCTCGAGCTCGGCGAGATCGTCCTTGCCCTCCTCGTCGCCCAGCTCCTTCTGGATCGCCTTCATCTGCTCGTTGAGATAGTACTCGCGCTGAGTCTTCTCCATCTGGCGCTTGACGCGCGTGCGGATGCGCTTTTCGACCTGAAGGACCGAGATTTCGCTTTCCATCAGCGAGAGGCACTTCTCCAGACGTTTGGCGACGTTGAGCGTCTCCAGCACGTCCTGCTTGTCGGCGATCTTGACCGAGAGATGCGAGGCGACGGTGTCGGCGAGCTTGGAGAAGTCATCGATCTGCGTGACCGCTCCAACGACCTCGGAGGAGACGCGCTTGTTGAGCTTCACATAGCTTTCGAACTCGGAGATCACCGAGCGGCCCAGCGCCTCGACCTCGACCGGCGAGCCCGCGTCGTCGGCGAGCGCCTCGGCGTCCGCCTCGTAGAAGTCGTCGATGCGCGAATAATTACGCACCGAAGCGCGGGCAACGCCCTCGACCAGAACCTTGACAGTGCCGTCGGGCAGTTTCAAAAGCTGCAGCACGGAAGCCAGCGTGCCGATTGGGTAGATGGCGTCGGTCGCCGGATCGTCGTCGCCGGCGTTCTTTTGCGTCGCCAGCAGAATAAGGCGATCGCTCTTCGTCACCTCTTCCAGGGCGCGGATGGATTTCTCACGCGCAACGAAGAGCGGCACGATCATATGGGGGAACACCACAATATCGCGCAGAGGAAGGACGGGATAGCTTTCAACCGCTCCCGGCGTAATGGCGTCGCGCTTTTCGTTGCTCATGATGATTATCCTGCTTTTGTTTGCGCACCCCGCCCGGCGGCAATGCGAAAATTGCGAGCGAACTTAGAGTTTGTCTAAACTAGCAAGAGTTGGGCCGCAATGAGTCGGCTGACCTTCTAGTAAGACTTGGCCGCACAGCCGCTCGCTCTCGCGCCTGCATGCCTAACGAAGCCGCGGCGAAACGCCCGAATAGCCCCGTCAACGCAGAAATGGGAAACGCAAATCGCCGATTCAAGGAGAGGTGAAACGGGGGCCGGGCTCGGGCCCGGCGCGCCCTATTGGCGAAAGACGGCGCGGCTTTAAGCGCTGGCGCCGCTTTTTTCGCTACGCTCTGCGTAGATATACAGCGGTCTCGCTTTGCCTTCAACGACTTCCGGACCGATCACCACTTGCTCGACGCCCTCCAGACCTGGGAGGTCGAACATGGTGTCGAGCAGAATGCCTTCCATGATGGAGCGCAGGCCGCGCGCGCCGGTATGGCGCTCGATCGCCTTGCGAGCGACGGAGGAAAGCGCGTCGTCCTGGAAGGTGAGCTCGACATTCTCCATCTCGAAGAGGCGCTGATACTGCTTGACCAGAGCGTTCTTCGGCTCGGTGAGGATCTTCTTGAGCGCGTCCTCGTCGAGGTCCTCGAGCGTCGCGATGACCGGCAGGCGGCCGACGAATTCGGGGATGAGGCCGAACTTCAGCAGGTCCTCCGGCTGCACCTGGCGGAAGATGTCGCCGGTGCGGCGCTCGTCGGGAGCCTGGACGCTGGCGCCGAAGCCGATCGACGTGCTCCGGCCGCGCGACGAAATGATCTTCTCCAGCCCGGCGAAGGCGCCGCCGCAGATGAAGAGGATGTTGGTCGTGTCGACCTGCAGGAACTCCTGCTGCGGATGCTTGCGCCCGCCCTGCGGCGGCACGGAGGCGACGGTGCCTTCCATGATCTTGAGCAGGGCCTGCTGAACGCCCTCGCCCGACACGTCGCGGGTGATCGAGGGATTGTCGCTCTTGCGGGAGATCTTGTCGATTTCGTCGACATAGACGATGCCGCGCTGGGCGCGCTCGACATTATAGTCGGAGGCCTGCAGCAGCTTGAGGATGATGTTCTCGACGTCCTCGCCGACATAGCCCGCCTCGGTGAGGGTCGTGGCGTCGGCCATGGTGAAGGGCACGTCCAGGATGCGGGCGAGCGTCTGCGCCAGCATCGTCTTGCCGACGCCGGTCGGGCCGATCAGCAGGATGTTGGACTTCGCGAGCTCGACGTCGCCATGCTTCGTCGCGTGGTTCAGGCGCTTGTAATGATTATGGACAGCGACCGAGAGCACGCGCTTGGCTTGCGCCTGGCCGATCACATAATCATCGAGGACTTTGCAGATTTCGCGGGGCGTCGGAATGCCGTCGCGCTGCTTCACCAGCGAGGATTTGTTCTCCTCGCGGATGATGTCCATGCAAAGCTCGACGCACTCGTCGCAGATGAAGACAGTGGGGCCGGCGATGAGTTTGCGGACTTCATGCTGGCTCTTGCCGCAAAACGAGCAGTAAAGCGTATTCTTCGAATCGCCGCCGCCGACTTTGCTCATGATGTTCTCCCGATGAACCGATCCATGGCGCGAATCGATCCAAACACAAATTAGGTACCGGCTCCGGCCTAACAAAAGGTGGAGAGCGCATGTCGCGCGTCTCTCCGACTCTCGAGGTAGGCCCTTGGCGCATATATTGGCGCCCTCCGAGCCGCGCGGGCCGCTCGCTCCTCCGCGCGGCCCTACTTTATTTGAGGCGCGCCTGGAATTGCAACCTTGCCGCAACTCTGTTGGTTAGCAAGATTCGCGCCCCGCTGCGCCTGCGCTCGCCGGGCCGGGAGGACCCCGGCCGCGACTCTGTTGAATCCCCTTTTAGGTCAGTATCTTGGGTACGCGGTTGAGCCGCAGCCGGTAGGCGTCCGGCATGCCGCTGCCGAGCAGGGGCCGCAAATACATACGGAAGGCGTCGGTGACGTCCGTGCCGCAGGGGCTGATGAACTCATCCGGCATCACTTTTGTTTTTGCAGCAATTTGTTCAAGTGGCGTGAGCTGATAGTCGACGGAATAAAAGCCGGTGCGGTGGATTGTCACTGAGCCGTCACGATCGCCCCAAATGGCGTATTGGACGGCTTTTTCGCCCACTTCCCGCGCTTCGCGCTGGTCCACGTCCGAGACGCAGCCCACGAAGCTCCTTTGGACATAGCCGAAAGTGTCCGCCCGCACGCGCTTGTAGCCGAGCCGCTTCTTGACGAGCTCGGTGAGCTCGTCGGCGAGGCCGCCGCCGCCCAGATGGACATTGCCATGGGCGTCGCGCTCCACCTGTTCGGCGAGCTTCTCGGCGATCGGCACATGGTTTTCGTCGCTGACGCCTTCCGAGATGGCGACGACGCAGCGACCATATTTGTCCATGGTCGCTTTTACGTCGGCCAGGAATTTCTCGATGACGAAGGCGCGCTCGGGGATGTAGATGAGATGCGGCCCGTCATCGGGGAATTTCTTGCCGAGCGCCGAGGCGGCGGTCAGAAAGCCCGCGTGGCGGCCCATAACGACCGCGATATAGACGCCCGGGAGCGCCCAATTGTCGAGATTGGCGCCGGCGAAGGCCTGGGCAACCCAGCGCGCCGCCGAGGGGAAGCCCGGCGTATGGTCGTTGACCATCAGATCATTGTCGATGGTCTTGGGGATATGCATGGCGCGCAGCGGATAGCCGGATTTCTGGGCCTCTTCCGAGACGATGCGGACCGTATCCGAGGAGTCGTTGCCGCCGATGTAGAAGAAGCAGCCGACGCCATGGGCGCGCAGCACCTTGAAGATTTCCTGGCAATACTTCAGGTCCGGCTTGTCGCGGGTGGAGCCGAGCGCCGAGGAAGGGGTGTTCGCCACCATCTCGAGATTATGGGTCGTCTCCTGGGTGAGATCGACGAAGTCCTCATTGACGATGCCGCGCACGCCGTGGAAGGCGCCATAGACGCGTTCGACCTCGCGAAACTTGCGCGCTTCCAGCACCGCTCCGACGAGCGACTGGTTGATGACGGCGGTCGGTCCGCCGCCCTGTGCGACGACCACTTTGGAAAAATCGATGGACGACACGCGAGGCTCCTGTCCCAATGCTGCATAGTTCGCGCCTCCCCGAGAGGGATGGCGACGGCCGGCGATCCGCAGAGCCGGGCGGTAAGGAAATGAGCCCGGTGCGAATAGAAAACGCCGAACCTTCCCAAATAGGAGGGGGCGTCCGCCGCGCGGCACAGTCTTATTACCAAAGACGCGTCATTTCTATATAAGCGGCCCGGGCCGAACCGCCCTCGCCCGGGGCAGCCGCAGAATAGCCGTCACTGTCTTTGCTGGGAGGGTGGAGCAGCGATGCTGCGTCGGGTGGGTGGAGCCTTACCCTTGCCGTAGCGCGCGAACCGGCGTCAGCCGTTTGTATGCCCAGGTCTTTTCCGGTGGGATTAATGGATCGCAAAAAGGAACTTCTGAAGCATGTTTCCAAAGAGGCGCGCGGGATTGAGATCGGCCCTTATTTCTCACCGCTGGCGCCCAAACGCGATGGCTACAATTGCCTCTCGCTGGATGTTTTCGACACGGAAGCGGTCAGGCATCGGGCGCGCGTAGATTCGAGCCTGCCTAATGGGGCGGTCGATCTGATCGAGCCTGTCGACCTCGTCGGCAGCGCCACCGACATCGACGCGCTCTGCCGCGACGCTGGTGTCGCGGGCGATCTCGATTACATTCTCTCGTCGCATAATTTCGAGCATTTTCCCAACCCAATCGCTTTTCTTCAGGCCTGCGGGCGCGTTCTGAAAAAGGACGGCGTGCTCTCCATGGCGTTGCCCGACAAGCGCGCCTGTTTCGATTTCTTCCGCCCGCTGACGGGTCTGGGTGCGATGATCGAGGCCTTTCACGATGGCCGAAGCCGGCCGACATACCGCCAGATTTTCGAGCAAAACGCTCAAATGGCCCGCTTCGTCGATGGAGAAAGGTCGCTTGTCTGCTTCCTGCTCGACGAAAAGCTCGAGAAGATCGTTCCCGAGCGCAGGCTCCGCGAGGCGTTCGACGCCTGGGAGAGCATGCGGACGGGCAACGATCCGCATTATCATGACGTCCACTGCTGGACCTTTACGCCGGCGAGCTTCCGCCTTCTCCTTTCCGATCTGTTTTTCCTGGGACTATCGCCTTTCGTCGTCGAAGAGGCGACCGACACCGGACAATCTGACTTCGTCGCGCATCTGCGGCTCGTCGGCTATACGACCTTCTCACCAGCCGAGACCGAGGATTATTACGCCGCGCGTGAAGCGCAGCTGCGCGCCATTGTGAGGGAGGATTGGAGCGTCGCAAAAAGCGACTGCCAGCTCGAAATTCTGGAGCGCTTTCACATCCTTAGCCGATCGACGGGCCGGAACCCGCTCGCCATTGGCGCGCGCGCGCTGGCGCTGCTCATGCGCCGGCGGGACCCGTTTCTCGCCAAGCAATATCTCGCGATCAGCCGCTCGGTCTTTTTCGATCCGCTGCATTACATCGAGAGCTATGGCGGCGTCGGCGACCCCGCTCTGCATTATCTTCTCAAAGGCGCACAGCAGGGGCTCGACCCCGGACCTTTCTTCTCGAGCCGCAAATATCTCGACCGCAACCCCGACGTCGCGACGGGCGGCATGAACCCTCTCGCGCATTTCGAAATGTTCGGCCGAAAGGAAGGCCGGAGGCCGGCGCTGCGCTGAGCCCATTCCCTAAGAGGTGACAGACGAACGCCGCGGCAAAACGCCTCGGTCAAATTCCCGCCATCCAGCGTATGCTCTGGCGGCATATTTGACGGATAAGGCCATGGCGATCGAAATCGAGCGTAAATTCGTCCTGTCGAGCAACGCCTGGCGCGCATTGAGCCACATGCGCGAGCGGCTGGTGGATGGCCTCCTCGCATCGGCCGAAGGTCGTAAAATTCGCGTGAGACTTTACGAGACGCGCGCCACGCTCACGGTCAAAAGCGCGAGAGAGGGGCTGAAACGCACGGAGTTCGAATATGACATCCCGATCGCCGACGCGACCGAGCTGATCGCGAAGCACAGCGGCGAAAAGGTGCTCGCCAAGACCCGCCACTATGTCGAACACATGGGCTTTACCTGGCAAATCGACGAATATGACGGCGTTTTGGAAGGCGTCGTCATCGCGGAAGTCGAGCTCATGAGCGAGAACGTCTTCGTTCCATTGCCGCCGTGGGTCGGGCGGGAAGTCACCCACGATCCCGATTATCGCCAGAGCAACATGCTCGCCGCACGGCTTGCGGCATTGAGCGAGGCGCATGGGGGCGCATTTTTGCGAGCCGCGCCGTCGAGCAGCGTGGGGCAGGAGCAATAAAAAAGGCCCCTCTCGCAAGGCGCGGAGGGGCAAGTTTTCCCAGAGGTAAGGTTAATAGATCAGGAATTCACGTTACGGCTGGTGCGGGCGATATAGATGCCGCCGCCGATAACGATCAGGAGCATAGCCGCGGGAATAATGAAACCGTCCATTTTCTGCCTCCATAGCTGAGCGGACGCTCGGAGAGGTAGCGGTTTCCGTGGAAGCTTTTGCGACGGATGGGCGACGATGAGATGAAGCCCGCAGCCGGACCGCGCGCCCTTAAGGCGCGCACAGAACCACAAAGTGGCGTCGACGCCCCTCGTAATTCAAAGTGGCGTCGACGCCCCTCGTAATTCGAGGCGCCTGCTGCGCAGGCTCCTCAGTACGAGGGGCTTCTGCATCTGCGCACGCACTTAGGCCTCACCCTGAGGAGGGCGCGAAGCGCCCGTCTCGAAGGACGAGGCTGCCTCGGAAGTTTGCCGACAAACTATCCTCAGGCGCGAATTCTGCGGGCACGAAGGCCTGCGGTTCAGCAGGCGGAGCTTAGACCAGCTGCCCGTGGCAGTGCTTGTATTTCTTGCCGGAGCCGCAGGGGCAGAGCTCGTTGCGCCCGACCTTGCCCCAGCTCGTGGGATCGGAGGGGTCGCGCGCCGCCCCCGGCTCGGCCGCCTGCGCGGAGAAATCCATGGCGGCGAGGCGGGCGTTCAAGTCCTCCAGCGCCGTCTGCTCGACGCTGGCGCCGGCCGAGAGCGCCACCGGATTGGGGTGCGACATTTCCATCGGCGGCAGCTCCGGCGGCGCGGAGGGCGGCGCCTCGAAGCTCACCTCCACGCGCATCAGCTGCGCCGTGACGGCCTCGTCCCACCGGCTCATCAGGCTGCGGAAAAGGTCCAGCGCCTCGGACTTATATTCGTTGAGCGGATCGCGCTGGGCCATGCCGCGCCAGCCGATCACCTGACGCAGATGATCGAGCGCGATGAGATGCTCGCGCCACAGCGTATCGAGCGACTGCAGCACGACCTGCTTCTCGATCATGCGCATCAGCGGCGGCGTGCTGCGTTCGACGCGCTCCTCATAGGCTTTGTCGGCGGCCTCCAGCAGGCGCTCCTTGAGCTCCTCGTCGGCGATGCCTTCTTCCTTCGCCCAATCCGCAACCGGCGCGTCGATATTGAGCTTGGCGTGAACGTCCTCGGCAAGGCCCGCGACATCCCAGGACTCGGCATAGGCGTCCGACGGAATATGCGTCGAGACCAGCGCCTCGACGACTTCCGCGCGCATGTCGGAGACCTGCTCCTCGACGCTCTCCTCCCCCATGATCTCGCGCCGGCGCTCGAAGATGACCTTGCGCTGGTCGTTCATGACGTTGTCGAACTTGAGGATGTTCTTGCGGATGTCGAAGTTGCGGGCTTCGACCTTGTGCTGCGCCTTCTCGATCGCCTTGTTGATCCAGGGATGGACGATCGCCTCGCCCTCCTGCAGGCCGAGCTTCACGAGCATCGAATCCATGCGCTCGGAGCCGAAGATGCGCATGAGATCGTCCTGCAGCGACAGGAAGAATTTGGAGCGGCCCGGATCGCCCTGGCGGCCCGAGCGGCCGCGCAGCTGATTATCGATGCGGCGGCTCTCATGGCGTTCCGTGCCGATGATGTAGAGGCCGCCGGCGGCGAGCGCCTGCTCCTTGAAGCGGGCGACTTCCTCGCGGATTTCGGCTTCCTTGGCCGCACGCGCATCGCCTTCCAGCTCGGCGCATTCATGCGCCACGCGCATATCGACGTTGCCGCCGAGCTGAATGTCGGTGCCGCGGCCGGCCATATTGGTGGCGATGGTGATCGCGCCCGGCACGCCCGCTTCCGCGACGATATAGGCTTCCTGCTCGTGGAAGCGCGCGTTGAGGACGGCGAGCATTTTCGAAGGCTTGCCTGCGCGCGCCGACTCATAGAGCTTCGACAATCCCTTCGGATCGGCGAAGTCGATCATCTTGTAGCCCTGCTGGATCAGGAAATCCGCGAGCTGCTCCGACTTTTCGATCGAGGTCGTGCCGACGAGCAGCGGCTGCATCCGCGAGCTGGCGTCCTTGACCTCTTCGAGGATGGCGTTGAGCTTTTCTTTCGCCGTGCGATAGACCTCGTCGTCGTCGTCGCGGCGCTGGACCGGACGGTTCGTCGGGATTTCAACGACGTCGAGCTTGTAGATTTCGGCGAATTCGTTCGCTTCCGTCGACGCCGTGCCGGTCATGCCGCCCAGCTTCTCGTAGAGACGAAAATAGTTCTGGAAGGTGATCGACGCGAGCGTGACGTTCTCGGGCTGGACCTGCACGCGCTCTTTGGCTTCCAGCGCCTGATGCAGGCCTTCCGAATAGCGGCGGCCCGGCATCATGCGGCCGGTGAATTCGTCGATGATGACTACCTCGCCCTTGCGGACGATGTAGTCTTTATCCTTCTGGAAGAGCTTGTGGGCGCGCAGCGCCTGATTGATGTGATGGACGAGCGTGACGTTGTGCGCTTCGTAGAGCGCGCCTTCGGTCAGCGCGCCGACCTCCGCCAGCAGCTCTTCCATATGCTCATTGCCGGCGTCGGTGAGATGCACCGTGCGCTGCTTCTCGTCGAGCTCATAGTCTTCCGCCGCGAGCTTCGGCATGAGGCGGTCGATGGTGTTGTAGAGGTCGGACTTGTCGTCGACGGCGCCGGAGATGATGAGCGGCGTGCGCGCTTCGTCGATGAGGATGGAGTCCACCTCGTCGACGATCGCGAAATGATGTCCGCGCTGCACCATCTGCGCGAATTCATATTTCATATTGTCGCGCAGATAATCGAAGCCGAATTCGTTGTTGGTGCCATAGGTGATGTCGCAGGCGTAGGCGGCGGCGCGCTCGTCGTCGGCGAGGTCGTGGATCACGCAGCCGACGCTCATGCCGAGGAAGTTATAGATGCGGCCCATCCACTCGCTGTCGCGCTTGGCGAGGTAGTCGTTCACCGTGACGACATGCACGCCCTTGCCGGCGAGCGCGTTGAGATAGACGGCGAGGGTCGCGACGAGCGTCTTGCCTTCGCCGGTGCGCATCTCCGCGATGGCGCCTTCGTGCAGAACCATGCCGCCGATGAGCTGCACGTCGAAATGGCGCTGGCCGAGCGTGCGCTTGGCCGCCTCGCGGACGGTGGCGAAGGCGGGAGCGAGAAGGCTGTCGAGCGAGGCGCCGGCGGCGATCTGCTCGCGGAATGCGACTGTCCGGGCGCGCAGCTCCTCGTCGGAAAGGGCGGCGAGCTCGGGCTCCAGCGCGTTGATCGCTTTGACTTTCGGCGCATAGGTCTTGAGGCGGCGGTCGTTGGCCGTGCCGAAAACTTTCTTGGCGAGGGCGCCGAGCATTCCCGCGAACCTTTCTGTGGCGCGCCGCCGCTCAACGCTTGCGCCGGTCGTCGGCGGGCGGGGCGAAGCACGCGAATGTCATGGAAAAGCAACCGCTTGCGACAGCGACCGGCTCACCGGGCGTCAGGGTCGACGCGGCATTTCCGCCGGAGAGATAAGAGGGTGGGGGACCCTTGTCAATGTAAGGGGTAGCGGCGCATTTTGTGGCGTCGGCGCCAGCGCTGGCGCGATATTTTGCGATATTATCGTTACAGGCAATGATGAAAACGATTATATTCACCGCAGCCGCTGCGCGGGACCTCAACGCTCTCCCGCTCGAGGCGCGCGAGCAAGTGGTCGAGGCGCTCTCGCGCTTCGCTGTTGAAGGCGTTGGAGACGTGAAGAAGCTTACTGGCCGCGAAGGCTATCGGTTGCGAGTTGGGGCCTATCGCGTCCTCTTCACTGCCGACCTTTCAACAATCCTCGCGATTTACGTCGGGCGACGGCAGACCACCACCTATTCCAGGAGCTGAGATGAGCAAGGTCCAAATCATCCGCACCCCCGGAGGCGAGGAGTTGGTGGTCCTACCGCGCGCCGAATATGAGGCGCTTCTTCTCCGAACGGGGGAATTGCTGGAGGAAGAGGAGGAGGCTGCGGATGTCGCGGTTTTCGACCAGCGCATGGCCGAGTTGGAGGAAAACCCCAAGGCTGTCTTGCCGCGAGAGGTCAGTGCAGCCCTATTACGGGGCGCGACCTTGGTGCGCGCGCTGCGGGACTGGCGCGGCGTGCGGCAGCAGGAGTTGGCCGCCAAGGCGGGGCTGGGGCAGGGTTATCTGAGCGATATCGAACGGGGGCGCAGCCAGGGCTCCCCGGAAGCGCGCGAGAGCATCGCGCTGGCGCTTGACGTGCCGAAAGAATGGCTGCGTTGAGGCGATTGCACTCAATATGCATGCCCGCCCGGCTCGAAAATATGGGACGGCACCTTTCCGCGCAGCAGGCGATAGACCCATGCCGTATAACCGAGAACGATCGGCAGGAAGATCACCACGGCGATGAGCATGACGTACAGGGTCAGATGGCTCGACGAGGCGTCCCAGGCGGTGAGGCTTGCATTCGGCTCGCTGGACGAGGGCATGATGAAAGGAAACATGGCGAGGCCCGGCGTCGCCACGATGCCCACGACGGCCGCGGCGCTCATGACGAAGGCGGCCGTCTCTCGGCGGAAGGCGAACATCACCGCGGCCAGCAAGGCGCCGACGAGACCCAGGAGCGGCGCGGCCGGCGACCATGGATAACGCTCATAGTTGCGCATCCAGGCCCCCGCGGCGACCTCGACGGTTTTGCGTAACGGATTGGAGGGTGCATTGGCGGCAATCTGGCTCGTGATCGCATAGCCGTCCAGCATCGAATAGGCGTAGACGCCGCCGAGGGCGAACAGCACAAGGGTCACGATGCTGGCGATCATGCCGGCCCGACGCGCCCGGCCGGCGATCGGCTCGATCGTCTTTGCCTGCACATAGGCCGCGCCGTGCATGACCAGCATGGAGACGCTCACGAGGCCGCACAGTAGCGCAAAGGGATTGAGGAGCTGGAAGAAGCCCCCCGTGTAGACCGCCCGCAGGTCTTGATCGAAACGAAACGGCACGCCCTGCAGAAGATTGCCGAAGGCGACGCCGAAGATGAGCGCGGGCGCCAGGCCGCCGAAGAACAGCGCCCAGTCCCAGATCGAACGCCATAACGCGTTGTCGACCTTGCCGCGGAATTTGAACGCCACGGGCCGCAGGATCAACGCCAGCAAGGTAACGAACATCGCGACATAGAAGCCGGAGAAAGAGGCGGCGTAGACCGGCGGCCAGGCGGCGAAGGACGCGCCGCCGCCAAGAATGAACCATACCTGATTGCCTTCCCACACCGGGCCGATGGAGTTGATGAGAATGCGCCGCTCCATGTCGCTGCGCCCGAGGAACGGCAGCAGGATCGCGGTTCCAAGATCGAAGCCGTCGAAGACGGCGAAGCCGATCAGCAATAGGCCGAGCAACGCCCACCAGATGACGCGCAACGTGTCGTAGTCGATCGGGACATGCATATCAGCCCCCAGGGGTCGAAGGCGTTATCCCGCGCGCGATGTCGTCGAGGGCGACGCCGCCGGGCGGCGCCTGCCGGGTCGCGAGATCGGGGATCTCCCAGGTCTCCGCGGGGCCGAGCCGCACATATTTCGCCATCAGGAAGATGTCGACGACGAGCAGCGCGGAGTAGAAGATAAAAAAGCCGACGAGGCTCAGCCAGACGTTTGCCGCCGGGATCGGCGACGCCGCAAGGAACGTCGGCAGCACGCCCTCGATGATCCAGGGCTGGCGCCCATATTCGGCGACGATCCAGCCGAGCTCCGCCGCGATCCAGGGCAAGGGCAGGGACCAGAAGGAGAGGCGCAGCAGCCAGCGTCGCCGCTCGAAGGCGCGCCGCGACGAGACGTAGAACATCACGGCGAAAAGCGCGATGAAGTAGAAGCCCAGCGCCACCATCACGCGGAAGGACCAGAAGATGACGGGCACATTGGGGATCGTGTCCCAGGCCGCCCGCTCGATCTGCTCGGGCGTCGCCTTCGCGGGATCGTCCGTATAGCGGCGCAGCAGCAAGGCGTAGCCGAGATCCCTCTGCCGCTCTTCGATCGTCTGGCGCACATCCGCCGTCGGCTCGGCGTTGTTGAGGTTGCGCATCGCGCCATAGGCCTCGACGCCGCGACCGATGCGCGCCTTTGCGTCATCCACCAACTCGAAGATTCCAGGAATAATGGTCGTCAGCGATCTCGTCGCGATCAGACCGAGCATCCACGGCGCCTGGATGGCGTAGTGCGTCTCCCGGCGCTCGGGATCGGGAATGCCGAAAATCGTGAAAGCGGCGGGCGGCGACTCGGAGCGCCACATGCCCTCGATCGCCGCGAGCTTCACCTTCTGATGTTCGGTCGTGTTGTAGCCGCTCTCGTCGCCGAGCACGACGACCGACAGGGCGGAGGCGAGACCAAAGGAGGCTGCGACAGTCATGGAGCGCCGCGCGAAAGCGCGATGGCGTCCTTTCAGCAAATACCAGGCGCCGATCGCCAGAACGAAGATCGAGCCCGTGACATAGCCGGCCGCCACCGTATGCACGAATTTCGACTGCGCCACCGGATTGAACAGCACCGCCATGAAATCGGTGACTTCCATGCGGATCGTGTCGGGGTTGAAGCGGCTGCCGACCGGATTTTGCATCCAGGCGTTGGCGACGAGAATCCACAGCGCCGAGAAATTGGAGCCGAACGCCACGCACCAAGTGACGGCGAGATGGCCGGGCTTGCTGAGGCGGTCCCAGCCGAAGAAAAACAGGCCGATGAAGGTCGCCTCGAGAAAGAAGGCCATCAGCCCTTCGATGGCGAGCGGCGCGCCGAAAACATCGCCGACATATTGCGAATAATAGGACCAGTTCGTGCCGAACTGGAATTCCATCGTAATGCCGGTGGCGACGCCCATGGCGAAATTGATGCCGAACAAAATGCCCCAGAATATCGTCATGTCCCGCCAGACGCGCAGGCCGGTCATGACATAGACGCTCTCCATGATCGCCAGCAGAACCGAGAGCCCGAGCGTCAATGGAACGAAGAGAAAATGATAAAGCGCGGTGAGGGCGAATTGCAGTCGTGAAAGCTCGGCGACGTCCATCACGGCGCCCCGAAAAGCCACGCCGCAGCGCGCGGCACGGTGGGAGCGGAAGCGAAAAACGCCAGATACAGAAAGGCGAGGGCCATTCCCTTCGCAATCAGAACCGCGGTTATCTCTCTGGCAAAGTTTTGGTTACGCGCCGGCATGAAACGCTCTCCCAAAGCAACCGAACGCCCGGGCGAGAATGTTGTTCCTAAAGAGGGGGCTGCCGCTTTCAGATTGCTGACAAAAGGCGCTGCGCTTCGAGACGGCTTCCGCGCAGTATTCGGTGTCATTCCCGACGCTCGCACAGCGAGCGATCGGGAATCCAGAGCAAAACCAGCGCTGTTGTGGCTCTGGATCCCCGGTCGGGCTTTCAGCCCACCGGGGATGACAGCCCCGCCACGACGTACCTTAGTCGCCTCCACATGGAGCCACGCTCAAGGCGAAGCGCTTGCTAGACGCGCCAAAATTCCGCCGCGCCGTCCGGCAGCGACGCCAGAACCCTTTCGAAATCGGCCACGTCGACATGATTGCGCAAGGCGGCCGCGACATCGCTGATACAGGACGGCGGGGAGAAATTGTGATCGCGACGTAAGGCCTGGGCCTCCAGGGCCATCGACGCAAGATCGCCGAAGGGCGCCCTGATCTCGTCCGTGTCCCAGTCGGAGATGAAGATCGCCCTCAGGATTGGCGGCAGCACCCCTGCGAAGCGGATCGCGTCGGAGAGCGAGAGACGGCGGCGAAACACTTGTAGTACGCCTTCGACCATCGTGTAGGTCTGATTGCGGGTCGCAAGACCTGAGATGTCGCGGGCATCGGCAAGAAACTTCTCGAATTGCTCCGAGGCATGTTGAACATCCATGGGTATGGGCATCAAGCACATACTCTTGTTCGGCCGCTGAACTGGGCCCCGCTAGTGGAGTTTTTCTTGCCCTGAGCCAAACCCTTGGGGCTCACGCTGAGGTTGCCGCACGCACACATCTTCATGTCGCTGCCCGCGTCATGGCCAGGCTTGTCCCGGCCACCCACGCCAAGCAATTCGCAGCTAATGCTGGGTATACGTTTGCGTCGGCAAGAAGAACACGCTTCGGAGCCTCCAAAGCTCTGTATGAGCTTTATCCATAGCGATAACGCGTCTTGTTGGGCTGTGCCCCTGGGCGTGGGTGGCCGGGACAAGCCCGGCCATGACGGCCCCCGACTCTCTTAGCATTCTGAGGAGGGCGCGCCGCCACGGATGCAACGCTTTTTACGGAGCCTCGTTGATCGCCCGAAATGGCTTTGGCATCCGCCCGCTCTTCAATAGCCGAGAGAAAATCTGCAACCCGCCCGGTTCATTGCCGTTGGGATGCACCAGCACGATGGAGCCCGATTTAGGCGGCGGGCCAAGCGCGAGCCAGCTGTCCGCCCCCAGCGCCACGAGATGGCGCTCCTTCAGCTTCTCGAGCAGCGCGCCGTCCGATACGAGGCCGGGAAAACGGAAGAAGACCGACGGCGTCTCGCCATGGGCGATGAGGATTTTCTCCGTCTCGAAAATCTCGCGGTCGAGATCGACGCCAGGGCGCAGCAGGTAGTTCTGCGCATCCCGCAGCCCAGGAATATAGGGGTGCGAATAAGAGTGATCGGCCCAGGTAATGTCCAGCGCTCCCGAGCGGGCCTTCTCCTGCAGCCAGGCGAAATCCTCGCCATGCTGCGCGATCCAGGCGCCCGAGACCGCGAGCGTCAGCGGCGTTCCCGGCCCCTGCGCGGCGACTTCCTCGATGAAGCCGCGGTCGAGCGGCTTGTGGCTCGGGCAGAGATCGCCTGTAATGAAAGCGCCCGCGCCCTTGCCATGGATGAGCCCGGCGTTGACCAAAGCCGGCGGCCGGCCCGGGTCTTGCGGCGGACGCACCGCCTGCATGAAGCGGGTTTCCGCCTGTTCGGCGTCGCCCGTCTCGACGCAGCGCCAGCAGGCGGCGCGCTCCAGCGAGGTTTTCAGAGACTGCGGATCGACCGTCAGCAACAGCTTCTCGCTGTCGATGCGCAAGCGGCGCGTCGCGAGGCGCGTGTCGCCCTCCCTCGCGCAACTCTCGAACACAGCCTCATAGTCATGCACGCGCGCCCCGGTCGCGCCGGCCGTGGGAGAAATTACCGCCGGGCCACAATCCTCCTGCGCCCATGCCGTTGCGGCGGCTGAGATGCTCGCGCAAAATACGAGGCCGGAGAGAGTCAGTTTCACGGGCGCGATGTTTAGCAAAAAGCCTGAGTTCGAGAAGCCGAACCTCGTCATCGAGGCGGCGGAATCCGCCGAAGTCGCCGCAAATCTCGGCGCTGAGATCGCGGCGCGTTTCGGCCCGCGCGAGGAGGCGCCGTTTTCCCTCGCCCTCCGCGACGCTGCTGGCGCGCTTCTGGGCGGGCTCAATGGCGTCATCCATTGGCGATGGCTTTATATAAGGCATCTGTGGGTTGCGCCGTCATGGCGCCGCCGGGGATTTGCAAAAAATCTCATCGACTCAGGGGAGCGCGAGGCGCGCGCCCGAGGCGCGATCGGCGCCTATATCGATACATTCGATCCGGCGGTCGCGGGGTTTTATGAGCGGCAGGGCTATGCGCGTTGCGGCGAAATCGCGGATTTCCCTCCGGGCGCGAAGCGGATTTACCTGAGCAAGAGGCTCGTTGGCGACGACAAATAAGTCTTGAAATTTTTGGGTGAAGAGGCGGTTTCCACCCGCGTCATGGCCCCGGCTTGTTCCGGCCACCCACGCCATGCAGGTGACAGCAACGCTGGGTGAACGGGACGCGGGGGGCCTGCGTGGCAAGCAATTTACAACGCAGGATTTGGAGGCGTCTCGAAGCCTGCGTATCTTCGTCCATAGCAATGGCCCGCCCTGAGAGTTTGTGTCCCTCGGCGTGGGTTGCCAGGACCAGCTCGGCCAAGACGGGCCCCGGAATGGCCGGAGCGAGGAATGCGGGAAGGAGCAATGACCGAAACCATGAAAGCCATGGTCCTGCGGTGCCCCGACACGGCCCTGGTGATAGAAGAGCGTCCGCTGCCCGCGCCCGGCCCCAGTGAGCTGCGCCTGCGCGTCGAGGCCTGCGGCGTGTGCCGCACCGATCTTCATGTCATCGACGGCGATCTGCCCGATCCCAAGCTCCCCATCGTCCCTGGCCATGAAATCGTCGGCCGCGTCGAGGCGATGGGTCCCGACGTCTCGGGCTTTGCGATTGGCCAGCGCGTCGGCGCGCCCTGG
Organism: Methylocystis sp. MJC1; assembly: GCF_026427715.1. Classification (NCBI taxonomy): domain Bacteria; kingdom Pseudomonadati; phylum Pseudomonadota; class Alphaproteobacteria; order Hyphomicrobiales; family Methylocystaceae; genus Methylocystis; species Methylocystis sp. MJC1. The sequence goes on along the minus strand of NZ_CP107558.1, from coordinate 3,517,317 downwards.
CTCGGGCACACATGCGGCCATTGCCCCTATTGCGTCACGATGCGCGAGAACCTGTGCGACGACCCGCTCTTTACCGGCTATACGCGCGACGGCGGCTACGCCACCCATGTCATCGCCGACGCTTCCTTCAGTTTCGCTTTGCCCGAGACGGGCGAAGCCGCGGCTTTGGCGCCGTTGCTCTGCGCCGGGCTCATCGGCTGGCGCACACTCAAAATGGCGGGGCCGGCGGAGACGATCGGCGTCTACGGCTTCGGCGCCGCCGCCCATATCATCGCCCAGGTCGCGATCCTGCAGGGCAAGCGCGTGCACGCCTTCGTGCGCCCCGGCGACCATGCGGCGGCGCAATTCGCGCTCTCGCTCGGCGCGGCGAGCGCGCAAGGGTCGGACGCGCCGACGCCCGAGCCGCTCGACGCCGCGCTGATCTTCGCGCCCGTCGGCGGGCTGGTTCCGCGCGCGCTCGCCAGCGTGAAGAAGGGCGGCGCCGTCGTTTGCGGCGGCATCCATATGAGCGACATTCCGGGCTTTCCCTATGCGCTGCTCTGGGGCGAGCGCCGGCTGCAATCGGTCGCCAATCTGACGCGAGGGGATGCGCGGGAGTTTCTGTCGCTCGCGCCGACCCTTCCGCTGAAGATGCATGCGATCCCTTATCCGCTATCGCAGGCCAATGAGGCCTTGAGCGATTTGCGCGCGGGCCGCTTGCAGGGAGCAGCAGTGCTGATTCCTTGAAGCCTCAGTCGTCCGAAATGATCCTCGCGATCGCCTTGACAGCCGCCCTGCCAGCAAGTTAGAGAACCCAATGCTTCGTCGCGGCGGTCTCGCCGCGTTTTTCGTTTTTCGGAAACGAAGCGCAACCGGTCCTACTGCAAAAAGCCGGCCCGCTGGCGTAACGCACCACGTTACAGCCATGCGAGAGCCGGGCTCGAACACAGGAAAAAACGATGTTCGCAGTCATCAGAACCGGCGGCAAGCAATATAGCGTGTCCGCTGGCGATATTATTACGGTCATGGCGCTCGATGGCGCGCCGGGCGACAAGGTCACCTTCGACGAGGTGCTGATGATCGGGGGCGACACCCCCAAGGTCGGCGCCCCCACGATTGCGGGCGCGAGCGTCGCCGGCGAGATCGTCGAGCAGGCGCGCAGCCCCAAGTCGATCGCTTTCAAGAAGCGCCGCCGCCAGAACTCGAAGCGCAAGCGCGGTCATCGGCAGGACTTGACGCTCGTCAAGATTCTCTCGATCTAAGCAGCAGAATTCAGGCGGCGCTGACGTCGCCAAACAGGAACAAGTCGGAGCAGGACAATGGCTCACAAGAAAGCGGGCGGCTCGTCGCGCAACGGTCGCGACTCGGACGGCCGGCGCCTCGGCGTCAAGAAATTCGGCGGCGAATCGGTCGTCGCGGGCAATATCATCATTCGCCAGCGCGGCACGAAATGGCATCCCGGCCGCAATATCGGGATGGGCAAGGATCATACGCTCTTTGCGCTTGTCAACGGCGTCGTGGAGTTCAAATCCACCCGCGGCCGCGCCAGCGTATCGGTCGTACCGGCCGTTGAGGCCGCAGAGTAAGGCGGACGGATCGTCAAGCGACCCGCCGCCGGTCCTTCCCCGGCGGACAGGTCGTTTCGACCCGAGGGAGCAAGAAGCTCCTGAGCGAAATGTCCGGAAAAAAGGCCCAAAGGGTCTCTAGGGGAAAGCGGCCGACGCTTTCCCCTTGTTCGTTCCGGGGCCACAATCGGTCTTTCGCTTGGAGTCTTTTATGTTCCCCGAGATTACCCAGGACGACGTTTTCAGGCTGGAAACCGAGCGGATGTGGCTGCGCTGGCCGCACCTTTCCGATGCGGAGGCCTTGGCGAAGCGCGCCGGCGATCCGGATGTCTCCGCGCAGACCGCGATCATTCCCCACCCCTATAATATCGACGACGCCGAGCAGTTCGTGCGCCGCGCCCGCGCAGAGAATGCATCGGGGCAGGGACTCGTCCTGGCCCTGACCTTCAAGAAAGAGCCGAACGATCCGATCGGCGTGATCGGCGCGCATGGCTCGGCCTTTCGGGGAACCGCGCATCTCGGCTATTGGCTGGGGCGCGAATTCTGGGGCCAGGGGCTGATGACGGAAGCCGCGCGCGGCTTCGTCGACCTGATCTACGGCGTCTCGTCGCTGGGCGAAATCGTCTGCGACTCGCTGCCGGGCAATGTCGCCTCGCGGCGGGTGCAGGAGAAGCTCGGCTTCACGCGCCTCGGCGAAGTCGAGATCGACGCCCCGGCGCGCGGCGGGCGGATCAAGGTCGAGCGGACGCGGCTCTCGCGCGGCGCCGCCCATACCGCCTTCGGCGCAAGGCGCCCTAAATTGACGTCCACGTGAGCGTGACATGAAGTTTCTGGATCAAGCCAAGGTCTATGTGCGTTCGGGCGACGGCGGCGCGGGCTGCGTCTCCTTCCGGCGCGAGAAGTTCATCGAATTCGGCGGGCCGGATGGCGGCGACGGCGGTCGCGGCGGCGACGTCGTGGCCGAATGCGTCGACGGGCTCAACACGCTCATCGATTATCGCTATCAGCAGCATTTCAAGGCCAAGACCGGCATGCACGGGATGGGCAAGAACCGCGCCGGCGGGCGCGGCTCCGACGCCGTGCTGAAAGTGCCGGTCGGCACGCAGATCTTCGAGGAGGACGAGGAAACGCTGATCGCCGATCTCACCGAGGTCGGGCAGCGGGTCGTGATCTGCAAGGGCGGCAATGGCGGCTTCGGCAACGCCTATTTCACCACCTCGACCAATCGCGCGCCCCGCCGCGCCAATCCTGGCCAGCCGGGCGAGGAGCGCACCATCATCCTGCGCCTGAAGCTCATCGCCGATGCGGGCCTCGTCGGCCTGCCCAACGCCGGCAAATCTACCTTCCTGGCGAGCGTGACCGCGGCAAAGCCTAAGATCGCGGATTACCCCTTCACCACCCTGCACCCGGGCCTGGGCGTCGTGCGCCGGGACGGACGGGAGTTCGTGCTCGCCGACATCCCCGGCCTCATCGAGGGCGCGCATGAGGGCCATGGCCTGGGCGACCGTTTTCTGGGCCATGTCGAGCGCTGCCGCGTCCTGCTGCATCTCGTGGACGCCACCGGCGAGCACGCGGGCAAGGACTACAAGACCGTGCGCGGCGAGCTCGCCGCCTATGGCGCGGGGCTCGACGAGAAGCTCGAGATCGTCGCGCTTTCCAAGGTCGACGCGATCGAACCCGAGCAGCTCAAGAAGCAGCGGGAGCGCTTGAAGCGCGCCATCGCCAGCGCCGGCCCGTCGCCGGAGGCGCGAGGACCCTTGCTGGCGTTGTCTTCGGCCTCGGGGGCCGGCGTCACTGAGGTTTTGCGCGCTGTCAGCGCGGCGATTGACGCCTCGAAAACGGCGGAGGCGATAGAGGTCGAACCCGTCGAATGGCGACCTTGAGCCGCACCCTCGCGCCATTGACCTTAACAGGGTCACTCACTAGCTATTAGAGGATATGAGCACCCGCAGCGACAAACATAGGCACTTCGGCTCGACGGCAGCGACGCTGCTCGTCGCCTATTTGCTTATCCTGCAGGGGCTCGCGGCGGGTACCGTCACCAGCGCCCGCGGCGCGGCGCTCTTTGCCGACGCCATTTGTCAAAGCAAAGCCTCCGGCGCGCTCGACAGCGCTCCTGGCGCCCCGATCCGGACCAGCCGCCATGGCGACGCCTGCTGCGTCGTCCATATGGCCTCCTTCGGCGGCGCGGCGGCTCCCTCGCCTTTCGTGGGCGAGACCCCGCCGGCGCTCTCCTATGTCGAGGCGCGGCTCGCTTTCGGTCACGCCCTTCCGAACGCCGAGGCGGCGACGCCGCCGCTCGGCTCGCGCGCGCCCCCAGCCCTGATCTGAAGCTCGCCGCGGAGAGCGGCGTCGAACGATCCGTTCCCTTAAAACGGGCGGCTCTTCTCAGGCAGCGACTTCACCGGCAATTATCGGCGTTCACCTCGCGGGTCGAAGGACCGCGCGTCGCGACCATGGCCGGCTGGAGCGCGTTCAGCGACTTCGGATCAATGGAACAGAAAACCCAACCCACGCGAAAGCCGACCAAAACCGTCGCCCGCGTTTCCTCCCGCGAGCATCGCTGCTCGCAGAACGGCAAGCTGAGCAAAGCGATCGAAGGCTCCATCCGCATCGCGCATGAAACCGCTGAGGCGACGGCGAAAGGCCGCGTCGAGGTGATGGAGATGTATTTCGACGCGACCGGGCGCCCGATCAAGCGCAAGAGCCTAGGAGCCGCGCGCGTCTCGCGGGCCTATGACGCTCAGGGAAATCAGGTCGAGGAGGCCTATTTCAACACGGAGGGCAAGCCGACCGCCCCCAAGGACGTCGGCGCCGCGCGCATCGCCTGGCGCTATGACGACGAGGGCCGGCGCGTCGAGGCCGCCTTTTTCGGCGTCGATGGCGCGCCGATCGACCGCCCGGTCAAATGGCCGGCCGAAGTCTAAAGGTGAACCGCCGCCCCCCGCGTCAAAGATGCGGGGGCGCACTTGTTTGATAGGAAATCCACTGGTTGCGTCGCTGTCATTCCCGACGCTCGCAAGGCGAGCGATAAGGAATCCAGAGCAAAACCAACGCTCTTTTGCCCCTGGATTCCCGATCGGGCCTTCGGCCCGTCGGGAATGACAAGGGCCAACGCTGGTCGATAGAGTTCTTACGAGAGCTCACTTCACCAGGGCGATCAGAAAGCCGTCCCAGCCTTTCGAGCCCACCGTCTGAATGGCTGTCGCCGTCACGCGCGGCTCGGCAGCGACGAGATCGAAGAGCTTGCGGCCGCCCAGGCCGCCGTCGTCCGTCGTATGGGGATCGGCGACCGTGCCGTCGCGCACCACATTATCCACGATAATGAGCGACCCCGGCCGCGACAGTTTGAGCGCCCACCCAAAATAGCCGGCGTTGTTCGCCTTGTCGGCGTCGATGAAGGAAAGATCGAAAGGCGCCCCGCCTTCGGCTTCGATCTTCGGCAGAATATCCAACGCCGCGCCGACGTGCAGATCGACCTTCGCCGAAAAGCCCTCGTGCGTGATATTTTGCCGGGCGACCTCGGCGTGGCGCGGATCGAATTCAATGGTGACAATCCTGCCGCCATCAGCGAGCGCGCGCGCCAGCCATAGGGTCGAATAGCCGCCCAGCGTTCCGATTTCCAGAATGCGCCGCGCGCCGATCGAGGCCGCGAGCAGATGCAGCAGCTTGCCCTGCGGGGCGGAAACGTCGATCGCCGGAAGGCCGGACGCCCGGTTCGCGTCCAGCGTCGCGCCCAGCCGCTCGCCGGGAGGGATCAGGCGATCCGAGATATAGTCATCAACTGCGCGCCATTGGTTTATCATTTCCGCTCCTTATTCCAAGCTGAACCACATTCTCGAAACCATTTGACCTCGGCCGACGCTTCGTGCGAAGTGCCGCGGTTCTCGCTCGCAGCATGCGGCGGAACAGGGAAGGCTGGATGGCCATGTCTCGCGCCTCAGTCTCCCTGCGGCCGAGCCGGCGCGCCAAGCCGAAATCTATGGGAGCGAAACAGATGATCAAGCTTGCTTTGACCACGGCCATCGCCGTCGTGGCTTTCAGCGCCACGGCGTTCGCCGCCAGCTACAGCGTCACGGAAATTTCCACGTCGGGCATCAAGCGCGCCAATGGCACGTGGAAGCTGAGCACCGAAGGCGACAAGGTTGCCGGCGCCGCCGACATGCAGCTCGATAACGGCTCGGTCGTTACCTATAAGATCGACGGCAAGGTCGAGGGCGGCGTCTACACGCTGAACCTCAAGGACCGCACCGACGGCAAGAAGGACTGCGTCTGGACCGGCAAGCCGAATGAGTCCGGCAAGGTCTATGAGGGCCCGGTTCAGTGCGGCAGCGAGAAGTTCACGATCCGCGCCGGCGTGCAATAAGCCGTCCTAAAGAGATGACCAAACGCCGGCCTTTGGCCGGCGTTTTAATTTTTGGAACGCTGATTTTCTCCTACCCGGATAATGGTCTGACCGTCATGGCCGGGCTCGTCCGGGCCATCCACGCCGAGGGGCGCGGCTACCCAGGGGACGGGACGAGGTTTACGCCAAGGACCAATCCAGGCACGTTCGATTTGGAGGGACGAGACCCACCCGCCCCGGCATGAGCCGTCATTGCACGGCGTAGATGGCCGGGACGAGCCCGGCCATGACGAGGGAGGACGCGCCGGCGCTAGCGGCCTCACGCGCCCTCCATCGCCTCCAACTCGTCAATCAGCCCCTCGATCATCTCCAGCCCAATGCCCCAGAAGGCCGGATCGCGCGCGTCGAGCCCGAAGGGCTTCAGCAGCTCGTCGTAAGGCTTGGCGCCGCCGGCCTCGAGCAGCGCGAAATAGCGCTCGGCGAAGCCCTCATGCGCCTTTTGGTAGACGCCATAGAGCGAGTTCACCAGGCAGTCGCCGAAGGCATAGGCGTAGACATAGAAGGGCGAATGGATGAAATGCGGGATATAGGCCCAGAAGGTCTCATAGCCCGGCCCCAGACGGATCGACGGCCCGAGGCTGTCGCCCTGCACGCTCATCCAAATCTCGCAGATCTGGTCGGCGGTCAGTTCGCCGTTACGGCGCTCGATGTGGACCTTGCGCTCGAAGGCGTAGAAGGCCATCTGGCGCACCACCGTGTTGAGCATGTCCTCGACCTTGGAGGCGAGCAGCGCGCGGCGCTGCGTCGTGTCGGGGGCCTGCGCCAGCAGCGAACGGAAGGTCAGCATTTCGCCGAAGACCGACGCCGTTTCCGCCAGCGTCAAAGGCGTCGGCGCCATCAGCGCGCCCTGCGGCGCCGCCAGCACCTGATGCACGCCATGGCCCAGCTCATGGGCGAGCGTCATCACGTCGCGCGTCCGACCCTGGTAGTTGAGCAGCACGTAGGGATGCGCCGAGGGGACGGTCGGATGCGAGAAGGCGCCCGGCGCCTTGCCCGGCCGCACCGGCGCGTCGATCCAGCGCTTGTCGAAGAAATCGCCGGCGATCTCGGCCATGCGCGGCGCGAAGCCCTGATAGGCGCCGAGCACGATGCCGCGCGCCTCCTCCCAGGAGTAGCGCTTGGACGGCGTCGTCGGCAGCGGCGCGCTGCGGTCCCAATAGTCCAGCGCATCCTTGCCGAACCATTTGGCCTTCAGCTTGTAATAGCGATGCGACAGGCGCGGATGCGCTTGCGTCACCGCCTTGGCCAAAGCCTCCACCACCTCGCCTTCGACGCGATTGGACAGATGGCGCGAGTCGGCGACGTCCTTGAAGCCGCGCCAGCGGTCGGAGATTTCCTTGTCCTTGGCGAGCGTATTGGTGATGAGCGAGAAAGTGCGCAAATTGGCCTTCAGCGTCACGCCAATGGCCTGAGCTGCCGCGCGCCGTTTGTCTTCGCTCTGATCCTGCATGAGATTGAGGACCGGCTCGATCGCCAGCTCCTCGGCCCCGACCTTGAAACGCAGCGAGGCGATGGTCTCGTCGAAGAGGCGGTTCCAGGCGGCCGCGCCCGAAATGTATTTTTCGTGGAACAGCTCCTCGAGCTTGTCGTCGAGCTCATAGGGCTTCTCTTTGCGGATATCTTCGAGCCAGGGCTTCCAGCGTGAGAGCTGCGCCTTGTCGGCCGCGGCCATCAGCACGGCGTCGTCGAGACGATTGAGCTCCAGCTGGAAAAAGAGCAGTTGCGCCGAGGCGGTGGTGATCTTTTCCTGCACATCGCCATAGAATTTGGCGCGCGCCGGATCGGTGGTGTCGCCGCTGTAGAGCAGCCCGGCGAAGGACATCAGCCGGCCGAGCAGATCCTGCAGAACTTCATAGCGCGCGACCGCCTCGCCGAGCGTCGCGCTGGCCTGCGCACTGGTCGCGAGGTCTGACAGCTTGCCGCGATAATCCTTGCCGAACTGGGTCACATCCTCGGCGACGCGCGCCAGATCGGCCTTGAGCCGGGGCGAGTCGGTTCCCTCATAGAGATCGGCGAGGTTCCACTCAGGCAGGGTTTCGGAAAGGCCCGCGGCGGCGTCCGCGGGTGAAAATGTGACGGATGAGGTGAAGCGCATTGTGAGAAACCATCGGGAGAGTTGGGGACGTCGTTGCGGCGAATTGCTTTATTCATATGAGCAAAGCCCGAGGGCGATCAACCCGCGACGGCAAGCGCACGGCGGCGCTGCACGGCCCCCTCCCTGTCCCTCCCCCGCTTTGCGGGAGAGGGGACGCTCACGATCGACACCGTAGATGAAGGCCACAATCTGCTCCCTCTCCCGCAAAGCGGGGGAGGGTTGGGGAGGGGGTAACGCAGCGCCACGCCTTTCGCGCTTGCCCGCCGATATGCTTTTCTTTGGGCGACTTGACTGCGCACAGCGTCGTTCTAGAGCAGAGCCGGCGCTGATTTGGCTCTGGATCCCTTAATATAGGAGCCCATTTCATGCCCCAGCCGCCCTCAGGCTATTTCACGCGCGGCCTCGAAGCCGACCCGGAACTCGAAGCCGCGATCACCGGCGAGCTCATGCGCCAGCGCGACGGGATCGAGCTGATCGCCTCCGAAAACATCGTCTCGCGTCTCGTGCTCGCCGCGCAGGGCTCCGTCCTCACCAACAAGACCGTCGAGGGCGCGGCCTACGCCCGCTATTACGGCGGGGCGGAATTCGTCGACGCCATCGAGGCGCTCGCCATCGACCGCGCGAAAAAGCTGTTCAACTGCCGTTTCGCCAATGTGCAGCCGCATTCGGGCTCCAACGCCAATGCCGGCGTGTTTCTCGGCCTGTTGAAGCTCGGCGAGCCCATCCTCTCCATGAATGTCGCGGCGGGCGGGCATATCAGCCATGGCCACTCCGCGACGCTGACCGGGCGCGACTATTCGATCACGCAATATGGCGTGAATCGCGAGAGCGAGCTGATCGACCTCGATGAATTGCGCGACCTCGCGCGCGCGGCGCGGCCGAAATTGATCGTCGCGGGCGGCTCGGCCTATCCGCGCGCGATCGACTTTGCAGGGCTGCGCGCCATCGCCGATGAGGTCGGCGCCTATCTTCTCGTCGATATGGCGCATGTCGCCGGGCTCGTGGCTTGCGGGCTTTATCCGCACCCCTTTCCGCATGCGCATGTGGTGACGACGACGACCTATAAATCCTTGCGCGGCGCGCGCGGCGGCATGGTTTTGTGGAATGACGAAGCGCTCGCCAAGCGCATCGACGCCGGCATATTTCCCGGCGTGCAGGGCTCTGTCATGCTGCACGCCGTGGCGGGCAAGGCGGCGTGTTTGGGCGAGGCGCTGCAGCCGGCGTTTCGCGCCTATAATGAAGCCGTGCTCGAAAACGCCCGCGCGCTTGCCGCGGCGCTCGTCGGCGCGGGCCTGCGCGTCGTGACCGGCGGGACCGATACCGGGCTCATGCTCGTCGATCTCTCGCCAACGGGCGTGACCGGCGACGTCGCGGCCAAGGCGCTGGAGAAGGCGGGGCTCGCGGTGAACAAGAATATGATCCCCTTCGATCCGCGCCCGCCGGAGGCGCCCTCGGGCCTGCGGCTCTCGAGCAACGCCGGGACGACGCGCGGCTTCGGGGTTGCGGAATTCCAGCGCATCGGCGCGTGGATTGCCCGTGTCTTACGCAATCCGGCCGATCTTCGTACAATCGACGTGGCGCGCCAGGAAGTGCTGGCGCTGTGCCGGGCTTTTCCTATTTACTAGCGGCTTATGGCTGCAAAATTCACGGCGCGCTTCGTTCAATCGCTCGAAAAGGTGGAGGCGTCGGCTTGGGACGCCTGCGCCAATCCGCCGACATTGACGCAAGCCGATGGCGAGCGCTTCAATCCCTTTATCACCCACGCCTTCCTCTCCGCGCTGGAGCGATCTAGCTCGGTCGGCGCGCGGACGGGTTGGTCGCCGGTGCATGCGCTGGTCGAGGACGAAAGCGGGCGCCTCGTCGCCTGCGCGCCCGCCTATCTCAAGGCGCATAGTCTCGGCGAATATGTCTTCGACCAGAGCTGGGCGCAGGCCTATGAGCGGGCGGGCGGCAAATATTATCCCAAGCTTCAGATCGCCGCGCCCTTCACGCCCGCGACGGGACGGCGGCTGCTCGTTGCCGGCGATGCGCCGGCAGGCGCGCGCGACGCGCTGATCGGCGCCTTGCGTGGGCTGCGTCAGGCGCTCAAGGCCTCCTCGCTCCACGTGGCCTTTCCGACGCCGGAGGAGGCGCAGGCGCTTGGCGACGCAGGCTTCATTCTGCGCGCCGGCGAGCAGTTTCACTTCGTCAATGAGGGGTATTCGAGCTTCGAGGATTTCCTCGGCGCGCTGTCGTCGCGCAAACGCAAAAGCATCAAGCGCGAAAGGCGTGAGGCGCTTGGCGACGATGTCACGATCGAGCGTCTGAGGGGCGCGGAGATCCGCCCCGAGCATTGGGACGCCTTCTTCGCCTTTTACATGGATACGGGCGCGCGCAAATGGGGCCGGCCCTATCTCACGCGCGCTTTCTTCGATCTCATCGGCGCCGCTATGGCCGATCGCATTCTGCTGGTGATGGCCAAGCATGGCGCGGAGTATGTCGCGGGCGCGATCAACTTCCTGGGCGACGACGTGATCTATGGCCGCAACTGGGGCGCGTTGATCGAGCGGCCCTTTCTGCATTTCGAGATCTGCTATTATCAGGCGATCGATTACGCCATTGCGCATGGCTACACCCGGGTCGAGGCCGGCGCGCAGGGCGAGCACAAGATCGCGCGCGGCTATCGTCCGGTCGTTACATGGTCGGCGCATGATTTCGCCGACGCGGGGCTGCGGGCGGCCGTCGCCGATTATTGCGAGCGGGAGCGCGCGGCGCTGGGCGAGATGATGGCGGCGCAGGAGGCGGAATTGCCGTTTCGCAAGGAGACGATGTGAGCGACGAGCAAGCGGAAATCATTGCCTTTCTTTCCGGCCTGCTCGGCGCGCCCAAGATCGTGACGACGCATATTTCGACCGTGCTGCTCGGGCGCGATCGCGTTTACAAGCTCAAGCGCCCTGTGCGTCTGCCCTATCTCGATTTCTCGACGCCGGCGCTGCGAGGCGAGATGTGCACGCGCGAAGTCGCCCTCAACCGGGCTTTCTCGCCCGCGCTTTATCTCGGCATGCGGCGGATCACGCGGGAGAGCGACGGAAGGCTGGCGCTCGACGGGGAGGGCGCCTTTCTCGACGCGGTCGTCGAAATGCGGCGCTTCCCCGACGACGCTTTGTTCGATTGCATGGCGCGCGAGGGCCGGCTCACGAAGGAGATGATCGAGACGCTCGCGCGCCGCATCGCGAAAGCCCATGACGCGGCGATCGCCGATCACGCGCGCGGCGGAGCGGCCTCCATGCGCCAAATCATCGACAGTATGGAGGCGAGCCTGCGCGCGGCGGCGCCCGCGCCAAGTGACGAGATCGAGGCGTATCTCGACAATCTGCGCCACGCGCTTGCGACCAATGTCACATTGATCGACGCGCGACGCGCGCAGGACAGGGTGCGGCCCTGCCACGGCGATCTCAATCTGCGCAACATCTGCCTTTTCGAGGGCGAGCCGACGCCTTTCGATTGCCTCGAATTTTCGGACGACATCTCGACCATCGACGTCCTGTATGATCTCGCCTTCCTGCTGATGGATCTGTGGCGCGTCGGGCTTTGCGATTTTTCCAATCTCACGCTCAACCGCTATCTCGACGCGCGCGCGCAATCCGAGGAAGACGGGCTGCCGCTGCTGCCCTTCTTCATGTCGCTGCGCGCGACGATCCGCGCCCATGTCGAGGCGTCGCAAGGCAATGGGGACACAGCGCGCGGCTTTTTCGACCTCTCGCGCGAAATGTTGCAGCCGGCGCAAGGGGGCGTGGTTGCGATCGGCGGCTTTAGCGGCTCCGGCAAATCAAGCGTCGCAGCGGCGCTCGCCCCGCGCCTGACGCCCGCGCCCGGCGCACGCATTTTCAACAGCGACCGTCTCCGCAAGCGCCTCTTCGGCGCTGAAGTGACCGAGCGGCTTCCGCCCGAAGCTTATAAAAGCGAGGTTTCAGCGAAGGTCTACGCCGAGCTGTTCGACTCCGCGGAGCGGGTCGCAAAGATTGGCTGGCCGGTCGTCGCCGACGCCGTTTTCGATCGGCCGCAGGACCGCGCCGCAATCGAAAGCGCGGCGCGCGCGGCCGGCGTTCCTTTCATGGGCGTGTGGCTCGACGTCGATCTAGCGCAAAGACTGTCGCGCGTCGACAAGCGGATCAATGACGTTTCCGACGCAACGCGCGCGGTGCTGCAGGCGCAGACGGCGAAGGACACCGGCGAGATCTCGTGGTTGCGCGTCGATGGCGGGCGCGAGCGGCGGCTTGTCGTAGAAGAGATCACGGCATCGCTGACAAAGCGCCATTGACGCCCTCCGTGCTTCGAGACGGCTGCTGCGCAGCCTCCTCAGCATGAAGGGCTTCTGCAACCATGAGGGGCTTTTGCGCCAAACACTTAGGCCTCATCCTGAGGAGCGAGTGAAGCTCGCGTCTCGAAGGACGAGGCCGCCTCGGGGTTCGATCAGCGCGCCGCTCAAAAGCTCTCCCGATTATCGAACTCGTCACGGGCGCGCTCGATCTCCTTGCGATTGTCCATCCCCCAAATCGCCAGTGACGTCACGGTTTTGAGAAGCGTCTTGCCAAGCGGGGTGAGCGTATATTCGACCCGCGGCGGGACCGTCGGGAAAACCTTCCGAAAGACCAGTCCGTCGCGTTCGAGTCCGCGCAATGTGAGCGTCAGCATCCTCTGCGAGACGCCGTCGATCATCCGCTTCAACTCGCTGAAGCGCTTCGTGCCGTCGCCCAGAAGCATAATGACCAGCACGCTCCATTTGTCGCCGACGCGGGTCAGCACATCGCGCACGAAAGGGCATGCCTCGCGATGGGAGATAAAGTCGATCTGACCGGCGTTTTTTCGAGACTTCAAGGCGCATCCCCGCGTTGCCCGAGCGATCCTATGCCACGGAAAGAAACCATAAAAGAGCCATGCGGCGCGTCGCCAAAGCGCGCCGCGGCCAGCGAAACGCGCCATGGGTTACTTCCATGTAACTCTCTAACTTGAATGTTCCGTCTTCTTTTAAACCTAGTTCCTGCTTATCATCATAGTATGTTTTTGTAACTATAGGAGATGTCGCATGTCGTTCACCATTTTGCGGGTCGATAGCAGCCCCTTGGGAGAAGGTTCTGTTTCGCGCAAGTTGACCGCGAAGGTCGTCGCGGAGCTCGTGGCCAAGCAGCCAGGAGCCAAGGTGATCGAGCGTGATCTGTCGAAAAACCCTTTGCCGCATCTGAACGCCTCGACCATCGGCGGGTTTTTCACTGCCCCCGAAGAGCGCGACGCGGCGCTTTCGCAAGCGGTCCAGCTCTCGGATATTGCAGTCGACGAATTCTTGGGCGCAGACGCCATCGTCATCGGCGCGCCGATGTATAATCTCGGGATCCCGTCGGCGCTAAAAGCCTGGATCGACCACATCGTCCGCGCCGGACGAACCTTCCGATATACGGAGGCCGGCCCTGTGGGCCTGACGCCCGCTGGCAAGAAGGTCATCGTCGTTTCGGCGCGGGGCGGCGTTTTCACCGAGGGCCCGAGAAGGGCGTGGGATTATCAAGAGACCTATCTCGAAGCGGTGCTGGGTTTCCTCGGGCTGACGGACATCTCCTTCGTGCGCGCCGAAGGTCTTTCGCTTGGTCCCGACGCCGCAAGCGCGGCTATCGAAGCGGCGGAAGCACAAGCCGTCGCCGCCGTCCGCGACGCGGCTTAGTTTATTTTATCCCCACCCCCGAAACCTGCCTTATGCTTCCCCCGCTTCGCCATCTTGCAGGGGCGCTGTCGAATCGGCGGCGCCGGCGGGGCCGGTTAAACGCAAGGCGGCGACCCTCGCCTCGTGTGGGTTTTGCGCCGCTTGCCGGGCTTCCTCCCGATGCGTGGAGGGCGGATGTTTCCGCGAAAAGGCTGGGCATAGCATTTGCGGCCGCGCGCTCGGGATGACTACCGAAATGGGAAAACACCCTCGGCCGAACGGGGTCGGGGCGTCCCGGCCTCCAGTATCGCCCTGCGTCGGGAATCGGCGGCGGGGAAGTTGGCGCTGGATGGCCCCCTCCCCAACCCTCCCCCGCTTCGCAGGAGAGGGAGCAGATTGTGGCCTTCATCCAAAGCGCTGATCGCGAGCGTCCCCTCTCCCGCGACGCGGGGGAGGGACAGGGAGGGGGCGGGGCCACGATAAGAATCTGCCCGGCTTATCCCAAACTTGGCCCCCGGCACACCGCTTGCTCCCTCACCTCCCAAAGGAACACGCGCCATGCTGGATGTCGCAATTGTCGGGGGCGGAATCTGCGGTCTCGCGCTGGCGCGCAGCCTTGCCGCGAAAGGCGTTTCCTATGCGCTGTTCGAGGCGCGCGACCGGCTCGGCGGGCGCGTTCTGACTGTCGAGAACCCGACAAGCGGCCTGCGCCTCGATCTCGGACCCACCTGGTTCTGGCCGCAGACACAGCCCACCATTACCCGCCTCGTCGGCGAATTGGGGCTCGAACCTTTCGATCAGCACGATCCCGGCACAGCCCTGCTGATGACGGACCCCGAAAAGGCGCCCGCAGTGCAGTCGGCGCCGGGCCTTCACGCCGGCGCGCAACGGCTGACGGGCGGCATGGCCGCGCTCGTTGCGGCGCTCGCCGCCGATCTCGATCCGCAGACTCTCCATCTCGGCCATGTCCTTCGCGCGGCGCGCGATTGTGGCGACGCCGTCGAGCTTTGCTTCGAGACGGGAGAGGGCGAAATCAAGATTGCCGCCCGTCAGCTTGCGCTCGCCGTTCCGCCCCGCCTGCTCGATCGCGACGTCGCTTTCGCGCCGACGCTGCCCGACTTCATGTCGGCGGCCATGCGGGACACGCCCACATGGATGGCGGCGAGCGCCAAGGCATTGATCGGGCTTGCCGAACCGCCGATCTGGCGGTCCTTCGGTCATTCCGGCAACGCCTTCGTGGTTCACGATCAAGCGGTGCTGGGCGAAATCTTCGACGCCTGTGACGCCGGAGAGGAGAGGGGCGCGCTCGGCGGCTTTTTCGCCCTTCCGCCCGACACGCGAGACGCGTTCCGCAACGGTCTGCCGACGCTCGCGAAAAGCCAGTTCGCCCAGCTCTTCGGCCCGTCGCTCGACGCGGGTAAATTGAAGATACAGGACTGGGCGACGGAACCTTTCACCTGCACGCAAGCCGATCGCGCCGCAGACGGCGCCCATCCCGACTATGGCGCGCGCGCCTTCAGCCAGCCGCTCTGGGGCGGAAAGCTCTTTTTCGGAAGCTCGGAAACGGCGCGAGAGGGCGGCGGCTATGTCGAGGGCGCAATCAACGCCGCCCTGCGGATCGCCCGGCAGATTTTGCCGCAACAGGAGACGTGCATGACGATATCGAATGTCGCGGGATCGCCCGCCGAGCGCAACGAGCGCTGCCTCGAGCTGTTCCACGAATGGGTGGCGTCGCGGCGCGCGCCGGCTTTCGCCGCCTATCGGCAGCGGCTCAATTTTGCGCTGTCCCACGGTGAGCGCGAGCAGCTCACGCAACGCGCCATGCTGGGCGCCATGGAAGCGACCTTCGCCGACGCGCTGTCGATGATCGACGAGCTGCCGTTCGACCACGCGGTCGTCGCCGTCGAGCGCGGGCGTTCCGATCTCACGCCGAAAGTGCAGGCGGCGTTCGACGGTTTCATCCAGGCGCTGCTCGACGCGATTATCGACTTCAATCGCACATCCTGCGCGCTGTCGAATTTCCCTCAGGAGCACAAGCCGACGAAGGACTATGTCTCGGCGACGTTGCGCGACATCGGCGCGGCGTGGCGGGAGTTTTCGCTCGAAGCCAACAGCCGCCTGATCGCCAAGCAACGCGCGCCGGTCGACGCCTGATGTCGCCGCTTTGGCCCGCCGCGTGCTTTTTTGCTTAGCCAATCGAACATTGTCTGGAGACCGACACTCATGCCCGTGGACCTTAAAAAAGATTGGACGGACGCGGATATTGCGTCGTTGATCGGCTCGGTGACAGACGATCGCGACTGGCGCCTTGAGGTCAGCGCCGACGGCGTCGCTGATCTTGCCGACAAGACCGCGAATCCGACCGGCGTCGACTACGACGCTGCGCTGCATTGTTTCCTCGAAACATGGATGGCGGGCACCGATTTCGTCGGGCCCTCGGCCGCCGGAGACAAAAACCTCGTCGGAAAAATCGCAAAGGCGCTGCGGGAAAACTATCCGGCGCTCAAGGCCAATAAATTCCTCTTCGTCGATCTGTGAGTGTTATCGAGCCACTCGCTTGGTTTGTTTTCATTCCCGACGCTGGCGAAGCGAGCGATCGGGAATCCAGAGCAAAAACCAGCGCTGTCGTTGTCGCTCTGGATTCCCGGTCGGGCTTTCTGCTTCCGTCATTGCGAGCGGAGCGACGCAATCCAGAGTCGCGATGACGCTCCTGGATTGCTTCGTCGCTGCCGCTCCTCGCCATGACGGTCCCGCCGGGAATGACAGGGACCGAATGCGAGTTTTTCAACAGGCAATGAAATGAGGGCAAAAATGGCGCGCGCGCAAACGGCGTATCTCAACCGCGCGGAGGTTCCCGCGCGCAAAGCGCTGCAGTCTGCGCTCAATGAGCTGGGCTTCAAGCTGACGCTCGACGATGCCTATGCGCCGTTCGAGACCAAAGGCTATCTGCCCTGCACTTATGATGGCGAGGATGCCGGCTTCGACCTGCGCTTCGACGAAGTGGAGTCGCCTTCCGACATCCTCTCGGCGGCGCTCAACGGGCGCGACGTCGCCATGAAATTTCGCTGGGGCGGCGATCCGCGCGAACAATTCGCCGCTGTCGCGGTCTGCGCGGCGTTGGCGGATAAATTCGGCGCGGTCATTCACGAGCCGGAGCAGGACAAGCTCCTCACGCTCGATGAGTTGCGCGCTACTGCCCGCAAGCTCGCCGCATCGCTTTAAGGCTCATACGAGATCCGCTTGATTGGTTCGCTGTCATTCCCGACGCTCGCGCAGCGAGCGATCGGGAATCCAGAGCAAAACCAGCGCTATTGTGGCTCTGGATTCCCGGTCGGGCTTTCAGCCCGCCGGGAATGACAAGTCCACATGCGAGCTATTCAAAGGGAAATAATTTCGATCCCTACCAGCCGGCGACGCGCCGGCAGGAGGCGGAGCCGCCGTCGAACTCGTAATGGTCGCCGCAGGCGAAGGCCACCGGCGGCTCGCCGGCTTGTTCGAATCTGTCGTAGCCTTCCTTGAGATTCTTCCAGAAGTCGAGCCATTGGCGATAGCTGCCGCCATTGCCGACGAAGGACAGCCAGCCGCCGTTGTTGCCGGTTTCGCGCGTGATATTCGCCTCGGTCATGCGGAACGGAAAGATATGGACCGGAACTTCCTTCTGCCCCGCCCGCAGCGCCGCTTCGACGAAGCCGTAAATCTCTTCAATGCCCTGGTCGGTCATGGCGAAACAGCCGACCGACTTGCACGCCCCATGCACCATCACGAGCCCGCCGGTGCGGCCATTCTGGCGATCGAAGGCGTTGGGATATCCGACGTTGAAGGCGCGGTGGTAGTTGGAATGCGGGTGAAGCTGCTTGGCGGAGACGCTGTAGAAGCCTTCGGGCGATTGATAATCGGCTTCCTTGAGCTTCGGCCCCAGACGGCCTGACCATTTGCAGATGGGGAAGTTTCTATAGAGCGAATAGCGGCCGTTCTTCTTCAGCCATAATTCGAGCTGGCCTTCCTGCTTGAAGATGCGCACGAAGACCGGGTCGCCCATGCCGAATTTTGGAGGCGGCGCCTGAAATGCGTCATCGGGCGCCGGCCGCAACGCGGGCTCCTCTAGCCGCGCCGTCTGCTGGGCGGCGGCCGGAGCCGGCGTCTGGGAACTCTCCGCCGCGGCGGAAGCGGCTGTCGTCGCCTTGCCGGGGGCGAGCGCGGCAGTCAAGTCGGCCGGACGCACGGGCGGCTGCGGCGCATCGACATAATTGGGCGCCGGCGAGGCGCTGACTTGCTGAGTTTCGGGCGCAGGCTGCGCCGCCTGCGGCCAATGTGGGAAGGACCACGACGGGGCGGCTTGCGGTTGAGCCGCTTGAGGCAGAGCGGCTTGAGGCAGAGCGGCTCGGGGCGGAATGGCTTGCGGTTGGGCGGGTTGGGGCTGGCCGGCAGGGGCCGCCGGCGGCTCCGACGGACCTTGCAGGGACGCAAGATCGGCTGGCCGTATCGGCGGCAAAGGCGCCTCGATTTGCGCGCCTTGCAGATCGGCAGGCCGGGCCGGAGGTCTTGGCGCCAAGGGCGGGAAGGAGACCAGCCCTTCGACGCCTGACCCCTGCAGATCATCTGCCGCGGGCGGCGCCTCGGCGGCTGGAGAGGCCGGCGGCGGCGCGGCAGCGATCAGGGCAGGCGGGGGGCTCTCTGATAGCGTCGGTTCCGCCGGCGCAGGCGTCGCGATCGTCGGCGCTTCAGCTTGTGGCACGATCGCCCGTCTGAGGCCGGGCATGATGCTTCCGCCGGCAATATGTGTCGCGCCGACGCGCGGCGCATTCTTTGACGCCGTTCCGTCCCGCTCGCCGAGGCTCGGGAGAAAATAAAGGGCCCCGGTCCCCGCGGCGATCGCGGCGAGGACGACGGCGGCAAACAACAGATGGGTCGAACGAAGCTTCATAAAGACAGCAGTCTAACCCTAGCGGCGCGGGAAAGCCCGGCAGACCCGCGTCAATGCCCGTCGAAGGCGACCAGCGTGCGAACCGGGACGCCCAGCGCTTCGATCTTGTTCGCGCCGCCGAGATCGGGGAGGTCGATGACGAAACAGGCCGCCATGACTTCCGCGCCCAATTTCTGCAGAAGCCGGACCGCGCCTTCCGCCGTCCCGCCGGTCGCAATCAGATCGTCTACCAATATGACCCGCTCGCCTTGCGCGACGGCGTCTACATGCACTTCAATCTCATCAGTCCCATATTCCAGCGCGTAGGACATGGAGACGGTCGTATGTGGCAGCTTGCCCTTCTTGCGGATCGGCACAAAGCCGGCGGAGAGCTGATGCGCGACCGCCCCGCCGAGGATAAAGCCCCGTGCCTCTATCCCAGCGACCTTGTCGATCTTCGTCCCGGCCCAGGGCTGGACGAGCTCGTCGACCGCCTTGCGAAACGCCTTGGCGTCGCCGAGCAGCGTGGTGATGTCGCGGAAGAGAATGCCTGTCTTGGGGAAGTCCGGAATGGTGCGGATGGCGGCGCGAAGCGACATAGGCTTTCCTGGCTTTTAGAAAACACTCAACCATAGGCTGATTTGGCGCTGGCGCGCGCAGCCAAGCTCTTTACACTCAACCTGCGTTCCCTCCAAGGATTTCGCTCATGCACGCCCTATTCCGTCTTGCCTTCGCGCTTGCCCTGAGCCTCTCCGGCGCCGCGCAGGCCCAGAACTACCATGTTGTTCCGCCCCCGGCTCCTCAGGCGGGCATGATGGGCGGCTACGGCCCTCGCATGCCGGCGCCCGGTCAGCCGGGCGTCCCGGCCCAGCCCATGCCCCCGGGCCCCGGTTACGGAGGCTATGGCGGTGGTTACGGGGGCTACCCAGGCGGTGGTTATGGCGCAGGCGGCGGCTACGGCGCCGGCGCCGGCGGCCAGGGAGCCAATGGCGCTAATGGGAACGGTTACGGCTGCATCGGCTGCAGCTATATCGGGGATTACAATCCCAACGGCGGCAACCTACCGGCCAAGCCAATGGCGCCGCCCAAGCGCATCCAGGGCGAATGGCGAAACGGCCAGTGGTATTACTGAGCGGCCGCGCCGTTCAGCCGCGACATCACAGCGTCGAGCTTCTTCAGCAATTCAGGGTCGCGCGCCTCGGGCGCCGTGAGAATGGCGTTATCGAGCGCGCGATCGGAGCCCACGGGGCAGGCTTCGTGCTCGCGCGGGAAATCTTTCAGCACGCGCGCGACGAGCCGGGCGGCTTTGGCCGAGTTCTCGCGCACGATCGCGATCACCGAGGCGACGTCCACATGGTCGTGCTCGGGATGCCAGCAATCGAAATCCGTCACCATGGCGATAGTGGCGTAGGAAATCTCGGCCTCGCGCGCGAGCTTGGCCTCGGGCATGGCGGTCATGCCGATGAGATCGAAACCCGACGCCTTGTAATGAAGCGATTCGGCGTAGCTCGAAAATTGCGGGCCTTCCATGCAGACATATGTGCCGCCGACGGCGATCTCGATCGCTTCGTCGCGCGCCGCCTTTGCAATGCGGGCGGATAATTTCGGGGCGACCGGGTGCGCCATCGACACATGCGCTACGCAGCCGTCGCCGAAGAACGACGACTGACGCGCAAAGGTGCGATCGACGAACTGGTCGACCAGCACGAACAGTCCGGGGAAAAACTGCGACTTGAACGATCCGCAGGCTGAGACTGAAATAATGTCGGTGACGCCGACGCGCTTCATCGCATCGATATTGGCGCGGTAGTTGATCGTCGACGGCGACAGCCGATGTCCGCGTCCATGTCGCGGCAAAAAGACGGCCTGTGTGCCGCCGACCTCGCCGAAGACGAGTTCGTCCGAGGGCTCGCCCCAGGGGCTGGCGACGCGCTCGCGCCTGACCTTCTGCTCGCCCGGCAAATCATAAACCCCGGATCCGCCGATAATTCCGACCACCGCGCGCGCCATGCGCATCCCCCAGAATTCCAAAAAATCGCACCGATCCCGCAGGAACGGGCAGGCGCAACTTATCCGCCGGCAAGCTGCAAGCAAAGCCCGATGAGTTTTGATTGTGCGACGCGTCACTGTTCTTGATCGGCCGATAGGCTCGTCTTGCTGCGACAATCTGGAAGGCTAAAATTGAGGCAGATTTTTCTCGCGAGCCACTGCCTTCCGCCGGCGGGAGGCCGGAAGTTTTCGGCGTGAGAATTCACGCCAACTCCGCATGAATCCCACGCTCCCTCACGACCCGGCGGCGCAGTCTCGGCGGTTCGCGTCATGCCTAGCGCGAAGGCGCGAGCGAAATCTGGGCGCCGGACAGGGTTGCGCCGCAAAATTCACTGTGTTAGGGACCCATCGCCTTGGGACTGGGGCGTTGCCGCTCTTAGTTCCTTGCCCCTGCAGCATCCGTCGCTACGAAGCCGACCGCCAAAGGCGCGAACGCATTTTCGCGTGGGCGTCGTTTCGAGCGATGCGAATTTGACGAGCGATCCAAGTGGCTCAAGACGGAGTTTCGCTTTCCGGCGTCGCAGGACGTTACGCCTCCGCCCTTTACGAACTGGCGTCGGAAAAGAGCGCCACGGACGAGGTCGCTACGGCGCTCGCCGCGTTCCAGGGGCTCATCAATGAAAGCGCCGACCTCAAGCGTCTGGTGAGAAGCCCCGTCTTCTCCGCGCAGGAGCAGGTCAAGGCGCTCGACGCAATCCTCAAGAAAGCGGGCATTTCCGGCATCGCCGGCAATTTCATCCGCTTGGTGGCCTCCAAGCGCCGCCTCTTCGTTCTCCAGGACATGATCGCCGCCTATCAGAGCCTTCACGACAAGGCCCGTGGTCTGGTCCGCGCCGACGTGATCGTCGCCGCCCCGCTCAAGCCGGATCATGAAACGGCGCTGCGCCAGGCGCTCGCCGGCGTCACCGGCGGCAAGTCGGTCAGCCTCAACGTCAAGACCGATCCGTCGATCATCGGCGGCATCGTCGTCAAACTCGGTTCGCGCATGGTCGACGCTTCCGTTCGCACCAAGCTCAACTCAATCCGCACACGCATGAAAGAGGTCGGCTGATGGATATCCGCGCCGCAGAAATTTCCGCGATCCTGAAAAACGAGATCGCCAACTTCGGCAATGAGGCCGAGGTCACAGAGGTCGGCCAGGTTCTGTCGGTCGGCGACGGCATCGCCCGCGTCTACGGCCTCGACAATGTGCAGGCCGGCGAGACGGTCGAGTTCGAGAACGGCGTGCGCGGCATGGCCCTCAACCTCGAAAGCGACAACGTCGGCATCGTTATCTTCGGTTCCGACCGCGACATTAAGGAAGGCCAGACGGTCAAGCGCACCGGCGCGATCGTCGACGTTCCGGTTGGCAAGGAGCTGCTCGGCCGCGTCGTCGACGCCCTCGGCAATCCGATCGACGGCAAGGGCCCGATCAACGCCACGCGCCGCGCCCGCGTCGACGTGAAGGCCCCCGGCATCATTCCGCGCAAGTCGGTGCACGAGCCGATGGCGACCGGCCTCAAGGCCGTCGACGCTCTGATCCCGATCGGCCGCGGCCAGCGCGAGCTGATCATCGGCGACCGTCAGACCGGCAAGACCGCGATCGCGCTCGACACGATCCTGAACCAGAAGTCGCTCAACGACGGCGACGACGAGAAGGCGAAGCTCTACTGCGTCTACGTCGCCATCGGCCAGAAGCGCTCGACCGTCGCGCAATTCGTGAAGGTGCTCGAAGAGCGCGGCGCGCTGGAATATTCGATCGTCGTCGCGGCCACCGCTTCGGACCCGGCCCCGATGCAGTTCCTGGCGCCCTTCGCAGGCTGCGCCATGGGCGAATTCTTCCGCGACAACGGCATGCATGCGGTCATCATCTATGACGACCTTTCCAAGCAGGCCGTCGCTTACCGCCAGATGTCGCTGCTGCTTCGCCGTCCGCCGGGACGCGAAGCCTATCCGGGCGACGTCTTCTATCTGCACTCGCGCCTCCTGGAGCGCGCCGCCAAGCTCAACGACGATCGCGGCGCCGGTTCGCTGACGGCTCTGCCGGTCATCGAGACGCAGGCCAACGACGTGTCGGCCTACATTCCGACCAACGTGATCTCGATCACCGACGGTCAGATCTTCCTTGAGACGGACCTGTTCTACCAGGGCATTCGCCCGGCGGTGAACGTCGGCCTCTCCGTGTCGCGCGTCGGCTCGTCCGCGCAGACCAAGGCGACGAAGAAAGTCGCCGGCAAGATCAAGGGCGAGCTCGCGCAGTATCGCGAAATGGCCGCCTTCGCGCAGTTCGGCTCGGATCTCGACGCGGTGACCCAGCGTCTTCTGAACCGCGGGGCCCGTCTCACCGAGCTCCTCAAGCAGCCGCAGTTCTCGCCGCTGAAGATGGAAGAGCAGACCTGCGTGATCTACGCCGGCGTCAACGGCTATCTCGATCCGCTGCCGGTCAATCGCGTGCGCGCCTTCGAGGACGGCCTGCTCGCCGTGCTCCGCTCGCAGCACGCCGACCTTCTCGACGCCATCCGGTCGTCGAAGGACCTCTCCGACGACTCCGCGGCGAAGCTCAAGAGCGTCGTCGAGACTTTCGCGAAGTCCTTCGCCTGAGCCGACAATGACGGATCGCGCGCCCGGTAGCGGGCGCGCGGCGCCCTCGAGACAAGAAGCACGCCAATGCCCTCGTTGAAGGATCTTCGAAACCGGATTTCTTCCGTCAAGGCGACGCAGAAGATCACCAAGGCCATGCAGATGGTCGCGGCGGCCAAGCTGCGCCGCGCGCAGACGGCGGCCGAGGCCGCGCGTCCCTACGCCGAGCGCATGGAATCCGTGCTCGCCAATCTCGCCGCCGGCGTCTCCACCGGCGGTCCGCAGCTTCTCGCCGGCAATGGCAAGGATGACGTGCATCTCCTCGTCGTCGCCACTGCCGAGCGCGGCCTTTGCGGCGCGTTCAATTCCTCGATCGTGCGCCTCGCCCGCGAGCATATCCTGCGCTTGCAGGGGCAGGGCAAGACGGTCAAGATTCTCTGCGTCGGCAAGAAGGGCTACGACCAGCTTCGCCGCCAGTTCGAGAAAGACATTGTGGAGCTCATCGAGCTGCGCGGCCTCAAGACCATCGGCTTCGAAAACGCGGACGAGATCGGCAAGAAGATCATCGCCATGTTCGAGGCGGGCGAATTCGACGTCGCCACCTTGTTCTTCTCGAAGTTCAAGTCGGTGATCGCGCAGCTTCCGACGGCGCAGCGCCTCATTCCGGCGCAGATCGCCGCGAATGAGAACGCGCCGGTCCTCGAGGGTCCGCAGCCGTCCTATGAATATGAGCCCGGTCAGGACGAAATCCTTTCCGAACTCCTGCCGCGCAACATCTCGGTCCAGGTTTTCCGCGCGCTGCTCGAAAACGCCGCCTCCGAACA
This sequence comes from Methylocystis sp. MJC1, assembly GCF_026427715.1. Taxonomy (NCBI): domain Bacteria; kingdom Pseudomonadati; phylum Pseudomonadota; class Alphaproteobacteria; order Hyphomicrobiales; family Methylocystaceae; genus Methylocystis; species Methylocystis sp. MJC1. The sequence continues at coordinate 3,493,267 of NZ_CP107558.1, read as the reverse complement.
GGGCGCGCGCATGAGCGCGATGGATAACGCCACGCGCAACGCCGGCGACATGATCAAAAAGCAGACGACCCTCTACAACCGGTCGCGCCAGGCGATGATCACCAAAGAACTCATCGAAATCATCTCGGGCGCCGAAGCGCTCTGATCGCTAAAATAGACGAGGACGAAAAATGGCCGCCAACAAGCCCACGGGCCGCATCACCCAAGTCATCGGCGCCGTCGTCGACGTGAAGTTCGACGGCCACCTGCCCGAGATTCTCAACGCGCTCGAGACCACCAACCAGGGCCAGCGCCTCGTTCTTGAAGTCGCTCAGCACCTCGGCGAGAACTCCGTGCGCACCATCGCCATGGACACCTCCGAGGGTCTGACCCGCGGCCAGGAAGTCGCGGATACCGGCGCGCCGATCACTGTTCCGGTTGGCGAAGAGCTGCTCGGCCGCATCATCAACGTCATCGGCGAGCCCGTCGACGAAGCTGGTCCGGTGAAGTCGAGCGGAACGCGCGCCATCCACCAGCCGGCCCCGTCCTATTCGGAGCAGGCCACGGAAGCGCAGATCCTCGAGACGGGCATCAAGGTCGTCGACCTTCTCGCGCCCTACGCCAAGGGCGGCAAGATCGGCCTGTTCGGCGGCGCGGGCGTCGGCAAGACCGTGCTCATCATGGAGCTCATCAACAACGTCGCCAAGGCGCACGGCGGTTATTCGGTGTTCGCCGGCGTCGGCGAGCGCACCCGCGAAGGCAACGACCTCTATCACGAAATGATCGAGGGCAACGTCAACAAGAAGCCTGTCAACGGCTCCACCGCCGGCTCCAAATGCGCCCTGGTCTATGGCCAGATGAATGAGCCGCCGGGCGCCCGCGCCCGCGTCGCTCTGACCGGCCTCACCGTCGCCGAAGATTTCCGCGACAAGGGCCAGGACGTGCTCTTCTTCGTCGACAACATCTTCCGCTTCACCCAGGCGGGCTCGGAAGTGTCCGCGCTTCTCGGCCGCATCCCCTCGGCGGTGGGCTATCAGCCGACGCTGGCGACCGACATGGGCGCCCTGCAAGAGCGCATCACCACCACCACCAAGGGCTCGATCACCTCGGTGCAGGCCATTTACGTGCCGGCCGACGACTTGACCGACCCGGCGCCGGCCACCTCCTTCGCCCACTTGGACGCGACGACCGTTCTGTCGCGTTCGATCGCGGAAAAGGGCATTTATCCGGCCGTCGATCCGCTCGACTCGACCTCGCGCATGCTTTCTCCGGCGATCGTCGGCGAGGAGCACTATGACGTGGCTCGTAAGGTGCAGTCGACCCTTCAGCGCTACAAGTCGCTGCAGGACATCATCGCGATCCTGGGCATGGATGAGCTTTCCGAAGAAGATAAGCTGGTCGTCGCCCGCGCCCGCAAGATCGAACGCTTCCTGTCGCAGCCCTTCCACGTCGCCGAAGTCTTCACCGGCTCGCCCGGCAAGCTCGTCGCCCTCGCCGACACGATCAAGGGCTTCAAGGGCCTCGTCGAAGGCGAATATGATCACCTCCCCGAGGCCGCTTTCTACATGGTCGGCTCCATCGAAGAAGCGATCGAAAAGGCCGCCAAGCTCGCCAAGGAAGCTGCGTAAGCTTTCAGCAATCCGGGAGGGGCGGCCTGCGGCCGTCCCGCGCCCGATCCCAACAATTGATGGCCGGGCTAAGACCGGCCATTCGCTTATGACGATCAGCGTCGCCGGAGAATGACATGGCCGCTTTCCACTTCGAACTTGTTTCTCCCGAGAAGCTCCTGTTTTCGGGCGACGTCGAAAGCGTGGTTGCGCCGGGCGCCGAGGGCCAGTTCACGGTCCTCAAGGATCACGCGCCGGTGATGACGACGCTGAAGGCCGGCGTCGTGACGGTCGCGGGCGGCGACGGGAAAGTCGAGAAGCTTTTCGTTCGCGGCGGTTTCGCGGATGTGAATGCTGCCGGCTTCACCATCCTCGCTGAACTCGCTCTTCCTCTGTCGGACATCGAGGCGGGTAAGCTCGACGCCGACATCAAAAACGCCAAGGAAGACTTCTCCGACGCCAAAACCGACGCCGCGCGTCTGGCTGCGAGCGAGAAGCTTGCGCAGCTCGAGGAAATGCGCGCCGCCCTTACGGCGTAAACTCGGCCCCCGCGGGTCCGTCCGCGGGAGCGGGATGCTCTTCCAGTTCTGCTTCGATAATGTCGCCGTGTGGCTCTTCAGGCGCAAGCACTGATCGAGCCGCGGCGACTTCTCTTATGCACTCCCCGATCAAAGGCGTGCGGGCGATCAGCGTCTGCAGATCATAAGCCTGTAGAATGAGCAGCTTCGTCGGCTCTGTCGCGCGCACGTTTGCGGTGCGCGGCGTCTGATAAAGAATAGCTCTTTCACCGAAAAATTGCCCGACGCCAAGACGAACCACCTTCGTTGGCAACTCGACCTCGACCTCTCCTTCAGCGATGAAATACATGGACTGCGCGATTTCCCCGCGCCGAACGATCAATGTGCCGGCCGGAACCGATTGCGCGCTCAGATAACGCATGATCTCCGCGATCGCGCTGGCGTCGAGCGTCCGAAACAGCGGCACGCTCGCCACCATGCTCCAGGTGACGACAAATTCCCGCCGGTGAATTTCCTCTGCGAAAGCCGTCGCGACGATGCCGACTGGAAGACCCAGCATCACATAGCCGGTCACCATGGTGATCGAAGCGATAATGCGTCCAGTGAGCGTGATGGGGCTGACGTCGCCATATCCGACCGTCGTGATCGTGACGATGGCCCACCACATGGCGGCCGGAATGGAACCGAAACTCTTGGGCTGCGCTTCGTGCTCGGCGAGATGGATTGCCGCGGCTGAAAAGAGAACCGCGCCGAACAGCAATATGCCTGTTGCAAGGAGCGCTTTGCGCTCGGCTTCCATCACCGCGATGAGGGTTCGCATACCCGCCGAATAGCGTGCGAGCTTGAAAAACCGCAAAAGGCGCAGCAGCAGAAGAACGCGCAGATCCGCTGAGAAAAAGTAGGAAAGGTAAAAAGGCAATACCGTCAGAAGATCGATAATCGCCGAGCCGGAGACGATGAACGCCAGCCGCGCGCTCGTCGCCGTCCGGTCGGAATAAGGCGTATGCTCGGGCGCGGACCAGAGCCGAAGCAGATATTCGACAGTGAAAATGCCAACTGCGACAAGCTCTACCGTAAGGAAGAGCTGGCGGAAACGCCGATCATATTCGGGCACCGATTCCAGAACGACGGATAGAACAGATAAAGCGACGAGGGCGATGAAGGCGCGATGCACGATGCGCGTCGCGCGATCATTGACGCCGCCGTCGAGAATATGGTGCACGCGTCTGCGCAGGCGGTGATACCAACCGCGCGGCTCGTGCGCGGTCATTCCGCGGCCTTCGTGCGGAGCGCCTCCTCGACGCAGGCGAGCGCCTGGTCGATCGCGGCGGCGTTGGGCCCCCCGGCCTGGGCGAGATCCGATCTGCCGCCGCCGCCTTTGCCGCCAAGCGCGACAGCAGCCGCCCGAACGAATTCCACGGCGCTGTATTTTTGCGCGAGATCGTCGGTGACGCCAACGACAATGCCGGCTTTCCCGTCGGGCGAGGCGCTGGCGAAGGCGACGACGCCGGAGCCGATGTTTTTCTTGGCGTCGTCGACAAGCGATTTGAGGTCCTTGGCGTCGATCCCTTCGACAGCCCGGATCAGTAGTTTGACCCCGCCGATCTCGCGCGCCTCAGGGCCGGCGGCGGGGCCGCCGCCACCGCCGAGGGCGAGTTTGCGTTTGGCGTCACCGAGCTCGCGTTCGAGGCGCTTGCGGTCTTCAAGCAGCAGGGCAAGGCGGTTGGGCGCTTCGTCGAGGGGAGCGCGAATCAACGTGGCAATATCCTGAAGGGCGCGCGCCTGGGAGACGAGAAGGGTCCGCGCGCCTTCGGCCGTGCGCGCCTCGATGCGCCTCACGCCGGAGGCGACGGCGCTCTCGCCGACAATCGAGATCAATCCGATGTCGCCTGTGCGCGACACATGCGTGCCGCCGCAGAGCTCCACGGAGAAAGCGTGATGTACGCCGGGGTCGGGCCGGCCCATGCTCACGACCCGCACTTCGTCGCCATATTTCTCGCCGAACAGCGCCCGGGCGCCAGATTCAATGGCTTCGTCCTGCGCCATGACGCGGGTGTCGACCGGGGCGTTGTCCTGGACGATTTCATTAGCCAAGGCTTCGACCCTCGAAAGCTCTTCGTCCGTGAGCGGCTTTGGATGGGTGAAGTCAAAGCGCAGACGTTCGGGCGCGACCAGCGATCCCTTCTGGGCGACATGATCGCCGAGAACCTGGCGAAGCGCCTCATGAAGAATATGCGTCGCGGAATGATTGGCGCGCGTCGCCTTGCGGCGCTCGTGATCGACATCGAGCTCCAAAGCGAGCCCCGGAACGATTTCGCCCTCCTCGACAACGCCGTCATGCACGATGAGGTCGCCGAGTTTTTTCAAAGTATTCTCGACGCGGAAGCGCAGGCCTTTGCCGCGGATGACGCCGACGTCGCCGACCTGGCCGCCCGACTCGCCATAGAAGGGCGTTTGGTTGAGGATCACTGATCCACGCTGGCCCTCTTTGAGAATGAAGGCCTCGCCGCCGTCGTGGACGAGCGCGGTGACGACGCCTTCGCTCTTTTCGGCGTCATAGCCGAGGAATTCCGTGGCCCCGATGCGTTCCTTCAGGGCGAACCAAAGCGTTTCGGTAGCTGTATCGCCGGAGCCGGCCCAGGCCTTGCGGGCTTCCGCACGCTGGCGGCCCATAGCGGCGTCGAAGCCGTCCTTGTCGACGGCGATGCCGCGCGGGCGCAGCGCGTCCTCGGTGAGGTCGAGCGGGAAGCCATATGTGTCGTAGAGCTTGAAGGCGGTTTCGCCTGAAAATTTCGCGCCCTCGGTCAGCCCGGCGGTCTCTTCGTCGAGAATTGCGAGACCGCGCGTAAGCGTGGCGCGGAAGCGCGTTTCTTCGGTTTTGAGCGTATCGACAATCAGCGCCTGGGCGCGCAAGAGCTCGGGATATGCCTGGCCCATTTCCGCGACGAGCGTCGGCACGAGGCGCCACATCAGCGGGTCTTGCGCCCCGAGCAGCTGCGCATGGCGCATGGCGCGGCGCATGATCCGCCGCAGGACATAGCCGCGCCCTTCATTCGAAGGCGTTACGCCGTCGGCGACGAGGAAGGAGGAGGCGCGCAGATGGTCTGCGATCACGCGGTGGCTCGCCGCGTGCGGGCCGTTGACCGGCACGTTGGTGAAGTCTGCGACGGCGCCCGTCAAGGCGCGGAAGAGATCGATCTCGTAATTCGAGGTGACGCCCTGGAGCAGGGCGGCAATGCGCTCGAGGCCCATGCCTGTGTCGATCGACGGACGGGGGAGGGGCGCGCGTTGGCCCGGCGCGACCTGGTCGTATTGCATGAAGACCAGGTTCCAGAATTCCAGAAAGCGGTCGCCGTCCTCATCGGGGCTGCCCGGGGGACCACCAGCCAAGGCTTCGCCTTGATCGTAGAAGATTTCCGAGCAAGGCCCGCAGGGACCCGTGTCGCCCATGCTCCAGAAATTGTCGGAGCTGGAAATGCGGATGATCCGGCTGTCGTGGAAGCCGGCGATCTTCTTCCAGAGCCCGTAAGCCTCGTCGTCATCGTGGTAGACGGTGACGAGGAGACGGTCGATTGGAAGTTGGAACTCGCGGCTGATCAGACCCCAGGCGAGCTCGATTGCGCCTTCCTTGAAATAATCGCCGAAGGAGAAATTCCCCAGCATCTCAAAGAAGGTGTGGTGGCGCGCCGTGTAGCCGACATTGTCGAGGTCATTGTGCTTGCCGCCGGCGCGCACGCATTTCTGCGAGGAGGTCGCGCGCGCCTGATGGCGTTTCTCGACGCCGGTGAAGACGTTTTTGAATTGCACCATCCCCGCATTGGTGAACATCAGCGTGGGATCGTTATGCGGAACGAGGGGAGAGGACGCGACCTTCTCATGGCCGTTGCGGACGTAGTAATCGAGGAAGGTGGAGCGTATCTGGTTGACGCTGCTCATTATGCGTCTCTCTCGGGCGCGACCGGGAAACCCTCCCGATCATATGGTGAATAGGTAAGCCGAACGAAAGCGCGTCCGGCGCGTCGGGGCCATCTCGATTTTACGAGCGCATGTCTGTCGCGGGGCGATATGCCAGTCCGCAAGCTTTTCGGCAATGAAAAAGGCCCGCGGGGCGGGCCTTTGAAAAGCGGGAGATCCGTGCGGGAAGGATCCTTCCGCCTATTCCTTGTCGTCAGCGTCGGCGGCATCCAGAATTTTCTCGGCAATAAGGCCCGAGTTCTCGCGGATCGCCTGCTCGATGCGCTGAGCGGCCTCGGGGTTCTGCCGCAGAAAGCCTTTGGCGTTCTCGCGGCCCTGGCCGAGCCGCTGGCTGTCGTAGGAGAACCAGGCGCCTGATTTGTCGACAACGCCGGCCTTCACGCCGAGATCGATGAGCTCGCCGACCTTCGAGACGCCTTCGCCATACATGATGTCGAATTCCACCTGCTTGAAAGGCGGGGCGACCTTGTTCTTGACCACCTTGACGCGAGTCTGGTTGCCGATCGTCTCGTCGCGTTCCTTGATCGCGCCGACGCGGCGGATGTCCAGACGGACCGAAGCGTAGAATTTCAGCGCATTGCCGCCCGTCGTCGTTTCCGGCGAGCCATACATGACGCCGATCTTCATGCGAATCTGGTTGATGAAGATGACGAGCGTATTGGAGCGCGAGATGGAGGCGGTCAGCTTGCGCAGCGCTTGACTCATCAAACGGGCCTGGAGACCGGGCTGCACCTCGCCCATTTCGCCTTCGATCTCGGCGCGCGGCGTCAAGGCGGCGACCGAATCGATGACGAGCACGTCGACCGCGCCCGAGCGCACCAGCGTGTCGGTGATTTCCAGCGCCTGCTCGCCGGTGTCGGGCTGAGAAATCAGCAGCTCGTCCAGATTGACCCCGAGCTTGCGGGCGTAGACCGGGTCGAGCGCATGTTCGGCGTCGACGAAAGCGCAGACGCCGCCAATCTTCTGCGCCTCGGCGATGACATGCAGGGTCAGCGTGGTCTTGCCCGAGGATTCGGGGCCGTAAATCTCGACGACGCGACCGCGCGGCAGGCCCCCGACGCCAAGCGCGATATCGAGGCCGAGCGAGCCGGTGGAAATGGTCTCGATTTCGACGGCTTTTTGATTTTTGCCGAGCCGCATGATCGAGCCCTTGCCGAAGGCGCGTTCGATCTGCGACAGGGCGGCGTCCAGCGCCTTGGTCTTGTCCACGGACGATCCTTCCACGAGGCGGAGATTGGCTTGGCTCACGGCTGAAATCCCTTCTGGCATGATTTCAATGGCGGGGGCAACAACAACTCTGACACAATTGTGCATGATTTGTTCTCGAAGCCAAGTTCATTTTTTGTTCGCGCCTAAAATTGGGCTCCGAAGCTCGGGGCGGTCCTCCTGAGATGGTCTCGGCCAATTTGCAGTCGGGGCCGGCGCGTTTGGGGGATCAACTCTCCGTTCGGACGGACCGCTTGTTGTCATTTCCCCGAACGGCCGGAGAACAACGCATTCGTTCTTTTCGACGGCTTCTGAAGGGCTAGTTGACGGGGATCGCATTTTGGGAACGCCTCATGCCAGAGCCATGCGCGCAACAAAGCGGCCCTCCACGCGTGATCATCATCGGCGGGGGCTTTGCAGGTCTCTCGGCGGCGCTGGCTCTCAACGGGAGCGGCGCGCGAATCCTGCTCCTCGACAAAGAAAATCATCACTGTTTTCAGCCGCTTCTACATCAGGTCGCGACCGCCGCCCTCGCCGCCTCGGATGTCGCATGGCCGATTCGCTATGTGATGCGCGGGCGCGCCGACGTGACCGTGCTTATGCTCGCCGTCGACGGCGTCGATGCGGCGCGCAAGGTCGTCAAGACGCATCGGGGTGAGATCCCCTATGACTTCCTTGTCATCGCGACCGGGGCCGCTCATTCCTATTTCGGCCACGAAAATTGGGCCAAGGCCGCGCCGGGGCTAAAATCCATAGACGACGCAACGCTGATCCGCCGCCGCCCGCTGCTGGCATTCGAACAGGCGGAGGCGAGCGGCGACGAGGAAGAGCGGGCCCGTCTGCTCACCTTCGTCATCGTCGGCGGCGGGCCGACGGGGGTGGAGCTGACCGGCGCCATCGCCGAGCTAGCGCGCGGAGCCCTGCCGCCTGAATTCCGCCGCGCCAATCCACGCGCCGCGCGCATTCTCTTGCTGGAGGCGGGCCCAAGAATTCTTTCGACCTTTCCCGAGCAGCTCTCCGACTACGCCCGACGCGCGCTGCAGCGCATGGGCGTCGAGGTGCGCACAGGGTTGGCGGTCGAGGAGGTCTACGAGAAGAAGGTTGTCGCCGGCGGCAAGGACATACCGGCCGGCGCGATCCTTTGGGCGGCGGGCGTGCGGGCCTCGCCGGCGGCGGATTGGCTTGGCGTTCCCGGCGATCGCGCCGGCCGCATCGCAGTGGGGCCCGAGCTTACCGCTCCAGAGCTGCCGGATGTCTATGTGGCGGGCGATCAGGCGCTGGTGATCGGCGCGGATGGGAAGCCCGTCCCTGCGCTCGCAGCCTCTGCCAAGCAGATGGGCTGGTACGCGGGCCGCGCCATCCGTCGGCGGCTGCGCGGGCAAAAGCCGCGAAAGCCGCTTCACTACCGGGACCATGGGAACCTCGCCACCATCGGGCGCAAGTCGGCGATCGTGAAGCTCGGGCGGCTCGAGCTGACGGGTTTTGTCGGCTGGCTCTTCTGGAGCGTCGCCCAAGTGTATTTCTTGATCAATCTGCGTAGCCGGCTTTTTGTCGCGATCAGCTGGATCGCCGCCTATTTCACCTACCACCGGGGCTCGCGGCTGATTACGCGGTGAGTCCGGCTTATTGACGCGGGCCTTGCCGCTTCCCATCTGCGGGCCATGGTTTCTCGCTTCCCAGCCGTCGTCACGTCCAACGTCGTCTTGCGATCGGCGCTTCTGGTTTTGGCGCTTGCGCCGTTCGCGGCGCGGGCCGAAGACACGCCGGTCATTATCGCGCCGGAGAAAGATCGCTTCACGCTCCAGCCCGCCGATGGCGGGTTTCTGCGCATGAACAAAGACACCGGCGCGGTTTCCTTTTGCTCGGTGAAGGAAGGCGTTTCCGTCTGCCGGCTGGGCGCCGACGAGCGTGCGGCTTTGGAAGCCGAGATCGAGCGGCTGCGCGCCGAAAATGCGCAGCTGAAGTCCGCCAGCGCCGCGCCGCGCAAACCATCGACGCTTCCCGACGAACAAGAATTCGAAAAGGCGCTCTCCTTTACGGAGCGGTTCCTGAGACGCATAATGCGTCTCTTCAAGGAGGAAACGCAGACGGGAGGCGCGCTATGAGCGCAGGAGCCGTGCGCCGATGACCGATGAGAGCCCCTTCTCCAATTGGCCCCATCTCGATAAGAAACCGCCGCGCCTCGAGCGCGAATATTTGATCCTCCCCGGCGCGGCCGAAGCGAAACGCACTACGGAACCCTTGCACATGGCGTCGAATAACGGGCTCGAAAATTTCCTTGGCGGCTCGCCCCTCAATGTGGCGGTGCGGCTTTTCTTCATCTCGCTCGTCGTCGGCGCCTTGCTGATGTGGCTGGAGTTGCGGCCGATCGACATTCTGCACGGCGTGCAGGCTTTTATCGACCGCATCTCGTCGTTGGGCTTGGGGGCGGTGAAGGAGCTTTTCAGCTATGTGCTGGCGGGCGCCGTGTTTGTGGTGCCGGCGTGGTTGGTGTTGAGGCTGATGAATACAGGCGGGCGTCGGTAATCCTCACCTTCTTCTTATTGTCGAGGTCAGATCGGCTTCGTCCGGATCGTAGCGCCGCGGCGGCAGCGGCGTGTCCGGCGCGTTGATGGGCCCGAGGCTGTCGCCGCCTTCGAAGGCTGCGGCGGGCGGGCGACCGGTCGTGTCATTGTCCGTCTCCTCGCCGGCCATGGGACTTGCGTTCCGCATGGCGACGAGCGGCGATTGGTCCGGCGGCGGCAGTGTCTCCTGAGGCGCGGGCTTGCAGATCGTGCGGGAGCGCCCGTGCTGCGCCAGATCGACGTGAATATGGTTGTAGTGGAAGGCGTTCGAACCCGGCGACAGCACGGTCGAAAAATGCGCGCAGGAGCCGCGATGCACGTCCATCAGGAAGGCGCGCGTCTGCTCCTCGCCGCGCCACCAATCGCTCACCAGCGTGATCTTACGGCCGTCCTCGAGCACGAAGCCGCCGATATCGAGCGCATTGCCGAAGGAATGTTCGGAAAGCTGCGCGCCGCTCTGATTGTTCATGCCGCGGCAGGCGTAGGAGCCCATGGAGTCGATGCGCACGACGCGCTGGCCGAAGCGCGCCTGCGCGGCAGGCTGCACCGTGTCGGCGACCCAGGATTCGAGCTCCGCCACCATGGGGCAGTCGAGCGTCGCCGTGGAATTAAAGGAGACGGCGCCGCCCTGCAGGGCGGTCACTTTGAACGGCCTGGTGAGCCCGCAAATGCCGGGGCCTTCGAGCTCATTGGCCAGAGCGATGAATTCTGTCGGTTGCACGCGGCGCTGCGCGATGCAGGCGTTTTCAGCGTGCGTGCGCCAGGCCGGCCGCTGCGGTCTGAACGGCCCGGAGCAACCGCCAAGCGTTGCGGCGACCAGAAGCAGGAGGAGTGTGGCGCGGCGGAGCATGCCGCCTAGGGTTACGAAGTCTTCGTTAACCGGGCGTCGAAAAGTTTAGTTAACAGCGCGATATTCCAGGCGTGTGGCGCGGCTGCCCCAGACGGCTGCGGCCGGCGTTTCCGCCGGCCGCAGTTTTTAGTTTATTTACTGCGCGCTTCCCTTGTTCCGGGCGCGCATGAAGCTTTCGAATTCATCGCGGTCGCGGGCGCGGCGCAGTTCGGAGATATGTTCCGAAAATTCGCGCTCGGCCTCGGCGAGCTTGCGGCGCTCCTCTTCGAGACGGGCGAGTTCGCCCTCGCGCCATTCGTCGAAGGCGACATTGCCCGTCGAACGCATGAAGGAGGGCCCGGCCCAGCCGCGCGAGGCCTCCTTGGAGACATCGCCGAAGGCGCTGCGCACTTTCGCGCCCTGCTCGGCCGCGAAGGAGAAGAGGTCGCCCTCATAGCCGAAGCTCTTGCCCCATAGCTTTAGGAACAGCAGGGCGAGACCGATCGGCCAGAAGATCATAAAGCCGATGACGATGGCCGCGATTTCGAACGGCCTCCAATGCGCGCATCCTCCGTGACGCCCCCAGGCGGAGGAGTACATGCGGGAATCACGATCGCAGCTCATGTTTGGCTCCAGTTGATGGCGGCTCCGGTCTCCCGGCGGCGATGTGAATGTTATACACATTAACATCTAGTCCCGCAAGAAGACGGAAGCCTGGCGGGCTCACGGGCCGCGCCCCGCCGGATATCGGGACGCCGTGGCTCTCTTTCAAGCGGCGTCGGGCTCGCAGCTCAAAATCCATGTTCGGCTGCAGAAGGCGACGTAAATGCGTTCCTGCCCGAGGGCGTGTCCAAGTTCGGTGGCGAGCTCGTTGAGCATGGCTTCTATGTCGTCATCGGGCAGGTGACCGAGATAGGCGTGCACAGCTTCGCCGGTGAAGATCGCGACGGGCTCTCGATCGGAGCCGGCGGTGCCGTCTTCTTTCGGCCAGGCGTAGGTCACCTCGGCGCGGGTGAACATGCCAGAGAGCGCGGGCTTGCCCGCCTCGACGCGCCGCCGCATCCAACTGCGCGCTGTGCGGACGGCTTCGGAGACATCATAGACCCGCCCCTCCGGATCCCAGCCTTCTCGCAATCCGACCGTGATGCGGAAATCGCGCCTGAGTCCAAGAGAGCCCGGGACCATATGATAGGAACGCTTATTCTCGGTCATGGGCCGAAAAGTAGGGCGCGGCGGCTTTAGATCGCCGGACGCGCCAGGGTCACTCGGAAAGAATTACCGGCGCGAGAGCGCTTCTTTATTCAGCCTCCGCCTCCGCCGGCGCGGTTTCGACCGCTGCGGTCTCCTGCTTGGGCGTGCGTTTGAAGGTCGATTTGCGGCCGCGCAGCGTCTGCAGGATCTTCGCGCCATTGGCGAAGGCCAGATAGATGAACAGCGGCGGGAGCGAGCCGACTGTCTTGGCGAAATCCACGACCGTGCCTCGCTTCAAGGCGAGGTAGGGGGGCATGGTGATGCCGAGCGCCACCATTGCCGTCATGACCAGGATCAGCTCCAGCAGCCCGGAATAGGGCGCTAGCGATCCATGCAGCAGCGCGCCGAACACGAATGAAATCACGCCGATCGCCGCCGCCGGAAAGAAGACCTGATGGGCGATCAGCGAAATGGCCATCACGCGCTTGACGAGCGGCCAGGGGGCTTCCCAGATCGGCACGATCGTCTTCTGCGCGACTTGCACGAAGCCATTGGACCAGCGCCGCTGCTGGCGGCGGAAATCGCGGATGCCGTCCGGCACCTGGCCGGGGATCGGCGGCTCGGAGACAAAGAGCCCATGCCAGCCGCGCAGTTCCGCGCGAACTGTGAGGTCGAGGTCTTCGCAAAGCGAGTAATCCGACCAGCCGCCGGCGTCTTCGACCGTGGCGCGGCGCCAGATGCCGCCCGTGCCGTTGAACTGGAAGAGCCAGCCGGCCAAGGCGCGCGAGCGCTGCTCGACCATGTAATGGCCATCCTGCACGAGCCCCTGGGCGCGGGTGAGCCAATTCGTCTCAAAGTTCTGGAACTCGCAGCGCGACTGCACGAAGCCGGCGCGATCGTCCGTCAGAAACAACGGCACGGTGCGCTTGAGCCAATTTGCCGGCGGCCGAAAATCGGCGTCCAGCATGGCGATGAAGGGCTCGTTCGTCAGCGTGAGGCCATGGGCGCAGGCGCCGGCCTTGAAGCCCGAGCGATCCGTGCGGCGCACATGGTCGATGATCGCGCCCTGGGCGCGCAGCTCCTGCGCCACGCGTTCGGCGCGCGCGGTCGTTTCGTCGGTCGAGTCGTCGAGAAGCTGAATGCGAAGCTTGTCCTTCGGCCAGTCGAGCTGGGCGACGCAGCGCAGCGATTGCTCGGTGACCAGGGGCTCGTTGAAGACCGGGATTTGCAGCAGCACATGCGGCAGATCGGCGTCCGGCGTCGCCGGCGCTTCCGGATCGCGCGCGCCGCGTAGCCAGTCGTAGAGGAAACGCCCGATAACGACGAGATAGCCGAGCCCGATGGCGACCAGGATGGCGGCGCAGAGATAGGCGACGGCGTCGACGAGGAAGGTGACGAGTCCGATAAGCAAAGGGTTATCCTTCTTCAGGCGCGGGCCGCGCCGCCGTGCGCGCGTGGACTTTGCCGTTGGCCCAGACCACCCGATTGGTCATCCAGGCGTTCACCCAGACTGCGAGCATGACCGCCTCGCGGACAATGAAAACCGCGGGCGCCGTCCAGGATAATTGCCATCCTTTCGCCAAGGAAAGCAATGTTTCCAGCGTGAACCAGAGCGCCGCGGTCCCGGCGACGCCCCAGAGCGGCGCCACGCCGAGAAGCGGCGCCGCCAGCCATCCTGCTACAAGTGACGGAAAAGCTTGGCAGATCGGCTCCAGCAGGAAGGAGATCAGCTCATCGTTGCGGCGGGTGACGCTCCAGCGCAATTGCCGTTGATAAACATCGTAAAAGCAACGCGCGCCGAGTTCCTGCCGCACCGGGCGATGAGAGAAAACAGGACGTTGGCCGATTCGGCGCATGGCCTTTGCCAGCGCATTGTCTTCACCGACCGTATGGGAGATGGCCTCGAAGCCGCCGGCCTGGAGGAAATCCGAGCGGCGGAAGAGCATGATCTTTCCCACCCCATGTCCCTGACCCAGACAAGAGGCGAGGAACAGCATGCGCGCATGCGGGCCGTTGATAACCGCCGCCTCGACATGGGCGGGGAAGTTTTCGAGCCTAGCGCAATAGGGAATGGCGCAGACCAGCCCGATATCGTCGCCAAGCTGGCGCATATGCTCGGCGAGGGCGTCCGGCTCCAAAAGGACATTGGCGTCCTTCATGAAGATCACGTCGTTTTCTGCCTGCATGAAAGGCGCGTAGAGATTGTCGACCTTGGGGCTCGCCGCAAAACGCGCCGTCGATGCGAGCAGGCGCGTGGGCGTTTCGGCGTGGCGGCCAAATATCTCGCGGATTTTTCGCACCGCGGGCGAGTCGGTTTCGACAGCAGACGCGGTGACGTCGAACCGCGGATAGTGCTGCGCGAAGGCGGATTCCTGCGTGCGCTCGAAGCCGTCCTCCAGAAGCTTCAACGGCAGGACGATCGAGACCGGCGGCTGGTCGCGCCGGCGCGCGCGGCGACCCACAATATACGGCTGCAGGATCGTTGCGACGACCGAGAGGACCAGGAGCGCGGTGGCGGCGACCCAATAGACGGCGGCAATCCAGCTCAGAGAGACGCCAAGATTCACATGCCCTCGCCGCGCTCTGGGGATTCCGGCACGACGACATGGAAACGCCGCATCACGCCGTCGACAAGCGAGGGTGGCAGAAAGGAAAAGAAGCGCAAGGCGTAATACATATATTGCGGGAAGGCGATGACGGGCCGGCGCCGCTCCAGACCACGCTTGATGATCTCGGCCGCGCGCGCGTCGGAGATGGCGCTGGGCTGCCAGGATTTGGTGCGTGCCGACATGGGCGTCTTCACGAAGCCCGGCACGACGAGGCTCACCTTGACGCCATGGGGCGCGAGCTGGCCGCGCAGACAATCGGCCCACATATGGACGCTGGCCTTTGCGGCGCAATAGGCGGGCGAATAGGGCAGGCTCCGCACGCCGGCCATGGAGCCGACGATGGCGATCTGGCCCTGCTTGCGGCCGGCCATGGGCGGAATGGCGGGCTCCACCGTGTTGAAGACGCCCGCGACATTGATCGCCAAAGTGGCGCGCACGGCTTCCGGCGTCTCGAGAATTTGTCCGGGAGAAAGCCCGGTGGCGATCCCGGCGTTGGCGACAAGAATGTCGATTGGCCGCGCGGCATGGGCGGCTTCAACGATGCGCGCCATGGCTTCGCGGTCACGCACGTCCGCCACGCGGGTCTCGACCTCTGAGGCGCCCGCCGCGCGACAGGCTTCCGCCGTCGCTTGCAAGCGCGCGTCGTCGCGACCGAGTAGGTAGAGGCTCGCGCCGTCCTTGGCATAGGCGATGGCGAGCGCCCGGCCGATGCCGGAGGAAGCGCCGGTGATGAGGAGGCGCTGAGTCACAAACCCGCTCCCATCTCATGCTCACCTGAGACGCCAACGCGCGTCATTGCGAGGAGGCGAAGCCGACGAAGCAATCCAGAGCAGCCGGCGCGGCTCTGGATTGCTTCGCTCCGCTCGCAATGACGGTAAGGTGAGAACTTCATATCAGCGAGGTCCTGTCGACAGGGCGCAGCGTCGCCTCGCCGATAATTCCCGGCGCGCGCGCGGCGCCATGGGCGAAGAGGCGGACGAAGATTTCATTCTCCGACGCGCGCAGCACGCGGCCCGAGAGCGTCACGGCTTCGCCGCGCAACACCGGCTGGATGAATTTCGCCGAAAGGCCGACGAGCATGAGATCGTCGCGCCAATTGGCGAGCATGGGCTCGAAGGCGGCAAGCAGCTTCATGCCGTGCACGGGCGGCGCCGCAAGGCCGATTTTGGCGGCGATGGCGTCGTCGAGATGGAGCGGATTGTCATCCCCGGAAATTTGCGCATAGCGCGACAGCGCGTCAGCGTCGAAAGGGCCGATGATCACTTCCGGCAATTTGTCGCCGACGGCGATGGCAGGGCTCATGATCCCGCTCCCAATCCTGCGCGCGACACGAGGCGAAGCATGGTCTCGCTCTTTCCAATCTTTGCGCCGTCCAGCGCAAAAATTGTCGCGTCGATGATCAGGCGCGACGGCGTTTCCTCGCGTCGCAGCGACACGCTCACATCATAGCGCGCGCCCATCGCGAGCGGCGTTTCATAGGCGAAGCTCTGCGACTCGTGAACCGGCACCACGTCGAGCGCCGCGCAAATCTCGCGCACCGGCGCGAACAGCGTGGGCTCCATCAGCCAGACCGCCGGAAAGGACAGCGGCACGATCTTGCCGTCGCCGCCGGTCTCACGCGCATAGGCCTCGGCGCGCTCGGGATCGACGCACAGGCGGAACGGCCCGAGGATCGCCGTAGCGTCAGGCTGCATGGCGCACGATCAGCACGGCGTTGATTCCACCAAAGGCGAACGAATTTGACATCGCCGCGTCGATCTTGTGCAGGCGCGCGACATTGGGCACGGCGTCGATCGGGCAGCGCGCGTCGAATTCGAGGAAGTTAATCGTCGGCGGCGCGATCTGCTCGCGCAGCGCTTCGATCGTGATCGCCAGCTCGAGCCCGCCGCCCGCGCCAAGCGCATGGCCGTGAATGGGCTTGGTGGAGGATACGGGAACCTCGCGCCCATAATCGTCGCCGAAAACGCGCAGGATCGCTTCCGACTCGGTGATGTCATTGGCGTGCGTCGCCGTGCCATGCGCGTTGATGTAGTGAATGTCGCGCGGCGCCAGCCCCGCGTCTTCCAGCGCCGCGGCGATGCAGTTGGCGGCGCCGTCGAGATCCGGCCGCACAGGGTCCTTGGCGTCGCTCGTCGTGCCATAGCCCGTAAGCTCGCACAGCGGCTCGTGCCCGCGCGCGCGCGCCGACTCTGCCGTCTCCAGAATAAAGACGGCGGCTCCTTCGCCGAGCGACATGCCGTTGCGGCCCATGGAGAAGGGGCGGCAGAAATTCGGCGTCATCACCCGCAGGCCTTCCCAGGCGCGGATGGTGGCGTTGATGACGCAGGCTTCGGCGCCGCCGACAATCGCCTTGTCCACCATGCCGGAGCGGATCATCTGCAGGCCGAGACCGATGGACTGGCTTGCCGAAGAACAGGCGCTGCCGACCGCAAAAGTCGGCCCCAGCGCCGAGAAGCGGGCGCTAAGCGTCGTCGGCATGGCGCTCGGGATGAGCTTGGGCACGCTCAATGTCTCGGGCCGCGTGTGCTCGACGTAATATTTGTAGATGCCGTCCTCGATCGTGGTCATGCCGCCGATGCCGGAGCCCATGATCACGGCCGTGCGTGGCCCGGCGATATCCTTGCGGCCGAAGCCCGCCTGCGCCATCGCTTCGTCGGCGGCGACGACAGCGAATTGCGTGAAGGGATCGCAGAAGGGGAGGACGTTCGCCTCGATATAGGCGGCCGGGTCGAAATCCGGCACTTGCGCGGCGATCTTGATGCGCCCGTCATAGGGACGCTCGGTCTTGAGCTCGCGAATCTGGGCGACGCCGTCGCGCGCTGCCTCCCACAGCTTGCGCGCGCCGACGCCGGAGGCGCAAACCACGCCCATGCCGGAGACGACGACGCGGCGCCCTGCCTCTCCCCTTCGCGAAGCCGCCATTTACTGGGTCTCGCGCTCTTTCTGGATGTGCTCGGCGATCGCGCCGATGAGGGCCTCGACCGTCTTGGCTTCCTGCAGCGAGCCGTCCATGGGGATATAGACGTTGAATTTCTCTTCCAGCGCCGTGAGGATCATCACGATGTCGACCGATTTGAGGTCGAGACTCTCGATGGTCGCATCCGGCGTCACCTTGGTGCGGTCGACCATGCCCTCGGAAGCGATCACCTCGATGATTTCTTCCTTGAGCTTGGCAATGTCCTGAGGAGTGTCTGCCACGAAATCCCTCCGTTAAGGGTCTGTCGATCCGCGAGAAAGCGGCCTTCGCAAGGCGCCCGCCGCGCCCGCTGCGGCGAAGGCGGGTCAAGGCCGCGCGCCGGTCTTTCGCCGCCCGATTTCCGAGCAGCGCGACCTTGGTTAAGGGTTTTGGACGCGAAAATAAAGCCCGGCCCAACCTGACCGAGCAACGGGCCCGCTTCCCCAAGACCGCTCTTCATGGCAAAAGGCCCCAAAACAGAGGGGTCAAGACCAAAATGAGCGCCAATGAGACAGCCATCGCCGGGGTTTTTCCACAGCCGAACGAGGAGCAGTGGCGCAGACTCGTCGATAAGGCGCTGAAAGGCGGCTCCTTCGATTCCCTTATTTCCAAGACTTATGACGGCGTCGCCATTGCGCCGCTCTACGCCCGCGCGACGACGCAGAGCCCGCGCGCGCTGCGCAGGACGCCCGGCCGCTGGTCGATCCTCGGGCGCGTCGATCTCGCCGACGCCGACGCGGCGAATAAATTCGCTCTCGAAGATCTCGAAGGCGGCGCCGATGGCCTGCATATCGTCTTCGCCGGCTCGCAAGGCGCCTATGGCGCGGGTCTGACCAATGACAGCGACGAGACGATCGCGCATCTGCTCGCCAATATCCGCCTCGACTATGGCGTCCCCGTCCTCATCGAGGCCTCGCCCCGCGCGCCGAACGCGGTGGGCGCGGTCATGCGTTATGTCGACAGCCATCATATCGAGCCGTCGATCACCCGCATCTCCTTCGGCCTCGATCCCTTGGGGCTGCAGGCGCTGCACGGCTTTGCGCCGGCTCCGTGGCGCGAGGGCGCCAAGACCTTCGCCGAAGCCGCCAAGACCATTGCCAAGGCCGGCTTCGCCAATGGCGCCGTCGTCGCCGACGCCCGCGCGATCCATGCGGCGGGCGGTTCTGAAACGCAGGAGCTGGCTTTCGCGCTCTCGGCCGGCGTCGCCTATCTGCGGGCGCTCACCGACAACGGCCTCGACATCGAGACTGCCCGTTCGCTGATCGCCCTGCGCTTTGCCGCCGACGCCGACGAATTCCTGGGCGTCGCGAAATTCCGCGCCGCGCGCCGTCTCTGGGCGCGGATCGAGGAAGCCTGCGGCCTCGCGCCGAAACCCGTCCTGATTTTCGCGGAGACCGCCTGGCGCATGATGTCGCGCCGCGACCCGTGGAATAACATTCTGCGCGGCACGCTCGCGACCTTCTCCGCCGCGATCGGCGGCGCCGACACGATCACCGTCCTGCCTTTCACCCAGGCCTTCGGCGCGGCGGATGGTTTCGCGCGCCGCCTCGCCCGCGACACCCAGCTCGTGCTGCAGGACGAGTCCCATATCGACGTCGTCGACGATCCGACGAGCGGCGCCGGCGGCTTCGAGGCGCTGACGCAGGAGATCTGCGAACGCGCCTGGGCGGCTTTCCAGGAGATCGAGGCCGAGGGCGGCCTCGCCGCGGCGCTGGAGAAGGGCGCCTTCCAGGGCCGCGTCGCCGCGACGGCAGGCGAGCGCGCCAAGAAAGTCGCACGTTCCCGCGAGAAGGTGATCGGCGCCAACGAATTCCCGGATATTCACGAGAAGGCGCTCGACATCGCCGCGCCTTACGACGCCTCGCGGCTCGGCGCCGATGCGCCGGCCGGGGCGCTGAAGAGCGCCCCGCTCGCCCCGCATCGCCTTGCCGAGCCCTTCGAGCGGCTGCGCGATAATTCTGATGCTTTTGCTGAAAAGACAGGCAGCCGTCCGAAGGTCTTCCTGGCCAATCTCGGCTCGGTCGCGGCCTTCACGGCGCGCGCGAATTACGCCAAGAATTTCTTCGAAGCCGGCGGCATTGAAGCGGTTTTTGGCCCGGAGACGGAATCGGCGGCCGGTGTGGTCGACGCCTTCCGCGCGTCTGGCGCAAAACTCGCTTGCCTGTGCTCGTCCGACAAGATTTACGCAGACGCCGCCGAGCCGGCCGCCACCGCCCTGAAGGCGGCGGGCGCCAAGCTCTATTCCGCCGGACGGCCCGGCGAGATGGAGCAAAAGCTTCGCAATTCGGGCGTCACAGAGTTCATCTATGTCGGCTGCGACATGTATGACGTTCTGCAGCGGGCGCTCGAGGAGGCTAAATGAGGTTTTGGGCTATTGCGGTGGCGGCGTCGCTCGTGGCGAGCGGCGCGGTGGCGAAGTCCTATAAGCACCGCAAGGAGGGGGAGCAGAAAATCGCGGCGGCGGCGAGCCCCCGCGATCCCAACGGCTCCTGGGCCATCGAGGCAACGACGCGCGTCGGCGACTGCCCGGCGCTGATCCCGACGAGCCTCACAGTTGCAGACAACAAGGTTGCGAGCGCGTCCGGGGCCAGCGTCTCGGCCTGGGGCTATGTCGACGAGGACGGGAACATCGTCGCGCGCTTCACCGGGCAGGGCGAGCATGTCGCCCGCTTTCACGGATTGGTGAGAGGCGGCAAGGCCTCGGGCGCCTGGTCGTCGTCGACCGATATGTGCGGCGGCGCGTGGCGCGGCGAGCAGCAGTAGTTCCTGATCGACGCTTGGGCTTGCGAAGAACCTCGCGCCAGTGGCCGGGGCGCGGCGCCTTTTGGGTTTAGCCCGCTCTTGATCGCGCCGCGCCGCTCGGCCATAAATTGGGCCGCGCGGGACGCCGTTCGGGTTCCGCAATATCGAGGCGCCAGAAGGGCTTCCGCATATGTCGCGTCCGCCGCTCAACTCGCCGTTTCTGCTCGGCTTCGACGAAATCGAACGGGCGCTCGATCGCGTCGCCCGGAGCGGCACGGACGGCTATCCTCCCTATAATATCGAGCGCATCCCGCGCAGCGAAAATGAGCCTGAGCGGCTGCGCATCACCTTGGCCGTGGCGGGCTTCACCCGCGACCAGCTCGATGTTTCGCTTGAGGAAAACCAGCTTGTCATCCGCGGTCGTCAGGTCGACGACCGCGAGCGCCACTTTCTGCATCGCGGCATCGCCGCCCGGCAATTCCAGCGCGCTTTCCTGCTCGCCGACGGCATGCAGGTGCTCGGCGCCGATCTGGTGAACGGGCTTTTGTCGGTCGATCTCGTGCGGCCGGAGCCGGCGCGGGTGATCAAGAAGATTGATATTACCGCGCGGGATTGAGGTTCGCTTTTGTCGCGGGGCCTCTCTGCCTCGCAGGACTGTTCGTCCGCGACAGTCTCGAGCGTGAGCCCATCCCTCCCCTTTACGGGGAGGGTGATCCCGCGAAGCGGGGTCGAGTGGGGTAAAGCCCCACCAACGTCGTAGCGGCGCGAGCCCCACCCGGCGGCCTTTGGCCGCCGACCTCCCCGTAAAGGGGAGGTATTGGGGCTAACGACGCGAGATCGTCACCCCATCACCAAGAAACACTCAATCACTCCGCTGGCGCAGGCGTGGGCGGCTGCGCGCCCATCGTGGTCAGCTTTGTCGCCGCCATGATCGCCACGATCGTCAGCACATAGACGACCACCTGCATTTGCGACGGCTGATCGGCATAGCCGATGAGCGTATGCAGCACGCGGCCGGGGATGCTTTTGTCGGAGAGAATCCAGGAGGTGTCCCACACCGTATCGGTGAGCGCCGTGATCGTCCCCGATTGCTGGAGAAAGGCCACCGCCTGAGCGGCGAGGCCGGCGGCGAGCAGCGTGATCATCGCGGTCGTCACAGCGAAGAGCTTTTTGGGCGGAATGGAGACGAGGCCAAAGAAGGTCGCGAAGCTGGTCAAGGCGCCGAGCGCCAGGCCGCCGAGGCCGCCGATCAGCACGCTCGTGCCCGATTCGCCCGAGGCGAGCACGCCATAGAGGAAGAGCGCGACCTCCGAACCCTCGCGCAGCACGGCGAGGCCGACGACGGTCGCGAGCGCGAACAGCGTGCGGTCGCCCCGCGCCACCGCCTTGCCGACGGCGGAGAGCTCCTGCGCCAGCTCCTTGCCGTGCTTGGCCATCCAGACATTGTGCCAGGCGAGCATCGCCACCGCGAGGATCAGCACGCCGGCGTTGAACAATTCCTGCCCGCTGCCCTCAAAAGCGCGCGACAGCTGTTCGGCAAAGACGGCGACAATCAGGGCGCCCAATACGCCCGCGCCGGCTCCGCCTGCGATGAACCGCCGCGAGCCGTCGACGCCCTGCGTCACCGCCGCGACGATGCCGATGATGAGGCCCGCTTCGATGGCCTCGCGAAAGACGATGATGAGCGCGCCGAGCATTATTCGACAACCACCTCGCCCTTGGCGGTGTCCTCGTGGAATTCGCCGAAGAATTTATAGCGGCCGGCTTTCAGCGCCCGGATCTGGAAGGTCGCCTCGCTGTTGGCCGGAACGACCTTCTCGATGCGCAGCGGCTTCGACTCGAATTCCTCCGGCGTGCCATCGAGGTTTTTGACGACGAGCGTCGCGGGCTTGTCGGCGGGGATTTTCAGCTCGGCAGGATCGAACTTATGGTCCTTGATCGTGAGCGTATAGGTCTCGGCGGAAGCCGCGCCCGCAAAACCCGTGATGAAAATCAAAAACGCCGTCGCTATCCTGTTCATGTGCGTCGCTTCCTGGCCGAATACTTACCACAAGCAACGTAGGGACCAGCAGCGCGGCCGTCAAAGGGGATAGTCTGGATTTTTTCCAGACTACTGAGTTGACGTTTTTCTTACGCGCTACTGTCGCTTTTCTCACGCATCTTGCCGCGGCTGGCGCAGCATAATGTAAAACTATATGTTTTTCAATTATTTATCCGCCAGGATAGCCATGGCGGGCCTTGGAGGCGCGCACGAGCGAGATCGCCTTGGCGTCTTGTCCGGACGAACAGGCGGCGGCGGCTTCGGAGATTTCTCCCTGGATCTGGCCATAGACGCCCTGATTGACGTGGCCCATGGAGAGATCGTTGTCGATCACCGCCTTGTAGCGCGACACGGCGCCGGAGCAGCCTGAGCCTTCCGGCACCTGAAAGGTCGAAGGCGTGACGTTCTGCCGCGGTGGGTCGATGACGGGCTGACTCTGGCGTGGGGCGTTGCAACCGGCCAAAGCCGTTGCTGTCAGGCCGGCGGCAAGGAAAGCCGAAAGGCGCATGTCTCTCCTCCGAATCGGATAGGTTTTGCGCGCCAAGTCTTTAAAGCCCCGACCCAGCGCTCGGCAATGGCTGCGGCGCCCTCTTGCGGCTTCTCACTCCGCCGCGAGCACCTGCGGGGGCGGGAAGGCGACCTCGATCAGCGTGCCTTCGTTCTTGCGGCTCTGGATGGTGAAGGAGGCGTTGTTCGCTTCGATCAGCGCCTTGGTGAGCGGCAGGCCGAGTCCGGTCCCCGGCCTCTTAGGGGCGGTCAAGATCTGCTTGAAAGGCTCGAGCGCGATCTGCACTTCGTCGTCCGACATGCCGATGCCGGTGTCTTTGACACGGATGACGACATAGCCGGCGTCGGTGAGCGCGGAAGAGACGATCACCTGGCCGCCCGCTTCATTGAACTTCATCGCATTGGACAGAAGATTCAGCAGGATCTGCTTGAGAGAGCGCCTGTCGGCGCGGATCGGCGGCAGCCGCGGCGCAAGCGAGAGGCGCATGACGACGCGCGCCTGATTGGCCTGCGTCTGCATGATGGAGGCGCATTCCGAGATAACGGCGTTGGCGTCCACTCGGTCGAATTCGAGCTCCATCTTGCCGGCCTCGATCTTGGAGAGGTCGAGGAGGTCGTTGACGAGCGAGAGCACATGCGCGCCCGAGGCGTGCACGTCTTTGAGATATTCCTTGTATCGCACCGAGCCGATCGGGCCGAAGCGTTCTTCCATCATCACTTCGGCGAATCCGATGATGGCGTTGAGCGGCGTGCGGATTTCATGGCTGACGCGCGCGAGGAAATCGGATTTCGCCGCGCTCGCCTGTTCCGCCGCGTCGCGGGCGGCTTCCAGCTCGATATTGCGGATCTGTGAGCTAGGCTCCCGCAGGGTGAAGCAAAGCTTGCGCGCCGGGCCGAGACGGCGGCAGGACGCCTCGAAGCTCTTGGCGCCGACCCGCGCCGTCAGGCGCAGCGTTTCGCCGGTCTCGGTGGCGCGAATCAGCCTTGCCGCGAGCGCCCGCGTCTCTTCCAGCGCAAACAGCGAGGCCAGGGGCAGGCCTTCCAAGGCGCGGTTCTCGGTGTTGAAATGCGTCGCGAAACCGCCCGTGGCGTTCTCGATGCGGGCGTCATCGCCCAGGACGGCGACCGCGACGCCGCTCGCCTCGAGAATGGCGCGCAACTGGCTGTTGTCCGTCTGCAGGCGGGCAAGCTTTTCTTCACGCTCGCGCGCAAGCCCCAATGCGCTTTCCTCGGGGCCAGGCAGGCGGTTGCGATTGCGGCGCAGGGTGACGAGCGTCGCCGGCGCGCCGTCCCACTCGACGGATTGGAGGTGCACGTCGACGTCGAGGGTTTCTCCCTCGCTCGACTGCACGGCGGCGGCGCGCGCGCCGGGATTGGCCGGAGGCCGGCCGAAAAACATGCGCGCGAGCCCGCCGTCGGCTTCGAAAGCCGCAGCGTCCTTGTAGCCCAGATAGTCGAGCAGCGTGCGGTTGGCGAAAAGCGTCTGCGCCCCCCGCGCAATCAACACGCCCACAGGCAGGCAATCGAGAACATCCGCCGCCGGCAGCGCGGGCGCCTGATCAACAGAAGGTTGAGCGGGAGCGGGTTCCGACGCGCTTTTCTCGATCCGCTGAAGCTCCGCCGCAATGGCGTCGAGTCCGGAGTCGGCGGACGGCGCGTCCATAGCTTCCGTGCCCTCTGCGGACGCTTCTTCGCCCGAGTTCATCAGGGGAAGATCGCCAGCGCGCAAGGCGCGGGCAATCTCCTCGAAATTCATGCGTTCGGAAGACGTCAGCGCGTCTTTCTCCGAGACGGGCGAAACCCGGTGCTCCGGTTCTTGCCGAGGGGCTACGGGGCGCAAAGGAACGACATTCGCCGCGGGGTAAGCCTCGAGCGCCGGGGGCGGCAAAGGCTCAGGGGGCGCGGCGGGGCTCTCCTCTTTCTCCATGGGAGGCTCCGAGACGAAGGCGCGGGTAAGATGCAAGACGCCATAGCCCTGAAAGCCCGCGAAACGGCGATCGGCGTCCATAATCGGCAGCGCGCCAAGCGTCGCGGGCGCGTGCGCCGAGCACCCGTCGAGCGGCCAATTTACGTCTACGCCGCCCCAGCTTTTCCGAGTGGCGATCGCCGTCGCGAGCGCCGGGCCGAGGGAGAAATCGGCCGCAATCTCCTCGACGGCGCGGCCCAATATGTCGGCGTTCTCGACGCCCACGACGTCAGCGAGCGTCTGCGTCACATCGGTGAAACGGCCGGCGGCGTCGGTTTTCCAGAGGAAGCGGGCGCGGGGCCCATGTCGGGCCACAAGCATTTCCCGCGTCGCGGCTTGATCCTGTCGCGCAACGGGAGGTGGCGCGTCGACAGACTTCGCAGCCTGCGCGATCGCCGCAGTTTCGGTCGTGGCGTCCGGCTCGGACCGCTCCCGAGTCGCTTTCGCCGTCGCCGGGCGCACGCCCAGCGCTGCAATGACGAAACAGGCGCGCGCGTCACCCTCCGCCAATTTGCGGCAGAGGATGGTGATGGTTTGAGGCGCATCCGCGAGGTCAAAATGCAGGCGCTCGAGCCGCAGCGCGGCGCCGTGCCGGACCGATTCCACCAGCTCGACAAGTCGCTTCGCGCCGGGGGCGTCGCTGAAAAAGAGGCGCTTGGCCACGGCGTCGGCATCCGCGCCGAAAACCGCGCGGGCGGAATCGTTTAGATGAATGATTTCTAACGGATCGCCGCAAGCCGCAACAATTGGCGCCCCCGAAGCGTCGAGCGCCGAAAATGCAGGATCGGCCGCGATGCGGCTGGCGGCAAAACTGCCCCCTTCGACCTCGACCTGCGAAACGCTCATGACACAAACCGCCCTTGCGACGGAGACGCCGCCTCGCCGCCGTAGCGCCCCGGGGATTGACTTAATCCCTTTCAAAGGGGCGCCCAGGCTCGGGCGTTAACGCAAACTTAATCGTACGGCGAGGGCCGCGTCTATTGGAATTCACCCGAATTCCAGCGCATTTCTGTGCAAAGCCTTGTGTAGAACGTGGAGCATTGTGCGACGCACAATTTTGTTTGCGTTGCAGCAAAGTTTCGGGCATTGTTTCGTTACCAATCGACGTTACAGCCGATAGGCGACAAGCGCCGCGAACGCGGAAAAGCTCCGCGCGGCGTTCCAAAAGGGAGATGTCCATGGTTGACCCGATCTATCAGGTTCCAAATGAAGTTCGTGATTTCGCGGAGAAGAGCGTCGAACAGGCGCGTAAGGCCTTCGAGGGGTTCGCCGGCGCGGCCCATAAGGCGCTGAGCTCGACGAACGAACTGCCGATCGTGCCGCCGGGCGCCAAGGACGTCGGCGTCAAGGCGCTGTCTTTTGCGGAAGCTAACGTCAACGCCGCCTTCGACCTCGCGCAGAAGCTCGTGAAGGCGAAGGATCCGCAGGAGGTTTTCCAGCTCCAGGCGGAATATGTGAAATCGCAGCTTGCGACGATCCAGGAGCAGACGAAGGAACTGGGCGCCGCCATTCAACGGTCCACGACGCTCAAGTCCTGACCCATCGGTTCGAACACTCGAAGGAGCGGTATCATGGCGAAGCAAGGCAAAGCTGATCAGCACAGCGGCACCCCCGGCGCTGGGCAGGAAACCCCTGCCGAGGTCCCCGCGCCGGCCCCGGCGCCTGTGCCGGCGACGCTCGACGCTCACGCTGACGAAGCCGCGGCTCCGGCGCCGTTGAACGAGGGCGTCGCGAGCGCCGTCGTCGCGCCCCTCGCCGTCATCGAGGAGGCGATCGAGCCGGCGCAAGAAAGCTTCTCTGCCTCCTTCGAGTTCGACACGGCCCTTTGGTCGAAAAGATCCTTGGAGCTCTGGTCGGAAAACGCGGCCGCTTTCCTTGGGTTAGCCGAAGGAATCGCCAAGGCGAAAAGCTTCGAGGAGGTCGTCGACCTCCAGACGCGCTTCGCGAGCGAGCGCTTCGAGGCCTTCATCCGCCAGTCCACGGAGCTGATGGAATTTGCGAGAGGCTTGACGACCCTGACTGCTGCGCCGCTTTGCGACGCTTCGAAAAAGGCCGCTTAAGGCAGCGTTACCTCGTCATTGCGAGGAGCGGAGCGACGAAGCAATCCAGCGCTACCGCCGCCCTGGATTGCTTCGCTTCGCTCGCAATGACGGGCTTATTCTACAGCGTCGCGGCGATGAGGGCGCGCAGCGCCGGCGTGACGTTCGGCATGGTTCCGGTCCAATCGCGGAAGGCCGGTCGCGCCTGATGCAGCAACATGCCGAGGCCGTCGACCGGCGTCGCGCCCATGCGTCGCGCGGCGGCGAGCAGCGGCGTCTCCAGCGGGGCGTAGACGATATCTGCGACCAGCGCGGTCGTGGGCAGAGCGCCAAGCGAAAGGTCGAGCGGCTCCTGGCCGATCATGCCCTGGCTCGTGGCGTTGACGAGGAGCCCGGCGCCCGCAAGCGCCTCATGGCGTTCCTCCCAGGGATAGGCCGCAACGGGCGCGCCAAAGTCCGCGGCGATTTTCTCCGCGCGCGCCCGCGTGCGATTGAAGAGGCGGATTTCGCTCGCGCCCGCGTCGATCAGCCCCGAGACGATCGCTCTTGCGGCGCCGCCCGCGCCGATGACAATGGAGGGCCCGCTCGCGGCTTGCCACATCGGCGCGGCTTCATAAAGCGACGCGACGAAGCCATAGCCGTCGTAATTCTTGCCGGTGAGCGCGCCGTCGGGCTCCACCACCACGCAGTTGACCGCGCCGATGCGCGCTGCAGTCGCCTCGACCCGATCGAGGACGGCCAGCGCAGCTTCCTTATGCGGGATCGTGAGATTGCAGCCCGAAAACCCCAGCGCCGGCAGCGCGCGCAGCGCTGTCTCGAGCCTGGCCGGCTCCACCTTCAGGGGGACATAAGCGCCCTCGACGCCATATTGCGCGAACCAATGATTGTGGATCTTGGGGCTGCGCGAATGGCCTATGGGCCAGCCCATGACGCCCGCGAGAATGAAGCGGTGATGGTTCGACATTTCTTCTCCCGAGCGGCCCGAAACGGGAGCGATCGAATCCCCCGTTAGGGCCTGCCAGTCAAGCGCGCTTTCTGCCGATCCTGAATTATGCGAACCATTGACGTTCGAGCGGGCGCCCGGGCGCCGGCAGGGAAGGCTAGATGACTTTTACAAGGAACAGACGGCTAAGCGCACTTTTGGAAGATGCGGAACCATCCATCACCGCGCATTGGGAGCGCTGCCGCGAGAGCGCAGTTGCAGGAGCGACGCGAGAGGCGACCGATCGAATCGACGCGCGCATCCGGGCGTATTTCCAGGCGCTGAAGGCGCTTCCTGCGGCGGCGGAGGAGGAAAAAATCGTGAAGGCGCTCGCGAGCCTCTTCGACGACCTCGAAAGGATCGACCAGGAGACTGGCGGCGGCCTATTGGAAGAGGCCGAGCGCGATCTGCTCGAGCCTCTCTTTCTCAACGCGGCGGAAATTGCGGGATTGGACCCCAATAATTTCCCCCGCCGCGAGCCGGCGGGGCGCAAGCTCGATTTCAGCGTGGCGCGAGAGCGCTAAAGAGCGCGTCGTCCTCGTTCACGTCCTTGTTGCCGGTCGTCAGCAGCTTCTCGCCGTAGAAGATCGAATTGGCGCCCGCCACCAGGCAGAGGATCTGCGCCTCGCGGGTGAGGAAAGAGCGGCCCGCCGACAGACGCACGCGGGCTTTGGGCATGACGATCCGCGTCGTCGCGATCATGCGCACGAGATCCAGCGGGTCGACCTTGTCGCGCTCGGCGAGTGGCGTGCCCTCGACGGCGACGAGCGTATTGATCGGCACGCTTTCGGGATGCGGATCAAAGCCCGCGAGCACCTGCAGCATGCCGGCGCGGTCGCGCACGCTCTCGCCCATGCCGATGATGCCGCCGCAGCACATCTCCAGCCCGGCGCCGCGCACCGCCTTCAGCGTATCGAGGCGGTCCTGATAGGTGCGGGTGGTGATGATGTCGCCGTAGAATTCGGGCCCGGTGTCGAGATTGTGATTGTAGGCCGTGAGCCCCGCCTCGACGAGGCGCTGCGCCTGGGGCGCGTCGATCATGCCGAGCGTGACGCATGCCTCCATGCCGAGCTCCTGCACGCCGCGCACCATGTCGACCACCGCGTCGAAGCGCTTGTCCTTGGGCGCCGAGCGCCAGGCGGCGCCCATGCAGAAGCGGTCGGCGCCGGCCTCCTTGGCCGACTTCGCTGCGGCGAGCACGTCGTCCGTCGAGAGGAGATCGACACGGTCGAGCTTCACTTCGCGGTGATGCGCCGATTGCGGGCAATAGGAGCAATCTTCCGGGCAGCCGCCGGTCTTGATCGACAGCAGCGCCGACTTCTGAATGTCGTTGACGTCGTGGTAGCGACGATGGACCGCGTTGGCCTGGGCGATCAGATCGAGCAGCGGCAGATTATGGATCGCGACGATCTCGTCGATGGTCCAGTCGTGGCGGATGTCGAAATCAGCAGGCCCCACGGCGTTCACTTAGCGGCTCCCTTGCGGTTTTGCGAGCGGGCGGCGAGCTTGCGCTCGGGCGCGGCGGACTCCGGCTCCTTGGCGACTTTGGCCTTGAGGGTCATGAAGGCCAGATAGAGCGCTGCGACGACGTCGAAGCCGGCGTTGGCCACAACGAAAGGCGCCGGCGCGAAAGCCGAGCCCGAGCCGAAGTAATGCTCATAAAGCGTCCAGGCGGCGTGCAGCGCAAAGCCCACGGTCACGAACCACGGCGAGCCGATGATCGACAGACCGGCGAGCGTGCCGAAGAAGGCGACGGCGGTCATCTCGAAGCCGGTCCAAGTGTCGGAGTTCTCCGCGCGGATCGCGAAACCGACGTAAAAGAAAGAAATGGCGATGAGCGCATAGGCGGCGAGGAGGGCCGGTCGCGTCTTCGACCAGCGGGCGAGAACGCCGAGGCCGATGGCGAAGAGAACTCCGAGCCCCGCGAAGAGGGCAATTTCCACAGTGTCGAGCATGGCATGACCGTTGGGGCCCGGCAGACGGCGGGCGATTGACGATATTCTGGCCGCCCGTGGTCTATAAGGGCGGCTGACGGCTGGAACAAGGGCTGGCGCGCTTTCATCGGCTTGCTTTGCCGGCGTCGTTCTTGAGCTGTGCGATGCTTCCTTTCGAAGCTGACGCCTTATGCCGTTTCCGGTTGATCAGCTCGCATCGGGCGCTTGTCATTCCCGGCGGGCTGAAAGCCCGACCGGGAATCCAGAGCCACAAGAGCGCTGGTTTTGCTCTGGATTCCCGATCGCTCGCTGCGCGAGCGTCGGGAATGACACAGAACCCAATTAAGCGAATCTCGTATTATTGTCCCTTCGCGTCCCACATCGGCTTCTCGGGCGCGCGGAAATCCAGCTCCCACGTAAACTGGTCGATGAGATTGTAGCCGAGGATAAAGGACGTCTCGCGGCCCAGCGCCTCGCGCAGCGGGCCGAAATCATAGACGAGCGCGTAGAGATCACGCGCCACCCGCCCGTCGCCGAGATCGAGCGTCTTGATCTTGTAAAGACGGGACGAAAACTTTCTGCCGCCCACTTCGCTCGCTTTGGCTTTGTCCTTCGCGGGCGTGAAAAGCTTGCGGTTCTTTTTCATGAAGGCGAGATCGACGGCGCAGATTTCGGCGCCGGTGTCGAGAAGCCCGACGGTTGCAGCATTGCCCGCGCGCAGCTCTATGCCGACGAGGCGCTTGTCGGGGCCGATGAGCCGCAGCGGCTTGGCGTGACCGCTTGCGAGCGGCTCGCCGAAAAAGACCATCTCCTTGCGCTGGAAATCGAGCGAGAAACGCGCCTTCCTGAAGAAATCGAGGCCAAGGAGATCGTCGCCGTCATTCGCGGCGCAGCGCGAGACCTCATACGCCCCTCGCGCGATGTCGTTGCCCTGCTCGGCCTTCAACGCGACATTCTTGGCTTCGACATCCTCGCAAAGCGTCGTCTGCCCGGTGGCTCCGGCCGAGAGGCTTTGCGACAAGGCGGGCAAGTCCTTGTTCCAGGGCGCGAGCCGCAGGCGCGTCGTCGAGGCGCCGGTGTCGAGCCGTATGGTCCCCATGACATTGCCGAAGCGCATCGGGAGATAGATGCGCCCGCCGCCGTAATCGCTTTGCGTCAAGGTCATAGCAACGACGGAGCGGCTGGTCTGGGCGCAGGCGCCTTCCGCCCAAAGCGGCGTGGCGAACAGGGCGAGGGCGATGAGGCGAAGATATCTCATGCGCCGATAAGGCCCCTTTTAGGGCGACAATATCAAGCGGCTTCCCGAGCGCCTCCTTGCGAGCGCCTCCTGCCGAGATTAGTTCGGGACTTTCACCCGCGCGGCGCGGCGGCGGGCCTCGGCGGCGGAGCGGTCCAGCGCGGAGCCTGCCGCCTGCATTTGCGCGGCGCGCTGCTTGCCGTCTTTTTCAGGCGTCGGCGTGAGCGGCGCGTAATCCATTTTCTCGGGACGCGATTGGCGCACGAAATCCGGGGTGGGGGGCGGCGGCTTGCGCAGGCCGAGCGACTCGAAGAGCGCGCCGATCGCCTGGCCGCCGGTCGCGATGGCTCCCTCTTGCGCTGCCGCGGGGCTGGCGACGGCGAGGGCGGCGGCGACGGCAAGGAAACGAGGCAGAGACATGAGCATATCGGACCTGAAAATTGCGGCGCCAGCAAGAAGGCTCAAATCCAGCCCGCGAGCTCGCGCTTGGCCAGTGTTTCGATCAGCGCCATGCCTTCCACGCTGTCGTTGAGGCAGGAGAGCCGCGCGAATTTCTCGCCGCCTTTTTCCAGGAAAAGATCGCGAATTTGGACGCCGAGCTCCTCGATCGTCTCCAGGCAATCGGCCGAAAAGCCCGGCGCGACAATGGCTATGCGCCTGACGCCCGAGCGCGCGAGTTCTTCGACGACCTCGCTCGTATAGGGGCCGATCCATTTTGCCGGCCCGAAGCGCGATTGGAAGGAGAGGCGCAGCTTCTCTTCCCCCATGCCGAGCTTAGCGCGCAGCAAACGCCACGTTTCCTCGCAATGCGCACGGTAAGGGTCGCCGCGATCGATCTGCGCCTGCGGCAAGCCGTGGAAGGAGGCGACGATTATTTCGGGCTCGAAATCGAGCGCGGAGAGGTCGCGCGTGATGCGCGCTGCAAGCGCCTCGATATAGGCGGGGTCGTCGTAATAGGGCGCGCCGATGCGCAGCGCCGGCTGGCGGCGCAGGCGCTTCAAGGCGGCGAAGGCGGCGTCGGCGACCGAAGCGTTGGTCGAGGCGGCGTATTGCGGATAGAGCGGCAAAAGAACGATGCGCGCGCAGCCTTTGGCCATCAGCGCGTTGATCTGCGTGGCGATCGACGGCGCGCCGTAGCGCAAGGCGTAATCCACGATGACAGGCGCCTTGCCGGAGAGCCCAAGTGCCGCAAGCTTTTCCGCCTGGAGGCGGGTGATCGTTTTCAGCGGGCCTTCGCCGATGTCATGATTCCAGATCGTCTCATAGGCGTGGGCGGATTTCTTCGGCCGCGTGTTGAGCACGATCCCGTACAGGATGGGTAGCCACAAAAAGCGCGGCAGTTCGACCACGCGGGGATCGGAGAGAAATTGCGCGAGATAGCGCCGCACGGAGGCGACGTCGGGCGCGTCCGGCGTGCCGAGATTGACGATGAGGAGGCCGACGGGCGTCTCCAAAGAGGTCATGTTTCGCCTGCTATTCGAGGGACGCCGTTACCGGCGCGAGGGCCACCAAGGCCTAGATATAGAATTTTGCCGGGGCGGAAAATCCCGCGCCTTCGCCAGCGCGCGCGCATAGCGGCATGAGTTTCGCTGGGAGTAAGGGCCCTGCGTCGCATTCCCGACGTTCTCGGCTTCCTCCCCGCGAAAGGGCGCCATGAGGTCCATCCACCGCGCCCGCGCCATGTGCGAATGGGGGGACTTTGCCGGCGCTGCGCCGAAAATGCGCGCAATGATGGCTGCCCCTGATGACGGCCTTGTCCCTCCCTTTCTTCTTCTCTCGGAGCCGGGCGTCACCGCTCGCGAGCAGCGCGCCTGTTCCGAGCGTTGGACCGCGGAAAGACGGGTGGCGGCCGCTATCGAGCGCGGCCGTCTGGATCTGCGTTTCGATTTGGGGGGCCGCGAAAAAATCACGATCGGCTATCTTTCCAGCGATTTTCACGACCACGCCACCGCGCATCTTTTGATCGAGACGCTCGAGGCCCACGATCGGGCGCGCTTCGATATTCGCGGCTACAGCTACGGTCGCGCGGATGGCGGGAGCATGCGGCGGCGTCTGACGGCGGCCTTCGACGGCTTCCGGGATATTTCGGCGGCGAGCGACGCCGACGCCGCGCGAAGTATTCACGCAGACGGCGTCGACATGCTGGTCGACCTCAAGGGCTTCACGAGCGGCGCGCGCACCGGTGTGACCATGCTCCGGCCCGCTCCCGTGCAAGTGAATTATCTTGGCTATCCGGGAACGATGGGAGAGGGCGTCTGTGATTACATCATCACGGACCGTTTTGTGACGCCGTTGGCGGCGTCGGCCGATTACGCCGAAGCCTTCGCCTATATGCCGCAATGCTACCAGCCGCGCGGGCGCGCGCCACTCGGGCTCGCGCCGACGCGGGCCGCCGCCGGGCTCCCCGAGCAGGGTTTTGTTTTCTGCTGCTTCAACCAGGCCTATAAGCTGACGCCCTTCATCTTCGATCTCTGGGCGCGGCTCCTCGACGATGCGCCGGGCAGCGTGCTGTGGCTGCTGCGGGCGGAGGCCGCCGAAGGGAATCTGCGTAACGAGATGCGCCAAAGGGGGATTGACGCGGCGCGCTTGATTTTTGCCGAGCATCTTAGCCAAAGCGACCATCTGGCCCGCCTGCAGCTCGCCGACCTTGTCCTGGACACGAGTCCTTTCGGCGCCCATACGACGGCGAGCGACGCTCTTTGGTCAGGGGCGCCGGTCGTCACATGCCCCGGCGAAACTTTCGCCTCGCGCGTCGCGGGCAGCATTCTCAGCGCCGTCGGGCTGCACGAGCTGATCGCGTCTGATTTCGAGGACTACGTCGAAATTGCGCGAACCCTCGCCAACGACCCGCCGCTCCTTGCCCGGTTGAAGTCGAAGCTGGCGGAAAACCGTCTCACAACGGCGCTCTTCGACGTCGGCTCTTATACGCGCGGCATCGAGGCGCTTTACTCAGAAATGTGGAGACGAAAGATATCCGGCGTGGCCCCGGGGATCATCGACATCGCCTAGATGGCCCAGCTTTCAGCAACGCTCCCGTAGCCGTTTTTCGAAGGCCACGCGTTCATCGGCGGGCATCTGGAAGGCGTGCTCGGAACCAGGAAAGTCGCCCGAGCGCACATCCCGCGCATAGGCGGCGACGGCCGCGCGCAGCGCAGCGCCGACCTCGCCATAGCGGCGATTGTGCTTGAAATCACGCGTGGTCACGCCCGCGAGGTCATTGACGACGAGCACCTGCCCATCCGTCTCCGGCCCTGCGCCGATGCCGATCGTCGCGGCGGTGACAGAGCGCGTGATGCTTCCCGCAAGCTCGCTCGGCACCAGCTCCAGCACCAAGAATTTCTGTCCAGCCGCGTCGCCGGCGCGCGCATCGTCATAGAGCTTGACAGCGGCCTCGGCGGTCTTGCCCTGCCGGCGCTTGATCTCCTGATGCTGGGATTCGAGGCCGAGATGCCCGCAGACGTCGAAACCCGCCGCCGTCAGCGCCGCGACGACATCAGGCTGCGCGCCTTCGAATTTCACGCAATCGGCGCCAGCATCGTGCAGCACGCGCGCGCTCGCGAGCGCCATTTCTGGCGTGTCATAGGTGGCGTAAGGCAGATCGCCGATGACATAGATTTGAGGCGCGCCGCGCCGCACCGCGGCAATGTGATGCGCCATATCCGCGAGCGTGACCTCGCGCTCATGCGCATAGCCGAGGATGTTCACGCCCACGCTGTCGCCGACGAGGATAATGTCGACGCCCGCTTCCGCCTCGATGCGCGCCGTCGGCGCGTCATAGGCGGTGACGACGACGAGCTTTTCGCCGCGGCGTTTCTTTTCGAGAAAGAGATCGGCTTTCGACAAGCATGGCCTCCGGCTGGCGCATCTCTTGCGCTTAAGCTCACCCCAAACGCCCTGCGCTTTTGGGTTTATGCGGTCTTAGCGCGCGGCGGCGTCTCGGCAGGCGTGGGGGAGGCTCGGCACGCGGATTTCCTGAAAGCCGCCGCATTTGTCGCAGGCCGAAAGCGCGAGCGAGAGGCCGAAGAGAGCCAAAACCAACGCCGTTTTGCCTGTCATGCCGCTCGCTCCCCTGTCGTTGCGCGCGGACCATAGCCTCGCGCGCCGGCGCCGACAAGGATGGGGCAGGGGTCACAGACCGTCGAGGAACGTCACGAAAAGCGTCTGGCCTTCCGGGCATTGGGCGTTCGGCTGAGGTTTGTCGGTGGGATATTTGCAGGCGCCTGAGGTCGACATCGGGAAGAAATAGGCTTGCAGGCAGGCGCCGTTGAGGCCGCCGATGCAGCTCGGCTGGTTGAAGGGCGTGCCGCAATTCTGCGGATATTTCGCGCCGTAGACGCCGAGAGGGCCCACCGGACCGCGGCAGGTGAATGTCGGCGCCCCTGAGCAGGAGAGCTGCACGGGCGCGTTATAGGAGACGCCGCCGCTGTTTTTGCAATTATCGCCGTACCAAGCGCAATTGGTGCAGCTTTCCGGGACGATATCGATCTCGTACCAGACGCAGCTTTTCTGCACGACATCGACCACATGCGGGTCGCCGGCCCGGTTGCAGCCCCCGCCGCTCGTGAAATTCGTGCCGATGATTGTCAGATTTTCGGCCTGCGCGGCAAAGCAGTTGGGCGCCTTGCCGGGCGGCAAGGGATTTTCCCGCGCGCAAAAACGCGAGGGGCCTGCGCTGCTCGGCACGGAGGCCGTGCAGAGCTGGCCGGGCGCCAGATAGACTTGGTCGTTGAAGCGCTCGCAGCCCGACGACCAGACGGCCGGCCCGGGATTTCCGGACTGAACCGTGAATGCGACATAGCGTGGATTGGCGCTGCGATTGACGAAGGTCACGGA
Source organism: Methylocystis sp. MJC1 (assembly GCF_026427715.1). NCBI lineage: Bacteria > Pseudomonadati > Pseudomonadota > Alphaproteobacteria > Hyphomicrobiales > Methylocystaceae > Methylocystis > Methylocystis sp. MJC1. The sequence goes on along the minus strand of NZ_CP107558.1, from coordinate 3,457,552 downwards.
ACTCGCGGGGATGAGGCCGCTGCCATAGGTCTGGGCGCGAGCGGAGCCCGAAAGGGCGATGAGCGCCAAAAAGAAAAATACGCTGAAAATGCTCTTATTCAGCCTGTTGCGCATGTTCCCTCTCCCTGTGAGGGCGTGGGAAGATAAAGGTGCAACCCAGGCGTTTGGTCGTCAACGGGCGCCTTCGTCGCAGGCGCTCTTGCATCTTGGCGAAACCTGCGTATAAGGCGCGGATCGCGACGTTCCCGGCCGGGGGCTGAACGGAAGCGCCCTGGCGCATATTCCCGAAAAGCGCCAAGCGGTTTTCGGAAAGAGAATATGCTGGAAGCGCATATTCCTGAAAACTGCGAAGCGGCTTTCAAGACAAGGAATATGCGCGGAAAAAGGGGCGAGGGGTTCTCTCCGTCTTCCCGTGTCTCCGCCTTCGAACTCACTTCCTCTCGAGCCTTTCCCAGGGGCGACGCCCCCAAGAAGCGCTCGAAGGGCTTGGCGCCGGAGCGGCTCGCGGCAACGGAAAGGCGAAACACATGGCTCTTTACGAGCATGTCTATCTCGCCCGTCAGGATATTTCTCCCCAGCAGGTGGAGGCTCTGACCGGGCAGTTCAAAAATGTCGTCACGTCGCTTGGCGGCACGGTCGGCAAGACCGAATATTGGGGCGTCAAGTCGCTCGCTTATCGGATCAAGAAGAACCGCAAGGCGCATTTCACGCTCATGAACATCGACGCCCCGCCGGCAGCCATCGCCGAGCTGGAGCGCCAGCAGAGCATCAACGAAGACATCCTTCGCGTCCTGACGCTGCGCGTCGAGACCCTCGAGGAAGGCCCGTCCGCGCAGCTGCGCAAGCGTGACGACGACGACCGCGGCGAGCGCCGCGGCCCCGGCGGCGCCCCGCGTGGCGATCGTGGCGAGCGCCGTCCGCGCCGTGAGGAAGGCCGAGTTGAAGGAGAGACCGAATGAGCACCGCGCCCCGTCGTCCCTTCTTCCGCCGCCGCAAGTCCTGCCCCTTCTCCGGCGCCAACGCGCCGAAGATCGACTATAAGGACACGCGCCTGCTGTCACGTTACATCTCCGAGCGCGGCAAGATCGTGCCGTCGCGCATCACGGCGGTCTCCGCCAAGAAGCAGCGCGAACTGGCCCAGGCCATCAAGCGCGCCCGCTTCCTGGGCCTGCTGCCTTACGTGATCCGCTGAGATTTCGGCTTTTGGTCGAATAGCGAGCCGCGCCCGAGAGGGCGCGGTTTTTTTATGCGCCGGGCGTCCTCCCGAACGCCGCGCTCCTTGTGGGTAGCGCACGAAAGGATCGAGCGTCCCTTGACGCAAGCGAGTCCGTGTGGGATCGAGAATGTGCTTAATGCATGAGAATATCTCTGGCCTTTGAGGATCCCGCCTCAGAGGCCATTTTTTTCGGGCGCCCTGCCTGCCTGCCGGGCGCTTCTCTGCTCTGGTCGTCTTTGTCGAAATACACTAAGAGTGCGGCGGTCCTATTCTACGGCCGTAAAAACGATTCCTCGGGAGGAAAGCGAATGCATAAGCTGCTGAGAACAGCTTCTGTAGGCATTATTGCGCTACTTACATCGGGGCAGCTGCATGCCCAAACCTGGAAGCTGACGCCCGAGGAGACGGGGAAATACGGCACGAAAGCCGCGCCGCAAGCGGAAGCGCCCGCCGCTCCGAAGGCCGAGGCTCCCGCGGCTGTGAAAGCCGAAGCCGCCGCTACGCCGAGCGCAGCGCTGGCGAATGACGAGTTGCTGAAGCTGTCCAAGGACCCCAAGCAGTGGGTCTCTCCGACCGGCGACTACGCCAATCTCCGCCATTCGGGCCTCAAGCAGATCACGGGCGAAAACGTCGGCAAGCTCCAGCCGGCCTGGCAGTTTTCGACGGGCGTTCTGCGCGGCCACGAAGGCGCGCCGATCGTCCTCAACAATGTGTCGGTCACCGACAGCTCCGGCAAGACCATCACGACCGACGTGATGTATCTGCATACGCCGTTCCCCAATATCGTCTATGCGCTCGACGCCAAGGATCCGGCTCACCAGATCCTCTGGAAATATGAGCCCAAGCAGGATCCGTCGGTCGTTCCGGTCATGTGCTGCGACACGGTCAACCGCGGCGTCGCTTACGGCGACGGCAAGATTTTCCTCGCTCAGGCCGACACCACGCTCGTCGCGCTCGACGCCAAGACCGGCAAGGTCGTCTGGTCGGTGAAGAACGGCGATCCGTCGAAGGGCCAGACCTCGACCGCCGCGCCGCATGTCTTCAAGGACAAGGTGTTCGTCGGCATCGCCGGCGGCGAGTTCGGCGTGCGCGGCCATATCACCGCTTACGACATCAAGACCGGCAAGCAGGTGTGGCGCGGCTACTCCATGGGTCCCGACGCCGATACGCTGATCGAGCCGGGCAAGACCACCCATCTCGGCCAGCCGGTCGAGAAGGACTCCGGCATCAGCACCTGGCAGGGCGATCAATGGCAGACGGGCGGCGGCACCACCTGGGGCTGGTATAGCTACGACCCCGAGCTGAACCTCGTCTACTACGGCTCCGGCAACCCCTCGACCTGGAACCCGAACCAGCGTCCGGGCGACAACCGCTGGTCGATGACCATCTGGGCGCGCGACCTCGACACCGGCAAGACGAAGTGGCTCTACCAGATGACCCCCCACGACGAGTGGGACTATGACGGCATCAACGAGATGATCCTGGCCGACCAGGACATCGGCGGCAAGAAGGTCAAGACGCTCGTCCACTTCGACCGTAACGGCTTCGCCTATACGCTCGATCGCACCAACGGCGACCTGCTCGTCGCCGAGAAGTATGATCCGGCGGTGAACTGGGCGACGAAGGTCGACATGGACAAGTCGTCCAAGACCTATGGCCGTCCGCTGGTCGTCGACAAATATTCGACGCAGCACAATGGCGAGGACACGAACACCCAGAACGTCTGCCCGGCCGCTCTCGGCTCGAAGGACGAACAGCCGGCTTCTTTCGATCCGGCGACGGGCCTGTTCATGGTTCCGACGAACCACGTCTGCATGGACTATGAGCCGTTCCGCGTGTCCTACACGGCGGGCCAGCCCTATGTCGGCGCGACGCTGGAAATGTTCCCGGCGGGCAAGGTGCTGGGCGACGGCACGAACCACACCGGCAACTTCATCGCCTGGGACGCGCGGACGGGTAAGATCGTCTGGTCGAACAAGGAGCAGTTCTCGGCCTGGTCGGGCGCTGTGTCGACGGACGGCGGCGTGACCTTCTACGGCACGCTGGAGGGCTATCTGAAGGCGGTCGACACGAAGACCGGCAAGGAGCTCTACAAGTATAAGACCCCGTCGGGCATCATCGGCAATGTGATGACCTATGAATCGGCCGGCAAGCAGTATGTGGCGGTTCTGTCGGGCGTCGGCGGCTGGGCTGGCATCGGCCTCGCGGCCGGTCTGTCGAAGTCGAACGAAGGTCTCGGCGCGGTGGGCAACTACGCCTCGCTCGCCAATTATACCGCCCTCGGCGGCGTCCTGACCGTCTTCGCCCTGCCCAACTAAGCAGAGTGTAAGGTCTAGCACTCGAAGACTGGCGCCCGGCGAAATCTCGCCGGGCGCTTTTTTTGCGAGCTATGGATCAAGCGGCGCATCGGCTGGGCAAATGGTCGCGGGCACGCCCCCACGGCCGTCATTGCGAGCGAAGCGAAGCAATCCAGAGGCAGCAGTGGCGGCTCTGGATTGCTTCGTCGCTCCGCTCCTCGCAATGACGGGGGCGTTGGCGAGCGCTAGCCTGCCCGGACCTGCGGCGCCGTCGGCTCGTGCAGCCCTTCCAACCCCGACGCCGGCTGCGTCGGCTCGGTCATGAACTGCGCCGCCGCCAGCGCCTCGAAACGGCCGCCCTTGGCCACGAGCGTCTCGAAGGAGCCGCTCTCGACAATCTCGCCCTGGTCGAAAACCAGAATGTGGTCGGCGTTGCGCACGGTGGCGAGGCGATGGGCGATGACGAAGGTTGTGCGCCCTCTGGTCGCGGCCTCCAGCGCCTTCTGAATCTGACGCTCGGTCGTGGCGTCGAGCGCCGCTGTCGCCTCGTCGAAGACGAGGATCGGCGGGTTCTTCAACAGCGCGCGGGCAATCGAGAGGCGCTGGCGCTCGCCGCCAGAAAGCGTGCGGCCGCGTTCGCCGATGCGGGTGTCGCGCCCGTCGCTCTGGCGAGAGACAAACTCCGACGCCTGCGCCAACTCCAACGCCCGCGCAATCTCGGCGTTGGTTGCGTCGGGATCGCCGATGCGCAGATTTTCCTCGATTGTTCGGGCGAACAGCATCGGCTCCTGAAAGACCACGCCGATGTTGCGCCGCAGCGAGAGCAGCGTGAACTCCTTGATGTCGACGCCGTCGATCTTCACCGCGCCCTCTTCGGGATCGAAGACGCGATGCAGGAGTCCGAGCGTCGTCGACTTGCCCGACCCCGTCGAGCCCACGAGCGCAATCGTCTGTCCGGGCTTGACGGAAAAGGTGACGTTCTTCACCGCCTTGCGGCGGCCATCATAGGAGAAGGTCACCTTCTCGAAAGCGACGGCGCCCGAGAGCCGCCCGGCGTCGCGCGCGCCCGGCCGATCAGCGACCGAGGGCTGCGTATCCAGGACCTCGAAAAATTCGCCGATCTTGGCCGATTGCTGAAGGAGGATGTTGACGAAGCCGACGACCTGCTCGAGCCGTCCGATCAGCATGGTTGCGAAATTCGTAAAGGTTACGATCTCGCCGATCGTCGCCATGCCACGCAGATGAAGCCATGTGCCGAGCAGGAAGATCGAGAGGATCGTGAGAGTCGCCGAGGCCCGGCTCGCCGCCGCGATGAGCGCCCACCAGGAGAGCACCGGCATCTGTGCGGCCAGGAGGTCGTCGACGATGCGCTTGAGCGCGCGGGACTCGCTTTCCACGCGCGTGAAGCTCTGGACGACCGGAATATTCCCCAGCGCGTCGGAGGCGTGTTCGGCGAGCGCCGAATTGATGCGCTCGACCTTTCCCTGCAGCCGCTCCGTGCGCCGGACGACAAAGCTCGTCGACACGTAAAAGGCGAGGACAAGGACGACCAAAAGCCCGCCCAGCCGCCAATTGAGAAACAGGGTCGCCGGAAGAAGAATGAACAGCGCGACGAAGGAGGCGCAGTTCTCGCGGAAGAAGGACAGCCAGAGGCTGAACATCGCCATGGCGCCGTCGAGCATGGTCTTCAGCAGACGGCCGGAATGCACATTGGCGTGATAATTCAGGGGCAGGTTGAGAACATGCTCGAAATATTCGGACATGACGGCGACGCGGCGGCGATGCGCCAAGCGGTCGGCGTTGAGCCCGACAAGGATAGCGCCGACGATCGAAAACAGGCCGAAGCCAGCCCAGGCGGCAAGGAGGGGCGCCAGATCCCCCCAGACAAGCGTCTGGCCTGGCGCTTGCGCTTGGGTCATCCGGTCGATGATGCGGCCGAAAAGAAGCGGCTCCGCAAATTGCGCAATGGCGAGCGCCAGATTGGCCGCGACAAGGATGGAGGCGAGCCTTGCCTGCGGGCGCAGCTGGCCCAGAACGCGCGCGTAAATCTTGAGGACCGACATCTCTCGCCCGCTGTTTTGTTTTGGGACGCGCTTACCTCGCGGGCGTCCCGTCGCGCAAGCATCGAGGCCGAGCCGGCGCCTGTTCTACTCGTCCTCGCCGAAGCGATTGGCGACGAGCGCCTCGAGCGCCTCGATCGCTTCCAGGGCCTGAGGGCCATTCGCGGCGACGGTGATCGTCGAGCCCTGGCCGGCGCCGAGCGTCAGAATGCCCATGATCGAGCTGCCTCCTACCGTTTCGCCGTCTTTCGAGACTGTGATCTCGGCGTCGAATTTCTCGCAGCATTGCACGAACTTCGCCGTCGCCCGGGCGTGGAGGCCTTTTTTATTGATGATCGGCAAATCACGGGAGATGGCGGCCTCAGCCGCCCGCTCATCACCATTAGGCATAGGAAGATCGCTTCGCTAGGTTTCTCGGAGGGAGAGGGCTAGCTGAAAAAGGCTCTCTGGAAAAGGTTGCTTAGAGACGGCAGGTGGGGGGACGTTACTTTGGGTTCAACACGCGGCTGGCGATATAAACATATTTCCGGCCGGCGTCCTGCGCCTGGAGAACCGCCTGATCCAAAGTAGCGGTGTCTCGGACCGAGGCGAGCTTGATCAGCATGGGGAGATTCACCCCGGCGAGAACCTCGACATTACCGCCATTCATTACCGAAATCGCGAGGTTCGATGGCGTTCCGCCGAACATGTCGGTCAGCAGGACGACGCCGTCGCCGCTGTCCGCCTTGTGAATAGCCTCAAGGATATCGGCCCGACGACGCTCCATGTCGTCCTCGGGACCGATTGAAATGGAAACAAGCTGTTTTTGCGGACCCACGACGTGTTCGAGCGCCGCGCGGAACTCCGTGGCGAGGTGGCCATGGGTCACCAAGACCATTCCGATCATTCGACCCTACCACTCATGAAGACGTCTCGCGCTACGCGATGGCCTTGCGACGGGTTGCAGATAGGCCCGCCGCCGCTTTTCGTCCCCTGACGACAGCATATACAAGCTCAGCCGCCTCGCCCATCCTCTTTTTTCCTGGGCGCGCGTCAGAGGGGCCATTTTGTGCGATGCGGCGAAATTGGCAAGCGAAAAGCGCAGCCGCACGTCAAATCGTCGCAATTGATTGAATGAAAAAGATGATTCGTGCAACTGAGACATCGCTGCAGCCCTCTGTGCATAGGCGTGGCAGAGCGATTGCGTGCAAACTGGCCGATTTTTCGGCCGCATCTGGCAAGCGCGACGGCGGGTCGTCGGGCGTGCGAATATCGACAATGGCGCGAAGGACGCAGGCGGCCTCAGTTTCGACGCGCGACAGGCCGTGGCCGCGGATCTCGATCATGCCGGCGATCGCCGGATGCGGCCGCGCTATGAGGCGTCCGTTCAACGCTTCTACTCTCACCCGGTCGTCACCCACGAGGCGGGCGAACTCGCCCTGTGACTGGTAGCGGGAGATCAAGGCGAGGGTGAGCGCGCTTTTCCCGCTTCCCGAGGGACCGCGCAGCAGCACGCCCTTGTCGCCCAAAACCAGGGCATTGGCGTGGATATAAGGGGCGCGGGCTGCGGCGCTCATCGCGCGGCGGGCAGCCACACGACAAATCGCGCGCCGAGCACCTTGTCCCCGGCTTCCGGTTCGTCAGTCCCGTTGGGATGCGCGAGCGTGCGGTTCAGCGCGCGAATGCGGCCGCCATGCGCGTCGATGATCTGCCGGGAAATGGCGAGGCCGAGGCCGGAGTTCTGGCCAAATCCATGTTCCGGCCGGTCGGTGTAGAAACGCTCGAAAACGCGCTCGAAGGCGTCTTCCGGAATGCCGGGCCCATTGTCGTCGACGATGATCTCATAGCCGTCGATCGGCGCGCCGCCAGGGCCCTTGGCGCGTTCGGGCCATAGGAGAACGCGCACGACGCCGCCGGGCCTCGAGAATGACCGGGCGTTGTCGATGAGATTGTTGAAGACCTGCCCCAGCCGAGAATCGTTTCCGGTCACCCGCCAGCGATTGCGGGGCTCGCTCGAGAGATGGCGGATGGTCAGCTCGGTCTTGACCCCGTCGCCGCGATCCACCGCGCGGGCCATGTCGACGACGGTGATGAGCGCCCTGGAGAGATCCACGTCGCCCATGTCGGCGCGGGCGAGTTCGGCGTCGAGACGCGAGGCGTCGGAAATGTCGCTGATAAGCCTGTCGAGCCGGCCCACGTCATGCTTGATGATGGCGAGCAGCCGATCACGCGCGGAATCAGTCTTGGCGATCGGCAGCGTCTCGACGGCGCTGCGCAGCGACGTCAGCGGGTTTTTCAGCTCATGGGCGACGTCGGCGGCGAAATGCTCGATAGCCTCGATGCGATTATACAGCGCCGTCGTCATATCGCGCAGCGCGTAGGAGAGATGGCCGATCTCGTCCTGGCGGTCGGAGAAATCGGGGATTTCCTGACGCGACTTGGCGCCTCGGCGCACGCGCTCCGCGGCTTCCGCGAGCAGGCGCATCGGTTCGGTGATGGTGTTGGTGAAGAAGAGCGAGAGCAGCAGCATCACTCCCGCCGAGACGAGGAAGATGCGAATGATGCCCCACCGCTCCGTCGCGATGATGGCGTCGATGTCGCCGCCCATGGTGGAGAGCAGCAGCGCCCCGCGCACCGAGCGGAAGCGCTGCACGGGCACAGCGACCGAGATAATCGTTTCGCCCTTGGCGTTGGCGCGCACGACCGAATGGGCGCGCGCTTCGAGCGCGCTCACGACTTCCGGATAGGCCTTGCCGTTGCCCATGCCGATGTCTTCATAGAGCGGCAGCTCGGGACGGCGCGTCAGTCTGCGCAGAAGATCGAGGGATTTCTGCAGAAAAGATGAGGCGTCGATGGTCGTCGTGTTGGGCGAGGGCGGGAGGTCGAAACGTAAAATATTGGAGCGCCCCGACACCGAGCGCGAGTCGAGCAGCAGATAGCCGTCGCGATCATAGATGCGCGCGCGCAGCCGCGTCGGAGAAACGAGACGGCGCAGCAGCGGGCCGACGCGCTCCGGATTGAGCGAAAATTCCATCGACGGCTGGTCTTCGCCGGGGCTCGCGCTCTCGCCAGGCGCAAGCCGAAGAAGCTTCTCCGGATCAATCGTAATCGCGTCGGTGTCGACGGTCGCAGAAGCGGCGACGGCGGCGGCGATGATCTCGCCCTGCGTTTGCAGGCTCTGCACGCGGGCGTCGATCAGGCCTTCACGAAACTGGTTGAGATAGAGAAAGCCGCCGAGCAGAGCGACCAGTCCGCCCAGATTGAGGACGACGATGCGGCGCGTGAGCGAGGAGGAAAGATGTGACTGCGCCGCCCGCGACAGGCGTCGGAGGCGGACGTTCAGCGTCCGGGCGCGCCGCGTCGGCGGCCGGCTCTGAGTCTCGGCGTGCGCGGCGGCGCTGGCCGGGGCCCCGGAAGCCCCCGACGCAAGGACGTCGCCGGTCTCGGATGCGCTCATCAGCTGCGCGTCCCGTTACATTTCCTTGAAGCGATAGCCGACGCCATAGAGCGTCTCGATCATCTCGAAATCGTTGTCGACAACCTTGAACTTCTTGCGAAGCCGTTTGATGTGGCTGTCGATCGTGCGATCGTCGACATAAACTTGGTCGTCATAGGCTGCGTCCATCAGCGCATTGCGGCTTTTGACCACGCCCGGGCGCTGCGCCAGCGATTGCAGGATCAGGAACTCCGTCACGGTGAGCACGACGGGGTCGCCTTTCCATGTGCAGGTATGGCGCTCGGGGTCCATCACCAGCGCGCCGCGCTCCAGAACCTTCGCTTCGGTTTCCTTTTGCGCGGCGGCTTCCTTCGGGTTGGCGCGGCGCAGGATCGCCTTCACGCGTTCGACGAGGAGGCGCTGCGAGAAGGGCTTATGGATGAAGTCGTCGGCGCCCATCTTGAGGCCGAAGAGCTCATCGATTTCCTCGTCCTTCGAGGTGAGAAAAATCACCGGAAGGTCCGATTTCTGCCGCAAGCGGCGCAGAAGCTCCATGCCGTCCATGCGCGGCATCTTGATGTCGAAGATAGCAAGATCCGGCGGATTGGCGCGCAAGCCGTCGAGCGCCTGTACGCCGTCTGTGTAGGTCTGAACGCGATAGCCTTCGCCCTCGAGCGCGATGGACACCGAGGTCAGGATGTTGCGATCGTCGTCGACGAGAGCGATGGTCGGCATGAGCATCCTTTGCTGTTGGCCGCGATGAGCGTCTGTCGCGCTCGCGGATCCTCTCGATCCGCGAAAGCTCCGGCAGCGCCAATGGCTTCGGGCGGCGCCGGCCCGTAACGCCCGGCGACTCCGCGGTTTTTTCGATCCGACCAGAGTCCCGGCCCATCGCGGCTGAAATGTGGCCTATACAACGGCCAAAAACGCCTAATGCGCATCGAAGAGGCGCTTGTTCATTTCTGGAGCGCGTCCTTGAAACCCGCTCCAGCTGCGACAGCCTCACGCCTCTCTTATATACACATTTGGTCGGCAATGCGACCCGGTGCCTTTTTGAGTTAGAAATGCGGGCAAAATCATGACGGTAGAAAATAATAGCGCGCCGCCGCGCGATCCGCGGCAGGATCCGTCCTTCGATCCGGTGGGTGAATCCAAACGGCTTTTGCGGACGATCCGAACCACCACGCTGGCCACATTGACCGAAAGCGGCGCCCCCTTTGCGACACTGACCGCCATCGCTACGGATTATGACGGGACGCCGATCCTTCTGCTGTCGAAGCTCGCGCAGCACATGCGCAATCTCGAACGCGACGGGCGCTGCTCTCTGCTTCTGGCCCAGGGCGGTCGTGGGGACCCCATGGCCCATCCGCGTCTGACGCTGGTCGCCCGGGCCGCGCGCACGCAAAGCTCCACGGCGCGGGCGCGATTTTTGAGCCGCAATGCCAAGGCGCAGCTTTACGCCGATTTTCCCGACTTTTCATTTTGGCGGGCGGAGATCGAGGCCGTGCATCTCAACGGCGGCTTCGCACGGGCGGCGGACTTTGGCCCAGCGCCGCTTTTGACCGATATCGACGGCGCCGAGGGGCTGATCGCCGCGGAGACGGATATCATCAGTCATATGAACGCCGACCATGTCGACGCGTTGGCCCTCTATGCGGAGAAGCTCGCTGGAGCCAAGGGCGGCCAATGGCGGGCGAGCGGGATCGACCCGGAGGGACTCGACCTCGTCTGCGGCGACGAGACGGCGCGCGTCGCGTTCCTCAGAGCCGTGAAGACGCCGGAGGAAGCGCGGCAGATGCTGGTCGAATTGGCGCAGCTCTCGCGCAGTTGATGCAAGCTAACGAAGCGCGCGGCCTCGGACCGCGCGCCTTCCGGTTTGCTCACCAAAACGTCGCCGCGGCGGACGCGCATCCTCGCGCCCCGCCGCGGCGCCGCGTCAGAGTGCGGCCATCAGGCCTGCGATCTCGTCCTTCAACGTCAGACGCTTTTTTTTGAGATCCTCAACGGTGGCGTCGTCCGCCGGCTCGACTTCGGTCTCAATGCGGTGAATCGTGCGGTTGAGCGTGTGATATTCTTCGGCAAGACGCGCGAAATGAGCGTTGCTGGCCTTCAGCGCATGTATCGCCTCGGCCTTCTCGGGAAACTCTTCGTGCAGTTCATGGGCGACATGGCTCATTTTCGTTTCTCTCCCTCTTAGTTATCCGGGTGGCGCCTTGCGCGTCCTCCTACCAATGTTACCGGCCCGCAAGGGTAAAGCCCAAGCCCTCGGACCATGCGGCCAAAGCGCGCAAGTGAGGTCTTTCTTTGACGGAAGACAAAAAGGCGGCGACGACAGGCTGGCGCAAGCTTCTCGGCCCCGGTCTCGTGGCCGGCGCCGCCGACGACGATCCTTCTGGCGTTGCGACCTATTCGCAGGCGGGCGCCGCTTTCGGTTATGGCTTGCTTTGGGTTGTGATGCTGACGACGCCATTGATGCTCGCCGTCCAGCTCGTGAGCGCAAGGATCGGCCGGGTGACCGGCGCGGGCGTCGTCGCCAATGCGCGGGAGCATCTGCCGAGAGGCGTGGCGCTCGGGCTTGTCGTGCTGATGCTCGTCGCCAATGTCGCCAATATTGCAGCCGATCTCGCCGCGATGGGGGAAGCGCTGCAGCTGATCCTGCAGGGCGGAAAGCGTAATTATGGGCTCGCCATCGGCGCGGCCGGCCTTCTTGCGCAAGTCATTGTGCCCTACCGGCAATATGCGCGGTTTCTGCGTTGGTCCACGCTCGCGCTCTTCGCCTATGTCGCCGCCGCCTTCGCGGTCGAGATCGACTGGCCCGCCGCCCTGCGCGGCGCCTTTCTGCCCAACGCCGTTTGGGGCCGCGAGAGGATGATGATGATCGTCGCCGTGCTCGGCACGACCATCAGCCCCTATCTTTTCGTTTGGCAGGCGGCTCAGGAGATCGAGGAGATGGGTGTCGCGCGCAAACGCCCATTGCGCGACGCGTCCATGCGGGGCGAATTACGGCGATTGCGCCTCGATACGGGCGCCGGCGTCGTCCTTTCCAATCTTGTCGCCTTCTTCATCATGCTGACGACAGCCGGGACGCTCAACGCCCATGGCGTAACCGACATCGAAACCGCAGCCCAAGCAGCGGAAGCCTTGCGGCCGCTTGCTGGCGATTTCGCCTTTTTCCTTTTCGCGCTTGGCATCATTGGAACAGGACTTCTGGCGATTCCCGTTCTCGCTGGCTCCGCCGCTTATGCCGTCAGCGACGTCATCGGCGGAAGCTTCAGCCTGGAAGCGCCTTTCACGCGAGCGCCGGGTTTTTACGGGATCGTTATTTTTGCGACGCTCTTGGGGGCGGCGCTGGATTTCACCGCGATACAGCCGATGCAAATGCTGCTCTGGACGGCGCTATTGAACGGGATCATTGCGCCGCCCTTCCTTTTCGCAATGATGATCGTCGCCGGAAATGAGCGCGCAATGGGCGCGCATGTGTCGCCGGGATGGCTCGCCGCGCTTGGCTGGATCGCCACGGCCGCGATGACGCTCGCCGTGCTGTCGCTTGCAATTTCAATATCCGGATTTGCGGTTTGATAAGGTAAAACCGCGCTGCGGACGCCTACCGTGAAACGCGCTTGCGCAACATTCGCAGTCATGGCCAATTTTTTCTTGGCGTCCGCACAATCTTCGCTTGACGCGATGGCGGGTCGCGATTAGGTTCCGCCCACTTTCGACAGGCCGTAAGTTCACGCCGTCGATGAGCGCCTCGCTCTCGATCTTCCGAACTTAAACGCTGTCGCCTTGCCTGTGACCGCCAGTAAAGACCGGCCTCGGTCGGTTTGGTAATCATCCCGTCGCTTTGCGGCGACGGACAGGAAGGCACGATCCCGGGTTTCCTGGGGTCCTCTGCGTCAGGAGCGCCTTGGCTTTGCGGCCATCGGCGCTTCGCTCGTTTGCGCGTTTTAGGAAATGCGCTCGCGGGTTCACCCGAACATCCGCCATTCGCGTCAGAAGCGAAGCGAAGGACTTTTTGATGCCCACGATCAGCCAATTGATCCGCAAGCCGCGTCACCCGAAGACGTATCGCGAGAAGGCCCGCCATCTTGGCGCCTGCCCGCAGAAGCGCGGCGTGTGCACGCGCGTCTATACGACGACGCCGAAGAAGCCGAACTCGGCCCTTCGTAAGGTCGCCAAGGTGCGCCTGACCAACGGCTTCGAGGTCATTGGCTATATTCCGGGCGAAGGCCACAACCTTCAGGAGCACTCGGTGGTCATGATCCGCGGCGGCCGCGTCAAGGATCTTCCGGGCGTTCGCTACCACATTCTGCGCGGCGTGCTCGACACGCAGGGCGTCAAGGACCGCAAGCAGCGCCGTTCGAAATACGGCGCGAAGCGTCCGAAGTAATCCGGCCGAAGTAGGGAGACACAAATGTCGAGACGTCACCGGGCGGAAAAGCGCGAAGTCATCGAGGACGCCAAGTTTGGCGACATCGTGCTCGCGAAGTTCATGAACTCGATCATGTACGACGGCAAGAAGTCGGTCGCCGAGGCGATCGTGTATGGCGCGCTCGACCAGGTCGAGGCGAAGGCCAAGAGCGATCCGCTGGCGGTCTTCAAGCAGGCGCTGGACAATGTCGCGCCGGCGATCGAGGTGCGTTCCCGCCGCGTCGGCGGCGCGACCTATCAGGTGCCGGTCGAGGTGCGCAACGAGCGCCGTCAGGCGTTGGCCATCCGCTGGATCATCACGGCGGCCCGCGCGCGCAACGACAAGACCATGGTCGACCGTCTGTCGGCCGAGCTCCTCGACGCTTCCAACAATCGCGGCGCCGCCGTGAAGAAGCGCGAAGACACGCATCGCATGGCGGAAGCCAACCGCGCCTTCTCGCATTATCGCTGGTAAGCCCGAGCTCTCACGAGGACTATAGTTATGGCCCGCTCGCATCCGATCGAGGACTACCGCAACTTCGGCATCATGGCCCACATTGACGCGGGCAAGACGACGACGACGGAGCGCATCCTCTATTACTCCGGCAAGAGCCACAAAATCGGCGAGGTGCACGAAGGCGCCGCGACGATGGATTGGATGGAGCAGGAGCAGGAACGCGGCATCACCATCACGTCGGCCGCCACGACGACGTTCTGGAACGGCAAGCGTCTGAACATCATCGACACCCCCGGCCACGTCGACTTCACCATCGAAGTCGAGCGTTCGCTGCGCGTGCTCGACGGCGCGGTTTGCGTGCTCGACGGCAACCAGGGCGTCGAGCCGCAGACCGAGACCGTCTGGCGTCAGGCCGACAAATACAACGTTCCGCGCATCGTCTTCGTCAACAAGATGGACAAGATCGGCGCCGACTTCTACCGCTGCGCGGAAGAGATCAAGACCCGCGTCGGCGGCCGTCCGGTCTGCGTGCAGCTGCCGATCGGCTCTGAAAACAATTTCAAGGGCGTTATCGACCTGATCCGCATGAAGGCGGTCGTCTGGGAAGACGAAGGCCTCGGCGCGAAATATCACGACGAAGAGATTCCGGCGGACCTTCTCGACAAGGCCAAGGAATATCGCACGGCGCTGATCGAAGCGGCCGTGGAGCTCGATGACGACGCCATGGCGGCCTATCTCGACGGGGTCGAGCCGGACGACGCGACTCTGAAGACGCTGATCCGCAAGGCTGTGCGCAACATCGTGTTCCACCCGGTGTTCTGCGGCTCGGCGTTCAAGAACAAGGGCGTTCAGCCTCTACTCGACGCCGTCGTGGACTTCCTGCCGTCGCCGATCGATCGCGAAGCGATCAAGGGCGTCGACATGGATACCGGCGCCGATATGGTCCGCAATCCTTCGGATAGCGAGCCCTTCTCCATGCTCGCCTTCAAGATCATGGACGATCCCTTCGTCGGCACCATCACCTTCGCGCGCGTCTATTCGGGCAAGATCGAGTCGGGCACGACCGTTCTGAACTCCACGAAGGACAAGAAGGAGCGCATCGGCCGCATGCTGCTGATGCACGCGAACAACCGCGAGGACATCAAGGAAGCCTATGCGGGCGACATCGTCGCGCTCGCCGGCCTCAAGGAAACCCGCACGGGCGACACGCTCTGTGATCAGCAGAAGCCGGTCATTCTGGAGCGCATGGAGTTCCCCGATCCGGTCATCGAGATCGCGATCGAGCCGAAGTCCAAGGCGGACCAGGAGAAGCTCGGCATCGCCCTGCAGAAGCTCGCGGCCGAGGATCCGTCCTTCCGCGTGTCGACCGATCAGGAGAGCGGCCAGACCATCCTCAAGGGTATGGGCGAGCTGCACCTCGACATCAAGGTCGACATTCTGAAGCGCACCTATAAGGTCGACGCCAACATCGGCGCGCCGCAGGTCGCCTATCGTGAGCGTCTCGGCAAGAAGGTCGAGATCGACTACACGCACAAGAAGCAGACCGGCGGCACCGGCCAGTTCGCCCGCGTGAAGATCATCTACGAGCCCAATGAAGCGGGCGCGGGCAATGAGTTCGACTCGAAGATCGTCGGCGGCTCGGTTCCGAAGGAATACATTCCGGGTGTCGACAAGGGCATTCAGTCCGTCACGACCTCGGGCATCCTCGCGGGCTTCCCGGTCGTCGATCTCAAGGCGACGCTCATCGACGGCGCTTTCCATGACGTCGACTCGTCGGTTCTCGCCTTCGAAATCGCGTCCCGCGCGGCGACCCGTGAGGCCCTGCAGAAGGGCGGTTCGGTGCTGCTCGAGCCGATCATGAAGGTCGAGGTGGTGACGCCGGAGGAATACACCGGCTTCGTCATCGGCGATCTCAATTCGCGTCGCGGTCAGATCCAGGGCCAGGACATGCGCGCCAACGCCGTGGTGATCAACGCCATGGTGCCGCTCGCGAACATGTTCGGCTACGTCAATCAGCTGCGTTCCGGCACGCAGGGCCGCGCCAGCTACACGATGCTTTTCGATCACTATGAACAAGTGCCCGAGGCGGAATCGAAGAAGGTCCAGGCGAAATACGCCTGATCTCACGAACGCTCGGGTTAAACGGAACTCTCTAAAGGAGCACGGCAATGGCCAAGGAAAAATTCTCGCGCACCAAGCCGCACTGCAACATCGGGACGATCGGGCACGTCGACCACGGCAAGACGTCGTTGACGGCGGCGATCACCAAGGTTCTGGCGGAGACGGGCGGGGCGACGTTTACGGCCTACGATCAGATCGACAAGGCTCCGGAAGAGAAGGCGCGCGGCATCACCATTTCGACGGCGCACGTCGAATATGAGACGGCGAACCGCCACTACGCCCACGTCGACTGCCCCGGCCACGCCGATTATGTGAAGAACATGATCACCGGCGCGGCGCAGATGGACGGGGCCATTCTCGTGTGCTCCGCGGCCGACGGCCCGATGCCGCAGACCCGCGAGCACATCCTGCTCGCCCGTCAGGTCGGCGTGCCGGCGCTCGTCGTGTTCCTCAACAAGGTCGACATGGTCGACGATCCGGAGCTGCTCGAGCTCGTCGAGCTCGAAGTCCGCGAGCTGCTGTCGAAGTATGACTTCCCCGGCGACGATATTCCGATCGTCAAGGGCTCGGCTCTGTGCGCGCTCGAGAACAAGAATCCCGAGATCGGCCATGACGCGATCCTGAAGCTGATGCAGGAAGTCGATCGCTACATCCCGCAGCCGGAGCGTCCGAAGGATCAGCCCTTCCTGATGCCGGTCGAGGACGTGTTCTCGATCTCGGGCCGCGGCACGGTGGTGACGGGCCGCATCGAGCGCGGCGTCGTGAAGGTCGGCGAGGAAGTCGAGATCGTCGGCATCCGCCCGACGACCAAGACGACGGTGACCGGCGTCGAAATGTTCCGCAAGCTGCTCGATCAGGGCGAGGCGGGCGACAACGTCGGCTGCCTGCTGCGCGGCACGAAGCGCGAGGACGTGGAGCGCGGTCAGGTTCTGTGCAAGCCGGGTTCGGTGAAGCCGCACACGAAGTTCAAGGCTGAGGCTTACATCCTCACCAAGGAAGAAGGCGGCCGTCATACGCCGTTCTTCACCAACTATCGTCCGCAGTTCTACTTCCGCACGACGGACGTGACCGGCATCGTGACGCTCCCTGAGGGCGTCGAGATGGTGATGCCGGGCGACAATGTCACGATGGAAGTCGTGCTGATCGTTCCGATCGCCATGGAAGAGAAGCTGCGCTTCGCTATCCGCGAAGGCGGCCGCACGGTCGGCGCGGGCGTCGTCGCTTCGATCATCGAGTAATTTGAGCGGATCTGGACCGCGAGCCTTCCGGCTCGCTTGTGAAAAGACGATCGCGAGCCTGTCGGGCTCACGATCCAGAAGCGATCTTCCGGGATCGCGGTCCCAAAGGATGAAGCAATGAACGGTCAAAATATCCGGATTCGCTTGAAGGCGTTCGATCACCGGATTCTCGACACGTCGACCAAGGAGATCGTCTCCACGGCGAAGCGCACCGGCGCTCAGGTTCGTGGCCCGATTCCGCTGCCGACCAAAATCGAGAAGTTCACGGTGAACCGTTCGCCCCACATCGACAAGAAGTCGCGTGAGCAGTTTGAGATCAGGACGCATAAGCGCGTTCTCGACATCGTCGATCCCACCCCGCAAACGGTGGATGCGCTGATGAAGCTCGATCTCGCCGCCGGCGTCGACGTCGAGATCAAGCTCTAAGAACGGATTGGGCGGCGCGCTCTAGAGGCCGCCGCTTCGCGAAGGAATATTGAACATGCGGTCGGGCGTCATCGCGCAAAAGGTCGGAATGACCCGCGTCTTCACAGAGGCGGGCGAGCATGTGCCGGTCACGGTGCTGAAGCTGGACGGCTGCCAAGTCGTCGCTCAGCGGACCAAGGAGAAGAACGGCTACACTGCCGTTCAGCTCGGCATCGGCCGCGCCAAGGTGAAGAATGTGTCGAAGGCTGAGCGCACGCGCTTCGCCGCGGCGAAGGTCGAGCCGAAGCTGAAGCTCGCCGAGTTCCGCGTGAACGAGGAAGCGCTGCTTCCCGTTGGCGCCGAGATCACGGCGGATCACTTCGTCGTCGGTCAGTTCGTCGACGTGACGGGCACTACGATGGGTAAGGGCTTCGCCGGCCCGATGAAGCGTTGGGGCTTCGGCGGTCTGCGCGCGTCTCACGGCGTTTCGGTCTCGCATCGTTCGCATGGTTCGACCGGCGGCCGTCAGGATCCGGGTAAGACCTTCAAGAACAAGAAGATGGCCGGCCATATGGGCGTCGACCGCGTGACCACGCAGAATCTGCGCGTCGTGCAGACCGACGTCGAGCGCGGCCTGCTGCTCGTCGAAGGCGCCGTTCCGGGCGTCGCCGGCGGCTGGATTTATGTCCGCGACGCGGTCAAGCGCGCGCTCCCCGCGGAAGCTCCGCAGCCGGGCAAGTTCCGTCTTGCCGACGCCGCCGCTCCCGCTCAAGAAGCAAACAAGGAGGACTGAGCCGTGAAGATCGACGTCACGTCGTTCGACGGCCAGGCGGCCGGTTCGATCGAACTTTCCGATGAGATTTTTGGCCTCGAGCCGCGCACGGACCTCATCCACCGGATGATCCGCTGGCAGCTCGCCAAGCGTCGCGCCGGCACCCATGCGGTGAAGAACCGCGCGGACATCGCCCGCACCGGCAAAAAGATGTATAAGCAAAAGGGCACCGGCGGCGCCCGTCACGGTTCCGCCCGCGTGCCGCAGTTCCGCGGCGGTGGTCGCGCCTTCGGCCCGCTGGTCCGGAGCCATGAGCACGACCTGCCGAAGAAGGTCCGCACCCTTGCGTTGAAGCATGCCCTCTCGGCCAAGGCCAAGGACGGCGGCATCATCGTCTGGGAGAAGGCCGAACTCGACGCCGCCAAGACGAAGGTTCTCGCCTCCGGCTTCGCCAAGACCGGCCTGCAGAACGCGATCATCATCGTCGGCGGCGCGCCGCAGCAGAATTTCGCGCTTGCCGCCCGCAACATCCCGCTGATCGACGTGTTGCCGGTCGAGGGCGTCAATGTTTACGACATTATCCGTCGCGAGAAGCTGGTCCTGACCCGCGAAGCGGTGGACGCGCTGGAGGCGCGCCTGAAATGAGCAAGGACGTTCGCCATTACGACGTGATCGTCGCCCCGATCATCACCGAGAAAGCGACCATCGCCTCGGAGAGCAACAAGGTGGTCTTCAAGGTCGCCAAGACCGCGACCAAGCCGCAGATCAAGGCGGCGGTCGAGGGTCTGTTCGACGTGAAGGTCGAATCCGTGAACACGCTTGTCCGCAAGGGCAAGGTGAAGGCGTTCCGCGGCGTGCGCGGCCAGCAGAGCGACGTCAAGAAGGCCGTCGTGACGCTTGCCGAAGGGCACAAGATCGACGTGACGACCGGACTGTAAGGAAGGCTTAGAGAACCATGGCGCTGAAGACATTCAAGCCGGTCACGCCGGGCCTTCGCCAGCTCGTCATCGTCGACCGCAGCGATCTTTATAAAGGCAAGCCCGTCAAGACCCTCACCGAGGGCAAGAGCTCCAAGGGCGGCCGCAACAATAATGGCCGCGTCACGGTTCGCTTCCGTGGCGGTGGACATAAGCAGACGTATCGCCTGGTCGACTTCAAGCGTCGTAAGCTCGACGTCGTCGGCAAGGTCGAGCGTCTGGAATATGATCCGAACCGCACGGCTTTCATCGCGCTCATCCGCTATGCGGACGACACGCTGGCTTACATCCTCGCGCCGCAGCG
Organism: Methylocystis sp. MJC1; assembly: GCF_026427715.1. Lineage (NCBI taxonomy): Bacteria > Pseudomonadati > Pseudomonadota > Alphaproteobacteria > Hyphomicrobiales > Methylocystaceae > Methylocystis > Methylocystis sp. MJC1. Next base: position 3,437,880 of record NZ_CP107558.1, on the reverse strand, counting down.
TCTGTCTGTCGGCGATGCGGTGGTCGCCGGCAATCAGGTCGACGTGAAGCCGGGCAATGCGATGCCGATCGCCAATATTCCGGTCGGCACGATCGTCCACAATGTCGAGATGAAGATCGGCAAGGGCGGCGCGATCGCGCGGTCCGCGGGCACCTACGCCCAGATCGTCGGCCGCGACCAGGGTTACGTCATCCTGCGACTGAATTCGGGCGAGCAGCGTCTCGTTCACGGGCAGTGCTTCGCCACCATCGGCGCGGTGTCGAACCCCGACCACATGAACACCTCGATCGGCAAGGCCGGTCGTTCGCGCTGGCTTGGCCGTCGCCCGCATAACCGCGGCGTCACCATGAACCCGATCGACCATCCGCACGGCGGCGGCGAAGGCCGCACCTCGGGCGGCCGTCATCCGGTTACGCCCTGGGGCAAGCCGACCAAGGGCAAGAAGACCCGCAGCAACAAGTCAACCGATCGTTTCATTGTGTCCTCGCGGCACAATCGCAAGAAGAAGGGCTAATCCATGGCTCGCTCGATTTGGAAAGGCCCGTTCGTCGACGGCTATCTGCTGAAGAAAGCGGAAACCTCGCGCGCTTCCGGCCGCTCCGAAGTTATCAAAATCTGGAGCCGCCGCTCCACCATTCTGCCCCAGTTCGTCGGATTGACCTTCGGCGTGCACAACGGACAGAAGCATATTCCCGTGAATGTCAGCGAAGACATGATCGGGCACAAGTTCGGCGAATTCTCTCCGACGCGCACCTTCCACGGCCACGCGGCGGATAAGAAGGCGAAGAGGGGCTAAGCAATGTCCAAAGAGGCTAATCCCCCCCGCGTCGCGGAAAATGAAGCGCGAGCCGTCGCGCGCATGATCCGCGTGTCGCCGCAAAAGCTCAATCTTCTCGCCCAGCTCATTCGCGGCAAGAAGGTCGATCGCGCGCTCGCCGATCTGGAATTTTCCCGCAAGCGCATCGCGCATGAGGTGAAGAAGACGCTGGAAAGCGCCATCGCCAACGCCGAAAACAATCACGGGCTCGACGTCGACGATCTGATCGTCTCTCAGGCCTATGTCGGCAAGGCGCTGGTCATGAAGCGCTTCCACGCCCGCGCCCGCGGCCGCGCGAGCCGGGTCGAGAAGCCCTTCTCGAACCTCACGATCATCGTGCGCGAAGTCGAAGCGCAAGCGAACGCCTAAAGGATAACAACCATGGGTCAGAAGGTTAATCCGATCGGGCTGCGCCTCGGCGTCAATCGCACCTGGGACTCGCGCTGGTTCGCGAGCAAGGGCGAGTACGCGAAGCTTCTGCACGAGGACATGAAGATCCGCGAGGCGGTTGCGAAGACGCTGAAGCAGGCGGCTGTCTCGAAGATCATCATCGAGCGTCCGCACAAGAAGTGCCGCGTTACGATTCATTCCGCCCGTCCCGGCGTCGTGATCGGCAAGAAGGGCGCGGACATCGACAAGATTCGCAAGCTCGTCGCCAAGCTGACGGGCAGCGAGGTCGTGATCAACATCGTCGAAGTGCGCAAGCCGGAAACGGAAGCCGCGCTCGTCGCCGAGTCGATCGCGCAGCAGCTCGAGCGCCGTGTGGCCTTCCGCCGCGCGATGAAGCGCGCCGTTCAGTCGGCCATTCGTCTCGGCGCCCAGGGCATCCGCATCAACTGCTCGGGCCGTCTCGGCGGCGCTGAGATCGCCCGTCTCGAATGGTACCGCGAAGGCCGCGTGCCGCTGCATACCCTGCGTGCGGACGTCGATTACGGGGTCTCGACCGCGCATACCGCCTATGGCGCTTGCGGCATCAAGGTTTGGATCTTCAAGGGCGAGATCCTCGAGCACGATCCGATGGCGTCGGAGCGTCGCGCGGCGGAGCAGGCGTCTTCCGGCGATCATGGCGAGCGTGAGCGTGGCGACCGCGGCGATCGCGATCGGCGTCGCCGCGAGCCGCGCGAACCCCGCGGCGACGCTGCCTAAGGCGCAACAAACGATTTAAAGAGCACCCATCATGCTGTCACCCAAGCGCACAAAGTTCCGCAAGGCCTTCAAGGGCCGCATCCACGGCGTCGCGAAAGGCGGCTTCTCGCTGAACTTTGGTCAGTTCGGCCTGAAGGCGCTCGAGCCAGAGCGCGTCACCGCCCGTCAGATCGAAGCGGCCCGCCGCGCCATGACGCGCCATATGAAGCGCGCCGGCCGCGTCTGGATCCGTGTCTTCCCGGACGTGCCGGTCTCCACCAAGCCGACCGAAGTCCGCATGGGTAAAGGCAAGGGCGCTCCCGATTTCTGGGCCGTGCGCATCGCGCCCGGCCGCATCATGTTCGAGGTCGACGGCGTTCCCGCGGCGCTCGCCCGCGAGGCGTTGACGCTTGCGGCGGCCAAGCTGCCGATCAAGACTCGCTTCATCGAACGCATCGCCGAGTAAAGGGAGGACGAGATGAAATCCAAGCAGCGCCTCTCAGACATCAAGACGATGACCGAGGACCAGCTCAACGACGAGGTTCTGAAGCTCAAGAAGGAGCAGTTCAACCTGCGCTTCCAGCGGGCGACGGGCCAGCTCGAGAACACCGCCCGCGTGCGCGTCATACGTCGCGACATCGCCCGGGCCAAGACCATCGCCGCGCAGAAGCGCACGGAAAAGTAAGGTTAAAGCGCCATGCCGAAGCGAATTCTCCAGGGCGTCGTCGTCAGCGACAAACAGAACAAGACTGTTGTCGTGAAGGTCGAGCGCCGTTTCACGCACCCGCTGTTCCAGAAGACCGTGCGCCGCACCAAGCACTACCACGCGCATGACGAGAACGGCGCTTTCAAGGTCGGGGATACGGTTTTCATCGAAGAAACCGCGCCGATCTCAAAATTGAAGCGTTGGCGGGTTGTGGAAAACGGCGCGAACGCGTAAATACCCCGCTCGAGGCGGTTCACGGGATCACTGAGTTTTCTCGGACCCCACCGCCCGTGCCCTGAAAAAACTGGCGCGCTTCTCGATCGCATGGCTCATGCGATGGGGAAGCGCGCTGGAAGTTGGAAACAAAGGTTTTCCGGACGAAGTCGGTCGTCGCGATTGGGCGGGTCCGAAACCAGACCGGAGTGAAAGGCGGAAATGCCATGATTCAGATGCAAACAAACCTCGACGTCGCCGATAACTCCGGCGCCCGCCGCGTGATGTGCATCAAGGTGTTGGGCGGCTCGAAGCGGAAATACGCTGGCGTCGGCGATATTATCGTCGTGTCGATCAAGGAGGCGATTCCGCGCGGGCGCGTCAAGAAGGGCGATGTGCTGAAGGCCGTCGTCGTGCGCACCTCGAAGGACATCAAGCGGTCGGACGGTTCGGTGATCCGTTTCGACTCGAATGCTGCCGTTCTGATCAACAATCAGAAGGAGCCGATCGGCACCCGTATCTTTGGGCCGGTCCCGCGCGAGCTGCGCGCCAAGAACCACATGAAGATCATCTCGCTCGCGCCGGAGGTGCTGTAATGGCCGCCAAAATCAAGAAGGGCGACAAGGTCGTCGTTCTCGCCGGCCGCGACAAGGGCAAGTCCGGCCAAGTGATGAGCGTGAACCCCGACGAGGGTCGCGCCATTGTCGACGGCGTCAATATCGTCAAGCGCCATCAGCGCCAGACGAAGGACCGTGAAGCGGGCATCATCAACAAGGCTGCCCCGATCGACCTTTCCAATCTCGCGATCGCCGATCCCAAGGACGGCAAGGCGACCCGCGTGGGCTTCAAGATTCTCGACGACGGCCGCAAGGTCCGCGTCGCCAAGCGTTCCGGAGAATTGATCGATGGCTGAGGAAAAGAAAGCCAAGGGAGCCAAAGCGCCGAAGGCCGCCAAGGAAGCTCCGTCGGTCGCCGCCGTCGCCCAAGCGAGCATCGCCGGCTATACGCCGCGCATGAGGAAGCACTATGACGAAGTCGTTCGCGGGCAGCTGATCGAGCAGTTCGGCTACAAGAACGCTTTCGAAGTGCCGACGATCGAGAAGATCGTGCTGAACATGGGCGTCGGCGAGGCGGTCAACGACACCAAGAAGGTGACCTCGGCGGCTAGCGATCTCAGCCTCATCTCGGGGCAAAAGCCGGTGATCACCCGCGCCCGCAAGGCCATCTCGACCTTCAAGGTTCGCGAGAACATGCCGATCGGCACGAAGGTGACTCTCCGCAAGACGCGCATGTACGAGTTCCTCGATCGTCTGATCACGATCGCTCTGCCGCGCGTGCGAGACTTCCGTGGCTTGAATCCGAAGTCCTTCGACGGACGCGGCAATTTTGCGCTCGGCATCAAGGAGCACATCGTGTTCCCCGAGATCGACTACGACAAGGCCGAGTCGATCCTCGGCATGGACGTGATCGTTTGCACGACAGCCAAGACCGACGACGAAGCGCGCGCTCTGCTGCGTGCGTTCAATTTCCCGTTCCGGCAGTGAGGGGTTAATCCCCCTCAAACGCGGATACCGAAAGGCTAATACTGATGGCGAAGAAAAGCGCGATCGAAAACAACAAGAAAAAGGCGAAGCTCGTCAAGGCTTACGCCGGCCGCCGCGAGCGGCTGAAGGCCAAGGCAAATGACAGGTCGCTCTCCATTGAGGAGCAGTTCGAGGCTCGTCTGAAGCTCGCGGAGCTCCCGCGCAACTCCGCGAAGATTCGCGTTCGTAACCGTTGCGAGGTTTCCGGCCGGCCGCGCGCCTTTTATCGCAAGTTGAAGATGTCGCGCATCGCGCTGCGCGAACTCGGGTCCAAGGGTTTGATCCCGGGCCTGGTAAAGTCGAGCTGGTAAGGAGACTCTGTAATGGCGATCAATGATCCGTTGGGAGATCTCCTCACCCGTATTCGCAACGCTCAGATGCGCCGCAAGGACAAAGTGTCCTCGCCGGGCTCGAAGCTGCGCGCCCATGTCCTCGATGTTCTCAAGGACGAGGGCTATATTCGCGGCTATTCGAGCACGGATTTCGGCAATGGCCGGACCGAATTCGAAATCGAGCTCAAATATTTCGACGGCCAGCCGGTCATCAAGCAGATCGAGCGCGTGTCGCGCCCGGGCCGCCGCGTCTATGCGGCCGTCGACGCCGTTCCGCGTGTGGCCAATGGCCTCGGCGTGACGATCATGTCGACGCCCAAGGGCGTCATGGCCGATCATGCGGCTCGCGAGAACAACGTCGGCGGCGAGGTGCTCTGCAAGGTCTTCTGACCTTGCCTTGCGCTCAGACTGAACAGGAATTGCAACAATGTCTCGTATCGGCAAGAAGCCTGTGGTCGTCCCGGCCGGCGTCACCGCCAAGGTCGACGGCCAGCTCGTGTCCGTGAAGGGCTCGAAGGGCCAGCTCGAATTCCTGGTGCCGGACGACGTTACCGTCGTGCATCAGGACAACGCCATCAAGGTGGATCCGCGCAACGACACCAAGCGCGCCCGCGCGCTTTGGGGCACGTCCCGCGCCCGCGTCAACAACCTGATCGTCGGCGTGACGTCGGGCTTCGAGAAGAAGCTCGAAATCACCGGCGTCGGTTATCGCGCGGCCGTCCAGGGCAAGGTGCTACAGCTTGCGCTCGGCTATTCGCATGACGTGAACTATCCGATTCCCAACGGCATCAGCATCCTGACGCCGAAGCCGACGGAAATCACGATCAGCGGCATGGACAAGCAACAGGTCGGCCAGGTCGCGGCCGAGATCCGTGCGCTGCGCGGCCCCGAGCCCTACAAGGGCAAGGGCGTCAAATACGCCAACGAATTCATCTTCCGCAAGGAAGGCAAGAAGAAGTAAGGACCAGGCTCCATGGCCAAGGATGTCAGCATCGAACAGCGCCGCAAGGCGCGTGTCCGCAAGGCGATCCGCGAGCGCGCCTATGGCCGCCCGCGTCTCTCCGTGTTCCGCTCGTCGAAGCAGATCTATGCTCAGATCATCGACGACGAGAAGGGACAGACCGTTGTCGCCGCTTCCTCGATCGAGAAGGCGAACCGCGAATCTCTGAAGACCGGCGCAGATGTCGAGGCCGCGAAATTCGTGGGCAAGCTGCTCGCCGAGCGCGCCGCCGAGAAGGGCGTCACGGAAGTCGTGTTCGACCGCGGCGCTTATATGTATCACGGCCGCGTGAAGGCGCTGGCCGAAGGCGCTCGCGAGGGCGGCCTGCAGTTCTGATTTTCCTTTGCCCGCACGCGGGGAGGGGACGTCGCGCGCATCGCGCGATCGGATACGAAGCGAGCGGTTCATAGAGCCGCGTAAGTGACGGAAGAAAAAATGGCGCGTGAAGCTGAAGGCGGTCGCGGTCGCGACCGGGATAGAGAAGAGCGCGACAGCGAATTCGTGGACCGCTTGGTCCACATCAATCGCGTCGCGAAGGTGGTGAAGGGCGGCCGGCGTTTCGGCTTCGCCGCTCTCGTTGTCGTCGGCGACCAGAAGGGCCGCGTCGGCTATGGCCACGGCAAGGCGCGCGAAGTGCCGGAAGCGATCCGCAAGGCGACGGAAGCCGCCAAGCGCGCGCTGATCCGCGTTCCGCTGCGCGAAGGCCGCACGCTGCATCACGACGTGTACGGCCGCCATGGTTCGGGCCGCGTCATTCTGCGCGCCGCGCCGGCCGGCACGGGCATCATCGCCGGCGGCCCGATGCGCGCCGTCTTCGAGACGCTCGGCATGCATGACGTGGTGGCGAAGAGCCAGGGCTCCTCGAACCCCTACAACATGATCCGCGCCACCTTCGACGCGCTTGGCCGCGAGGACTCGCCGCGCTCCGTGGCTGCGCGCCGTTCGCTGAAGGTCTCTGCGCTGCAGGCGCGCCGCCAGGGCGTCGACGCCGACGCCGTCGACGCGTAAGGGAGGCTCTCGACATGTCGAATGGCAAGCAGATCACCGTCGAGCAGACGGGCAGCGCGATCGGCCGTCCCGAGCGTCAGCGTAAGACGCTTCTGGGCCTTGGCCTGACCCGCATCGGCCGCAAGCGCCAGCTGGAAGACACCCCGGCTGTGCGCGGCATGATCGCCAAGGTGGCGCATCTCGTCAAAATCGTCGACGAGAAGTGAGGACGCGGCAATGAAACTCAACGAAATCTCGGACAATCCGGGCTCCAGCAAGAACCGGATGCGCGTTGGCCGCGGCATTGGCTCGGGCAAGGGCAAGACCGGCGGACGCGGCGTCAAGGGCCAGAAGGCCCGCACCGGCGTCGCCATCAAGGGCTTCGAAGGCGGTCAGATGCCGTTGCATCGCCGCCTGCCGAAGCGCGGCTTCCATAACCCGTTCCCGACGGACTACAACGAAATCAACGTCGGGCGGATCCAGCAGGCGGTCGAGGCCGGTAAGCTCGACGCGAGCACGCCGGTGACGGTTGAAGCGCTGATCGCAGCCGGCCTGGTGGCCAAGGCGCGCGACGGCGTCAAGATCCTCGGCCAGGGCGAGATCAAGACCAAGCTCGCCTTCGAAGTCGCCGCCGCCTCCAAGGGCGCAATCGCGGCGATCGAGGGTGCCGGTGGATCGGTGAAGCTCCTCTCGGGCGACGCCGCGACGGCCTAAAGCCATGTTTTTAAGCGGCCGCTCTCGCAAGAGCGGCCGCTCTGCCTTATAGAAGCGTCACCAATCGCGCGCGCGATAGGCGGCCGCCGCCTCCGCGCTCACAAACAAAAAAGCGCCAAAAAGAACCGGCGCGACAAAGGGGAGTTTCTCCATGGCATCGGCAGCCGAGCAGCTCGCGGCCAACGTCAATCTCTCCGCCTTCGGCAAATCCGAGGAACTCAAGAAGCGCATCCTGTTCACGCTTGGCGCGCTGATTGTTTACCGTCTCGGCACCTATGTGCCGCTGCCGGGCATCGACCCGGAAGCCTTCGCGAAGAGCTTCTTCGGTCAGTCGAAGGGCATGCTGGAGCTTTTCAACATGTTCGCCGGCGGCGCCGTGCAGCGTCGCGCGATCTTCGCTCTCAACATCATGCCGTATATTTCGGCGTCGATCATCATTCAGCTCCTGACCTCGGTCTTTCCGTCGCTCGAATCGCTGAAGAAGGAGGGCGAGCAGGGGCGCAAGGTTCTCAACCAATACACCCGCTATCTCACCGTCGCGCTCGCCACCTTCCAGGCCTACGCCATGGCGATCGGCCTCGAAGGACAGCAGGGCGTCGTGACGGAGCCCGGCCTCTTCTTCCGCGTTACGACGGTCGTGACGCTGGTCGGCGGCACCATGTTCCTGATGTGGCTCGGCGAGCAGATCACCTCGCGTGGCATCGGCAACGGCTCGTCGCTCATCATCTTTGCGGGTATCGTCGCAGCCTTCCCTTCCGCGATCGTGTCGACCCTCGAACTCGGCCGCCAGGGCGCGATCTCGACCGGCATCATCCTCGGCGTCATTGCGATGTCCTTCCTGGTGATCGGCTTCATCGTCTTCATGGAGCGCGCCCAGCGCCGCCTGCTGATCACCTATCCCAAGCGCCAGCATGGCAACCGCGTCTATGAAGGCCAGACGTCATTCCTGCCGTTGAAGCTCAACACGGCCGGCGTCATTCCGCCGATCTTTGCGTCATCGCTGCTGCTGCTGCCCACGACGGTGGCGAACTTCTACCAGTCGACTGGCTCGGACAGCATTTTCGCGACGATCTCCGCCTATTTCGGCCACGGGCGTCCGCTCTATATGCTGGCCTACGTCGGCCTCATCGTCTTCTTCGCGTTCTTCTATACGGCCATCGTCTTCAACCCGACGGAGACGGCGGACAATCTCAAGAAGCACGGCGGCTTCATTCCGGGCATTCGTCCGGGCGATCGCACGGCGAAGTTCATCGACGACGTGCTCATGCGCATCACTGTGCTGGGCGCTGCCTATCTCGCCATCATCTGCCTGCTGCCGGAAGGTCTCATCGCTTACGCGAATTTGCCCTTCTATTTCGGCGGCACCTCTTTGCTCATCGTCGTGAGCGTGACCATGGACACGGTCTCCCAAATCCACGGTCATATGCAGGCCCAGCAATATGAGGGGCTGATCCGCAAGACCAAGCTCAAGGGGCGTCGTAAATGAGACTCGTCCTTCTCGGCCCTCCGGGCGCCGGCAAGGGAACGCAGTCCGCTCGTCTCGTCGCAAGGCTGGGCGTGCCCCAGCTCTCGACGGGCGACATGCTGCGCGCCGCCGTCGCGGCCGGAACGCCGATCGGCTTGAAGGCCAAGGCGCTGATGGACGCGGGCCAGCTCGTTCCCGACGAGGTGGTGATCGGCATCATCGACCAACGGATCGATGAGCCGGACTGCGCCAACGGCTTCATCCTCGACGGCTTTCCGCGCACTGTCGCGCAGGCGGATGCGCTTCGCGCTCTGCTGGACCGCAAGGGATTGAAGCTCGACGCCGTGCTCGAGCTCGTCGTGGACGAGAATGCGCTCGTCGATCGCATGCGCAAACGCGTTGACGAGACGCTCGCGGCCGGCAAACCGGTTCGCGCCGACGACAATCCGGAAAGCTTCAAGACGCGGCTCAACACATATCGGGCTCAGACGGCTCCGGTCTCGGCGCATTACGCCGGACGCGGAGAGCTGAAGCGGATCGACGGCATGTTGCCGATCGACGAGGTCACGGCGGCGATCGACAGATCACTCGCCGCCTGATAGAAAAGCCTCAAGAAATAAGACATCGGCCCGGCTCTGCCGGGCCGATGCTTTTTGTCCCTCCTGACAAACCCGGAAACTTCACGGATGGAAGCAAAGTCATTTTGCGGCCTCGACTTCGGCACGTCCAATTCGACCGTCGCCGTCGAGGGGGCGCAGGGAATGGAGCTCGCGCGGCTCGAAGGGGAGAGCCGCACATTGCCGAGCTCGATCTTTTTCGATTTTTCGGACGGTTCGCCCATCTTTGGCCGCGCGGCGATCAAGGCTTATGTCGACGGCGTCGAGGGCCGCTTGATGAGAAGCCTCAAGTCTGTGCTGGGCACGGCGCTAATGGACGAGACGACCCGCATCAAGACCAAGGCATATACGTTCAAAGACATTATCGGGCTCATCGTCGGCAGGTTGAAAGACGCCGCCGACGCCGTTGCTTGCGACGACGTGACCGAGGTCGTGCTCGGCCGCCCTGTGCATTTCGTCGACAACGATCCCGCCGCCGACCGCCGAGCGCAGGATGCGCTCGAGGAAATCGCGCGGGCTCGGGGTTTCCGTGACATCGCTTTCCAGTATGAGCCCATCGCCGCGGCGCTCGCCTATGAGCAGAGCGTGCGGGAGGAGCAATATGCGCTGATCGCCGACATCGGCGGCGGCACGTCCGATTTTTCGGTCGTGCGCGTTTCGCCCCAGGCGCGTCTGCGCGCGGACAGGGCAGGGGACGTTCTCGCCAATAAGGGCGTGCATATCGGCGGCACGGATATCGATCGCTTGTTCAGTTTGAAGTCCGTCATGCCGCATCTGGGCCTCGGGAGCGAGATGCGCCTGCCTTTCGGCGACAAGGTGTTGCCTGCCCCAAACGCCTTTTTCGTCGATCTCGCCACCTGGCACCGGATCAATCTCCTCTATACGCCCAAGGTTTCCCGGGAGCTCGAGGAAATGGAGCGCTATTCGCTCTCGCCCGAGAAGATCGAGCGTCTTGCGGAGGTGATCGAAACGCGCCGCGGCCACTCGATCGCGCTGTCGGTCGAGCATGCCAAGATCGAGCTTTCGGGAGCGGACTCCGCTTTGATCGATCTTGCAGAAGTCCAACGTGATTTTTCAATCGAGGCCACCGCTGAACTGCTCCATCAAGCGATCGCCGATCAACTGGGCTCCCTGTCTCGCACGCTGAAGGAAACCCTCGTCGCCTCGGGTCTGTCTGGCGAGCGCATCGACGCGGTCTTCCTCACCGGCGGCTCTACTGCGATTCCCGCCGTGCGCGCGGCCGTCACCGGCCAGACGCCATCGGCCAAAATCGTCGAAGGCGACATGTTCGGCGCCGTCGGTCTCGGCTTGGGGCTGGACGCGCGGCGAAAATTCGGGTCTGATGGTTTGCGTCGCAGCGCTTGAGTCCCCCGAGGGAAGAAAATCGCGTCTCCCTTGCTGGTTTTGCTTGACTCGCGCACGATCGCTGGCTATCGCCTGACTTCCGACGAAAATTCGAGGGAAGTTCTCTCCGGAGGGCTTCCGTTTTTGCGTTTCGGACAATCCGAATCACCCGCAAGGGCCGGCCTCCACCGGACGCGGGGTCCCTTCGGCGGCGCCGCATGGCTGTCGCCCGAAAATGGAGAAAATCGTGGCACGTATCGCAGGCGTCAACATCCCGACCAACAAGCGCGTCGTTATCGCGCTTCAGTATATTCACGGCATCGGCGCCAAGAAGGCCGAGGAAATCTGCGAGAAGGTCAACATCCCGGCCGAGCGCCGCGTGGCCCAGCTCACCGACGCGGAAGTCCTGCAGATCCGCGAGACGATCGACCGCGATTATCTCGTCGAGGGCGATCTGCGTCGTGAAGTTGCCATCAACATCAAGCGCCTGATGGATCTCGGCTGCTACCGCGGCCTGCGTCACCGCCGCCAGCTGCCGGTTCGCGGCCAGCGCACCCATACCAACGCCCGCACCCGCAAGGGCAAGGCGAAGCCGATCGCCGGCAAGAAGAAGTAATCGGGCAGTCGCTCATCAGGGTTCGGTAGTCGCGCTCGTCGCACTGCCGAGTTCATCGTCGACCGCACCGAAGGTGGAGCCGCTGGCGTTACGGCGGCGTCGATATCGAAAGGCAAGAGTTAAATGGCCAAGGACACTACCCGCGTTCGTCGCCGTGAGCGCAAGAACATCGTCTCCGGCGTCGCGCATGTGAACTCGACGTTCAACAACACTATGATCACCATCACCGACGCTCAGGGCAATACTGTGTCGTGGTCGTCGGCCGGCTCGATGGGCTTCAAGGGCTCGCGCAAATCGACCCCCTACGCCGCGCAAATGGCCGCCGAGGACGCCGCCCGCAAGGCCGGCGAGCATGGCGTGCGCACGCTCGAAGTCGAGGTCTCGGGCCCCGGTTCGGGCCGTGAATCGGCGCTGCGCGCGTTGCAGGCGGCGGGCTTCACCGTCACCTCGATCCGCGACGTGACGCCGATCCCGCACAACGGCTGCCGCCCGCGCAAGCGCCGCCGCGTCTGACGCTGCGGCAATAGAAGCCTGCTTTCAATCGAGCATATTTCGCGCGGCCCCGGCTCCTCCCGCCGGAGCCGCGTTCAGGAGCTTCAAGGAAAGGCGCCCCAGTGAGCATCCAGAAGAACTGGCAGGAACTCATCAAGCCGAACAAGCTCGACGTTACGCCCGGCGACGATCCGCGCCGCGTGGCGACAGCCGTCGCCGAGCCGCTGGAGCGGGGCTTCGGCGTGACGCTCGGCAACGCCCTGCGCCGCATTCTTCTCTCGTCGCTGCAGGGCGCGGCGATCACCTCGATTCACATTGACGGGGTGCTCCACGAATTCTCGTCGATTCCCGGCGTGCGCGAGGACATCACCGACATCGTCCTCAACATCAAGGACATCGCCGTCAAATATCAGGGCGAGGGCCTGAAGCGCCTCACGCTCAAGAAGACGGGCCCGGGCATCGTCACCGCCGGCGACATTCAGGCGACTGGCGACGTTCAGGTTCTCAACCCCGACCTCGTCATTTGCACGCTCGACGAGGGCGCTGAGTTCCGCGTCGAATTCACCATTTCGACTGGCAAGGGTTATGTCCCGGCCGACCGCAACCGCGCCGAGGACGCGCCGATCGGGCTCATTCCGGTCGACAGCCTCTACTCGCCGGTGAAGAAGGTCAGCTATCGCGTCGAGAACACCCGCGAAGGCCAGGTGCTCGACTATGACAAGCTGACGCTGACCATCGAGACGAATGGCGCGATCACGCCGGAAGACGCGCTCGCCTTTTCGGCGCGCATCCTACAGGATCAGCTCAACGTCTTCGTCAATTTCGAGGAGCCGCGCCGCGAAGAGGCCGCCCCGTCGATCCCGCAGCTCGCCTTCAACCCGGCTCTGCTGAAGAAGGTCGACGAGCTGGAGCTCTCGGTGCGCTCGGCGAACTGCCTGAAGAACGACAATATCGTTTATATCGGCGACCTCATCCAGAAGTCCGAGGCGGAAATGCTCCGGACCCCGAACTTCGGCCGCAAGTCCTTGAACGAGATCAAGGAAGTCCTCGCACAGATGGGCTTGCATCTGGGCATGGAAGTCCCCGGCTGGCCGCCGGAGAACATCGACGATCTCGCCAAGCGGTTCGAGGAGCATTATTGAGTTTCCTCCCTTCTCCCGCGAGCGGGAGAAGCTGTCGCCACGAAGTGACGACGGATGAGGGCCCTCACCCCTGCTAATGCAGGGGCTGCCCTCTCCCGAAAGCGGGAGAGGGAAATAAGGAGACGGCCGTACCTTGGCACGGCGGCCGCATAACCAACGGAGAGCCAAATGTATCACGGTCACAAGAAGCGCCGGTTCGGCCGCACCCATGAGCACCGCAAGGCCATGTTCGCGAATATGGCGCAGGCGCTCATCAAGCATGAGCTGATCATCACCACCCTTCCGAAGGCGAAGGATCTCCGCCCGGTGGTCGAAAAGCTTGTGACGCTCGGCAAGCGCGGCGATCTGCACGCCCGCCGTCAGGCGATCGCCCAGATCAAGGACGTCAAGCTCGTCGCGAAGCTCTTCGACGTGCTCGGCCCGCGCTACAAGGAGCGTAACGGCGGCTATACCCGTGTCCTGAAGGCGGGCTTCCGCTATGGCGACAATGCGCCGATGGCCGTCATCGAATTCGTCGACCGCGACGTCAACGCGCGGGGCCAGGACTCCGGCCAGGTTCCTGGCGAAGACGAGGCGGAGTAAAGCCATGAAAGCAATCGGCGCGGAATCGGGTTTCGTTTCCGGCGCGCCGAAGCTTCTGCTGAGACTCGAAGGGGCGGCGCTTATGGCGGCCGCCCTTTTTTATTATGCGCAGGCTGGCGGCGATTGGGGGCGTTTCGCGCTTCTCTTCCTCGCGCCCGACCTTTCGCTTTTCGCTTATCTCGCCGGGCCGCGCCCAGGGGCGATCCTATACAACATCGCCCATACGACGATCGGCCCGCTCGCCTATGGCGCCTTGGGGGCGGCGACGGGACAGCCGTTGCTGATGCAGCTCGCGGCGATCCACTTGGCCCATATCGGCTTCGATCGGCTGCTGGGCTTCGGGCTCAAATATGGCGTAAACTTCTCCGCGACGCATCTTGGTCCCGTTGGTCGGGCGGCGTCTCGGACCGCGAGCCTTCAGGCTCGCCTGTAAGCGCGCCCAAAGGCGCGCGGTCCATGCCGCGCATCCTCGCGGCCGCCAGAATTCATGCTTATATACGGCTCCGTTCGATTCTCTTGCCGGAGCGGCTGATGCGCCTCGATCTGCGCCACCTTATTTTTGCAGCCCTTGCCTGCGCGGCCGGCGTCAACGCGGCCTATATTGAACGCGCAGCGGAGCCCGCGACGGCGGTTGCGCAGACGCCCGTGGTCGAGGGAAGCGTCGTTCCGAAAAGCCGCGCGGAGATCACGCTTTCCTTCGCCCCGGTCGTCAAAAAGGCCCAGCCGGCGGTCGTCAACGTCTTCGCCTCGCGTGTCGAGCGCATGCCGGCCAATCCCTTCCTCGACGACCCGATCTTCCGCCGCTTCTTCGGCGAGGGGGGCGGCATGCCGGGCCGCTCCAATACGGCGCAGTCGCTCGGCTCCGGCGTCATCGTCGATCCTGCCGGGCTTGTCGTGACCAATAATCACGTCATCGAAGGCATGACAGACGTGAAGGTCGCGCTCGCCGACAAGCGCGAGATCCCCGCCAAAATCCTGCTGCGCGATCCCCGAACCGACCTCGCCGTGCTGAAGCTCACGGAGGGGGCCAACTTCCCGACCATGGAGCTTGGCGATTCCGACGCGCTCGAGGTCGGCGATCTGGCGCTCGCGATTGGCAATCCCTTCGGCGTCGGCCAGACTGTCACGCAGGGCATCGTCTCAGCGCTGGCGCGCACCCATGTCGGCATTTCCGACTATGGCTTCTTCATCCAGACGGACGCAGCCATCAATCCCGGCAATTCGGGCGGTCCGCTTGTCGACATGAACGCCCGCGTCGTCGGCATCAATTCGGCGATCTTCTCGAAGTCCGGCGGCTCGATCGGCATCGGCTTTGCGATCCCGGTCAATATGGTCAAAAGCGTGCTGCTCGCGGCCAAGGGCGGCGGCAAGATGGTCAAGCGTCCCTGGCTGGGGGCGACGCTGCAAAGCATTTCCCAGGAGATCGCCGAAGGGTTGGGACTGGATCGCCCGACCGGCGCGCTGCTTGCCGACATGGATCCCAAGGGGCCGGCGGCCGACGCCGGGCTGAAGCGCGGCGACGTCATCGTGTCGGTCGATGGTCAAACGGCGGACGACCCCGAGGCCGTCGGCTATCGTCTCGGCACCAAGCCGGTCGGCGGGCAGGTCACGCTCGGCGTGCTCCGCGGCGGCAAAAAGATCGTCGCGCAAATGCGCCTGACCCCAGCGCCCGAGACGCCGGCGCGTGACAGCGTCAAGCTCAAGGGCCAATCGCCTTTCACCGGCGCGACAGTGGTCAATATTTCTCCGGCGGTCATCGAGGAAATGTCGGTGCAGGGCGCCACGAATGGCGTCGTCGTGTCCGAGATCGACGACGGCTCCTTGGCCCAGCAGCTGAATCTGCAGCGCGGCGACATCGTGCTCGCCGTCAACGATCAGAAGATCGACACGACGCGCGATCTCGAAAAGGTGGCGTCTAACCGCGCTTATTACTGGAAGATCACGCTGGCGCGCGGCGGGCAGGTCTTCACCACCGTCGTCGGCGGCTAGGATGAGTGGCGTTTCGATGCTTGTGACGACGATCGATTCGCAGGAGAAGGCGCGCGCTTTGGCGCAAGCCGCTCTCGCCGAAAAGCTCGCCGCCTGCGTGCAGATCACCCAAATCTCCAGCCTCTATGTCTGGGAAGGCGAAAGCCGGGAGGAGGCGGAGTTCCGGCTCGAGATGAAGCACCGGACGCAAGACTACGCCGAGCTCGTCGCTTTGGTGCGTCGCCTTCATAGCTACGCGACGCCGGAGATCATCCGCATCGACGTGGCCGATGTAGAGCCCGCCTACGCCGCCTGGCTGCGCGAGTCGACTCAGCGCGACTGACGAAACGACGTTTCACCCATTGCGGCGCGGGCTTTGCAAACTGCGCCGCCGAGCTTACCTACTGCGCCAAAGCACAGCGCTGCCAGGAGCCAAGAATGACGGCGACTACGGATTATCTGCTCGACCGCCGACGGCTGCGGCGAAAACTCGGTTGGTGGCGCATGGCGGCCATCGCCGCGGCGGCTATCGCCGCGCTCATCGCCGTGGCGCGACTGACGGGCGCCGATTCGCCTGACAAGCTCACGCCCCACATTGCCCGTCTGTCCCTGCAGGGCATGATCACGGGCGACAAGGACACGATCGACCTCATCAAAAAGATCGGGCAATCGAATCAGGCGAAGGCGGTGCTGCTCACGATCGATAGTCCCGGCGGCACGACGACGGGGGCCGAGAAGCTCTACAACGAGCTGCGCCGCCTGGGTGAAAAGAAGCCTGTCGTCGCGGTCGTCGGCACGGTTGCCGCGTCCGGCGCTTATATTGCGGCGCTCGCCACCGACACAATCGTCGCGGAGAGCAACTCGCTCGTCGGCTCGGTCGGCGTCCTGTTTCAGTACCCCAATTTCTACAAGCTTTTGGATTCCGTCGGCGTGAAGGTCGAGGAGGTGAAGTCCTCACCCCTGAAAGCCTCGCCGAACGGCTACGAACCCACAAGCGAGGCGGCGAAGGCGGCCATCGCCAGTCTCGTCACGGACTCCTACGCTTGGTTCAAGGATCTGGTGAAGGAGCGGCGGCGTCTCGACGACGCCGAGCTCGCCAAGGTCGCAGACGGCCGGGTTTTCACAGCGCGTCAGGGCGTGCCGCTCAAGCTCGTGGACGTTATCGGCGGCGAACGCGAGGCGGTCGCCTGGCTCGAGACCAACAAGAACATCGCCAAGGACCTGCCGGTCCGGGACTGGAAGAAGAAATCGAGCATCGAACGTTTAGGGCTCGTGGACAGCGCGGCTGCGCTCGCGAGGGTCGCGGGTCTCGCTTCCTTCGCCGAGATTCTGGAGCAGGCCTCGAGCGCCGAGAGGAGCGCGAGTCTTGACGGTCTTCTGGCGATTTGGCAGGGTTTCGACGCGCGCTGACGCCCAATCGCAGGGCGGTTTTTCATCAGAACAGGACAGTAGATTCACATGATCAAGTCGGAGCTTATTCAGCGAATTGCACGCCGCAACGGTCATCTCTATCAGCGTGACGTGGAGACGATTGTCAGCACGATCCTCGATGAGATCACAGCGGCTCTGGCGCGCGGCGACCGTGTCGAGCTACGCGGCTTTGGCGCTTTCTCCGTCAAGAAGCGGGACGCGCGCACTGGCCGAAACCCGCGCACGGGCGCGCAAGTCTCCGTGCAGGAAAAATCCGTGCCCTTCTTCAAGACGGGCAAGGAGATGCGCGAGCGCCTGAACGAGAATTACCAGGGCTGACGCCATTCGCTGCGCTTTGATGGGGTGCGGCGCAATCATGACGCCGGGCTCCCGCGGCCGATGCGCTGCCGAAAACAGCCGGTGCGCGGTCGACGTTAGGAGGGGCCATGAAATCTGTCCTGCGAATACTTGTCTTCGTTCCTCTGGCGCTGGTCATCCTGTTCTTCTCCATGGCGAATCGCGCGATGGTGAAGATCGGGCTCGATCCTTTCTCGGCCAATCCGGCCGAGGCGCTCTCTGTCGAAGCGCCGATGTATCTCGTGGTCCTCGCCGCGATTGCGATCGGCGTGCTGGCGGGCGGCGTCTCGTCCTGGCTAGGCCATTTGCCCGTGCGCCGCGCGGCCAAGGTCGCCCGCGCCGAAGCCAAGAAGACGAGGCTCGAGATCGAGAAGCTTCGCCAACAGGCGCTTGCAGAATTGCCTGCCGAGTCCAAGGGGGCCAAGCGTTGACGGTTCAACCGAGCCGGAGACGCGCCCCACAAAATCTTGCGGCCAAGACGCTTGAAAAACTGGCCGCACGCCGATATGAGAAATCCGCGCGCCAAGAGCCGCGCATGCCGCAATAGCTCAGCTGGTAGAGCACATCATTCGTAATGATGGGGTCGGGGGTTCGAATCCCTCTTGCGGCACCATAACTCACCGCCCACAAGTCCCCTGAAGACAACAGGGCAACCAATCGGTTTGCGCCCATAGGGTTCGAGCCGAAAACCCATGCACCCGAGGATGTACCCCGGTCCGCGCGCCAATAGCGTGAGCCGACGACGATGCCGTTGCCTTCCTCCCGGGCTCGAGATCAGGCTCGGTTGACGCCAAGGTGCCGGCCCTCGGCGTTCGCTATCCCCAAACGGCCCAGCTTCAAATCCTTTTCAGTTAATAACTTATGCACGCGATCTTCGTAATGTTCGGCCATTTGGCGTCGCACGCCTCCAGCCCGCCGGGCTTGGATACGAGGAACGAAGGCCTTGGGAAGAGAAATTGCCGCTAAATTTGTTCGGCTCTTCCAAGTGCCGACCGATGATATCGAGCTTGTGCGCGCGCAGTTCCATGCTTTCGCCAAGCAAATACCTTTGCTTTATCTTATCCTTGCGATCAACACGCTCGCAGTCGTGTTTACATTCGCGAAGTTCGGTCATCCGTGGATTTCCGTTTACTTGCCGCTTGCCTTGTGTATCGCGGGTCTCGGACGCGGCGTTGCTTGGTGGCGCATCGGCCGCTCCGCCGTCTCCGACGACGTCGTCATCCGTTATATGCAACGCACCAACAAGTTCGCTTTCATATCCTCGATGACGTTCATCGCGTGGGGAATAGCGCTTTTCCCTTATGGCGACGCTTACGCCCAGGGTCAGATCGTGTTTTTCCTCGGCCTGTCGCTGATCAGCGGCGCTTTCTGCCTGATGCATCTTCGATCCGCCGTTTTCAGCCTGACATTGTTCGGCATCGCGCCATTTAGCATCTACTTTTTCTTCGCCGAACAAGGGCATTTCAGATCGGCCGCGATCAATCTTGCGCTCGTTTCCCTTGGCATGATCGTGATCCTGATGATCTACAATCGCGATTTCGCCAATCTCGTCTCGTCGCGCCGCTCCCTGCTCGAAAAGCAGGAAGAGACACAGCGTCTCAGCGAAGAGAATCTTCGACTCGCCAATCTCGACGCGTTGAGCGGATTGCCGAACCGTCGAGCGCTCATGTCGCAACTCGAGGCGATACATCAGGCAACCGGGAAAGCGAATACGCAGACCGCGGTGATATTCGTCGATCTGGACGGCTTCAAAGACGTCAACGACACCTACGGTCACGAAACGGGCGACAAGGTGATCAAGATCGTCGCGCGTGAATTCCAGAGCTTGCTGCCTGAAGGCGCTGTGCTGGCGCGCCTCGGCGGCGACGAGTTTGCGGGGCTGATTTCGGGCAGCGACGCGGCGGAACAGGCGGATATGTTCGCGGCGCGTGTCGTGTCGAGCCTCAATGAGCCGATCCGGATCAGAGAGCGCGCCATCCAAATCGGGGCCAGCGTCGGCATCGCCTGCGCCGCGCAAGGCGCGTGTGACGCCAGGGAATTGTTTCGTCGGGCCGATGCGGCCATGTACGACGTGAAAGCAAATGGCAAAGCAGACGTAAGGGTCTACTCTGCCGCACTCGACGCAGCACGTCAGAGACAGCAGGAACTCGAAGCACAAATCCGGCAAGGACTGATCGAAGGACAATTCGACGTCTTCTATCAGCCGATCGTCGACGCCGACAGGAAAGAGATCGTCTCCGTCGAGGCGCTGTTGCGATGGCCGCGCCGTCTGGCCGGTCCCATCGGTCCCGATCAGTTCATTTCCGTCGCCGAGGCGAGCGGCTTGATCAATCCCCTGGGCCTTTTAGTTCTGCGGCGGGCCTGCCGGGACATTCTCGAGGCCAAAGTAAAGCTCAGCGTCAATGTTTCCCCGGCGCAGTTCCGCGATCCCGACTTCGAAGCGAAGATCGCCGCCGTTCTCGCCGAAACAGATTTTCCCGCGGAGCGCCTCGAGTTCGAACTGACCGAGGGCTATCTGATCGATCACCCAGAGCGCGCCATGGCGGTGATCTCATCGCTCAAAGGCATGGGCATTTCGATCGCCTTGGACGACTTCGGCACCGGCTACACGAGCATCTCCTACCTGCAACGATATGGGTTCGACAGGATCAAGATCGACAAGTCTCTCGCCGGTCAGATCGCGACCGACAAAAGAGCCGGCGTGCTCGTCGCCGGCGCGGTCTACATGGCAAATGGATTGGACATGGCGGTAACGGCCGAGGGGGTCGAGACGGAAGAACAAGCGAACATGTTGCGGTTGGCCGGTTGTCAGTGCTTGCAAGGGTTCCGGTATAGCGAACCAAAACCAATCGATGAGATAAGAGATCTGCTGACCGAACGAAGCAGGGACGTGGCCGCCTGATGTAATACTTTGGCGGCCTCGGAGACAGCTGGCTGAATCTAAATTCTACTTGCGTCGCCGGCTTTGGCTATTCGTCAACGACGAGGCAAGCGGCTTTGGCGCGGCTGGTCTTCCCTGCCATGGCAGCGCGAGTGTCCGCTTCACCCCCGCTGCCTCGAGGATGAAACTGCGATCGCCGTACGTAGTTCGACGAATGAGATGATTTGTCGCGTTGCGGTCGGCCTAGCTGTCATGCACCTATCATATTGTCGCGCCTGCCGAACTTTTCCGAAGCCTGCTTCCGGGGCCCCAACGGCTCCGAGGCGAACAAAGCATCCGGAATGGCTCCGGCGGGCGCTGCAACCAACTGCGGCTTGCGGAGCGCCGCTTGGATATGCCCGCCTCAGCGGCTTTAACTGGCCGGCGCCTTTTCGACGGGCAGCACCACAGTAAAAACAGCTCCCCCGCCAGGATTAGGCTCGGCCCATATTTGCCCTTCATGCTCCTCGACGATCGAGCGCGTGATCGAGAGCCCGACGCCCAGCCCTCGGGACTTCGTCGTCATCAAGGGCTCGAATAGCTTTGTCTTGATCGCGGGGGAAATCCCGACGCCTGTGTCCGCGAAGTCGATGCGAATCGCATTATCGCTGGTCGCTCGGGAGGATATGGCGAGCGCGCGCTCGGGGCTCGATTCCATGGCGTCGAACGCATTGCTGATGAGATTGGTGAAGATCTGTCGCATCTCCACGGGGTTGGCCAGGACAAGATCATCGGCAGCCTTGAGATTTGCGTCGATTCGGATGCCGGCGTTTTCCTGCCGTCTGCGATTGGCTTGGATCACGTCCTGGATCGTCTCGTGCAAGTGCAAGGGCTTTCTCTCAGCTTTGCGGTTTGTGATCGAGTCTCGCAAGTGGACGATAATCTGGTGAACGTTTTCCAGTTGCGTAGCAGCGTCTCGTAGCGGTTGCGCGATTGGAACAGGCCTCTTCTCCGCTGGGACCAGCAAAAGACGCTCCGCCGACTGGATATAGGCAGCCGCCGCAGCGAGCGGCTGGCTGATTTCATGGGCCAGTCCTGCCGCCATTTCAGCGAGAGCGCCCAGGTTTTTTGCGCTCGCGCTCGCCTTCTCCTCGGCGGCGATCTGCGTCGCGACCAGGGTCCTCAGCTCTTTGGCGTAGTTGAACGAACCGAGAAAGAGAATGGTCGAATAAACGGCGAGAACGACCGCCATCAGGACATGATCGCGATCGCCGACTTGGAGCAGTGCAATGAGGGCTCCAATCGCGATCGGGCCCGAGAAGGCGATCGCCGCGACCGGCAAGCTGGCCATCACGAAGACGCCGCCACCGAGCATCCCGGAGCTCAAGCACGTAATCAGAAGCTTGCCGCCGAGACTCGCGTCGCCGAAAAACAGCAAGGGGAGCGCGGCCCAGGCCGAGCCGAGCGCGAGTGCATAGAGCAGCAGCCGTCGCACGCCCCGGCGGCGGCGCGCAACGCCCCTTGCCGCTGCGCGCCGCATCCATTGCCGCAGAACCATGACGCTTACGATCGACCAGATGAGAGTCGCCCACCCGAGGGCCAGAAGAAATTTCTCAGTGCCCCAGCTTGCGATCGCGAAGACGAACGCGTTGCAGACGTTGGCGAGCATAACTACCGGGAAATGGCGCATAAGCGCCGATAGTTGCTCCGCTCGCAACCGTTCAGAACATCGATCCAAATCCGAAGCCCTCTTCAGGTTGGCGGCAGCGCCGCTCGACCGATTCCCCGCGTTCGACTTCTAGGCGGCCTCCGTCATCACTCTGAATGGAGGCAAAACGCTGATCCGGACACGCAAGTTCGTGTTCTCGATGGACTAACGCTGAATTTTCATCTGGTTGTCGCTCGCCCTTTCCGTTTTGGGCGAGCAGATGAACCGGAAGTCCGGCTTACAGCTCGGGAGGGAGGCGTCTTCCGGGCCCGATATCCCAGGCCGAACCACATCCGACCGGCTTTCGGGCGGTCTTACGCAGGGGCGCTCCTACGCGCTGCGCGCGCGCATTCCACGGCCACAGAGCGCATGGCGTGGCTGGGGCGGCGGTGAGATTCGTCGCAGAGGTGGCGAGCGGGTTTGTCGACCAGTCCAGGGTGGGGTCGTCGACCGGGGGCAGGGACAGCGGATTTGGCCGTCTGGCGGCATAGGAGCCGCAAAAAGAAAAGGCCCGGCGTTAGCCGGGCCATCTCTTACTTCACGAACAAGAAACTGGAGTTGTTCGCTCAGTATTTCGCCACGACCGGAGCGGGGGCGCCCCAGTTGAAGTGGTAATTCAGGCCCGCGCGGACGATGTTGCCGTTGAAGCGGGTCGTGACCTGCGGGAAGGCGGAGCTGTAAGTGCCGCCGGGAACGGCCGACGTCGGGCCGCCGACATTGATCAGCGGGCTAGCGGCCACAGTGACGCGGCCCAGATCATAGTAGAGATACTCGACCTTGGCGGACCAGTTCGGCCAGAACATCCATTCGACGCCGCCGCCAGCCGTCCAGCCGACGCGCGTATCCGAGAACGCCGCGCCGGAGAAATAGCTGTTCGGCAGACTCGGATCCCGGAGTTCCGTGCCGACGGAGCCGTAGTTCAGGCTGACGCCGCCGTAAGCAAGGCCGCCCGTGCCATAAACCAACAGGGTCGGCGTGGCCAACCAGCCGAGACGACCGCGCACCGTTCCGATGTAATCGAGCGAACGCGACACGGAGGTCGTCTGGACCAGCAGATTGACGAAGTTCGGGTTCTGGAGCGCGGCCGACGAGGTCGTGTTGCGGCGCGACGAGGCGATGCCCTGAATGTCGGCTTCGATGCCGACCAGGAAGCTGTTGTAGAACTGCCAGTTGTAGCCAACCTGGCCGCCGCCGATGAAGCCGCCCTGGTTTCCAGAGTTGAGATTGCCGGAAGAAACCGCGGCCAGGAGCTGGCTGGAGTTCGGAACAGCGGCGCAGCCGGGGAACCCGGGATTACACGCGCCCGGGAAAGACGCATAAGAAATAGTATTGCTGTTGGACCAGGTGCCGCCAGCGTTCAGGCCGACGTAGAAGCCCGTCCACAGCGGCGGCGGGGGCGGCGGCGGAAGGAGCGGCGGGCCTTTGCGCGAGGGGAGGTCGGCGGCGAGCGCCGACCCGACGGTCATCGTCAGGGCAAGAGCCGAAAGAGCAATTTTCTGCATTTGTCTTTGATCCCAATTTGCAGGCGACGGTAAATCGGCCTAACACAAACGAAACAGCCAATAACTCAAAAAGTCCTTGCTCTTGGTCAAACCGGTCGACATTCGCGGTCGCTGCGGTACTTGTGCAACATAAATTGACACTGGACGCCCGCTGAAAGCGGCCCTTCCTAGGTCCAGCCGGGTCGGGCCCTTTCGTCATAAGCGGGCCCTGTCAGTCGCCGATTCGCCGAAAAGAACTGAAATCTGACAAAATCTGCCATGCAGGCGAGGGCGCCGCCGCGCGACGATTACTCAGTGCTGTCCCATTCGACCCGAAAGCAATATGCTAGCGCCTAACTCGTAGCCTGCTCGGCGTGACCAGATGGCCCTGACAGCGGAAGAAGCGGCGGTAGCCCAAAACGCCTATTCACCGAAAAGTCGACGCTGGCTTGTTCCCGTGATCATCGGCCTCGCCGCCGCCGCCTTCGCGGGCGTTGAAATCTACCGCTTCGTCAATAAGGGGGCGGGGGTGCGCTACCTGACCCAGCAGGTAACGCGCGGGCCCGTGGTCAAAGCCGTAACGACAAGCGGAACGGTGAATCCGGTCATCACGGTTCAGGTCGGCACCTATGTCTCGGGCGTCATCCAGGCGCGCTACTGCGATTATAATACACGGGTTCGGAAAGGCCAAGTTTGCGCCAAGATCGATCCGCGACCTTATCAGGTCGTCGTGGATCAGGACAAGGCCACGCTTGGCGTCGGGCGCGCTCAGATGGTCAAGGATCAGGCGGATCTGACTTATGCGAAGATCGCCTATGATCGCAACAGGAGGCTCGCGGCGACGAAATCCGTGTCGCTCGACGTGCTCGACGCCTCGAAGAGCGCCCTCGACCGCGCGACGGCGCAGATCGGCCTGGACGAGGCGACCATCGCTCTGCAGGAGGCGCAGTTGCGCGCCGCAGAAATTAACCTCGGCTACACCGACATCGTGTCCCCCGTCGACGGCACGGTCGTCAGCCGCAGCGTCGAGATGGGACAGACCGTCGCCGCGAGCTTCCAGACGCCAACGCTTTTCCTTGTCGCCACCGATCTGACGACGATGCAGGTCGACACCAATGTCTCCGAGAGCGACATCGGCGCCATCAGGCGCGGCCACAGGGCGACATTTACGGTCGAATCCTTTCCCAATCGGACCTTCTCGGGAGAAGTGACGGAGGTCCGACAGTCGCCGCAGACGATCCAGAATGTCGTGACCTATGATGTCGTCGTCGGGACCTCCAACGGGGATCTCGTTCTGAAGCCGGGAATGACGGCGACGACGCGCGTTATCGTCGATGAACGCAGGGACGTTCTGCGCATCCCCGACCAGGCGTTTCGCTATCAGCCGGGGGCCATTCCCGGCCTCGCCAGCGCCCCGCCCCAACTCGATGGATCCGGCGGCGTCCGACTTTGGGTGCTCAGAGACGGCGCGCCGAAAATGGAAGTGATCATCCCCGGCCTCGACGACGACAGCTTCACCGAAGTCTTGAAAGGCGACTTGCGGGCTGGCGACCAAATCATTGTCGGGGAAGAAGCCGCGCCATGAAAACTCGGTCCCCAGGTTCGCTGTGACGGCGCCAGATGTTGTCATAGAGGTCCAAAATCTTACCCGGACCTTTCTTGTCGGCGATGTGGAAGTGCGCGCCTTGCGGGGCGTTGATCTTGCAATCGCGCGCGGGGAGTTCGTGGCGATCATGGGCGCGTCCGGCTCCGGAAAATCTACGCTCATGGCGATACTTGGCTGTCTGGATTCGCCGACGGGCGGGCGTTACCTGCTCGAAGGCGTCGACGTCGCCGCTCTAGACGAACCTCAGCTCGCCAGACTGCGCCGCGAACGGTTGGGCTTTGTCTTCCAAAGCTTCAATCTGCTTGCCCGCGCCAGCGCAATTGAGAATGTCGCGCTCCCCTTGTTCTATTCGGACAAGGCGATGGATGGCGCGCAACGGCTGGAAAAGGCGCGCGCCGCCCTGACCTTGCTTGGCCTCGGCGAGCGCGCGCAGAATACGCCGGCGCAGCTCTCCGGCGGCCAGCAGCAGCGCGTGGCGATCGCGCGGGCTCTTATCAACGCTCCTTCGGTTTTGTTCGCGGACGAGCCCACCGGCAATCTCGACACCAAAACCTCGCATGAGATCATGGAGACGCTGGTCGCGCTCAACCGCGATCAGGGCGTGACGATCATCGTCGTCACGCATGAGCCGGACATCGCCGAATATGCCGACCGGGTCATCACCATGCGCGACGGCCGGATTATCTCCGACGAGAGACGCGCCGCGCGCGTTGCGCCAGCGGCTTCGACCGCGCGCTCGTCACAGGAGACCGAGACGTCGGCCGCGAGCTCGATCTTCCACCCCGCGCAGCCCGCGCGGAAAGCTTTGGCGCAGGTTTCGACGCTCGCCTTCGCGTCGATGATCGTTTCCGCCGCCACTCAAGCCATCTTGCGCAACAAGCTGCGCTCCGCCTTGACGATGCTGGGCGTCTTCATAGGCGTCGCCGCGCTCATCGCGATGGTGGCTGTGGGCAATGGGGCCAATGCGGCCGTGCGTAAGCAAATCGAGAGCCTGGGCACCAATCTTGTCGTGGTGTTGCCCGGCGCTGTCCTGACCGGCGGCGCCCGCGCGGGATTTGGCAGCGCCTCCACACTGACGGTGGCCGACGCGCAAGCGATCAGGCGCGAAGCCCCGGCCGTTGGACTTGTCGCTTATATGATGCGGCAAATGGGACAGGTGCAATTGCGCAACCAGAACTGGACGACCAACATACAGGCCGTCTCGTTGAATTATCCCCCCGTCACCAACTGGCGCATCGCCGAGGGGCGGGGGATCAGCTCCGACGACGAAAGGAGCGGGGCGTTGGTCGTGGTGATCGGCCGCACAATCTACAAGCAGCTCTTCGCGCGCGGCGAAAATCCTCTGGGCGCGACGATATTGGTCAAGGGTTCGCCTTTGCGCGTCATTGGCGTGCTGGCGGCGAAGGGCCAAAGCATGTGGGGGCAGGACCAGGACGATCTGGTGATGATCCCCTTCAAGACCGGCGAGCAGAAAGTCTTAGGCGTCGCGTCGCCCAATCAGCCCACCAATCTCACGAGCCTCTATCCGCCGCCGCCCAATCCCTTCAATCTGCAGCCGCGCCTGACCGGCTACGTGAATTCCATCTATGTGCAGGCTACGGCGCAGGAGAAGATTCCGGCCGCGATCGGCGAGATCAATCGCCTTCTCATGCGACGCCATCACGTCAAGCCGACGGACGTCAAGGATTTCGACATCCGCAACCTGAGCCAGATCGCCGAGACGGCCCAGGGCAGCAGCAGGGTCATGGCGGCGCTCCTCGCCGTCGTCGCCTCGATTTCTTTGATCGTCGGCGGGATCGGCATCATGAATATTTTGCTCGTTTCCGTGACCGAGCGCACGCGTGAGATCGGCCTGCGCATGGCGGTCGGCGCGCAGCGTCTGCATGTCTTGATGCAGTTCCTCGCGGAAGCCGTGTTGATCAGCGTCAGCGGCGGGCTCGCAGGGATCGCAGCCGGCGTCGCCATATCGGAAGTCATCGCCCTGTTTTCGGCGTGGTCCTCGCCCGTCTCCTTCAGCGCCATCGCGATCGGCTTTATCTTCTCCGCTGCGGTGGGCATATTTTTCGGCTATTATCCCGCCAGGAAAGCGGCGCGCCTCGATCCCATCCAGGCGCTTCGATATGAGTGAGGCGCGGGTGATGCGGCCGTTGATCTTTGCGTTTGCGGTGATAGTGAGCCTCTTCGGGGGCGTCGCCGCGCGCGCAGGCGAGGAATCTAATCCGGGCGCCGCCGATGCGCGCGTCGCGGCAGGACATAAATTCGCGCTCCAGGTTTGCGCGGCGTGCCATGTCGTTGCGAGAGATCAGACGAAGCGGCCCATCCTGAAGCCGCCTGCGCCGAGGTTTCTCGTCCTTGCGCGGCGCTCGAGCGTGACCGAAGCGTTCCTTCGCGGTTTTCTGAGGACGCCGCATGGGAAGATGCCCAATCCCGAGCTCGCCGATTTCCAGATCGACGAGGTCGTGGCCTATATGCTGAGCCTCAAGCATAATAGATAGCGCTGCTTCGCTGCAGCCAACGGCGTCAAGAGCGCGCCAACAAGCGCGCGCGCCGATATGTTCGAGGATCGCTGATGTTCATGAGTTCGTTTCGCGGCGCGGTGAGCCTGTTGACCGCAATTCTCATTGCGTCCGGCGCGGCCGCGGAAACAAGCAAGCCGGAACAGATCGACCTTGCCGATATGACCTGGGTGGAGCTGCGCCAGGCGATCGAACATGGCTATACGACGGTCATTGTCCCGAGCGGGGGGATCGAGGAAAACGGGCCTCACATGGTCCTGGGAAAACATGATGAGATCGTGCGGCGGACCTCCCACGACATTGCGCGAGCGCTCGGAAACACGCTTGTGGCGCCGGTGATCTCCTTTGTGCCGGAGGGCGATCCTGGGGCGGCGCTCATGCAATTTCCCGGGACCATCGGCGTGCCCGAAGAGGTTTTCGCCGGGGTGCTCGAAGCCGTCGCGCGGAGCCTGAGGGCAAGCGGGTTCAAGAATATCTGTCTGATTGCCGACCACGGCGGCAGCGTGGGGCCGCAAGCGGAGGTCGCATCTCGCCTGACGCGCGAATGGGCGGCCGACGGCGTGCGCGTCTTCGACGTTTCCGACTACTACGGATCGATCCCGGCTCAGAATGATTTTCTGAAAGCCCAAGGCGAGACGCCGGCGACGATCGGAGAGCATGCCGGCATTGTCGATACGTCCGAACTGATGGCGATAAATCCGAAGAGCGTCGATCTATCTCGCTATGATGAAAAGTCTCCCTTTGCAGCGAGCGGCGTCATCGGCAACCCGAAGCGAGCTTCGGCAGAACGTGGGCAGGCTTTGCTCGCGATAAAGATCGAAAAAGCAGTCAAGCAGATTAAGGCGTTAGTTCTCCAGCCGGCGGCAAGCGCTTACGAAAGCCGATAAGGCGGATCAGCGCTTTGAACGGATAGACGAGCTGGCTCGAGAATCTCGAGGGAAAGGACTCGTCGTCGATTCCATAGCCTGCGGGAAGCTCCCCGGCCGGCATGAAAAATGTGCCAAACAAAACGTCCCAGATCGCGAAAGTCGGCGCGAAATTAGCGCCGCCTCCCTGATTTACCCGAGTGTGATGCCAGCGGTGAAAGACAGGCGTCGCAATCACATATTTGAGCGGGCCGAGAGTCCAGTTGAGATTGGAATGCACAAAATAGCCGACCGCCGTATCCAAGGGCGCCAGCAGGATGATCACGTCGAGCGGGATTCCAAGATAAAGCATCAGGAACGGAACCAAATTGGCGCCGAGCATCAAATTGATTGGATGCATGCGATATCCAGTTGTCCAATCAACCTCCTCGCTGGCGTGATGAATGGCATGGAACGGCCAGAGAATCTTTCGGTGAAACCCGCGGTGAATCCAGTAAAGAGAAAAATCGGATATTGCCAAATAGAGAGCGCATTGCGTCAGAAACGGCAAACCGGCGAACAAGCCGCGCCCTTTTAAGATCTCGATAACTTGGGTCGTCGGGAGGAATAAGGTCAAAGTAAGCGCAAGAACGACCACGACCGCCGATGAAAGATATGGGGCCAGGAGGGCGTTCAGCACAGCATAGAAGCCGTCGATCGAGAGGCCGGGATTTCGCCACCATGGCTTTCGGGGATTACAGGCGGCGCCCGGGATGAGAGCCAGCCCCGTGAAAATGACGCCGCCTGCCAGAAGCGACGGCGTCATATTTTGAAGGATGCTCACGATCTGTTGCTGAAGCTGGTGCACGAGCGCTTGCACGGCCGATTGTCCCCTTATTTTGCTGTGCAGCTAGAATCGCGACTGGCGAGTTGCTGATTTTGTGATACGGGTTTTACAAAACAGCATTGTTGCGGGCCTGTTTCTTTGTGACGAGCGCCTTCGATGATCTTCGCGGGCTCAAAATCGATGGCGACGCCGATTTTGTCCAGATGCTAAAAAGCGTCTAAAATGATCTACTTGACGCTCGCCCCTCGCACAGCTTTCATAGTTGGCGGCCGGGGCCGAAGGGTGTGGAAGGCGGGTTTGATGTTCGTGTGCGACGTTCCCAGAAGCAAGTCCGATTTCCTCAAAATAGTCGAGATGGAGAACGAGCTCTTCGGGGGAATGGCTTTATCCCCCGACGATTCATTGGCAATTTTTGATTTTTGTCCGGAAGTTTATTCTGCCATCTATGAGGAAACGGGCGAGATTGTCGGATATTCGAGCGTCTTCCTTATGAGACAGGAGTATGCGCTCCAATTTATTTCCGGGGAGCTGGCGGAGCCGGATTTAACTCCCGATATGCTGTTTCCTCTGTCCGATCCGAATTTCAAAACGGGCCACGCTTACGTCGGCTCCGTCGTTGTGAAAGACGGCTTCAGCATGGTCACCCGCTCGATTTTGCTGGCGAGCCTTCTTTCCTGGCGCATGACGCAAATGACTCGGCTCGCTTTGCCGCGTCTGCCCGTCTTTATGATCGCCGTTTCTGAGCAGGGCGAGCAGATGGTGCGGTTCGTCGGCGCAAAACGCCTCAATGACGGGGCGAGGCGCAAAGATGGCAAGGCGGTCTACGGCCGCACAATCACGCCGGGTTTCATGGCGCGCGCGAACGCGTCCCTGCATCGTTGCATGTCGGCCGGCCTCGTTCAGATGGAATTCGACAATTGCTATAAAGCCGAGGCGATGGTCGAGGCTCCTGTCTGATTGTCGCTGAGGGTTCACTGTTTCCAGATTGTTTCTGCGCGCACCTGTCTGTCTTCTGGTCAATATCAGGAGAAACATGCGCCGAGATATTATCTGCCGATGCGAGGGGCAGAGGAAACAAACGAGCAATGCCGCGGTGCGGCGCACGTCATATTATCGACTAATCGACCTTACATCCCTCGGGCGTGAGGGCCACTCACGCGTATTTTTTGCGCCGAAAGATCGGCATCCTCTCGCGGCTTCATTCGAAAAGGATCAAAAGTGAAGGGCTATCTGATTGCCGGAGCGGCGCTCTGCGTTATCGCTTTCGCCATGAACGCCGGCTGGATTCCCGCGCCGGGTAAGTTGGAGACGGCTACAAAGCCGCCGGCGGAAGAGAGCGCTCCTCTCGCCGTCGAGCTGGCGCCTACGCCCGCCATAGCCCCCGAGCCTGCCGCTGCCTCTACGCCTGTCGCCGAACCAGCGGCCGAAAGAACAGCCGAGGCGCCTGTCCTGCAGCCTGCCGCCCAACCCGCGGCCCAGCCTATCTCGCAATCGGCCCCGGTGAAGACCGAGCCACAGCCGGCGCACGCAGATCACGCGGCTCATGCGAAGCGCCACGCTAAGCCCCGGCAGTGATCTTCTTCATTCACCGCGCAGTAAAAGCCGCGCGGTGAAGATCAATTCGGCTGGCAGGCTGCCCTGCCAGCAGGAACAAAACCCTTCCGACCGCGTTTTTCGGCTTTGCCGAGACGATTCGTGGCCCCGGTTGAAAACCGGCCGCGGACGCGACGCTTGAAGGGAATAAAATGCCTTTCGCTCAGAGATCGACCGCCCAGCGACCCATGTCGCTCCCGCCTGTAACGCGCGGGACCGGCGGTTGGTCCTGTTCAGGTCACAGCTGATCATGCTCCCCCTCGCGTCCGATATCGGGCGACTAACCTCGCCCGAGGCATTTCTATGGGCGGTCGGAATCGAGGATACTTTCATCACCGCTCCGGATCACAAGACCGGGCGGACGCTGGACGAATATGAGCTGACAGACCATTACGGGCGCTGGCGCGACGACATCGGCCTGATGGCGCAGCTGGGGGCCCCCTGCGCGCGCTATGGCGTCCCGTGGCATCGCATTCAACCTGCGCCCACTGTCTGGCAATGGGAGTTCGTCGACGCGGCGCTGGAGCGGATGCTCTCGCTGAAGATCGACCCGATCGTCGATCTCGTCCATTACGGCTTGCCAGCCTGGATCGATCAAGCTTTCCTCAACCCCGATTACCCCCGTTACGTCGCTGAATACGCCGCGCGGCTGGCGGAGCGGTTTCGTGGACGCGTGAAGTGGTACACGCCGCTCAACGAACCGCGCATCACAGCCTGGTATTGTGGCCGGCTCGGCTGGTGGCCGCCATATCAGCGGAGCTGGCGCGGCTTCGTCGCGCTCATGCTCGCGATCTGCCAGGGCATTGTCGAGACGGTCCGCGCGTTGCGCAACGTCGATCCCGAAATCACGCCATTCCATGTGGACGCCACGGATGTGTTCGAGACCGACGATCCTGCGCTCGCGACGGAGGCTGGCAGGCGCCAAGAGATCGTCTTCCTCGCGCTCGATCTCATCAGCGGCCGGGTCGATTCGCAGCACGCGCTATGGGGCTGGCTGCTGAGCAATGGGGCGGATGAAAAGCAGCTGGAAAGTTTCCGTGTACAGCCTCAGGAACTGCAGATCATCGGCGTCAACCTCTATCCGATCTTCACCAAAAAACGGATGCTGCGCGACCACGCGGGGCGGCTGCGAATTAGAATGCCCTATGCGTCCGGCGACCTGGTCGAGAAGATCGGCCACATGTATTTCGAGCGCTATGGCGTCCCGTTGATGATCTCCGAGACGGCCGATAAGGGCTCCGTCGAGCGGCGGCTCGAATGGCTGCGCCGCTCCGTCGCCGCGGTCGGCGCCCTTCGCGCGCAGGGAATTCCCATGGTCGGTTACACATGGTGGCCGATGTTCGCGCTGGTGACCTGGGCCTATCGCCAAGGCTTCCGGCCACTGCACGACCATCTCCTGCAAATGGGTCTGTGGAATCTCGATCCAGATCCAAAGGGACGTTTGGCGCGGATCGAAACCCCGCTGGTCGGCGCTTATCGCGGTTTAATTTCCGGCGGCGCCACGGCGGTGGGACGCCTCGCAAAAGCCGAGGCTTCTCTTGACAGCCTGCGCGTCGGATAGCGCGCGCTTCGCCTCCTCTTTGGCCAACGACGAATGCGGAGGAACAATCATGTTTCGCAGCTTCTTTCTTGCCGGTTTTGAAGGGTCGACTGGCTACAATCGGCATGGCGAATGGTTCGATCAGGTGGCCGCGACCGGCCACGATGTTTTAGTCGATGAGCATTACCGCGACATCGCCGGGGTCGGACTGCATGCGGTCCGGGAAACGGTTCGGTGGCCGCTTGTCGATATCGCAGGGCGCCACGACTTTTCCACTGTGAAGCCTTTCATCGAGGCGGCGAAGCGTCACCGTGTGGAAGTGATCTGGGATCTCTTCCACTACGGCTTCCCGAGCGACCTCGATCTCTGGTCGAACGCATTTCCGCGGCGCTTTGCGGATTATTGCTACGCCTTCGCTCGCTATGTCGCCGCGCATATGGAAGGGCCCCATGTTTTCACCCCGGTGAACGAACCGTCCTTCATGTCCTATGCGGCGGGCGAAAAGGGCTTGTTCGCGCCGCATGGGACAGGCCGCGGCCTGGAGCTCAAGGTCGCGCTCGCGCGCGCGGCGATCGCGGGCATAGACGCGATCCGGGCGGCTTGTCCGAATGCGCGTTTCGTCAACGTCGATCCGCTGTGCCGGGTCGTCGCGCCGCCCAATCGGCCCGATCTCGCGGCGGAAGCGCATCATTTCAATGAGACGCTCGTCTTCCAGTCTTGGGATATGCTTTGCGGACGGCTGCTACCGGAATTGGGCGGTAGCCCCGAACATCTCGACGTGATTGGAATCAATTACTACTGGACGAACCAGTGGGCGCTCGATGATCTCCCAAATGAGCAAGGGGTCATTCCGCCGCTTGCCGACGATGATCCGCGCCGCGCGCCGCTTGCCGATCTCGTGCGAGCGGTTTGCAAGCGCTACGGCCGCGAGGTGATGATTACGGAAACAAGCCACGTCGGCGACAATCGCGGACCCTGGCTGCTTGAGGTCGCAAGCGCTTGCGAGACGCTGCTCGGCGAAGGCGCGCCGCTGCGGGGCGTGTGTCTTTACCCGATCCTGGGCATGCCAGAATGGCATGATCGAAACGTCTGGACGCCTATGGGCTTGTGGGATCCTTTGCATCGTCACGATCCCTGCGCCGGCCGTCTTTTATGCGAACCCATGCTGCACGCGCTTCGCTCGGCGCAAGAGGCTGTCGCGTCGCATTGGCAGCCTGCGCGCGGTGAGCTACGGAGGATAGAGACCATGGCGGAAAGACGCGGCCACGCGCCATCGCGCCTCAATGCGCACACTGCCGCCAGCGATCTCGAAAGGAGCGAATTCAAACGGCGGCGAAGCCGGCGATGGTAAGGCGCTGCCGCGTCTGCACGTAAGCCGAGCATTTTTTCGGCGCGCCCGCGATCGCTACAAATGTCCTTGCTAGCGCGGAGTGTACCTGAAAATATTCTGGCAGCTCGGTCTCCGCGGGCATGGGAGAGCGCCACGACAAATGTTGCGTGTTGGGAACATTTTCCCCATGACGCTGATCTCGGCGTGCGCGGCTATGGCGCAACGCCCGCGCAGGCCTTCGAGCAGGCGGCGTTAGCGCTCGCCGCGGCCATCGCTGAGCTGGCGTCGATAACGCCGAAAGAGACGGTCGAAATTCACGCTGAGGCGCCGTCGCTCGATTTGCTTCTCGTCGATTGGCTCAACGCGATTGTTTATGAGATGGCTGAACGGCGAATGATCTTCGGCGCTTTCGAAGTGACGATAAGCGCCACGAAGCTAATTGCGCGCGCGCATGGCGAGGCGGTTTCGCGCGAACGCCACGCTCCAGCCGTTGAGCCGAAGGGCGCTACTTTCACAGAACTCGATGTTTCCGAAATTGCGCCTGGCCAGTGGCGCGCTCAATGCGTCGTCGACGTTTAAAAAGGCGGAACGCCATGGATATGTCTCGCCTCGAGCAGCTGTCCGACACCGCTTGGCGCGTCGAGCCCTTTGGGGAGATGCGCGCGCCGGCGATCATTTATGCCTCGCGCGCGCTGATCGCCGAAATGGACGACAAGGTATTCGATCAGGTGACCAATGTCGCCAAGCTGCCGGGGATCGTTCGCGCGTCCTACGCCATGCCCGACGCACATTGGGGCTATGGCTTTCCGATCGGCGGCGTTGCGGCTTTCGACGCGAAGTCCGGCGGCGTCGTTTCGGCAGGCGGAGTGGGCTTCGACGTCTCCTGCGGCGTGCGCACGCATCTTACTGGGCTCAAACGCGAGCAAATTTTCGCCGTCCGTGAGAAGCTGGCCAATGCGCTCTATGAGCATGTGCCGGCGGGGCTCGGTTCGGAAGGCGGAATTCACCTCGACGACCAGGCGATGACCTTCATGCTGTCGGACGGCGCGGTCTGGGCGGTTGAAAATGGTTATGGGCGCGCTGAGGATTTGGAGCGTATCGAAGAAGGTGGCCGCGCGGCGGCCGCCGACCCTGCCGCCGTCTCGGAATTCGCGCGCAAGCGTCAGCGTCACGAGATGGGCACGCTGGGCTCGGGCAATCATTACCTCGAAGTTCAGGAGATCGCAGAGATCTTCGACGATGTTGCGGCGACGGGTTTCGGCCTTCGTCTCGGCGAATGCGTGGTGACGATCCATTGCGGCTCACGCGGGCTGGGGCATCAGATCGGCACTGAATTTCTGCGGGAAATGGTCGTCTCTGGGCCGGCGCTCGGCGTCTCTCCGCCGGATCGGGAACTGGCGTGCGCGCCGATCTTGTCCGAACTCGGCCAGCGCTATCTCGGCGCGATGCGCGGCGCAATCAATTGCGCCTTGGCCAATCGCGAAATCATCGGCCATCTCACCCGGCAGGTGTTTGCGCAGCTCTTTTCGCACGCTGAATTGCCGCTCATGTTCGACGTGTCTCACAACACGTGCAAAGTCGAGACACATGAGGTCGACGGCGAGGAGCGCGAGCTTTACTTGCATCGCAAGGGCGCGACCCGGGCGTTTGGCCCAGGAGACAACCGCCTTCCGGAAGCATTGCGGCTCTTCGGGCAGCCGGTGCTCATTGGCGGTAGCATGGGAACCGGCTCCTATGTTCTTGCCGGCATGGCGACCAGCGAGGCGCAAGCCTTTTCTTCCGCCTGCCATGGCGCCGGCCGCCGCATGAGCCGCCACGCGGCGACACGCATCTGGGGCGGGCGACAGGTGGTCGACGAGCTTCGCGCCCGGGGCATTATCGTCAAGAGCCCCTCGATGCGCGGCGTCGCCGAGGAGGCGCCCGGCGCCTACAAGGACGTTCGCGCCGTTGTCGATTCAGCGGAGGCGGCTGGCCTTGCCAGGAAGGTGGCCTATTTGAAACCGCTGATTTGCGTAAAAGGCTAACAAGGCTGTGGCGTCTTACGTCAAACAAAATGTCGCAGCTGCCCACGCTGGCTCATGTCCGGCTCTGAACTAGATGCTCAAAACGGGGTCGGCCGCGGCCGACCCCGGCGAGGGAGCGCGAGCATGGAAACAACGCCTCAAATCGATTTTCAGGGCATGGAGCCGTCGCCTGCTTATCGCGAGCAAATTTTAGAACACATTGAGCGACTCGAGGACAAATACGGCCGGCTGACTGCCTGCCGCGTCGTGGTCGAGGCGCCTGGCGGGCGCCACCGTACCGGCGGCCTCTATGAGGTTCATATCTACTTGGCCTTGCCGGATGAAAGAGAAGTCGCCGTCGATCGCACGCCGCATCTCGACGAGCGCTTCCAGCGATTTGAATTCGCCCTCAACGACGCTTTCAGCCGCGCCGGACGTCAGCTGCAGGACCAAGTGGGGCACATGCGCGGGAAAGTTAAGCATCACGAGGAGGCGCCGACGGGGGTTGTGAGGAGGCTGATGCGCGAGGACGGCTATGGCTTTCTCGAAAGCGCTGATGGGCGTGAAATCTATTTCCATCGCAATAGCGTGAGAGAGCCGGGATTTGATCATCTCGAGCTCGGCGTTCGCGTCAACTTCATCGAAGAGGACGGCGGGCAGGGGCCGCAGGCCAGCCGCGTCATGCCGATCGCCGAAAAGGCGCCGGAGTAGCGTTCGAAGGGCGGGCGACAGGAGAGCGAATTCTTATCCGAGAAGCGCTCTCAACTTTTCAGGAATCTGCTCTAGCTAACGAGACGAACGAGTTTCATTTCCGGCGCTGCGCAATCGAAGTTGCCCATGGACATGAACGTAAATGCGCGATCGGGCTCAGCTTCAAGCGGGCCATCGCGCGAGGCCGTCCTCATCGCTTTGCTAGAGGCGCTCTTGCATGAGCTGCGCCCAAAGCAAAGCCAGCCCTTCGACATTCGAATGCCGAGCAGGCTCGAGCAGGACCTCGGGATCGACAGTCTGGCGCGAACCGAATTGAGCGCGCGCATGGAGCGGCGTTTCGGCGTTCGCTTGCCTTTCGACGCGGTTAGCCAAGCCGAGACAGTCGGAGATCTTCTTACGGCGCTCGGAAATGCGCCGGCCGGCGGCGTGGCCGCCGAGCCGGCGGTTGTCTCCGCCGCGCCGCCATTGCCGAGCGCAGCGACGCCGACCATGGCGCGCACCTTGATCGAGGCGCTCGAATGGCATGTCGCGCATCACCCCGAGAGGCGTCATCTCAGCGTGCTGGAAGACGA
Source organism: Methylocystis sp. MJC1 (assembly GCF_026427715.1). Classification (NCBI taxonomy): domain Bacteria; kingdom Pseudomonadati; phylum Pseudomonadota; class Alphaproteobacteria; order Hyphomicrobiales; family Methylocystaceae; genus Methylocystis; species Methylocystis sp. MJC1. The sequence goes on along the minus strand of NZ_CP107558.1, from coordinate 3,400,798 downwards.
TCGCAAAATCATTGGCGAACTGACCTATGGACAACTGGCGGCGCAGGCCCGCCGCGTTACGGCCGGTCTTGTCGATCGCGACATTATTCCAGGCGACCGGGTCGCGATCATGCTTCCGACCGGGCTCGATTTTTTCACGGTCTTTATCGGGATTTTATATGCGGGCGCGACGCCGGTTCCGATCTATCCGCCGATGCGGCTGTCGCAGATCGAGGATCATCTGCAGCGCCAGGCTGGCATCCTGCGCAACGCCGGCGCGAGAATTCTCGTCACAATGCCCGAGGGACTGCGCCTTGCGAAGCTGTTGCGCGCTCAGGTCGAGAGTCTCGATTCGATCGAGAGCGCCGAGAGCCTATCCGCAGCTGAGGACGTCGCCCTGCCTGCCGCGCTTGATGAAAAATCGACGGCGCTCATACAATACACCTCCGGTAGCACGGGCGACCCCAAAGGCGTCGTGCTCAGCCACGCCAATCTGCTCGCCAATGTGAGGGCAATGGGCGAGGCGATCGGCGCAAGCTCCAAAGATGTGTTTGTGAGCTGGCTGCCGCTCTATCACGACATGGGGCTCATCGGCGCATGGCTCGGCTCGCTTTATTATGCCGCGCCGCTGTTCGTCATGTCGCCTCTGAGCTTTCTGGCGCGGCCGGCGAACTGGCTCTGGGCCATGCATCGCTATCGCGCCACCCTGAGCGCGTCGCCGAATTTCGGCTTCGAGCTATGCGTCGCCAAAATCGACGAGGCGGACCTTCACGGGCTTGATCTCGGCGCGTTGCGAATGGTTGCGAATGGCGCCGAGCCGGTGAGCGTCTACACGCTCCGCCGCTTTTGCGAAAAGTTCGGCCGTTTCGGCTTCAGGGAAGAGGCGATGGCGCCGGTCTACGGCCTCGCCGAAAACGCCGTCGGCCTCGCCTTTCCGCCGATGGGCCGTCGTCCCTTGATTGACCGCATCGAACGCGACGCATTGACAAGCCGCGGTCTTGCCAAGCCGGCTGCGGACTCGCACGCCAAGGCGATTGAGCTCGCCGCGAGTGGCCAGCCTTTGCCAGGCAACGACATACGCATCGTCGACGATGGCGGCCGCGAGCTCGGCGAGCGCCAGGAAGGACGGCTCGAATTCCGAGGGCCATCGGCGACGTCAGGTTATTTCATGAATGAAGCGAAGACCCGGGAACTCGTTCACAATGGCTGGCTCGACAGCGGCGACCGCGCCTATGTCGCCAATGGCGACGTTTTCATCACGGGGCGGATCAAGGACATTATCATCCGCGCCGGCCAGCATCTCTATCCGCAGGAGATCGAGGAGGCCGTCGCTCGAATACCTGGAATTCGCAAAGGCTGCGTCGCCGTATTCGGCGCCGCCGATCCGCGTTCGGCCACCGAGCGCGTCGTCGTGCTCGCCGAAACCGCCGAGACAGATTCAATGGCGCGCGCGACGCTCGAAGCACAGGTGCAGGAGGTCACAGCGGATGTCAGCGGGACCATCGCCGATGAAATCCTGCTTGCCCCGCCCCGCAGCGTGCCGAAAACATCGAGCGGCAAAATTCGCAGAAGCGCCGCCAAGGCTCTTTACGAGCGCGGCGCCGTTGGCGGCGCGCAGCAGGCGGTATGGCGGCAATTTTTGCACCTGGCGCTCGCCGGCCTCGGTCCGCAACTGCGCCGATCCGTCACCTTCGTCAGTAGCGGCCTTTATGCGGTCTGGTGGTGGCTGGTCGTCGGTTTGGGCTATGCCGCCGCCTGGTTGGGCGTGATGGCGCTTCCGGGACTCAGGCGACGTTGGGCGTTCGTGAGAAGCCTCGCAAATGGCGCGCTCGCGGCGTTGCGCGTGCCGGTCTCCAAGAGCGGGCTCGAAAATATCCCGGCGGGAAACGCCATGCTCGTTTTCAACCATTCGAGCTACGCCGACGCCATTCTCCTTACCGCTATATTGCCCGGCGAGCCGGCCTTCGTCGCGAAAAAGGAGCTGGCCCGGCAGATGTTCGCTGGAACTTTCCTCCGTCGCCTCGGGGTACAATTTGTCGAACGTTACGATGTCGCGAGCAGCCTCGGCGATGTCGACGCGCTGATCGCCACAGCGCGCGGCGGGCGCAATCTCGTTTACTTTCCCGAAGGCACTTTCACCCGCAGAGCAGGGCTTTCGGGTTTCTATCTGGGCGCCTTCAAAATCGCCGCGGAAGCAAACCTTGCGGTGGCGCCGGGCGCATTGCGAGGGACGCGCTCCATGTTGCGCGGCGAGCAGTGGTTTCCGCGATGGGCGCCGCTCAGCGTCGTTATCGCTAAACCCATAGGCGCCGCCGGAAAAGATTTCGCTTCCCTGCTGAAGCTGCGCGACGAAGCGAGGCGAGCAATATTGGCGAGTTGCGGCGAGCCGGATTTGGATGAACTCATCAAGCCGCCCGCCTCCGGCCCGGCCAACAAGCCGAGCGCGACCTCTTGAGGCGCCATCTGCGCCGGTTCTCAAGCTTCACGACATCTTTGGAGCTTACCCCTCGGAGAGGAAAGTCTTCCTCAGAGGGCAATACTGATGCGTCTGACGTCTCCCGCATTCAACGACGGCGCTGAACTTCCGCGGCAATGCGCTCGGGAGGAAGGGAATATCTCTCCGGCGCTTCAATGGAGCGAAGCGCCAGCAAACGCCAAAAGCTTCGTTGTTTTATGCACGAACACGGGCGAGTCGGCGAACAAATCTTACCTCTGGGCGGCCTATGATCTCCCGGCCTATCGGACCGAACTCGTGGAGGGCGCGGGGGCGCCCGAGGGTTTCGAGGATTTTCGCCACGCGATGAACGACTTCGGCCACTTTGGGTATGGCGGGCCATCTCTGCGCCATTCTATCGATCGCCAGCACATCCTTTTCCGGGTGCTTGCATTGAGCTGCGACGAGCTTCCGGTGAGAACCCATCCATCCTGTGAGGAAATTGAACAGGAGGCGGAAAAATACTCCATTGACAGCGCGTCTCTGGTCGGCGTCTTGGGGGCGCAGGCGATTGACTGGTCCCATCCCTGAACTCTTCGCTTTCCATTTCGAGGCGATGGGATCGCCCTGCGAAGCACGCCTTTATGCGCACGGCCGCGACAGCGCGGCGGCCGCGGCGGGGGCCGCAGTCAGGGAAGTTCGGCGGATCGAAGCGGCTTTCTCCCGTTATCGGGACGATAGCATCGTTCACGCGATCAATGCGGCAGGGGAAGCCGGCGGCGACATCCTTGTCGACGACGAAACGGCGGACCTTCTCGATGCCGCGTTCGAAGCCTATCGCCACTCCGACGGCTTGTTCGACATCACCTCTGGCGTCTTGCGGGAAATCTGGAACGACGAGCGCGAAAGCATTCCGTCGCAGGCTACTTTCGCCGAGGTTCTCGCCCGCGTCGGGCTGGATAAGATCGAATGGCGCCGGCCGAAGCTTCGCTTCCGGCGGCGCGGGATGCAGATCGACTTTGGCGGGATTGGGAAGGAATATGCCGCCGACCGCGCGGCGTGGGAATGCCGCGCTCAGGGGATTGTTGGCGGCGTCGTCGATCTGGGCGGCGACCTCTTTGTGATCGGACCGCATCCGGACGGCGCGCCCTGGCGCATCGGCATTCGCGATCCCGAGCAGCCCGAAAGGGCGGTCGCCACTCTGTTCATCGAGCGCGGCGGCGTCGCGACGAGCGGGAATTACGAGCGGTTCTGGCGGCTCGAGGGCAAGCGATACGGCCATATCCTCGATCCGCGCAGCGGCTGGCCGGTCGAGGGGCTGTCGTCGGTCACGGTCGCCGCGCCGAGCTGCCAGGCCGCCGGTCTCACGGCGACCATTGCAATGTTGAACGGCGTCGAAGGAGCGGTATGGCTAAAGGGGGCGTCGCTCCCCTTTATCTGTGTCGATCCATCGGGCGGCCTCGAGGGTTCCGCCCTGATCGCTTCGGAGGCTGCGCCGATTACACGTCTGACGCCGAACGAAGCTGGGTCATGAGCTTCGTCATGCCCTGGACGAAATTCTGCTTGGAGACGGAGCCGGAATTCGCCGGGTCGAGCGCCGCAAAGACCGCGTCTGCGCCCGCCGCCTTGAACACGGCCGGCGTCTTCATGGTCTGGAAAGCCTGCACGAACTGGCTCTTGCTGATCGAACCTGTTCCCGAGACGTCGATCTGGTTGAACAGGTTAGTCATTTTCTGCGCGGGCGGCATTCTCATGCTCGCGCCGGACATCATCTGCGGCGCATAGCTCCCGCCGACGCCGTAAACACCGTGAACCATGGGTTCCTCCTTCGAGCATCGCCCCGAGGCGACGCTTCCGATGTTTGCGGGAAATGCCTGACGCCAGGCTTGCGACCGATACATTCCGCAGGAGGGCGCTAAGATTTTGGCAAGGCTTGCGACTTAAGCTGATTCGATAGGATCGGCGCGCTGCGGAGATGATTTCTGACCCCGATCGCCCCTTCGTCATCGGAGCCGCACAGTGTCGACGATTTCCACCTATCGGCAGATTTCAAGCAATTTGAGCAAGTGGCAGGCAATAGAGGCCAAGAAGCCCGAAGTGTCCGTCGCGACGAAATACTTTCAGGACAATATAGGCAAGGTGAAAAGCGCGCAGGATTTGATCAACAATCCGCGTCTTTTCAACTACGCCATGACAGCCTTTGGGCTCGGCGACCGGACCTACGCCAAAGGCCTCATGAAGCAGGTCTTGCAGCAGGGGGTGACGAGCAGCAAGGCGCTAGCGAACAAGCTCAATGATCCCAATATCCAGGCTTTTGCCAAGGCTTTCGACTTCGTCGACAACGGAGCGAGCACGACGTCGTCGTCCGCACTCGTTTCCAATGTCGTGAGCCGCTATACGGAAAACGCTCTGGAAACGGATCAGGGCCAGCAGAATCCGGGCGTCCAGCTGGCGCTCTATTTCAAGCAAAAAGCCTCTAGCGTCACCAGCGTCTATGGGATACTCGCCGATAAGAATCTTTTGACAGTGGTGCAAACCGCTCTTGGCATTTCGCCGCTCACGCGCGCGCAGCCGGTGGACACGCAGTATCGGCTCTTGAGCCAAAAACTGAACGTCAAGGATTTCCAGGATCCCAAGAAGCTCGACGCCTTCATCTCCCGCTTCGCGGCCATGTATGACGTCAACAGCAACAACTCGACGAGTTCCTCCTCCACGGGATCGAGCGCGGCTAATGCGATCCTGCTCGGCGCCTCGGACGGCGTCGTCGGGATTGATCAGAGCCTTCTACTGCAAGTAGCCGGCCTGAGAGCGTCCGCATATTTCGCATGATCGCACGAGCGGCGCTGGGCCGATGGTGGAAAAAGGCTATCGCCGCCAATCCGCCAACGGCCCGCCTTGTAATCGCCTGATGCGGCCGTAACTCTTCAATGCGCCGGCGGCTTGATCCGCTGGAGAAAAACGGCCCGAGCGCGAAGGTACCGCCGGGCCGTTTTTCGCGTTGTCAGCGCCAGTGGCCGCGTCCGCCAAAACCCCTGTGCCAGCCGCCGCCATAGCCGAACCGCCCATGCCACCCGTAGCCGTAACGGTGGTAGTTGGGATGGCGCCATCCGTAGTGATAGCCGTAATAAGGTCGCCGCCAGCCATAACGATAGGCGCCGTGATAATAGGGGCGCCGCCACGCATAGCCGTAGTAAGCAGGACCGGTAGCCCTCCACCAGCAATGGCCCCAGCGATTACACACGCGCACAGCGGCCGCATCTTCAATTTGCGGCGCCGGCGCGAGAACGACATTGGCGATCGGCATGGCTGACGCCGCGCTCGGCGCCACCGAGGCCACGCCGCAAGCGAAGGCCGCCGCGAGAGCGAATTTGACAGTGTTCATGCCAGACATCCTTCCTACAAGGCTGCGGCTACACGGCTGAACGCGTCATTGTTTCGAGCCTGGCAAACGACGCCACCCAAAACGCAAGGCTGCTCTGGATAGCTTCGTTTCGCTCATAATGACGCCGCAGCTTTCAAGCGCCGAATACGAGCGTCGCGTTCGACGAAGGCGACGAACGGAACCTGTCGCTATCGGCCTGTCTTTCAAGCCCTAGCGCGCTTTTGGCGTGCGTCCGAGCGTCTTTTCGAGCTCCAGAATGCGTGTTGTTGTGCGCAATATTGTGTCGGGGTTCAGGCTGATCGAATCGATGCCGAGGCGCACCAGAAACTCCGCAATCTCCGGATAGTCCGACGGCGCCTGTCCGCAGATGCCGCAATGACGCCCGTTGCGCTGCGCGCCCTCGACCGCCATGCGAATCATCGCTTTGACCCCCTCGTCGCGCTCGTCGAAATCAAAGGCCACAATCTCTGAATCGCGATCGACGCCGAGCGTAAGCTGGGTGAGGTCATTCGAGCCGATGGAGAAACCGTCAAAGTATTTCGAGAACTGGTCGATCAGCATCACATTATTTGGAATTTCGCACATGACGTAAATCTCGAGTCCGTCTTTGCCGCGCTCGAGGCCCAGTTCGCCCATGAGCGAGATGACCTTATTGGCTTCGTCGATGCGCCGGCAGAAGGGGATCATCAATTTGACGTTCGTCAGGCCGAGATCGTCGCGCACGCGCTTCATCGCCGCGCATTCCAACGCAAAGCCTTCCCGATAATTGGGATGAGCGTAGCGCGATGCGCCGCGAAAACCGATCATCGGGTTTTCCTCGCGATACTCGAAAATGCGCCCGCCCAGCAGCGACGCATATTCATTGCTCTTGAAGTCCGACATGCGCACGACGACGGGCTTGGGGTAGAAAGCTGCGGCGATGGTCGCGACGCCTTCGGATAGGCGCTCGACGAAAAAAGCGCTCGGGCTTGTATATTGCGACGTCAGTCGCTCGATTTCTTCGCGCTCTTTCGCGTCCAGGCGTTCGGGATGAACGAGCGCCATCGGGTGCGCCTTGATCGACTCGGCGATGATGAACTCCATGCGCGCCAGACCGACGCCATCATTGGGCAGCGCCGAAACGCCGAAAGCGATATCGGGATTGCCGACATTCATCATCAGATGCGTCGCGGGCCTTGCAAGATTGGCGATATCGGTCTTGACGACGTTGAAATCGATCGCGCCCTCATACACTTTGCCGACATCTCCCTCGGCGCAGCTCACCGCGATGAGGTTGCCGGTGCGGATGACATGCGTCGCTTGATCCGTGCCGACAATGGCTGGAATGCCTAGCTCGCGCGCGACGATCGCCGCATGGCAGGTGCGTCCGCCGCGATTGGTGACGATGGCGGCGGCCGATTTCATCACCGTGCCCCAATCAGGCGACGTGGTATCGGCAACGAGAATCTCGCCTGGAACGAAGCTCGATAGCTCGGTCGAATGCTCGATGACGCGGGCCTTGCCATACGCAATCTTGGCACCGACCGCACGGCCTTCGACGATCACCGCTCCGTGTTTCTTGACCTTATATTCCTCGACGACATTGCGGTCACGTCGAGATGCGACGGTTTCAGGCCGGGCCTGCACGATGTAGAGCTTGCCGTCGACGCCGTCCTTCGCCCATTCGATGTCCATCGGGCGATGTTCGCCCGCCTTGGCGCTGTAATGTTTTTCGATCTCGATCGCCTGGCCCGCGAGGGTCAAAACCTCGTCATCACTGATACAGAATCTCTCCCGCTCCTTGCGGTCGGTGGGAATGTTGCGCGTGGTTGTGCGGCCGCTGGAAAAGATCATCTTGATCTTTTTGGGACCCAAGGCCCGCTTCAGCACGCCGCGCTTGCCCTGCTCATAGGTCGGCTTGAAGACATAGAACTCGTCGGGGTCTACCGCGCCCTGCACGACATTCTCGCCGAGCCCATAGGAGCCGGTGATGAACACGACATCCTTGAAGCCCGTTTCCGTATCGATGGTGAAAATTACGCCGGACGCCGCAAGGTCCGAGCGCACCATCTTCATGACCGCGACAGAGTTGAAGACTTTGAAATGATCGAATCCATTGTCGACCCGATAATGGATGGCCCGGTCGGTGAAGAGACTTGCAAAGCAATGGCGCACGGAGTCGAGCATCGCCGCCTCGCCGCGAATGTTGAGATAGGTGTCGTGCTGGCCGGCGAAACTCGCGCTCGGCAAGTCTTCGGCCGTCGCAGATGATCGAACCGCGACGGTCAGCTCCGCGCCATATTCTTCGGTCAGCTGCGCGAGCGCTGCGCGAATATCCGCTTCGACCTCCGCCGGCAGGCCGGCGCCATAGACGATCTCCCGGGCACGAGCGGCGCGGCGGGCGAGGTCGTCGACATCGTCAGGATTCAAGCCTTGCAGCGACTCCTTCAGCGCTGGCCACGCGTCGGCGTAGTCGAGCGCGTGACGATAGGCTTCGGCCGTGACGGCGAAACCATTGGGAATTAAAAGGCCCTTGGCCGTCAGCTCGCGGTACATCTCGCCGAGCGAAGCATTCTTGCCGCCAACGAGCGGCACGTCGGCGATGCCGATCTGCGAAAAGAAACGGACATAACGGCCTGCTTTGGCGTTCCTCGGCGAGCGCGTATCTCTGGACGGCTGCATGTCTTCCTTCCCTCTCATTGGCGCGCTTTGCGCGCCTTATGTCAGTCGGATTGCGTGTCGATTTTGCGACATGGAGTCTACTGCGGCCTTAACATTCAATCGCGCGCAGGCCCTCCGCCGTAGCGATCGAGGAGGTCGATGACTTCGTTGTCCTCGGTCTGGCTGAAATCGGCGTAGTAGCAGCCGACCCCCAGAAAATACTCGTGCGACTCGAGGCAGATTATCTCATCGGCCTCCGCACGCAGCTCGTCGAGACTCTCTGTCGGCGCTACCGGCACGGCGAGAATCAGCTTTTTCGGTGCGCGGGCGCGGACCGCCCGGAGCGCCGCGCGCGTCGTTGCGCCGGTCGCGACGCCGTCATCGACGACGATCGCGGTGCGTCCTTTCGCATCGACGCGGTCGCGCCCGCCGAGATAAAGACGCCGGCGTCGCTCGATTTCCGCTGTCTCATGCGAGACGGCACGGTGAAACTGCGTTTCGGTCACGCCCGCGAGCGCGATGACGTCCTCGTTGCGAGCGACGACCAACTCGCCGCCATCTGCAATAGCGCCCATCGCAAGCTCGGGCTGAAAGGGAACGCCGATCTTGCGCACCAGCACGAGGTCGAGCGGCGCGCCGAGCGTCTTGGCGATTTGAGCGGCGACAGGAACGCCGCCGCGCGGCAAAGCGAAGACGACAGTGTCCGGACCCTTGAAGCGCTCGAGCGCTCCGGCGAGCCGCCGACCGGCTTCTTGACGATCCTGGAACGGCAAATCGTCCTCCCTTCTTCAAAACGCGCCGTCGAGCGCGCGGGCGGCCAGATCGAGATAGCGATTTGCGAGAGGAGCCCATTTGTCGGGGTGACGCGGCGACGGATCCAAGAGATGAGCGATGGAGAGACGGGCGCGCAGCGCTGCGCGCCATGCGGCGTAAAGCCAGATCAAGTCCCAAGACGGGACCGCCTCTTCCAAATGCAAAGCAAGCTCTTCGATGAAGCGGCGCAAGAGGTGTGGCGCGCCGAGTTGCGCGCATTCGACGCCGAGAAACGCCACCTCGTCGAAGGGATCGACCTGACGCAGTTCGGCGTTGAATTCGAGACAATCGAAGATAACGACAGGCTCGGTGAGACAAATATGTTCGGGACGCAGATCGCCATGGCCATCGACGATGCGCCCCGCCGCTACGCGCGCTTCGAGTTGCGGGCGCTGAGCCACAAGGCGCGCATCGAGACGCTCTAAGATTTGGGGGGCGCCATCGATTCCGGGATGCGTGAGCATGGCGCGATTGACCTTCTGCTCGGCGGCGAGGCGCGCAGTATATTGCTCAGGCCGAATTTTAGAGCGCTCTGCCCGCCGGTAGAATTGCGCGAGCGTTTCGCAGACGGCCGTGATCTGTGAATCGCGCACGCCCCTGGTCCAGAGCAGAGCATCGAGCATGAGCTCGCCCGGCAGGCGACGCATTTCAACGAGCCATTCCACGATTTCGCCTGTTTCGCTCAGCGACAGGCGATCGCCGATCGCCGTAAGCGGCGTCACGCCGAGATAGACGTCCTTCGACAATCGCCGGTTGAGGCGCAGCTCCTCGCGGCAATCGCGCTCGCGCGCCTCGATCGTCGAGAAGTCGAGAAAGGGATATCGCACCGGTTTCTTCAGCTTGTACGCCCGCTCGCCGGCGAGGAAGACGTAAGACATATGGGTTTCGACGAGCTCGACGATGGCCGGCTTGTGCGGATAGGCGGATGGCGCGCAGAGAAAGCGCAGCTTGTCACGCGTCGAAATGACGCCGTCCCAACCGCTTTGCTCGAGCTGTTTTTCAGCCATCGCATTCCTGCCGTCCCATCACATATGATAGGCCGCCTTCGATCATGATGGAAAAGGCTATGGCCTGGGACATATGGACGCGAAATCCTTTCGCTTGGCCGCTCTTGACGATGGAGATATGGCGCCGCGCGCTGGAAGCGGCCGCTTTTCCGGCGCCGGCGGAGGGCGTGGGACCCGAATGGTGCACGCCCAACAGGCTTTTGCTCGAGCTCAACGGGCTTCGTCTGTGGGATTTTTCGATCTCGGACGCAGGCGCGCCCGTTCTTATCGTCGCGCCTTATGCGCTTCATGACGCCCAGCTTGCGGATCTCGCGCCGGGACACAGCATTGTTCAAGCTTTGCTGCAAAATGGCTGCGAAAGGCTATATCTCGCCGAATGGAAGTCGGCCACTTCCGAAACGCGGCTCGTCGGCATCGACGCGCAGCTTGCGGCGCTGAATGTCGCGGTCGACGACATCGGCGCGCCAGTCGATCTCATCGGCCCGTGTCAGGGCGGCTGGTTTTCCCTCGTCTATGCTGCACGCTTTCCCCATAAAGTCCGCCGCATCGTGGTCGCGGGCGCGCCGATCGATTTGCAGGCCGCATGCTCGGCTCTGTCCGAGCCTGTCGAAAAAACGACCAACCATGTGATAGATCGGCTGATCGAGAGCGGCGGCGGCATTGTGAGAGGCGAGCAGATGGCGCCGCTCTGGCCTCGAGAGGATTGCGAGGAGAGGCGGCTTGTCGACTCGCTGCAGCTCGCGCCGCCTTGGTCGTCGCCTCCCGAACAGGCCGCCGTCGTCGCCTTTCAGCATTGGGACAAGCGCGTCGTCGATCTGCCGGGGCCCTACTACCGCGAAGTGTTTTGCCGCTTATTCCGTGAGAATCTGCTGGCGCGGGGCGCCTTTCCGGCCTTGGGAAAAGCGGTGAATATTTGCGCGCTCGACAAGCCGCTATTTTTGCTCGTCGGCGAGCATGACACAATCGCGCCGCCGGGGCAGGCTTTGGCGGGGGCGGATCTTGTCGCCGGCGCGGTGAAAACGGCGATCGCGCCATGCGGCCATCTTGCGCTCTTTATGGGGCGCAGCACGATCGTCAATGAATGGCCGCGCATCGCCTCCTGGCTCGTGGAGGAATAGGCGTCGTCATGGCCAATCTTTCTCTCTTTGCGCTGGGCTCCAGCCGCGCTTTCGGCGAGGCGGTCGCGAGAACGCTTGGCGTCGCTCTCGCGCCGCTCGAAGACCGCTCTTTCGAAGACGGGGAATATAAGTTGCGCCCGCTCACGAGCGTGCGCGGCCACGACGCCTTTGCGCTCTTCAGCCTGCATGGCGAAGCAGGCGCGAGCAGCGCCGATAAGCTCCTAAAGCTTCTGTTCTTCGTCGGCGCAATGAAGGATTCCGGGGCGGCGCGGGTGACGGTGGTTGCGCCTTATCTCTGCTTCTCACGCAAGGACCGTCGCACCAAGCCGCGCGATCCCATTACGACGCGATATGTGGCGCAGCTCTTCGAGGCGATGCGGACAGACGGGGTGATGACGGTCGACGTCCACAACATCGCGGCTTTTGAAAACGCCTTTCGTTGCGAGACAATTCCACTCGACGCCCATGCGCTTTTCGCGTGCCACTTCGAGCCTTTGATCGGCGATGCTCCGGCCGCTGTCGTCTCGCCCGATCTCGGCGGAGAAAAGCGCGCGGAATTGTTTCGCCAGCGGCTGGAGCGCATGTTGCGGCGTCCAGTCGCCAAGGCCTTCATGGACAAGACGCGTAGCGAAGGAAAGGTAACGGGAGAGATTTTCGCGGGCGACGTCGACGGCCGCGTGGCCATCATACTGGACGATCTGATCGCGGGGGGCGGAACGGCGGCGCGGGCAGCGGCGGCGTGTCGCGTGCATGGCGCGGCGCGGGTTTTTGTCGCAGCGACTCATGGCGTCTTCGCCAAGGCCGCGGCCGAAACGCTGCGGGACGCGCCGATCGACGGGCTTGTGATCACCGACGCCGTTCCTTTGCGCGAAGGCGATGCCACGGCCCAAGCGCTAGGCGAGCGCCTGATGATCGTTCCGATTGCCGGTCTGTTCGCGCAAGCGATCAGGCGGCGTCACGAAAACGGCTCGATCACCGAGTTGCTGGCCGAAGGCCCTACAGCCTGACCTTCACGGATTTGCTATAATGCAGCGTCAGAGTAGGGTGGACATAAAGGGCCAGCCATGAACCAGCCTGTCAAAAAGCACAGTGTGGACGTCCCTCGCGCTCTCGAACGCCGCGCGCCGCCGCCGCTCACGTCGTTGATGCGGCCGCAATCCTTCGAGACCGTCGACCGCGTCGCGCAGGCGACGGTCGCGCGATTCACCCAGGGCATTTCGCCGCACGCCCAAATATCGGCCTGGATAGATTGGGCGGCGCATCTCACACAATCGCCGGGGCGCCAGCTCGAGCTGACGATGGAGGCCTTTTCTTCGGCTGCGCGGCTTGCTCATTTCGGCATGCATAATCTCGTCAGCGACAAGGCGGAGCGGCCCTTTGCGCCCGAGCCTTCCGACAGGCGCTTCAACGATCCCGCCTGGTCGGCTTTTCCTTATCTCTTCTTCGAGCAGGCGTTTCTGTCGCAGCAGCAATGGTGGCGGAAGGCGACGCGGGAGCTGCGCGGCATGCGGCCGAACAACGCCGCGCGCGTCTCTTTTCTCGCGACCAAATATCTCGACGTCTTTTCGCCCTCGAACTTCCCATGGCTCAATCCCCTCGTCATGGATCTGACGCAGCGGGAAGGCGGCGCGAATTTGCTGCGCGGCCTTGAATATTTCGTCCAGGATTTTCTCGACGTTGCGACCCAATCCGGCGATGGCGATAATGGCTATGAAATCGGCAAGGATGTCGCGGCGACGCCGGGCGAGGTGATCTTCCGCAACCATCTTATGGAGCTGATCCAATATCAGCCTGCTACCGAAAATGTTGCGGCCGAGCCTATCCTGATCGTTCCCGCCTGGATCATGAAATATTATGTGCTCGACCTTGCCGCGCATCATTCGCTTGTGCGCTATCTGGTCGAGCGCGGATTCACCGTATTCATGATCTCCTGGCGCAATCCGACGGCAAAGGATCGCGATATCGAACTCGACGACTATCGCACCTTCGGCGTCATGGAAGCGATCGAAATCGTCAACGCCGTCTTGCCCGAACGTAAGATCCATGCAGCAGGCTATTGCCTCGGCGGAACGCTCCTCTCGATCGCTGCGGCGACGATGGCGCGCGATGGCGACGATCGGCTCGCCTCGGTGACGCTCCTCGCCTCCCAGACGGACTTCAGCGAGCCCGGCGATCTCATGCTCTTCGTCGATGCGGCGCAGGTCGCCTTTCTCGAAGACATGATGTGGGATCAAGGCTATCTCGACACCTATCAAATGTCGGGCGTCTTCATGGCGCTGCGCTCCAACGAACTCTTCTGGGCGCGGGCGATACAGGAGTATTTTTTAGGCGAGAGAGAGCACGCCACGGATCTGATGGCCTGGAGCGCGGATCAGACGCGCATGCCCTACCTCATGCATTCGCAATATCTGCGCGGTCTCTTTCTGGAAAACAGGCTGACCGCCGGGCGCTATGCGGTCAATGACGATGTGATCGCCCTGAAGGATATTTCGGTTCCCATGTTCGTTGTCGGCACTGAAACCGACCACATCTCCCCATGGCGCTCGGTCTATAAGATTCATCTCTTCACCGATAACGACCTCACTTTCGCGCTCACCAATGGCGGACACAATGCCGGCATTGTTTCGGAGCCCGGTCACGAGGGCCGGCGCTATCATCTCGCCGTGCGCGCACGAAACGACCGCTACGTCAGCGCTGACCATTGGCGCGAACGCGCCAAGCTCTTCGAAGGCTCATGGTGGCCGGCCTGGGCGTCATGGCTGGAGCGTCAGAGCGGCAAAGAGCGCGCCGCGCCGCCCCAGATGGGCGCGCCGGAGAAAGGCTTCGTGCCGCTTGAACCCGCGCCTGGCAGATATATTCATCAGCACTGATCGAAGCCGCGGCCGCTCGAGCTTCGACACAAAATGAACGTCGTTTATCCACACAAGTGTTGAGAAAAGAAAATGAAACCGCCCCGCGAAAGCGCGAAACGGATTAAGCTAGCTGCCGCGGCGAATCGCTCCAGCGAGCTGGCAATCGCGCGAAGAGAGGGGACCGACATGGCGACGTTCAGGCCGGAAGAGGAAGATTCCGTCTATATCGGACAAGGAGCCGAACTAACGGGCGCGATCAAGGCGCGCGGCAGCATCGTAATCGACGGTTCATTCGATGGCGAGATCGACTGCCGACACCTTCTCGTCGGGCCGACAGGCGTCGTCAAAGGCAAGATCGAAGTGTCTACCGCGGACATATCCGGCTACGTCAACGCCGAGATCGCAGCGAGAGATCTCCTTGCCGTGCGCGCCATGGGTCGCGTCGAAGGCAAATGGGACTGCGGCGCCATCGAGGTGACGCGTGGCGGCGTGCTGAACGGCGCGGCCCATGTGGCGGAGACCGAGAGCGGACGCCGTGTTGTCGAGGAGCTTTCGGAGAAGAGGGCCGCAATCATAGAGTTCGACGAAACACCTGTCATGAACGAGCCGCCGCCCGAGCTGCGCAGGGTAACCAAGCTTCAACTCCGCACGCCGCTGCGCGCGCCGCGCCGCTCGGTTGGGTGATCGAGGCTATCGATAGTCACGTACTTGGGCCGGTGTCATTCCCGACGGGCCGAAGGCCCGATCGGGAATCCAGAGCCAAGACAGCCGATATTCCCGGTCGCTCGCTCACGCAAGCGTCGGCAATGCCCCTTGGATTGCAGAGAGAGCGCACGCGCCCAAGCGGAGAGTTAAACTTCGACCTTCCAAATCTCTTCCGCATATTCGCGAATTGTGCGGTCGGACGAAAACCACGCGACTCGCGCAGTGTTGAGAATCGACGCGCGCCGCCACGCCTTCTGGTCGCGCCAGCGCGCGTCGACCCTGCGCTGCGTATCGCAATAGCTGTCGAAATCCTTCGTCACCAGGAAGTGGTCGGAATAGGTCAGCGCGTCGACGAGTTGCGCGTAGCGATGCGGATCGTCGGGCGAGAACATGCCACCTGCCACAGCCTGCAGCGCCTCGGCGAGACGTGGGCTCGCGGCGATCGTCTCGCGCGCGTCTATCCCGCGCGCACGGCTTTCCGCCACCTGCTGCGCGGTCAGGCCGAAGATGAAGATGTTGTCGTCGCCAACGTGCTCCTTGATTTCGACATTGGCGCCGTCGAGCGTGCCGATCGTGAGCGCGCCATTGAGAGCGAATTTCATATTGCCCGTGCCTGACGCCTCCATGCCGGCGGTCGAAATCTGCTCGGAGAGATCGGCGGCGGGGATGATCGCTTCAGCAAGGCTCACATTGTAGTTTGGCAGGAAGACAATCTTGAGCAGGTCGCGTGTCGCGGCGTCGGCGTTCACAACGCTCGCCACATCGTTCGCGAGCTTTATGATGCGCTTCGCCTGATGATAGCTCGCCGCGGCCTTGCCGGCGAAGATCTTCACGCGAGGGACAAAATCCCGGCTCGGCTGCGATTTGATGTCGAGATAGAGAGCGACAGCCTCCAGCACATTGAGAAGCTGGCGCTTATATTCGTGGATGCGCTTGATCTGCGCGTCGAAAAGCGCATCTGGGTCCACCCTGACGCCGACGCTGTCAAAGATCTTGGCGGCGAGCCGCTCCTTGTTCTCGCGCTTGGCGGCGGCGAAGCGGCTCTGGAAATAGGGATCGTCTGCGATGGCTTCGAGCTCGGCAAGCTTTGCGGCGTCGTCGAAGACGCCGGTTCCGATCGTCTCTGCGAGCAGGCGCGACAGCGGCGGATTGGCCTCCAGCAGCCAGCGCCGGAAGGTCACGCCATTGGTCTTGTTGACGATGCGATCAGGGTAAAGGCGGTGGAAATCCTTGAAGACGGTTTCCTTCACCAATTCGCTATGCAAGGCGGAAACGCCATTCACCTTGTGCGAGCCCAGAAAGGCGAGATGACCCATGCGGACATGGCGTCCATTGTGCTCGTCGATGAGCGAGACGGAAGAGAGAACGCCCAAATCCGTGACGCCCTTCTCGCGTAAGCCGTCGAGATGCATGGCGTTGATGAGATAGATGATCTGCATGTGGCGCGGCAGCAGCTTCTCCATCAGCCACACCGGCCAGGTCTCGAGCGCCTCGGGCAGCAGCGTGTGATTGGTATAGGCGAAGGTTGCCTGAGTGATCTTCCAGGCTTCCTTCCATTCGACGCCGTGGACATCGACGAGAAGGCGCATCAGCTCGGCGACGCCGATCGCGGGATGAGTGTCGTTGAGCTGGATCGCGGTTTTTTCGGCGAGCTTCTGTATGTCGCCAGTCTGTTTCATATGGCGGCGGATGAGATCCTGCAGCGACGCCGAGACGAAGAAATATTCCTGCCGCAGCCGCAGCTCCTGGCCGGCGGGCGTCGAGTCGCTCGGATAGAGAACCTTGGAAATCGCCTCGGCGCGCACCTGTTCTGTGAGCGCGCCCAGATGGTCGCCCTGGTTGAAGGCGTCGAGGCGCAGCGGGTCTAGGGCGCGCGCTGACCATAGGCGCAGCGTATTCACATGCTTGCCGCGCCAGCCGACCACCGGCGTGTCATAAGCGACGGCGACGATCGTCTCGCCCGGTCGCCACACATGCGCCGCCGCGCCATCGGGCAGCCGCGTCGTCTCCACATGGCCGCCGAAGCCGATGTCATAGGTGATTTCCGGGCGGGGAAACTCCCAAGGGTTTCCGAATGACAACCAGTCCTCGGGATATTCCTGCTGCCAGCCGTCTTTGATCGTCTGTCGGAAAAGGCCGTGGTCGTAGCGTATGCCATAGCCGCAGGCGGCGATTTCCAGCGTGGCCATGCTATCCATGAAGCAGGCGGCAAGACGCCCCAACCCGCCATTGCCGAGCGCCGCGTCCGGCTCGATTTCGCGCAGTTTGTCCAGGTCGACGCCGAGTTCGGCCAGCGCCTCGCGCATGGCGCCGGTGAGATCGAGATTGGTCAGGGTATCGATGAGAAGCCGGCCGATGAGGAATTCCAGCGAGAGGTAATAAACGCGGCGACGATCCTCGCGATAGTTACGCTTGGTGGAGACGAGCCAGGCTCCGGCCGCTCGGTCGCGCGCCGCGAGCGCGGTGGCCACGAACCAGTCGCGGGGGCTGGCGGCCGCAGCGTCCTTGCACACCGTGAAGGTGAGGCGATGCAGCACCTCTTCCTTCATCGCGGCGACGGTTGCGGCGTGATCGGGCGGGGTGGTGGCGTTCAAGACGGTCTTTCTCTCCTCGGAACGGCTCCGCTCGGCTCATCGGGAGCCGTTCCTTTTCGTGAAAACAAAAGCTGTGCCGCTCGGCCAGCGGGCTTTTATCGGGCGCGGCTCCACGCTACCTGCGCGACAAACAGGCCGCTCAGCGCGCGATGTAATCGATCGCTCCGGGGCGACGTTCGTCTTTCGCCTTTTCGCAGCAGCCGACGGCCACGAGCTTGTGGCCGGAAACGCCTTCGAGGCGCAAATAATGCGCTGCGGCCAGCGCACGGCGGCGCGACAATACATCATCCTCGACGCCCGCGTCGCCATGGCCGCGAACTTCTATCGTCGTGTCTGGACACTGACGGATGACTTCCGCCGCTTTATCGAGCGCAAGCGCGGTGCGGCGGTTGACGGTGGCGCGCGCTTCGCGGAAAGCGACAGGGTCCGACGCGACGACAGCGTCCAGCGCGTGCTGGCAGGCGGCCAGGTCAAATTCGCCAGACGACTGTGCCTCAGGGGTAGGGGCGCTGGGAGGCGGTAGTGGAGCCGGCTGGATTGCCGCTGTCTGTTCGGGCTTCTTATCGTTCTCGACCGGCGCTGGCGCACTTGCCGAGATCACGCGCCCAACGCCGGGAGTGGCTGCGATCTGTGCGATGAGTTCTTTGTTCGCGGCGACCGCTGGGGGCGCCGTAATGTCGCGCCCGGAAAGCGCGAGGCTGGCAGGATCGGCGCCCGCCGCCTGCGCGAGCGCGGCGATGCGCTTTTGCAAATCCGCCTCATAGGCGGGCGCGGCGATCTGAGAGGCGCCCGACCACAGGAGCATGGCCGGGATGAGCCCCAGCGCCCAGGCCTCATGCCCTGTGAGCGTGCGCTGGAAGATGAGCGCAGTGGCGCCGGCGCCTAGCATGAGGCTGACGATGCAAGCGAGCCCGAGTTCGATCTGGCTGGAGACGGCCCCCTCGACGGCGCCGAGCGCAATTGCGGCGGCGCCAGCAAGCGACGCAAGGCCAACCCATATCAGCCAGCGCGCAGGTCCCTTGCCTCTCGTCTGTCCCGGCGTGAGCGCGCCCGTCGCCGCGCCTACGGCAAGGCAGGCGGCAAGCCAGGGCCAGAGATGGACGTAGAAATCCAGCATGGAAGCCTTTGTCCCTTACGAACGCGGCTATTTCACAATGAGGCGCCGCCCCACTGCTCGCAAGCGCTGCCGGACGTGACGCCGCGCTCGGTTTCGCATGCAGCGTAAACTGGCCTTACCCTACCGTCGACGCCAAACGTCTTTAGACCCGCATCGGCATCAGCACGTAAAGCGCGCTCGCGCCGTCGCGGTCCTGAATCAGCGTGGGCGACCCCGGATCGGCGAGCTTGAAGAGCGCCGTGTCGCTGTCAAGCTGCTGGGTGATGTCGAGGAGATATCTGGCGTTGAAGCCGACGTCGAGCGGCGCGCCGTCGTAATCGGCTTCGATTTCCTCGACCGCCGAGCCCTGATCGGGGTTGGTGACGGAAAGCACGAGCTTGCCTTCCGTCAGAGCGAGTTTCACCGCGCGGCCGCGCTCGGACGAAATGGTGGAGACGCGGTCGACGGCCTTGGCGAACACGTCGCGCTCTACCGTCAGGCGCTTGTCGTTGCCCGCCGGTATGACGCGGGCGTAATCGGGGAAGGTGCCGTCGATGAGCTTCGTCGTCAGCAGCGCGTCGCCGAAGGAGAAGCGCATCTTGTTCGTCGAGAGCTCGACGAGCACCTCGCCCTGCGCATCTTCGATGAGGCGCTGAACCTCCTGCACCGCTTTGCGGGGCAGAATGACGCCCGGCATGCCCGCGCAGCCTTCCGGCGCCGGCAGTTCGAGACGGGCGAGGCGGTGGCCGTCGGTCGCCACCGCGCGCAGCATCAACTGGCCCTCGACCTCCATCGCGTGGATGTAGATGCCGTTGAGATAATAGCGTGTTTCTTCGCTGGAGATGGCGAACTGCGTCTTCTCGATGAGCCGCTTGAGATCGGCGGGCGCAAGCGAGAAGCTATGGCTGAACTCGCCGGAGGTCACATCGGGGAAGTCGCTTTCCGGCAGGGTCGACAGGTTGAAGCGCGAACGCCCCGAGCGCAGCGTGAGCTGGCCGGCCTCGCCGGAGCCGTCGAGCGACACTTGCGCGCCTTCGGGCAGCTTGCGGACGATGTCGTAGAGCGTATGCGCGGGAAGCGTCGTGCCGCCGGGCTGCTCGACCTCGGCCGGCGCCTTTTCGGTGATCTCGAGATCGAGGTCGGTCGCTTTCAGCGTCAGCGTTCCGTCCCTGGCGTCGATCAGCACATTGGCGAGAATGGGGATCGTGGTGCGCCGTTCAACCACCCGATGAACATGGCCGAGCGCCCGCAGCAGCGCCGCTCTCTCGATCGTGACCTTCATCGCCTTGGGAACCGTCTCGTTTATTGGGCGCGACGCGCCGGGGGCGGAGACTTTGGCAAGCTGGAGAACGAAGCGCAAGGGGTGGCGCGTCGGGGGTGTGGAGAATTCAGCTTGCGAGCCAGCTTTCGGGGGCCCTTGCGCCATGAACAATGGCGATGATTGTGACGCCGTCCTCCGCAGGCTCGTAAATTATCAGGTAGCGCCCCTCGATGAGGATGCGGGCGTTAGGGCCCAGCTCGGGTCGTGGCGCGCCCATCAGCGGATTTTCCGCGGCAAGTCGCGCTTTCTTCATTATGCGCTGAAAAAGGCCGTCGGCCGCTCGAACATTATCGAGCGCCACCGTCGCCCATATATCGAAAAGCGCAGATTCCGCAGCCGGCGTAAGGGCGACCCTAGCCACCCAGGCCGGCTTTCCTTTTGAACTCGGCGAGCAGCGCATCTGCTTCCACCTCGCGCCCAGGGCCGCTCGCCAGGCCGTTCTCATAGGCCTGCTTGAGTCGTTGGAGTTCGAGCGCCCGGAGTTCCTCGCGTTGCTCCCAAAGGCGCAGCGCTTCGCGGAGCACCTCGCTATTCGAGGCATAGGCGCCGGTTTCGACCGCGAGCTGGATACGCTGGGCTTGTTGGTCGGAAAGAGAGATCGTCATCGTGCGCATGCGGCAATGCTCTCAAATAATCACAAGGATTAATAGCCCTCGCTCGCGCGATTTCTTAACTAGCCCTTAAAGCGCCTTCCTTAAGTTGAATCCATGGCGAGAGGCGGCGGGCGGAGAGCCTCTGGACGGAGCAAATGGCGCGCGGCGGCAAACGTCAGGAACCAAGGTTCGACGACGGCGAAGACGACGACTGGGAATTGCGGGCCGAGAGACGGCCTTCGCCCCGCGCCCGTCAGGCGCGAGACGCGGAGGAGCCGGACGATTTCGAGGCTGAAGCAACTGCCAAACCGAAGCGACGGCGGTCCGGTTCGATGATCGGCGCGCTCTTTTACTGGGCCTTCACCCTTTCCATTTGGGGCGTGGTGGGCGCCGGGGCGATCGCGGTCTATTACGGCTCGCAATTGCCGCCGATCGACCAGCTCGCGGTGCCCAAGCGCCCGCCCAATATCGCGATCATGGGCTCGGACGGCGAGCTGCTCGCCAATCGCGGCGACACGGGCGGCGCGGCGATCCGCATCTTGGACCTGCCGCCCTATCTGCCCAAGGCCTTCATCGCGATCGAGGACCGGCGTTTCTATTCGCACTGGGGCGTCGATCCGCAGGGCATCGCCCGCGCCTTGCTGCGCAATGTCACCGGCCATGGCGGCATGCAGGGCGGCTCGACGCTCACCCAGCAGCTCGCGAAAAACCTGTTCCTGACGCAGGAGCGCACAATCTCGCGCAAGATCCAGGAGGCCATCCTGGCGCTTTGGCTGGAACACAAATATTCGAAGGACCAGATCCTCGAGCTTTATCTCAACCGCGTCTATTTCGGCTCCGGCGCCTATGGCGTGGAGGCGGCGACGCAGCGTTATTTCGGCCATAGCGCGCGGACCGCGACGCTTTCCGAATCCGCCGTGCTCGCGGGGTTGATGAAGGCGCCGAGCAAGCTCGCCCCCGATCGCAATCCCGAAGGCGCGACCGAGCGCGCCGCGCAGGTCATCACGGCCATGGCGCAGGAAGGCCATATCAGCGAGGCGATGGCCAAGGCGGCGCTCGCTCATCCGGCGCAAGCAGCCAAAGGCCTGGGCGCGGGCTCGGCCAATTACGCGGCAGACTACGTCATGGACATGCTCGACGACACGATCGGCGCCATCGACCAGGACCTTGTCGTCACCACAACCATCGACCCGCGCCTGCAGGCCGTCGCCGAAGGCGCGCTGAAGGAGGAGCTCGACAAGAAGGGCGCGAAATATGGCGTGTCTCAAGGCGCCATCGTGTCGATCGACCCCAATGGCGCGATCCGCGCGCTGGTCGGCGGCCGCGATTATTCCGAAAGCCAGTTCAACCGCGCTGTTTCCGCCAAGCGCCAGCCGGGCTCCGCCTTCAAGCCCTTTGTCTATCTCGCGGGTCTCGAACACGGCATGACGCCGGAGTCCGTGCGCGAGGACGGCCCGCTCAACATCAAGGGCTGGACGCCTGAGAACTACAGCCACCAATATTTCGGCCCCGTCACTCTCACCAAGGCGCTGGCGCTCTCGCTCAATACGGTCGCGGTGCGCGTCGGCCTGGAAGTTGGGCCGAAGGCCGTTGTGAAGACGGCGCATCGGCTCGGCATCCAATCCGACCTTCAGCCCAATGCCTCCATCGCGCTCGGCACGTCGGAAGTGACGCCGCTGGAGCTTGTCGCCGCCTATGCGCCCTTCGCGAACGGCGGGGTCGGCGTGCAGCCGCATATCATCACGCGCGTGATGACGGCGAGCGGCAAGACGCTCTATCAGCGCAAGGGCTCCACCTTCGGCCGCGTGATCGAGCCGCATTATGTGGCGATGATGAACACGATGATGCAGGAGACCCTGCTGACCGGCACGGCGCGCAAGGCGGAGCTGCCGGGTTGGCAGGCCGCCGGCAAAACGGGCACCAGTCAGGATTTCCGCGACGCCTGGTTCATCGGCTATACGAGCCGCCTCGTCACCGGCGTGTGGCTTGGCAATGACGACAGCTCACCGACCAAGAAGGCCTCGGGCGGCAATTTGCCGGTGGAAATCTGGAGCCGCTATATGAGCATCGCTCTGCGGGGCGCGCCGGTCGCGGGCCTTCCGACGGGCTCCTGGCGCTCGGACGCGGAGGAGGTGATCGCCAAGCCTCTGGACGAGCTGATCGGCATCTTCACCGGCGCCGACCACCAGGCCGCGCCCGCGCCGCCGCCGAGACCGCAAAAACAAGTGGCTCCGCTCCCGCCGGAAAATCGCGCCGCCGAGGAAAGGCCGTTGGCGCCGGACGAGACGGCCACGATACCACCCCCGCCGCGTGGACGCGCAAGCCGTCCGCGCGATATCGAGGGCCTGCTGCCGCCCGAAGACATTCCCGACGCTGGCGCTGTCCCGCCGCCAAATCCAAGGCGCGGGCGTGCGCCAGCGGCGGCGGAGAAGAATATCTTCGAGCAGCTCTTCGGGGGGTAAGCGAATTTACACCCTCCCCTTGGACGGACGCCTCAAGGGGAGGGGGCCATTTAATCCGACGTCACCATGACCGGCGGCATTTCGTCGTTTTCCGGACGATCGAGCCCATCCTCCTCGGCGAGCTCTAACCCTGTTATGCAGACGTCCTCACCGTCGACGACGACCTCGATCTTCTCCAGCGCGGCGCCCGCGCAAGGGCCGTCGTAACAATTGCCTGTCACTGGATCAAAGAGCGCGCCATGCTTGCCGCAGACGATGGCGCGGTGGCCTTGGTCGAGGAAATGGCCTGGCTGGAAGTCGATCCTCGCGCCCTGGTGCGGGCAGCGGTTGGCGTAAGCGTGATAAGCCTTCCCTTGCCGCACGACGAAAATCGGGAAAGCCACGGTCTTGTCGCCCTCGCGGCGCGCCAGAACGAAGCCGACTGCGCCGCGCTTGGCGACGTCATTGACGTGACAGACAGCAAATAACTCGGTTGCCGGCATGAATGCCTCCATGGCGGGGCTGGCGGCCCCTTTTCGAGATGGAAGCAAAAACCCTGCCTTTCCTCCCGCCGGGAGGGAAAACGGCGGCCTTCTAGGAAAGGCGAGGGCGCGCCCCGGCCCGCGGCGGGCCGGGTATGCTGCGCGACATCAGTGCAGGCTGACCATGGTCAGATCGTTTTCGCGGGCGTTGCCAATGGCGCCCTCTTCCGAGTCTGCGAGAACGATCGGCGCTCCGTCAGCGCCGATGAGGGCGAAAATTGTGAGCCCCGGCTGTATTTCGGGCGCCTGCGGATAGAGGCGGTTCACGTCTTCCGAGCGCATGGCCCTCACATAGGCAATCATGCCGTCGCCCAGATTGGCGAATTGTTCCGGCGTCAGGAGCGGCTCCCTGCGCTCGATAACGATTTTTTCTTGCATTTGCTCCTCCTCGGCGTCCGTTGCGACCCGCCCGTCGACGCCTGCCGCGCAGCGCGTCTTGCAGCTAGATGTGTGGCGCTTTGGAGCGGTTTTAAAGAGGGTGGAGCGCCCGATTCTGCGGCCGAGGTTTTGCTGGGCAGCGTGACCGAGGCTTGGGGCGGCGCCCGCTCGCGCGAAAGCCGTGAGGCCTGGCGAGCGGGCGCGCCCTTCGATCACAGCGCGAGCGCCAGACGGCCAGGATCCTCCAGCGTCTCCTTGACGCGCACCAGGAAGGTTACCGCCTCTTTCCCATCGACGATGCGATGGTCGTAAGAGAGCGCCAGATACATCATCGGGCGGATTTCGATCTTGCCCTCGACCGCCACTGGACGCTCCTGGATCTTGTGCATGCCCAGAATACCGGATTGCGGCGCGTTCAATATCGGCGTCGACATCAGCGAACCATAGACCCCGCCGTTCGAGATGGTGAAGGTGCCGCCCTGCAGATCGGCGATGTCGAGCGCCCCTTCGCGCGCCTTCTTGCCAAGCGCGGCGATGCTTTTCTCGATCTCGGCCAGAGACATGCGGTCGGCGTCGCGCACAACCGGCACGACGAGGCCCTTATCCGTGCCCACTGCCACGCCAATGTGGCAGAAGCGCTTGTAGATGATATCGGTCCCGTCGATCTCGGCGTTGACGGCTGGGATTTCCTCCAGGGCCTGGCAGCAAGCCTTCACGAAATAGGACATGAAGCCGAGCTTCACGCCGTGCTTCTTCTCGAAGAGATCCTTGTATTTGTTGCGCTGGGCGATGAGCGCCGACATGTCGACCTCATTGAAGGTCGTGAGCATCGCCGCGACGCTCTGCGCTTCCTTCAGGCGCCGGGCGATGGTCTGGCGCAGGCGCGACATCTTCACGCGTTCCTCGCGCGAGGCGTCTTCCTGGGGGGCAGGGGCGCGCGGGATGGGGGGCGGCGGCGCTTCGACGATTGGCGCCGGCGCCGCGGGGGCCCGGGCGGCGAAGTCGATCACATCGGACTTCAGCGCCTGGCCGCGCTTGCCGGAGCCCGCAACCTGCGAGACGTCGATGCCCTTTTCGGCGGCAATCTTGGCGGCGGCGGGCGAGGGCGGCATGGCCGTGGGCGGCTGGCTTGGCGCGGCGGGAGCGGGCGCAGCGGCGGCAGGCGCCGGAGAGGGTTTTGCGGCGGGGGCCGGCGCAACAGCCGCGCCCCCGGCGACGATCTGCCCCAGCAGCGCGCCCGGCTGCACCGTCTCGCCTTCCTTGACCAGAACTTCGGCGAGGACGCCCGCCGCCGGGGCGTTGACTTCGAGTGTCACCTTGTCGGTCTCGAGCTCGGCGAGCGTTTCGTCGGCGCGCACCGTGTCGCCCGCCTTTTTGAACCAGCGGCCGATTGTCGCCTCGGTGACGGATTCGCCGAGGGTCGGGACACGAATTTCAGTCATCGATAATTCCTCGTATGGCTCAGCCGAGTTGGTAATTTTCTAAGCGTGCTCGCGCGGCCCCCTCCCCAACCCTCCCCCGCTGCGCGGGAGAGGGGGCAGATTGCGGCCTTCATCGGCAATGCCGATCGCGAGCGTCCCCTCTCCCGCGAAGCGGGGGAGGGTCAGGGAGGGGGCGCACACGACGGCCTGTCTCGAACGGCGGCCGGCGCTAAGCCGCAAAAGCGTCATCCAAGAAAGCCCTGAGCTGCGCGAGATGCTTCGACATGGCGCCGGCGGCGGTCGAGGCCGAGGCGGGCCGTCCGACATAGCGCGCGCGTTTCGCTTTGCCGCCCACCTGAGCGAGCACCCATTCCAGATAAGGCTCGACGAAGAACCAGGCGCCCATGTTCTTTGGCTCCTCCTGGCACCAGACAACATCGGCGTTTTTGAAGCGCGACATGGCCGTGACGAGACTTTTCAGCGGGAAAGGATAAAGCTGCTCGACGCGCAGCAGATAAACGTCGTCGATCCCGCGCTTCTCGCGGTCTTCGAGCAGATCGTAATAGACCTTGCCGCCGCACAGCACGACGCGGCGGATCTGCTCGTCTGGTTTCAGCAGCGCTGTCTCATGCGTCTCGCCGTCGTCGAGCAAGATGCGCTGGAAGCTCGACGCCATGCCCATCTCGCCGAGACGCGAGACGCAGCGCTTGTGGCGCAGCAGCGACTTCGGCGCCATGAGGATGAGCGGCTTGCGCATGTTGCGATGCAGCTGGCGACGCAGGATGTGGAAGTAATTGGCGGGCGTCGAGCAGTTCGCCACCTGCATATTGTCTTCGGCGCACAGCTGCAGATACCGCTCGAGACGCGCCGAGGAATGCTCGGGCCCCTGTCCCTCATAGCCATGCGGCAGCAGGCAGACGAGGCCGGACATGCGCAGCCACTTGCGCTCACCGGCGGACAGGAACTGGTCGAAGACCACCTGCGCGCCATTGGCGAAGTCGCCAAATTGCGCCTCCCACAGCACGAGCGCGTTCGGTTCGGCGAGCGAATAGCCATATTCGAAGCCGAGCACCGCTTCTTCCGAGAGCATCGAATTGATGACCTCGAACCGGCCCTGGTTCGATGCGATATGATCGAGCGGAATGTAGCGCGCTTCCGTTTCCTGATCGATGAGCACGCTGTGGCGCTGCGAGAAGGTGCCGCGCTCGCTGTCCTGGCCGGAGAGGCGCACGTCATAGCCCTCGATCAGCAGCGCGCCGAAAGCTAGCGCCTCCGCCGTCGCCCAGTCGATCGACGTCCCTTCCTCGATTGCGTTGCGGCGATTGTCGAGGAAACGCTGGATGGTGCGATGCGCCTTGAAATCCGGGGGGATCGTCGTGAGCTTCGCGCCGATGTCGCGCAGGGTTTCGAGCGGCGCGCCGGTCTTGCCCCGGCGTTCGTCCTCGGACGCCTGATAGCCGGGCTTCAAGCCCGCCCAGCGCCCGTCGAGCCAATCCGCCTTGTTGGGCTTATAGGTCCCGCTCGCTTCGAACTCGACCTCGAGCCGCGCGCGCCAGTCTTCCTTCATCCTGTCCGCATCGGCCTTTGTAAGCTGGCCTTCGTTGACGAGCTTCTCGCCATAGAGGTCGAGCGCCGTGCGATGCGCGCGGATCTTCTTGTACATCAGCGGCTGGGTGAAGCCGGGTTCGTCGCCTTCATTGTGGCCGAAGCGGCGATAGCACCACATGTCGATGACGACCGGCTTCTGGAACTGCTGCCTAAATTCGGTGGCGACGCGCGCGGCGAAGACAACGGCCTCGGGGTCGTCGCCATTGACGTGGAAGATCGGCGCTTCGACCATTTTCGCGACATCTGAAGGGTAGGGCGAAGAACGCGAGAAGCGTGGATAGGTGGTGAAGCCGATCTGATTGTTGATGATGAAATGCACCGAGCCGCCGGTGCGATGGCCCTTGAGCCCAGAGAGGCCGAAACATTCCGCCACCACGCCCTGGCCGGCGAATGCCGCGTCGCCATGGATGAGCAGCGGCAGCACCGTTCGGCGGTCGCCGCCATGCTGATCCTGCTTGGCGCGGACTTTCCCGAGCACCACCGGGTCGACGATTTCGAGATGCGACGGATTCGCCGTGAGCGAGAGATGGACCCTGTTGTTATCGAACTCGCGATCGGACGAGGCGCCGAGGTGATATTTGACGTCCCCGGAGCCTTCCACCTCGTCGGGCAGGAAGGAGCCGCCCTTGAATTCATGGAAGAGGGCGCGGTGCGGCTTGCCCATCACCTGGCAGAGAACATTCAGACGGCCGCGATGCGCCATGCCGAGGACGATCTCCTGCACGCCGAGTGCGCCGCCGCGCTTGATGATCTGCTCGAGGGCCGGGACCATCGCCTCCGCGCCGTCGAGGCCGAAGCGCTTGGTGCCCGTATATTTCACGTCGAGGAACTTCTCGAAGCCTTCGGCCTCGACGAGCTTGTTGTAGATCGCGCGCTTGCCCTCGTCGGTGAAGACGATTTCCTTTTTGGGGCCTTCGATGCGCGCCTGCAGCCAGGCTTTCTCCTCCGGATTGGAGATATGCATGAATTCAAAGCCGATCGAGCCGCAATAAGTGCGGCGCAGGATCGTGACCATCTCGAAGACGCTGGCGTATTGCAGCCCTAAAACGCCGTCGATGAAAATCTTGCGGTCGTAGTCCTCGTCTTTGAAGCCGTATGTCTCGGGATGCAGTTCGCCATGGTCGGGACGCTGCTCGAGGCCCAAGGGATCGAGATTGGCGTGGAGATGGCCGCGCATGCGATAGGCACGGATCATCATCAATGCACGCACAGAGTCGCGCGTGGCGCGCTGGATGTCCTCTGCCGTCGTGGCCGCGGGCGGCGTAACGGGAGCGCCTTTGGCGGCGGGCTTTTGCGCGGGAGCGGGATATTCGCCGGTGAGCGCGCTCACCCATTCGCCGTTCGCGGCGGGCGGCCAGTCACGACGCGCCCAAGAGGGGGAGGCAGGAGGCAGGGCCGTGTCTGGCGCTACGCCCATTTCCCTGAAAAACTTCGCCCATTCCGGGCTGACCGAGGAAGGGTCGGCCTCATAGGCGTCGAGCAGGCCCTCGATATAGGCCGCATTGGCGCCCTGTAGAAATGAGGTGGCTGCAAAACTATTATTTTGTGAAGAACGCGGGCCGCCGGGAGCCGCCGGTCCGGCCACGCCATCAGTTTCAAGACGCGCCATTGTCTCGCTTCTCTTGGAGCCGACGAGGGCGCGTCTGCGAGCATGCAACCCGCCGCCGAAGGCTGATTTCGAGGCGCCGCCGACTTGCGGCGTCGCCTCTAATTTAAGTTCCTCGAGGCGGTATAAGAAGAGGCGCGGCTGCGCCTAACCTTTGAGCACCTCGACCAAAGTCTTGCCCAGACGGGCAGGGGACGGCGACACGCGAATGCCGGCCGACTCCATCGCCGCGATTTTGCTCTCGGCGTCGCCCTTGCCGCCTGAAATAATCGCGCCGGCATGGCCCATGCGACGGCCGGGAGGGGCCGTGCGGCCGGCTATGAAGCCCACCATGGGTTTCTTGCGACCGCGCTTGGCTTCGTCCTTCAAGAATTGGGCCGCTTCCTCTTCGGCCGAGCCGCCGATCTCGCCGATCATGATGATCGACTTCGTCGCCTCGTCGGCGAGGAAGAGCTCCAGGATCTCGATGAAGTCGGAGCCCTTGACCGGGTCGCCGCCGATGCCGACGGCGCTCGTCTGGCCGAGGCCCTCGCGGCTGGTCTGGAAGACGGCTTCATAAGTAAGAGTTCCGGAGCGGGACACGACGCCGACCGAGCCCTTCGAGAAGATATTGCCGGGCATGATGCCGATCTTGCTCTCGCCCGCGGTGACGACGCCCGGGCAGTTCGGCCCGATGAGGCGGGACTTGGAGCCCGAAAGCGAGCGCTTGACGCGGATCATGTCCTGCACCGGCACGCCCTCGGTGATGCAGACGATCAGCGGGATTTCCGCGTCGATCGCCTCGCAAATGGCGTCGGCCGCGCCGGGCGGCGGGACATAGATGACCGAGGCTTCGGCGCCGGTCTTCTCGCGCGCTTCCACGACCGTGTCGAAGACGGGGAGGCCCAGATGGGTGGAGCCGCCTTTGCCCGGAGACACGCCGCCGACCATCTTGGTTCCATAGGCGATCGCCTGTTCCGAATGGAAAGTGGCGGTCTTCCCGGTGAACCCTTGAGTGATGACTTTGGTGTTCTTGTCGATCAGCACGGACATGCAGCGATTCCTAAAGAGAACGGGCGGCGCGGAAAGCGCGAGCCGCCGCCTCCCGAAGGGGAGCCGGGCTCTCGCGCCGCGATTTTTCGCGGTCGCCAAACTATTGGGAAGATCGCCCGCATACAAGGCGGAAAGCGCCCACTTGGCGGGCTGTCGAGATTAATTTTGGCGCAGGGGGAGGCCGAGCCCATGCGGCAGGCGCTCTCGCCCCGGCTCGGCTTCTATTAGAAGAGGATAATCCGACGGAGTTCGTCGCTCCCCTTTCACAAACGCGTCCAAACCCCTATATTCGTTCTGCCGGTTCACGCCGGCTATGGCGATAAACGAACATCGAAATAAACCATCCGGACCCGGGGGCGGTACCCGGCGCCTCCACCACAGCGCGTCACGGCGGGCTGCGGCGGGGGCGAAATAGGATCGACGGGGGCGTAAAGGGTGCTTTTTCGCTCGGCATGATACCGCCGTTATCGGGTCAAACCTTATAGTTGCCAACGACAACTATGCTCCGGTGGCCGTCGCCGCGTAATGCGGCGCTCAAACTGGGATCAAAGCCCTAGGGGTTAGCACTTCTAGGCGGGGCTCGGAGGCGCCTGGCAACAGAAGCCTCCACTTCATTATTCGCGCTGGCCGGAAGGTCGGGCGCAGGCGCGTGATCGTGGCGCCCCTTTTGGGACGAGACCATGCGCCGGGGAAAAGCGCATGGCCACTGATCTTATTCGTTACGATCTACTCGTTCAGGATGCGATGCGCAGCGTGGTGCGCAAGGTTTTGGGAGATGTGGCGGCGAGCGGCTATCTCCCTGGCGACCATCACTTCACCATAAGCTTCAAAACCGACGCGCCCGGCGTGAAAATCTCGCGGCGTCTGGCCGAACAATGGCCGCAGGAGCTGACGATCATCCTGCAGCATCAATATACGAACCTCGAGGTCGACGACGAGGGCTTCGGCGTCACCCTGTCCTTCCGCTCGATCCCTGAGCGTCTCTACGTCCCCTACGCCTCGATCACCGGCTTCTACGATCCGTCGGTCGAGTTCGGCCTGCGCTTCGAGGCGGCAGATATGGAGGAGGAAGAAGAGGAGGAAGAGGTCTCGCCGGCGCGCCCGAGTCTCGTCGCCGCGCGCCCGGCCGAGGAGAAGGCCGAGGCAAAGCCAGAGCCCCAAAAGCTGGAGAAGGCGGATAGGCCCAAGCCTGCGGCCGCCGAAGCTGCGGAAGGCGAAGGCGACGCCAAGGTCGTCTCCATCGACGCATTCCGCAAAAAGACCTGATGGCCGAGGTCGTCAATCTCCGCCGCGCCCGCAAGGACCGCGCGAAGCGCGAGAAAGAGGCGCAGGCCCAGGAGAATCGCGTCGCTTTCGGCCGCACGAAAGCGGAACGGGAGCTGACAGACGCGCAAAAGCGGTTAGAGGCCGCAAAGCTCGACGCGCATAAGCGCGAAGAAACCCCATGAGCACGGACCGCGCGCCTTCAGGCGCGCACGCGGATGGCTTCGGTGAAGGTCCGCAGCCGGAAGGCCGCAAGTCCAGCATCCGGGTTGTCAAACATTCCATCGTCATCGCGGGCCACCGCACCAGCGTCTCGCTGGAAGACGCCTTCTGGCGCGCATTGAAAGACATTGCGACGAAGGATGGCGTCTCGCTCGCCGGGCTGGTTGCCCGTGTGGACGCCGAGCGCGGGGAGGCGAATCTGTCGTCCGCGCTGCGTGTGTTCGTGCTGGAGCGGGCGATGGAGGGCCAGTCGTCCGCCGACTGAGACTTGGCGCTCGAGCACGTGGCGGCGCTATTCGAAGATGGCGGCGAGCTTGGCGAGCGCTTCGTCGACGATCTCCGGCGGC
Organism: Methylocystis sp. MJC1; assembly: GCF_026427715.1. Taxonomy (NCBI): domain Bacteria; kingdom Pseudomonadati; phylum Pseudomonadota; class Alphaproteobacteria; order Hyphomicrobiales; family Methylocystaceae; genus Methylocystis; species Methylocystis sp. MJC1. Next base: position 3,369,404 of record NZ_CP107558.1, on the reverse strand, counting down.
GCGCATTCGAGCTTGCGGGCGTGGCGTGCGCCGAGGTCGAGGGCGCGCGGCTGGTCGCAACGGATGACGCCCGTCGTCTGCGTGCCAGCGCCCATGAGAGACACCGCAAAGCCGGCCGTGCGCGCGAAATTGCCGCCGCTCGTGATCGGCAGGACGATGGGCGTTTTCGTTATCTTGTTGAAGGCCGTCGCCGAGACGATGAGCACCGGCCGCGCGCCTCGCTGCTCGTGCCCCGAGGTCGGGTCGAGCGAGACGAGATAGATGTCGCCGCGCTCCATGTCAGAGCAGCTCCGAGCCTTGCGGCTTGTCGCCGAGCCACGCGCGATCCTCCTCGGACGGCTCCGCCGAGGCGTCGCATTGCGCGAGAAGTTCGGCGAGCTTGTAGCGGGATTTCGTCGTGGGAGCGATGACGAGCTTGCCGTCTTCGACCGAGACGCCGACCGTCGCGCCCGCCTTCAGATCGAGAAGGTCGAGGATCGCGGGCGGGACGGCAAGCATGACGGAGCCGCCGACTTTGCGAAGAGAGGTTGTGTGCATGATGATGTCCCAAAGAATTATATGTATATATAACTTAAAAATTACCCATCCGCAATGGTGCCCTGCCGTTAGGCGTAAGGCATGTTTAGATTGGTCAACCTTACGTTTTTCTTGACTAGCACCCTGTCGTCCTGCCACCAAACGGCGCTTATCGGGCCATCTTGCGAAATGGCTAGCACGAGACTTTCTCGACTTTTACTGGCAAGCTTGATCGCTGAACGGTGCCTCATACCAAATTGCTCTATGTCACACTCGGAGTATTCGCGCCTCGCTTCGTTCTTTACCTCAGAGACATTTATGTCTGCTAGCAACTCAGCCCGAATTTCGCCTCCAAATCCGAGCAAGCGCAGATCGCTAGACAAGACGAGTGCGCCGTCGCATCCCGAAAGGCCAGCAACAAACCGTGTCGCCTCTACAAGCGCGTCATAATATTCTACCATGTTCCATTCGGCACGTATTTTGAATTGCTCGGGTATGTTAAATCCATCTTCTGTTAGTTCTGTATAATCGCCAACAAGATGACGTGCGTTCATGAAGCGAGTGAACGCATCCCTCAATATGTTAGAGCAGCAAGTGTATTTACACCTGACAAGTTCGGAGTCCACGACTGTATCCGGCAGTATTATTAACATACCACCATGACCATTCGCGCTGATCGCGTTTGCAATTGCAGCGTAGGTGTTCCATAAGCAGATAAACTGAAAAGAGCTGGACTCATATTCAGGCTCATACTCTGGATAATCTATTTCGCTATGGACGGCCCGCATTCCGTGGCTGCAGATTTTGTGCAGAAATAAATCGATATCTCTACCAAAAGGTTGTTCCAGAGTACCGTCCGAAAGAGCGGCGATTCTGTATACGCCTTAATAAACTGCTATTCTCCCCGGCCGTTCAATCTGAGCTATCAGCGCATTCGGGCTCTCGAATTTGAGGGAAAGGCCCGCTCTTGCTCTGTACCAAGAGGTCCCAATATCAATTAATCCTGAAATTGCGAGTTCAGATTCTGCCCATTCAACGAGTATTGCACTTTTCCTTAAGTCAACCGTCGGCGCTAGCCGCCTTAGTTCTTGAGTGTTCAAAAGCCTTGTTTGGCGGAACCGTACTGACCGCTCAGCAGGCTCATCCCCACGACGGTGCATTACAACGTTGAATGGAATATACCGCCCTTCTTCAGTCAGAGTTGAGGCGATATAGCAAGCTTCAAATAGTCTAATAAGTAAACGAAGCGGCGGACAAGGAGGATGCTCATAGTCGCCGCTCACGAGGTTATACCAACGATCCGCTACCAAGCGGGCTAGTGAACGAGGAAAAGCAACTGCGTTAGTTCTCCCTGAGGGTTTTCTCCCGAGCAAGTCCCTGAAGTCCCCAATTATGGGCATTACACCAACCGGCTCTGCGCCTTCGCCGCCGCAATAAAGCTCGCAAACAGTGGATGCGGTTCGAAGGGCCGCGACTTCAGCTCGGGGTGATATTGCACGCCCACAAACCAGGGATGGTCAGGGATTTCCACCGTCTCTGGCAACAGGCCATCCGGCGAGGAGCCGGCGAACAAGAGCCCGCAGGACTCCAGCCGCTCGCGATATCCGAAGTTCACCTCATAGCGGTGGCGATGGCGCTCGGAGATCTGGGTCTTGCCGTAGATCTCCGCGATGCGCGAACCGGGCTTCAGCAGCGCCGGGAAGGCGCCGAGCCGCATGGTGCCGCCCAGATCGCCGCCTGCCCTACGCTTTTCAAGCTCATTGCCCTTGAGCCATTCGGTCATCAGGCCGACGACCGGCTCCTCGCAGGGGCCGAATTCGGTGGAGTTCGCCTTCTCTATGCCGGCAAGCGCCCGCGCCGCCTCGATCACCGCCATCTGCATACCGAAGCAGATGCCGAAATAGGGCACCTTGCGCTCACGGGCGAAGCGCGCCGCGAGAATCTTGCCCTCGGCGCCGCGCTGGCCGAAGCCGCCGGGCACGAGAATGCCGTGCACATGTTCGAGATAGGCGGCCGGATCGCCCTCTTCGAAGACCTCTGATTCGATCCAGTCGAGGTTGACCTTCACGCGATTCGCCAGGCCGCCATGGGCAAGGGCCTCGATGAGGCTCTTATAGGCGTCCTTCATCTCTGTATATTTGCCGACGACGGCGATGGTGACCTCACCCTCGGGATTCATGATCCGCTGCGTCACTGCGCTCCAGCGGCTCATGTCGGGCTTGGGCGCCGGCTCGATGCCGAAGGCCGCCAGCACCTGCGCGTCGAGGCCCGCGGCGTGATAGGCGCGGGGCACGTCGTAGATATTGGCCGCGTCGCGCGCCTCGATCACCGCCTGTTCGCGGACGTTGCAGAAGAGGCCGAGCTTGCGGCGCTCCTCGCGCGGAATCTCGCGGTCGGTGCGGCAGAGGAGAATGTCCGGCTGGATGCCGATCGAGCGCAGCTCCTTCACCGAATGTTGCGTCGGCTTGGTCTTTAGCTCGCCGGCGCTCGGAATGAAGGGCAGCAGCGTCAGATGCACATAGATGCAGTGATGCGGCGGCAGGTCGTTCTTGAGCTGGCGGATCGCCTCGAAGAAGGGCAGGCCCTCGATGTCGCCCACCGTGCCGCCGATCTCGATCAGCGCGAAATCGACATTGTCATTGCCGTCGAGGACGAACTCCTTGATGGCGTTGGTGACATGCGGGATGACCTGGATCGTCGCGCCGAGATAGTCGCCGCGCCGCTCCTTGTTGATGATGTCCTGATAGATGCGACCCGTGGTGACATTGTCCTGCTTCGTGGCCGGGCGGCCGGTGAAGCGTTCATAATGCCCAAGGTCGAGATCGGTCTCGGCGCCGTCGTCGGTGACGAAGACTTCGCCGTGCTGATAGGGGGACATGGTCCCCGGATCAATGTTGAGATAGGGGTCGAGCTTGCGGAGCCGGACGGTGTAGCCGCGCGCCTGCAAGAGCGCGCCGAGAACCGCCGACGCGAGACCCTTGCCGAGGGAGGAAACCACGCCGCCGGTGATGAAGATGTAGCGCGCCATGGGGCCTAACGCCTAACGCCTTTCGCTGGATTTTGGTAGCGCATAAATGCGCCGGGGAAGCAGTCTTCCCCAGCGGATTTTCTTATGTGCTTAGTGAAGGAGCCGCGCGCTTATTGCGTGGGCGACTTCCACTGCGTCGGAGCCGCCGGCTTGTCGGCGGGCGCCTCGGCCTTCGGCGCCTCAGGGGCGGCGGTTTCCGGCTTGGGCGTTTCAGCCTTCGGCGGCTCGGCGGCCACCGGGGCTTTCGGCGCCTCCGCGGCCGGCGTTTCGCTCTTCGGCGCCTCAGCCTTGGGGGCTTCCGTCACCGGCTCGGATTTCGGGGCCTCGGCCTTCGGCGGTTCCTGCGACGGGCGGAGGGCCGGCGTTTCCTCGACCGGAGCGACCGGCGTGCTCTGCTGGCGCTTCTGCTGGGCGCGCTGCAGCTGCTCGAAGACCGAGTCTTTCCCGGCCTCCGGCGCCTTCTCGCCGGGCTTCACTTCCTTGAGCTTGATGTCGCCCTGGTCGATCGCCTTGGTCCAGTCGTCGCCGCCCGCGGCGCGGCGCTCCCAGGCCGGCAGCACGGTGAGCGCGATGCTGGTGAGGAAGAAGATCGTCGCGAGAATGCCGGTCGCGCGGGTGAGCGCATTGGCCTGGCCGCGCCCCGTAAAGACGCCGCTGCCGCCCATGCCGAGCGCGCCGCCCTCCGACTTTTGATAAAGAACGAGGATAACGAGCGCCGTCACCACCATCAGGTGGATCGCGATAATGACCTGCTGCATTTTCGACCTTCTTCCCAAGCGGAGCCCCGGCTTGGCCGGGCTCGACGCCTAATCCCTGGGCGGCTTCTACACTATGCGGAAGGCGCAAGGAAGGGGCCTGTTTCGCCGGCTTTTTTACCAGAGCCGCCGTAAAACGCCGTCGAACGCCGGATCGGTGGAAACGAGCGTCAGCCTGTCGAGGATCGCTGTCGCCGCGATCAGACGGTCGAAAGGATCGCGATGCGCCCAATCCATCGCGCCCGCCAAAGTGCAGACAGCGGGATCAAACCGCGCCGCGTGCCCACCCTGCTGTAGGAGCAGATCAGGCAGAGCCTCGATATGTGGTGCCATCTCGGGCCATTTGCCGAGACGCACCTTTTGGGCGATCTCATAGAAGGTGATCGGGCTCACATAGACCACGCCCGCCGATCCGATCGCACGACGGGCCGCTTCGGAGAGTCGCGGATCGTCCGTCAGGCTCCATGCCCACGCATGCGTATCGAGCAGGAGAGCGCTCAGAACGCTTGCGACGGCCCGCCGCCCTCCCAAAGACCAAGCTCATCCTCATCGAGCGGCTGGAGAAAATCCGGCCCGGACCCGAGCTTTTTGTCCTTCAGCACGCCGATCTTGAATGCGCCTTGCTCAACCGCGACGAGCCGAACGACCGGCTTGTCGCCCCTGGCGATGACCACGTCCTCGCCGGCGAGCGCTGCCTCGATCAATTTCGAAAGCTGCGTTTTCGCTTTGTGGATATTGACCAGCAAGGAACCTCTCCTTAGCTAACTTAGCTAAAGTTAGGCGAACGCCGCGGAATCTGCAATCGCATCGCCCAACAAAAAAGCGGGCCGCTCGGGCCCGCTTCTCGATTTCTCCGGCGCTCCGGCTCAGTAGAGATTGCCGTCCTGGCCTTTCCACTTGCCGCCGCTCTGGTCGAAGCGGGTCTCGTCCTTGAACTCGACGACCTTGCCGGGCTCGATATACTGCTTTTCCTTGACCATCTGGTTCTGGACGGTGGTCGAATAATAGGTGCTCGCGGAGCAGCCTTCCTTCACGTGGCCGGCGCTGTCGGGTTTGCATTCCAGATTGGCGCCCTTGGGGAAGCGCACATTCGCGGTGAAATAAAACTCGTAGCCCTTGTGACCCGCGCCCTCGACGTCGAGCGGCCAGTACCGGGTGACGTCGAACTTCTCGATGGTCGCGTCCGGGTCGAACCTCTTCTTGATCAGATTTTCGAAAACCTTGCGCGCATCCTCGGGCTTTGGCTCGCAGTTGAACAGGCAGAAAGCTTTGGCGGGCATGGCCCCGGCAAAGGCTGCGAACGCCGCCAGCGCGACAATCTTGATAAGCTTCATGAGTAGCGTCTCCCTCGTTCCGCCCTCGGCGTTGCGAACGATCGACGCTCGTTTAGCGCGCTTTCGGCTCGGGCGGAATTGCCCAGCAAAATTCGCGCATTGGAAATGGCGTCGACTTCGAACCGCAACGCTTTTGACATTTTTCAAGCTGCACGGCTTCGCCCTTTCCGGCAAGAGCGGCGCGCCCGCGCGAATTGTCGCACGGAAAGCCGGGCGCGTCGCCATGTTGCGCCGCTCGCCCCGCCGCTCTATTGAGCGGCGCAGGCTTCTCGAACGCAAAGAAGAGGGTTTCATGTCCGCCTATAAGCTCCTGCTCCTGCCCGGCGACGGGATCGGCCCCGAAATCTCCGCCGAGGCCGAGAAGGTGATCGACTTCCTGGGGCAGGCGGGCGTTGCGTCATTCGAGATCGAGCGCGGCCTCGTGGGCGGCTCCGCCTATGACGCTCATGGCGTCGCGATCAGCGAAGGCGACATGGCGCTGGCGCAGGCCGCCGACGCCGTGCTGCTGGCCGCCGTCGGCGGGCCGAAATGGGACGGCGTGCCCTATGACGTGCGCCCGGAAGCGGGCCTCCTGCGCCTGCGCAAGGATCTCGCCCTCTTCGCTAATCTGCGCCCGGCGATCTGCTATCCGGCGCTCGCCGACGCCTCGTCGCTCAAGCGCGAGCTGGTCGACGGCCTCGACATCATGATCGTGCGCGAACTCACCGGCGGCGTCTATTTCGGCGAGCCGAAGGAGGTCGTCACCCTCGAAAACGGCGAGAAGCGCGCCGTCGACACGCAGGTCTACACGACCCACGAGATCGAGCGCATCGGCCGCGTCGCCTTCGAGCTCGCCCGCAAGCGCAACAACAAGGTCACCTCGTCCGAAAAGGCGAATGTGATGAAGTCGGGCCATTTGTGGCGCGAAGTCATCACCGCGCTGCACAAGCGCGAATATCCGGACGTGAAGCTCGAGCACATGCTCGCCGACGCGCTCGGCATGCAGCTGGTGCGCTGGCCCAAGCAGTTCGACGTCATCTGCACCGACAATCTCTTCGGCGACATGCTGTCGGACGTCGCCTCCATGCTCACCGGCTCGCTCGGCATGCTGCCGTCCGCTTCGCTGGGCGCCGCCGACGCCAACGGCAAGCGGCACGCCATGTATGAGCCCTGCCACGGCTCGGCGCCGGACATCGCCGGCAAGGGCATCGCCAATCCGATCGCCATGATCGGCTCGCTCGGCATGGCGCTGCGCTATTCCTTCGACAACGCCAAGGCGGCGGACGCGATCGACAACGCCATCGCCGGCGTGCTGGCCAAGGGCCTGCGCACCATCGACATCAAGGGCGACGCGCCGACCTCCATCTCGACCGCCCAGATGGGCGACGCCATCGTCGCCGAGCTGAAGACGATCCTGGCGTAATGCCGCCCGGCGCACGCGTGCGCCTGGCTTGAGGAAAATTGAGGCGCTCGCCGTGAGCTCGGCGAGCGCCTTTTCTGTCAATTGACCGTGGCTGGTCCGCCCACCGCGCGGATTTACTTCCGCGTCCACTTCTCCGCGCCGACCTTCTTGCCGTTGTGATAGGTCCAGATGCCGGCCCAATTGTCCCCATCTTCGCCGTAGAGCGCGAGGCCGGTGTCGCTGCCGGATTTGTAGCTCACCGCGAGGAAGTTCTTGTCGCCCAATCCCGTGCCGACGTAGATCGTCCCGCCAACGTTCCAGGTGACCTTGTAGGTGTCGCCGGTCTTTTCCACCGTAACTGTCCCCGAATAGGCCGACTTGCCGTCGGGATTGGTTCCCTCAGCGGCATATTTGCCAACCGGGTCGCCCGCCAAGGCGGCAGGAGCGAAAGCAAGGACGGCCGCGAAGGCCATTGCTGGTATGCGCATGTTCGTTCTCCCTACGCCCTGGAGCGGGCGCGAGCTGAGCCGAGCACAATTGAGGCGCGCTCGCAAATGCGCGAGGTGACGCTGTCGCGCCGCGGCGCTGCGCGTTAAGATCGCACCGATGGCCACGACGCCCCAGCGAATCGATCTCAACGCAGACCTTGGCGAAGGCTTCGGCCCTTGGCGCATGGGCGACGACGCCACGATGCTCGATGCCGTGACCAGCGCCAATGTCGCCTGCGGCTTTCACGCGGGCGATCCCGACATTATGGCCAGAACCTTCGCGCTCGCCCGGGAGAAAGGCGTCGCGATCGGCGCCCATGTGGGCTTTCCGGATCTCGCCGGCTTCGGACGCCGCCCGATGACGATGACGCCGAGGGAGATCGAGCATGCTGTCGCCTATCAGATCGGCGCCGCGCAGGCGCTCGCCGCTTATGCGGGCCATCGCATCGCTTATGTGAAGGCGCATGGCGCGCTGGCCAATATCGCGGAGAAGGACGCGGACGTCGCCGACGCTCTGGCGCGCGCGACGCGCGCGGTCGATCCCTCTCTTATTCTCCTCGCGATCGCGCTTTCCGAACAGACTCGGGCGGGCGAACGGGCCGGCTTGCAAATCGCCCATGAGATATTCGCCGACCGCGCCTATCTCGACGACGCGAGGCTGCAACCGCGCGCGGAACCCGGCGCGGTGATCACCGATTGCGACGCGGCCATTGCGCGCCTGCGCGAGATGCTGAGCGAGGGCGCTCTCGTCACGGTCACCGACAAGCGCCTGCCGACGAAGATCGACTCTATCTGCGTGCATGGCGATACGGCCCATGCGGTGGAGATGGCGCAGCGCCTGCGCGCGGCGCTGGCGCAAGACGGGTACCGGCTGCGTCCCTTCGTCGAGGGCTGACATGCGCTACGATCGTCCGCGCTTTCTCGACCAGGGCGAAGCGGCGCTAACAGTGGAGTTCGGCGACGCCGTCGACGCCGAGCTCAATGCGCTGGTTCTCGCGCTCGACGACGCTTTTCTCCGGGAGCGTTTGCAGGGCGTGCGGGAAACCACGCCGACTTACCGTTCGCTGCTCGTGCATTACGAGCCGTTGGAGATCTCGCGCCAGGCGCTCATCGGCTGGATCGAGCAGCGCTTTCCCGTCATCGCGAGCGAAGCGAAGCAATCCAGAGCCGCTGCGGGAGCGCTGGATTGCGTCGTCGCTGACGCTCCTCGCAATGACGGCAGGGCATGGGTCATCCCTTGTTGCTACGATCCCGCCATCGCGGAGGACATTGAAGAGGCGGCGTCTCTCGTCGATCTTTCCGCTCGCTCGCTCGCCGAAAAACACGCCGCGGCGGACTACCGCGCCTTCATGTATGGCTTCGCGCCGGGCTGGTGCTATCTCGGCGGCCTGCCAGAGGCGCTCGCTGTCCCGCGTCGCCTGGCGCCGCGCGGCCCGACGCCCGAGGGCGCCGTGCTGATCGGCGGCGGGTTGTCGCTTATCGCGACCAACCCGATGCCGACCGGCTGGTATGTCATCGGCCGCACGCCGGAACGGCTGTTTTCGCTCACCCGCGACCCGCCTTTCCTCATCGCGCCCGGCGAGGCGCTGCGTTTCGAACCCATCGACGCCGCGACTTTCGCGGCGCTCGACGCCCGCGCGGCGCAGGGCGAAATCCTCGCGCGGCGCGAGGCGAGGGCGTGAGCGCGCGGTTGCACATATGCGCCGCGGGGCCGGGCGTCACCGTGCAAGACGCCGGCCGCTTCGGCTATTCGCGCTTCGGCGTCACGCCCGCGGGGCCGATGGACGCACCGGCCTTCCATACGGCGACCCGCGCCGTCGGCGCCGCTGCGGCGATCGAAGTGTCGCTCGGCGGCGTCACCCTGGAGAGCGAAGGCGCCTCGCTCGCGGTCGCCATCGCGGGCGGTGCCTTCGACCCCCGGCTTGATGAGCAGAAACTCCCGCCCGCCTGCATCATTGCGCTGACGCCCGGCGCTCGGCTTACGATACGCGCGGGTGTTTTCGGCGCCTGGTGCTATGTCGCGATTGGCGCGCGCTTCGATCTGCCCTTGGCGCTCGGTTCGCTTTCGACCCACGCCCGCTCGGGTATCGGCCCCAAGCCGCTTGCGGCCGGCGAGGCCCTCGAGCTTCTCGACGTGGCGCCTACGCCGGATGGCGCGCAAGCGATCGACGCGCCTTGGCTCGCGCGCGACGACGCGCCGATTCGCGTGATGCTTGGGCCGCAGGACGATTATTTCGCGCCCGAGGCCATCGAGGCTTTTCTCTCGTCGGAGTGGCGGGTCGGCGCGCGCAGCGACCGCATGGCCTATGCGCTGGAGGGGCCGAAACTTACCCATTCGCGCGGCCATGACATCGTATCCGACGGCGCCGCCATCGGCGCCATCCAGGTCCCAGGTTCCGGCGCGCCTTTTGTGCTGATGGCCGACCGTCAGCCGACCGGCGGCTACCCGAAGATTGCGACGGCAATCGGCGCCGACCTCGGGCGGCTCGCGCAATTGCGCCCCGGGGAGACCTTGCGGTTCAGGAAGGTGGGGTGGGCGGAGGCTGTTGCGGCGCGGGCGGCGCTGAAAAACAAATTGGCGGCGGGGGCCGTTTTGACGCCCGTCGCCGCCGAGGTCTCTACAGAGAAGCTGCTTGCCGTGAATTTGATCGGCGGGGTCGTGAGCGCGAGGGGGTGATAAGAAGTCTGCGGGGAAGCCATGCCGTCATTGCGAGCGAAGCGAAGCAATCCAGAGCCGCTATAGCTGCCCTGGATTGCTTCGTCGCTTTGCTCCTCGCAATGACGGCGGGTGTTACTCCGCCGGCTCCTTGACGAAGCTCGCCTCCGGCGCCGCCACGACGGGCGTCTGCGCCGTCTTGCGCGCCTTCCGCCATTTCCACAGCATCATCCACCAGGGATCGCCGACATGCAGATGGTAGCGCAGCGGCGTCTTGATGATGGCGAGCACCAGGCCGATCGAGAACAGGCACCAGACCGCCGGCCATTCATTGATATTGCTCGTCGTGAGCCCCGCCAGGAACGGGCCAGCCAGCCAGGAGAACAGGATGAAGCGCCAGCTGCCGTAGAGCGTGGGGATGAAGAAGGCCATCATCGGATAGCCGATAAAGCCGCGGCCGAGCCAGGCGTTATCGGCCATGGAATTGCCGATGCCGTTCGTCGGCAGCAGCCAGGCGATGTGCCATTCGCCCCTCACCGTGCAGAGCACGTCGCCACAGAGCGGACGGCCGATGGCGCAATGGCCCGCCCAGGCGAAGGGATAAAGCTGGATCAGCATGAGGATCGCCGCGACGAAACAGCCGAAATAGGCCCAGGGCGCGACCATCCGGGCGCTGTCCTTCGGCATGAAATACAGCGCCACGGCGTTGATGAAGAAGGGCTGAAAAGTGATGTGCAGATAACCGAATAGGGTCATCACCTGATTTAATGGCGAGTCGCATTGGTTGAGCACCGAATAGGCGACCGCCTGCAGCGACTCCATGCTCGCGAAATAGAGAAGGCATACCCATAGCGCGAGCGGCTCGGGATTCTTTTTGAGCGCGGAATAGGCCGCGCCGGCGATGCCAGTCGCCGCCAAGACAGTAGAAGCTTCCCCACTCCAGCACATGGGCGCGGTTTCCTCGTGAAATGTTGTTATGCGCCCCGATACACTATCCCGAGGCCTGCAAAAAGCCCCGCTCTCCGACTCGCCTCAAGCGAGCGGGATCAGGCCCGGCTCGGCGATCTCGAAATGGGCGAACTCGAAGCCCGGCGCGACGGTGCAGCCGACAAGCGTCCAGGCGCCGAGGCTCTCGGCCGATTGCCAGACCCCGGCGGGCACGATCCCCTGCGGGCGGTCGCCGCCGATAAGATCGGCGCCGAGCCGGATGTCGGTGCGGCGGCCGTTTTCGAACAGAGAGAGCGCCAAGGGCGCGCCGGCGTGCCAGTGCCAGATCTCGGCGGCGTCGACCCGGTGCCAGGCCGAGATTTGCCCGGCCGGCAGCAGATAGTAAATCGCGGTCGACGCCGACCGGCCGGCGATGAGGCGCGGATCGCGAAAGGTCTCGCGGTAGAAGCCGCCTTCCGGATGCGGGGCGAGGTGGAGCAGCCGCGCGACCTCTTCTGCGGAGAGGCGATTGAGCGCGCTCATCCGGCGAAGCTGTTCTTGCGTTCGCGCATCGTGGCGAAGACTGCGAAGGGATCGGCGCCGGCCATGCCCATCGCCTCCTTCACCTTCGGGTCTTGGGCGCGCAGGAAGGGATTGGTCGCGTTTTCGAGAGCCACCGTCGAGGGCAGGGTGAACTGGCCCGCCGCGCGCAATTGCGCGACCTCCTCGATCCGCTCCCGCAAGGCGGGGTTCTGCGGATCGACCGTGACGGCGAAGCGGCCGTTCGCCTGGGTATATTCGTGGCCGCAATAAACGCGGGTCTCGCGCGGCAGATTGGCGATCCTTTCGAGCGAGTGGCGCATTTGCTCCATCGTGCCGTCGAAAACGCGCCCGCAGCCCAAGGAAAACAGCGTGTCGCCGACGAAGACCGCCGCGTCGTCCGGGAAATAATAACAGACATGCCCCGCCGTATGGCCGGGCGTGGCGATGACAAGCGCGCGGGAGGCGCCGAGGAGCGCCTCGTCGCCGTCCGAAACCGCTTGGTCGAGCGGCGGCAGGCGATGGGCGTCCTTGGCGGAGCCGACGATCTTCATGCCGGGGAAACGCTTTTTCAGCACCTCCCAGCCCTCGATATGGTCGAGATGGTGATGGGTGATGAGCAGATGGGTGAGCGGCCAGCCGCGACGCTCGGCCTCAGCCGCAATGGCCTCGCCCTCGGGCGCGTCGATGCTGGCCGTCGCGCCGGTCTCGCGGTCGTGGATCAGCAGGCCGAAATTGTCGGTGAGGCAAATGAACTGGGCGACCTCTATGGACATGAGCTCTCTCTCCGTGAGCGGTTTCCATGCGGTCGGAAAGCGCGCCTGTCGCGGACATCATAGCTTCCCAATGCAAAAATGCGACCGGCGGCTCCCTTGCACCTCCGCGCGAATAAGGGGATGATCCGGCCATGGCGTTGGACGTGGTCGAGCTGCGGGCCTTTTACGAAACCGCTTTGGGCGAGGTTGCCCGCCGCGTCGTCGGGCGTCTGCTGCGCGCGCGCTGGGATGACCATGCCGGCCTGCGCATGCTCGGCATGGGCTATGCCCCGCCCTATCTCGACAATTTCCGCGAAAAAGCCCAGCGCGTGCTAGCCTTCATGCCGGCGACCCAGGGCGTGATGCATTGGCCGCTCGACGGCCGCTCGGCCACGGCGCTGGTCGAGGCCTCGATGACGCCGCTGCCCGACGCCAGCATCGACCGCATCTTGCTCGTGCATGCGCTGGAGGTCGAGGAGCATCCGCAGGATTTGTTGGATGAGGTCTGGCGCATTCTGGCGCCGGGCGGGCGGGTGGTGATCGTCGCGCCGAGCCGCACCGGCCTCTGGGCGCGCCTCGACACCACGCCTTTCGGCCATGGACATCCCTATTCGCGCGGTCAGCTGCAGACGCTGTTGCAGGAGGCGCAATTCCTGCCGGTTTTCTGGGGCGAGGCGCTTTACGTGCCGCCCTTCCAGCGCGTGACGCTACTGCGCTCGGCTCCGGCCTTCGAGCGCATCGCGGGGCGCTTCTCGCTGCCGGGCGGCGGCGTGCATGTGGTGGAGGCGACGAAGCAGCTCTACCGCCCGATCGTCCGCCGCGCCGTGCGGCGGATTCCGCGGTTCGTCGAGCCGGTGCTCGACCCGGCGCTGGAGCCGGATGGGGCAGAGCCGGCGTGAGGGACCGCGCCCTACCGCCGCCCGTATTCCACCTTCACCCCAAAAGCCTGCGCCAGAAACAGCGCCCCATGGATCAGCCCGGCGTTATCGATGCCGTGTCCGAGCCCGGCGGACATATGCCATTGCGCCGGCACGCTCATGTCGGCAAGCGAATTGGCCGAGAGCATCATGGCGTCTATGGGGATGAGGTCATCCTCCTCGCCGTGTACGAGCAGCACGGAAGGCGGCGGGTTCTGCGGCGGCCGTTCGGCCCCCGGCTGATTGGGGCCCAGCACCAGAATGCCGGAATAGCCGAGGATAGCGCGCGGCGCGACGTTGCGGCGCAGGCCCGTATGCAGGGCCATCATCGTGCCCTGGCTGAATCCGACCAGCGCCAGCGAGCGTTCATCGAAGCCGCGCTTTTCGAGCTCTGCGTCGAGAAAGGCGTCGAGCGTCGGGCGGGCGGAGATCACGCCGCGCCAGCGCTCATCCGGATCGCGCATGGTGAGCGGGAACCATTGCCGCCCCATGGGCGACATCGCGCAGCGCTCCGGCCCATGGGGCGCGATGAAATCGGCGTCGGGCAGGAAGGCGCGCCATTGGCGCCCGACCTCGATGAGATCGGCGCCATCAGCGCCAAAGCCGTGCAGGAAAACGACAAGCTGGCGGGCCTTGCCCGATTTCGCCCCAACTCTCGGACCGTCGATCGCCGCAGCCATTTGTCGCGCTCCCCTTTTTTGACAGATTAGCTGTCACGGGTTCGCGCGCCGAGGTCAAGAGGCGACGACGCCCAAGAAATCGGCGCCGGCGCGCGAGGTCAGCGGGCGCCACGCGACACCCGCTTGAAGGGTTGGATCGTTACCCCGGCGTTTGCGACGCGAGCGAGGGGGCCCAGAGTTGAATCAGGCTATTTTGGCCTCGGGTGTCCGGCCCGCCCCGCATGGCAACCCCAGTGCCAGCCGTTCATGCGGAAATCGCGTCAGTGGACCAAAGCGAAGCGCAGGATCTTGAATGCGAAGATGCACGCGCCGGCGAGCGTGCCGTGCTTCACCATGGTCATTGCGATAAAGAGATGATCCGGCCTCATCATTTTACTTTGCCTTTTTCGATAGAGCGCATGGCGCCCGCGCCTTCGCTAGTAGTGAAGAAGAGACGTTTTGTTCTTCGGGTTCAGGGCGTCCGCGTCTCGACGGGCCCTTGCGAAAGACGCGCCACGGCGCCTTCATTCGGCTGAGCGATTTCGTCGCGCTTTGGCGCGCTCCTTCGCTGCTCGAAACCCGACAGGCGACGTATCGGCGCGCCCGCTCTTTTGCAAGCGAAGGGGCTCGCGATTTGGCCTTTCGCGACAATATGTCGCCTCGTGGGGGCCACGCGCGGAGGAGGGGAGATAGATGCCTAGATTGTTGATTTTGGTGGGGATCGCGCTCATTGGGCTCGGCCTGGCGTGGCTTGCGGCCGAGCGTCTCGGCCTCGGACGCCTGCCGGGCGATATCGTCTTCGAGCGCGGCAATCTGCGCGTCTATGTTCCGCTTGCAACGTCGCTGCTGCTGAGCGTCTTATTGAGCGTGATCTTCTGGCTTTTCAGCCGATAGAGCCGCGCCTTTTGACAAAGCGCCGCTCCCGTCGCCAAATGATCGCACGGGGGACGGCAATGCTCGATTTGTTCAAAGGCCTTTCGACAATGCAATTGGCTCTGGTTTTTTGCGCCGGGTTCGCGGCGGTCGCCATCGCCGGAATCTTCGTCTGCCGTCCTTACTCGCTGCGATGGATTCATGGGAGGCGCAACGCCAATGACATGATCGGCTTCTCGCTTCAAAGCTTCGCGGCGCTTTATGGCATTCTGCTCGGCCTGCTCGCCGTCGAGGCCTATCAGGATTTCTCCAGCGTCAAGGACGCCGTCTCCAAAAAGGCGCTGACGCTCGCGACGCTGCGCCATGATCTCGATGGCCTGCCCGCGCCCTTGAGCGCGCAGCTGCAGCAGGATTTGCAGGATTACACCGTCGAGGCGCTCGAGACCCATTGGCCCAAGGATGTGAGCGCGCCGACGCCGACCGGCCCTTCGCCGACCTTGCGCCGCATGCTCAGAAAGCTTTTCGCCTTCCAGCCCTCGACCAAGAGCGAGGAGCTCGTTTACGGCGAGGCCTTCCGCCAGATCAACACGCTTATCGAGCAGCGCCGCCAGCTGTTGTCGAGCGAGGGTAATGGCATTCCGGCCCCGATGTGGGCCGTGGTCTATCTCGGCGCCTTTCTCTACATGCTGCTTATGTGCCTCTTCGACATGGAGATGCATGTGCATCTCCTGCTTGGGGCGACCACCGCGCTCTTCCTCGGCGCCGTCATTTTTCTGATCGCAGCGCTCGATAATCCGTTCCGCGGCGGCGTCACTGTCGATCCCGCGCCCATCGTCGAGATGCGCGACGCTCTGGCGCATAGTTAGTGGAAGCCTGGGTTTTCATTGAAAGGAAGCAAACTTGGCAATCGACAGAAGTTTTGCGCGTGGGCTCATGTTTTCCGCCTGGATTTTCGCTTCCTGGATTTTCGCTTCTAACGTAGCAGGCGCCGAAGCGCTCAAATCGCAATATAGCTCTCTCCAAAATTGCGAGACGCTCGAACGCCTGAAGCTGCCGGGACGCACACTGGAAAAAGGCGCCGGCACGGGCGTTTTTCATTGCAAGGGGATCGACAACTATTCTGTCTATGTGATCGAGGACGATCCGCGCAGCTTTCTGGTTCTGGGGCGAGGCGGAAAGCTTTTCTCCCTGGAAAAACCGTTGGTCTCCGATTTCAAGCTCGGAGAGTTTGCCAATGTCTCGGGAGCGCAACAAGCCGAGTGGCGGCTTGACGCCAATGGTAAGGCGGGGGGGATTGATCGTGCGCGTCTCCTATCAGCGCACGGATAAGCCTGGCGCCTCTGGCTCGGCGCTCTTCGTGTTTGATCTGCGCGGCGAACCGGCCTTCATTGGCTCAGCGGCGACCAATGAGGAAGCGCGCAAGCTCATCGACGGCGTTCTCGGCGCCGGCGCTGCGGCCGAGGAAAAGCTGTCGAACGAGTGCAACGATATCTACGCCGAACTCTGCAAGGGCTTCAAACCCGGACCGGACATGCTCGGACGCTGCTCCGACAAGCGGCCGGCGATTGCTGATAAAATTCCGCCGAAATGCATCGCTGATTTTCAGACGAACATCGAAAACTATCACGAGGCTGTCGGCGGCGGGAAATAATGACGCTGCTTATCCCACTCTCGCGGTGCGAGGGGGAAGCTTTTGCCCTGTCGAGTCGTCTTCCCCGTTGGTGCAATCATCGGCGTCGTCTTCATCGTAAAAGTAAAGTGCGGACTTATCCGTCGCAGAATGGAACGACAAACGCCATTCTCAGCGCCACGACCTATTCAGGCGTCAGCGCCTCTCCGCAGCCGCAGCTCTATTGCGGTTGCGCCTCGGCGACCGCCGTTGTGGCGACCGCTGCGCGACGATCAATACGGTGGTCTGCAGCTCACCCGCTGCCATCCAGCAGTTCGCGGTCAATCAGGCTTTTGGTCTGAACGTGCCTGCCTCGACCTTCTCGTTCAGCCAATCGTCCTGCGGCAATCTCGTCTCGGCGAGCTACGCATTTCCGAATTTCGCGCCCTATTTCAATCTGCCGAGCCTCAGCATCCGCGCGTCGTCCTGCTTCCCTGTATGAAGGGGAAGCTTCCGATCAGAGACCGAGCTCGGTGAGGCCGGGGAAATCGTCGGGACGACGCCCTTGCGGGAACGTCAGCTTGCGCGCATTTTCGTCGATGGCCAGATCGTTGATGCTGGCGATGCGCCGCCGCATGAGGCCGTTTTCGGCAAATTCCCAATTCTCGTTGCCATAGGCGCGAAACCACTCGCCGGAAGCATTGCGATATTCATAAGCGAAGCGCACGGCGATGCGATTGCCCTGATGCGCCCAAATCTCCTTGATCAACCGATAGTCTTGTTCGGCCGCCCATTTTTCTTCGAGAAAGGCGATGATTTCGGCGCGGCCAAAAATGAATCGGGACCGATTCCGCCACTGGCTGTCCGAGGTATAGGCCAGGGCGACTCGCGCCGGGTCCCTGCTGTTCCAGGCGTCTTCGGCAAGCCTTACTTTCTGCCGCGCTGTTTCATCGGTGAAGGGCGGCAGCGGCGGGCGGGCTTCATCGGCCATGATCAGGCTCCGGAATAATCGGCTGTTAAGCCGGCGGGCGCGTCTCCGACGCCAGTTTCAGAAGGGAAGATGCAGGCTGAGGCCGCCGCCGTAATTCGACGTAACCGAGTTTCCGTTCGATTGGTAGGTGTTTTCCGATTGATAGGCGCTGCCGCCGGGGCCGGTCGGGCGGGGGTTGAGCTTCGCCGTCGGCTTGATCTCGATGCCGTCGGCGGTCCGCTCGTGTTGGATCGACGTGGCGGAAGGGACCGGCAAAGCGTCTCGGTCTCCTTCTCCGAAGCAGACGGGGTCGTCCTTCCATGTGGCGCGGGGGCAGGGCGCCGGCTCGCTCACGGGCGGCGTCTGTCGCTTTTCGGCGCTGGATTTCCTTGCGTGGGAGGGTCGATCTTGCGCATGGGCCCACCCCGCAGCGAGCATGATGATCGCAGCGGCAAGGAAAGCTGTTGGGCGGCGGCGCATATCCGAAAATCCATCAAAAGGGGCGAGAGCGTACGGCAGGCATCGTTGCCACAGCTCATCGTTCGGTGAAAGCCTCCCTGTGAAAAGAGGCGCCAGGATGGCTCCGACGCGATGTCATCGTGGGCATCCTCGCATACATGGCCGCGCGGCCATCCCTGCCATCGGCGCACAGCAAAGCATATCGTCCTGTACGTAGCTACACGTACGTAGATTATCTTAAGTAAAACTGCCGAAGTTACCCGTGTCTTGAGTGTATTATCTACAGTATTTGTTGCAGATTTGATACATATGCGAATAAAGAACCTCTCTACCGTAATATCCATCTTCTCATAAAACTATGCGTGCGATCTATTCCCCGCGGTCACTAGAGGGATGACTCGAGGAGGATGATCATTATGAAAAAATTCTGTCTTTCGGTTGCGGCTTCGGCGCTGATGGCGGGCTCCGCCTTTGCGGCGGACCTTCCGTCCCGTAAGGCTCCGCCTGCCCTTCCGCCGGCGGCGGCGCCCTTGCCGACCTGGACAGGTTTCTATGCTGGCGTGAACGCCGGCGGCACATGGGCCTCCGACAGGACGGCGACGCTCACCCAGTTCGACGGCGTCCTCGTGACGTCTGCGCCCAAGCAGTTGGGCGGCGTCCAGCCTGCGCCCGGCCAGTGGGCCTGGTTCAGCGGCGGCCAGGGATTCGCCGGGATTGGCAACCGCTCCGGCTTCATCGGCGGCGGCCAGGTCGGCTATAATTACCAGTTCTACCAGAACTTCCTCGTCGGCCTGGAAGCGGACATCCAGGGCGTCGCCAGCAGCGGCGGCGACACCACTCTTTTTGGCGTTCTGCCGCTCCCCTCGGGCTTCAGCGTCAGCCAGTTCACGCGGCTTTCAGGCAGCCTCGACTATCTCGGCACGGTTCGTGGCCGCTTGGGCTGGCTCTTCATGCCGACTCTCTTGCTCTATGGCACGGGCGGCTTCGCCTATGGCGGCGTGACCCTCAACGCGAGCACGCTTCAAATCCTCAACCCGACCGGCCTGTTCGGGGCCGGATTCTCGAGCTTCTCCGACACGGCGACGGGCTGGACGGCGGGCGGCGGCCTCGAATGGATGTTCATGCCCAACTGGTCCGCGAAGGTCGAATATCTCTATTACGACCTCGGCACGATCCACACTTTTGGCGGCGCGGGCATCAATTTCACCCCCGTTCCGGCTTGGAGCTTCGCGGCGACAACGCCTGTGGTCTCCGCGCCCATTCGCGGTAATATCGTGCGCGCTGGCCTGAACTACCATTTCAACTGGGGTTCGGCGCCGGTCCTCGCGAGTTTTTGATCGAGCGAAATCCGGCCGGTTTCGTCAAGGGAGGGCCCGGTTCGCGCCGGGCCTTTTCTTTTTGCGAGCGGTCGTCAAAGATTATTGCCGGACGCCGATTTTCTTTGGAGCTTATGGCGGTCCCGACAGGATTCGAACCTGTGACCTTCGGTTTAGGAAACCGCTGCTCTATCCTGCTGAGCTACGGGACCCGCTCGCCGCTACATCTACCACAGCTCGCCCGTTTGAAAAGTTGCCTTTGCCGGAAAGAGACCCATGTTCGAATCCGCCAACCTGCCGCATGTCATGACCAAGGACGAATTCGAGGCCGCCGAGACGCGGCTGCGCGAGCTTTTGCTCGATGCGCAATTCGAGGTCGCGGAGCAGAAGCGCGCCGCGATTATGGTGCTCATCAATGGCTCGGACGGCGCCGGCAAAGGCGAGGTCGTCAACCGGCTCTATGATTGGCTGGACGACCACCTCGTCGAGACGCTTTCCTACGGCAAGCCCACGGACGAAGAGCGGGCGCGCCCGGGCTCGTGGCGCTATTGGCGCGACATGCCGTCCAAGGGACGAATCGCGCTCGTGCTCGGGTCCTGGCATCACCGCCTGTTGCGCAACCGTGCGTTGGGGCGGCTGGATAAAAACGCTTACGATAACGCCCTGGAGGACATGATCCGCTCCGAGGAGATGCTGCGCCGCGAGGGCGTGCATCTCCTGAAGATTTGGCTCCATATGGACGATCGCGAGGCGCAGAAACGGCTCGAGAAGCTGCGCGAGGCGCATGGTGCGCTACGCCGCCCCGCTGTCATCGAATGGGACGAGATCGACGGCGGCAAGGCTCGGTCCCGTCTCACTGACGCGGCGCTCGAGATGATCGAGAAGACTTCCACCGGCAATGCGCCCTGGGCCGTGGTGCCGGCGTCCGACCCGCATTACCGCGACGCCGCCGTGGGCGATCTCTTGTTGCAGACCTTGAAAAGCGCCGTCGAGGGGGCGCCAGCCGCGCCGAACACGCAGGCCGTCGCCACGCCGGAGAGCGCTTTGCCGCGGCCGAGCCTCGTTTCCACGCTGGACCTGACGAAAACGGCCGACCGGGAGACCTACAGCCAGGAGCTGCGGGATTTGCAGCAGGGCCTTACCGAGGCCACGACCGCGAAGAGCTTCCGCAACAAGGGTCTCGTGCTCCTCTTCGAGGGTAATGACGCAGCAGGGAAGGGCGGGGCGATCCGCCGCGTGCGCGAGGCGCTCGATCCGCGCCGCTTCCGCGTCCATGGCGTCGCCGCGCCCAGCGACGAAGAGCTTGCAAGGCCTTATCTCTGGCGTTTCTGGCGCAATCTACCCCGCAGGGGGGACGTCGCCATCTTCGACCGCAGCTGGTACGGGCGCGTGCTCGTCGAGCGCGTCGAGGGCTTCGCCGCCTCGCAGGACTGGATGCGCGCCTATCAGGAGATCAATGATTTCGAACGCCAGCTCAGCGAGACTGGCTATCTTGTCGTGAAATTCTGGCTCGCCATCTCGCAAGAGGAGCAGCTACGCCGTTTCGAGGATCGGGAGGCCAAGGCGTTCAAGCGCTACAAGTTGACCCCCGACGATTGGCGCAACCGCGAGAAATGGGGCCTTTACGAACAGGCCATGACCGACATGGTCGACCGTACCAGCTCGCGGCTCGCGCCCTGGACGCTGGTTGAGGCCAATGACAAGAAGTTCGCTCGGCTCAAGGTGCTGCGAACCATCGTCGAACGGCTGGAAGCGTAATGCCCGCACGGACGGGACGACTCTAACAAGGCTCAGCCGAGCTTCTTCTCCCAATCGAGCGCCTGCCGCACGATCTCGTCGAGGTTGTCGTGCTCCGGAGTCCAGCCGAGCACATTGCGCGCCCGCTCGTTGGCGGCGACGATGGCCGCCGGATCGCCCGGGCGGCGCGGGGCGTATTCGACCGGGAAATCCACGCCCGATATGCGCTTGACCGCCTCGATGACCTCGAGCACCGAAAAGCCATGCGCATAACCGCAATTGGCGACGAGGCTCTTCCCGCCCTCCCGCAGATAGCGCAAAGCGTCGAGATGGGCGCGGGCGAGGTCGGTGACCTGGATATAATCGCGAACGCAGGTGCCGTCGGGAGTAGGGTAATCCGTGCCGAAGACCTGCATTTTCGGCCGCTTGCCGAGCGCCGCCTGCGCCGCGACCTTGATGAGATGGGTGGCGTTGGGCGTGGATTGGCCGGAGCGCCCTTTGGGGTCGGCTCCAGCGACGTTGAAATAACGTAGCGCTACATAAGCGAAATCATGCGCCCGCGCCGTATCCTCCAGCATCCATTCGACCATGAGCTTGGAGCGGCCATAGGGGGAGACGGGCTTCAAGGGCTCGTCTTCGGTCACGGGCAGATGTTCGGGGTCGCCATAGACGGCGGCGGTCGAGGAGAAGATGAAATGCTTCACGCCGCAGTGGACCGCGGTCGCGATCAGCGAGCGCGCTTTCGCCGTATTGTTAAGATAGTAGCCCAGAGGATCGGCGACCGACTCGGGGACCACGATCTTGGCGGCGAAATGAATGACGGCGTCGACTTTATGGTCGCGGATCTGCCCTGCGACGAGATCTCCATCGCCGTCGTCGCCGACGATCAGCGACGTCCCTTCGGGCACCGCCCAGCGGAAGCCAGTGGAGAGATCGTCCAGCACGACCGGTTTTTGGCCTGCGTCGAGGAGTTCGAGAACCGTATGACTGCCAATGTAGCCGGCGCCGCCTGTGACCAAAACCGCCATCTTGCCGTTCCCTCGTTCCTCATCCCAAATTAACGCCGCGAACTTAAAATCGAGGCCAAGCGCGTAAGAATTTGACATTCTTTTACGCGAGATTGGCTTTCTCGTAACCTAACCCACTCGAAGTCGGACCCACATGACCAGACGCATTCGCAAGGCTGTTTTACCCGTGGCGGGCCTCGGCACGCGCTTCTTGCCGGCAACCAAGGCGGTGCCGAAGGAAATGCTGACGGTCGTCGATCGCCCTGTAGTCCAGCACGTCGTCGACGAGGCGCGCGAGGCCGGCATCGAGCATTTCGTTTTTGTCACGGGACGCGGCAAGGGAACGATCGAAGATCATTTCGACATGGGCTATGAACTTGAGGACACCCTCAAGCGCCGCAATAAGACAAAAGAATACGAAAGTCTGATGGCTGATCTGCCGAAGGCGGGGGCCACGAGCTTTACGCGCCAGCAAGCGCCGCTGGGTCTCGGCCACGCCGTCTGGTGCGCGCGCGAGATCATCGGCGACGAGCCCTTCGCGGTGCTGCTCCCCGACATGATCACCCTCCCGGCTGCCGGCAAGACCTCGCGCTGCATGGCGCAGGCTGTCGAGGCCTATGAGAAGCACGGCGGCAACATCATTGCCGTCGAGGAGGTGAAGCCCGAGGAGACGCACCAATATGGCATCGTCGCCAAGGGTAAGGATTTCGGCGAAACTTTCGAGATCACCGGCATGGTGGAGAAGCCGCCACAGGGCACGGCGCCCAGCAATTTGATCATCTCTGGGCGTTACATTCTCGAGCCGGAGATTTTCGCGCTGCTCGAGAAGGGCGAGAAGGGCGCGGGCGGGGAGATCCAGCTGACCGACGCCATGATCCATCTCGCCAAGGAGCGCCCGTTCCATGGCGTGCGCTTCGACGGCCGCACCTATGACACGGGCTCGAAGCTCGGCTTCCTCGCGGCGAATGTCGCTTTCGGCCTCGCGCGGGCGGATGTGGCGGACGGGCTGAGGGCGGAGCTGAAAAAGCTTCTGGGCTGATGATCAAGGCGAGCCTGAAGGCTCGCGGTCCAATGGTGGCGCGCCTGGACCGCGCGCCTTCAGGCGCGCATCCGGGACCGCTCAGCCCTTCTTCGGGCGAATGCGGATGATCACGTCGCAGCCAACAATCTCCATGCCCTCAGGCGGCGCCGGCAGGCGGGAGAACTCCACCGAGCCATCCGCCGCGTCGAACATGCGGCCAGTTGCCTCATCCATGAAATGGTGGTGCGGCGAGGTGCGGGTGTGGAAATAGGTGCGCGGCCCCTGGACCGCGATCTCGCGCAGAAGGCCCGCTTGCGCGAATTGGTTCAGCGTGTTGTAGACAGTCGACAACGACATTGTGAGGCCGGCTTCGCGCGCCTCGGCATGAAGCGCCTCAGCGCTGACATGGCGATCGCCCTTGCCGAAGAGAAGCTTGCTGAGCGCCAGGCGCTGCACGGTCGGGCGAAGGCCGGCGTTGCGGAGCTTGGTCTTCGGATCCAGCGGCACGCCTGCGGGCTGCTCGCGCAGGCGGCGGGCGTCGTTGAAGCTTCTGGGTACAGCTTGATGCGTCATTTTAAGGACCGCCAGCGAGCAATCTCGCCCCTCGAAACTCTGTTGTCCTCAGTAGACGGCAGCGCAGCCGGCCTGTCAAATGCTGCAATATGAAAGATTTCCAAACAAGCAAGGCCTGAGGAGGTCATGAGACACAGCAAAAGCCGCTTTGGCTTCCTCGATCGCCGCCGCGCGCTGCAGGGTTTGGCTCTGAGCTTGGCGACGCTCGCCCTTCCGGCCCGCGCCGAGGATTTTACGCAATTCCTGCAAAACCTCTGGCCGCAAGCCCAGGCGGCCGGCGTTTCGCGCGCCACTTTCGAGGCCGCGATCTCGGGCCTCGCGCCGGAGCCAGGCGTCCTCGCCAAGCCTAAGGCGCAGGCGGAATTCACCATTTCCATCCCTGCCTATCTCGCTGGAACGGTGACGAGCAGCCGCGTCGCGCGCGGCCAATCCGTCGCGGCGGAGCTCGCCGGCCCCTTGCGCCGCGCGACCGCGCGGCACGGCGTTCCAGGCGAGATCATTACCGCCATTCTGGGCGTCGAAAGCAATTTCGGGACGGCGACCGGCGGCGCAGATGCGCTGAGGGTGCTGGCGACGCTTGCCTGGAAGGGCCACCGCGCCGAGACGTTCATCGAGGAGTTCGTCAGCGCCTTGATGATGCTGGAAAAGGGCTATGCGACGCGCGCCCAATTGCGCGGTTCCTGGGCCGGCGCCATGGGCCAGCCGCAGTTCATGCCGTCGGCCTATCTCAAATATGCCGAAAGCGACGACGGCGCCGGCGCGCCGGACATATGGCGCTCCCACGCGGACGCTGTCGCCTCGATCGGAAATTTCCTCGAGAAGTCGGGGTGGGCCGCCGGCCTTCCGGCGGTCGTCGAGGTCCGGCTGCCCGACGGGTTCGATTTCGCAACATTCGATCTCGATTTCGGCCGTTGGCGGTCGCTGGGCGTTCAGCGGGCGGACGGCGAGGCGCTCCCCCCGGGAGGCGCGGCAAGCCTTTACTTGCCGGCTGGCGCGAACGGGCCAGCCTTTCTGATCTCGGATAATTTCGAGGTCATACGGCAATATAATACTTCGGACGCCTATGCGATGTCGGTTGCTATTCTCGCGGATCGCATCGCCGGACGGGAGACGCCCTTAGCCGCGTGGCCGCGCGTCGCGCCGCTTCCCACCAACGACGTCAAGGCGATGCAGCAGCTGCTGACAGCCAAGGGCTATTATCGCGGGACGATCGACGGGAAATTGGGCCGCACGAGCCGCAACGCCATCCATGCCTTTCAGATCGCGGAGGGGATACAGCCCGCGGACGGCTTCGCGACAAAGGAAATCCTTGTGAGGTTGAGAGAACGTTGAGCGCCGGCCCGTCATCGTGAGGCGCTGAGCGACAAAGCGATCCGGGAGCGTCAATATGGCTCTGGATTGCTTCGCTACGCTCGCAATGACGGGGTGGTCAGCGCACGGGCGCGGAGACGAAACCGAAGGCGACGCGGGTTAGCATATCGGAGCCGAAGCGTTCTTCCGCGCGACGCACGGTCTGGCCGCCGAGGCTACGGTAGAAAGACAGAGCCTTCTCATTATCGGCGAGCGCCCAGACGATCGTCGAGAGATAGCCGTGCTCGGCAAGCTCGCGCCGCGCCGCGTTGAACAGGCGCCGGCCCAAGCCGAGCCCCTGATGCTGCGGCGCCAGATACAGCTCGAAGATTTCGCCCGAATAGGGCATCGACGGGACGCGGTTGCGGCCATAGGTCGAATAGCCGGCGATCTGCTTGTCGAAATCCAGCACGAGCAGGCCGGTGCCACGAACGATCGCCGAATGCCACCAAGCTGGCCCGCGCCGCGCAATCATGCGTTCGAGCTCCACGCCAGGAATGACGCCGCGATACGCGTCGCGCCAGGAAGCATCATGAACGCGTGCGATTTCCTCGGCGTCGCCGGGGCGTGCGTGGCGGATCGAGAAGGCGGTTTTGACCATAGCAGGATGTTAGGGCTCATATCGGCCTTTGGGCAAGAGGCCTGAAAGGCGGAAAGCGTAAAAAAACAAATGCGCTCCGGATAGACTTTTGATAGCCTCGATTTACGCCGAACGCGCGGGCGGTCGCTTGCCTGCCGGAGCGTATTTGCTTATCCTTGGCCGATTGCGGCCTTGAGAAGGCCGTCGAAGCGAGGACGTCGGAAGGTGGCTGCCGATACCGCCACATATGAAGGCAAAATGGCGTGGGGGCTCAGCTCTCGCGCAACTTTTGCGCGCGCCGGTCTGCTGCTTCTTCGTCGCCCCTGACGCCCGCAGGGCTTGCGCCCAGGCGATCAGGGGCTCGACGAAACCCGGACAAGCCCCGACATAGGGCGCAGCAGCTTCAGAAAGTTTCATCATGACCAATATCGCAAATAGCTCCCAGGACGGCGAGCGCGTCGTCATTTTCGACACGACCCTGCGCGACGGCGAGCAATCGCCAGGCGCCTCCATGACACTGGAAGAAAAGCTGGAAGTCGCCGATCTGCTCGACCAATTGGGCGTCGACATCATCGAGGCGGGCTTTCCCATTGCGAGCCCTGGCGATTTTGAGAGCGTCTGTGAGGTCGCGCGGCGCGTGAAGAATGCGACGGTCGCCGGCCTGGCGCGCGCATCTGAGAAGGACATCGACCGCTGCGCCGAGGCGCTGCGCGAGGCGAAGAGGGCGCGTATCCATACTTTCATTTCCACCTCGCCGGTTCACATGAAATACAAGCTCCAAATGGAGCCGGAGCGGGTTCTGGAGCTGATTGCCTCGTCGGTGACGCGCGCGCGCAATCATGTCGCCGACGTCGAATGGTCGGCGGAGGACGGCACGCGCACCGAGATCGATTTCCTGTGCCGCTGCGTCGAAACCGCAATTAACGCCGGCGCGACGACGATCAATATCCCCGACACCGTCGGCTATACGACGCCGCAGGAATATGAGCGGCTCTTCCGCACCGTGCGCGAGCGCGTGCCCAACTCCGATAAGGCGGTTTTCTCCGTCCACTGCCACGACGATCTGGGTCTCGCTGTCGCCAATTCGCTCGCCGGCGTGCGCGGCGGCGCGCGGCAGGTGGAGTGCACGATCAATGGTCTCGGCGAACGCGCGGGCAACGCCGCCATGGAAGAGATTGTCATGGCGCTGAAGACGCGTCACGACGTTCTGCCCTATTACACCAACATCGACGCGAAGCTCCTGACGCGCGCCTCCAAGCTCGTCTCGGCGGTGACGTCATTCCCGGTGCAATACAACAAGGCGATCGTCGGTCGTAACGCCTTCGCGCATGAGAGCGGCATCCATCAGGATGGCATGCTCAAAAACGCGCATACTTACGAGATCATGACGCCCGAGAGCGTCGGCGTCACCAAGACCTCGCTCGTCATGGGCAAGCATTCCGGCCGCCACGCCTTCCGCGAAAAGCTGAAAGAGCTGGGCTACGATCTCGGCGAGAATGCGCTGCAGGACGCCTTCAACCGCTTCAAGGATCTCGCCGATCGCAAGAAGTTCGTCTACGACGAAGATCTCGTCGCTTTGGTCGACGATGAAATCGTTTCGGCGCATGATCACATCAAGGTGCTCGCTTTGATGGTCATGGCCGGCACGCATGGTCCGCAGTCGGCGGCGCTGACGCTCGATATCGACGGCGACAAGGTGACGCACCAAGCGACGGGCAACGGCCCGGTGGACGCGATCTTCAACGCCATAAAGGCCCTCGCGCCGCATGAGGCGACGCTGGAGCTGTATCAGGTCCACGCCGTCACCGAGGGGACGGATGCGCAGGCGGAGGTGTCGGTGCGCCTCTCCGAGGAGGGCAAGTCCGTCACTGGCCGCGGCGCCGATCCCGACACGCTCGTCGCCTCGGCGCGCGCCTATGTCTCGGCGCTCAATAAGTTGATGGTGAAGCGCGGTCGCTCCAAGCCCGAAGCGATGCAGGCGGTCTGACACTAACAGCGAGCGTCCCTCGACCTCACTTGAGGGACGCTTTTTATCATGATCGAACAAATATCGCTGGCGTTTGCCGTCGCGCCTGGCGGGGAAATAAGGATGTCTGCCTCGCGGGCATGGGCGATCCGCTCCGACCATTCGCGTTGTTTTCCGCGCAAATCCGCCAAACTGGATGCTTTCCATGTCAGACGATGAAAGGAATTTTCCCGAGACGATCGTCCAAGAAAATTACGTGACGTTTCAGCATGAATTCATCGAGTTCCTGGTCGCCCAGCTGATCGACTTTCGCAAGATTTTCAACGGCGATTTGGACGAGCTGCTGATCTTCATTTTCATCTCCCGCTATTATCTGCGGGAAGAACGGGGCCGCCAGCAGGAGCAGGACCAGGACGTTCTTGGCGCCGTGCCGCCGACGCTCTCACGAATATCGGAGCTTACTGGAATCCCGCGCGAGACGGTACGCCGAAAGCTGCTCGCCTTGCAGAAGCGCGGCCTTTTGGAAAAGGTGGAGCAGGACAAATGGCAGGTGGCGTTGCGCAACCAGCAGCCGATCATCCGGGCGGACTATGAGCAGTTCTGGCAGCGGGAAATGCGCCGCCTCGTGAAGCTGGTGCGCGCGCTCGCGCCCTATATCTGACCCCGCAAGAAAAATGGGCTGCCGTCGCCAGCAGCCCAAGTCGGGGGAGAACGCCCAAAAGGGCAAGATCAGCAGGAAGGTTAGCTGACTGTTTGTAAATCTATTGGGAGGCTTCCCTTGCTTCAACGAAGCCGCGCCCATTTTGGGCGGATAACGCAACAATGGACAAAATGCCGCAAGCTGGAGCGCTGAGCGAAAGCGGCGAGCGCCTCGGAACGCTCGGCATTTACGCGCGTTAACGATCCATTGCTTGAGCCGCGCGCGAGCGCTTGTCGTTACTCGACGCGCTTCTACTCGGGAGATTGGCGTCCGCAACCGCAGGATTGCTGCGACGAGAGAGGCTCCGCTGTGAATTTGCCCCTGGATGAAGCGCAGGCGCCCGAGTCAGCGCCACGCCCCCGAATGAAACGCCAGCAACGCGCCCTCGACGTGCTTGTCGTCGAGGATGAGTCGATCATCGCCAAGGACATAGAGCTGATCATCAGCGACCTCGGGCACCGTGTGATCGGTCCCGCCCGCACCCAGGAAGAGGCGCTGTCGCTCGCCCTCAAAGCCCGGCCGGCGGTTGTGGTCGCCGATGTGAGGCTCGCCGATGGAAGCTCGGGAATCGTCGCGGTGAACGAGATGCTGAAGAGCATAGACGCCGCCGTGGTCTTCGTGACGGCCGTTCCCCAATGGCTTCAGACAGGCGACCTCGAGCCGGTTCTGGTGATACCGAAGCCTTATTCGGTCGAGGACGTGAAAGCCGCTGTGGCGCAGGCCACCTCCAAGCGCGCGCAATCGCTCGAGACCATACTTGCGACGAAAGCGGCGGTCGGCCGCCTGACCCGCAAGCAATAGAGATCTTTGTGAGATGCGGCGACCCGCCCGCTCGCGCGCGGATCGCCGAGCCCCTATATTACGGCTGGAAGATTTGAGACAAAACCATAGAGGGAGGCGGCGATGTACAAGAAGATTCTCGTGCCCGTGGATCTGGGCGAGTCCGACATGACCAGGATCGCGCTCGACGCCGCCTTGTCTCTGGCAAAGGCCGGCGGCGAGGCGCAGCTGCGTCTCGTGAACGTCCAGCCGCTCGTGCCGGTGGCTTTCGTCGACTATATCCCCCCGAATTTCGACGAAGAGATGCGCGTCGCAGCGGAGAAGGATTTGTCGGATGTCGCCGGCAAGGTCGATCTGCCGGCCGGGCGCGTCTCGTCCACGGTGCGTTTCGGCGCTGTCTATCCCGAGGTTCTCGCAGAGGCTGAAGACTGGGGCGCCGATCTCATTGTCGTGGGCTCGCATCGCCCGACCATGGCGACCTATCTCCTGGGCTCCAACGCCAAGACGATCGTGCGCCACGCCAAATGCTCGGTGCTGGTGGTGCGGCAATAGGCGCGGATGGCGGGCGCCGGAGCGGCGGCTAGATTGACGAACTTGGTTCGAATCGCGCTCCCCGGCGCCCTCCTTTTCGTTATTGCGGCCACATGCGGCTCGGCGCCCGCCGGCGCGGCGGAGAGGGGGCTTCTGGGGCTTGGGGCCAGCATCGCCAAGTCCAACTGCAGCCGCTGCCATGCCGTCGGCCGCACAGGCGCGAGCGCGAACCCCAAATCCCCACCCTTCCGTTACCTTGCCCGCAAATACCCGCTCTCCAATCTGGAGGAGGCGCTGGGCGAGGGCATACTCGTCGGCCATGAAGGGCCGGAAATGCCGCAGTTTCAGTTCGACGCCAAGCAGATCGAGGCGCTGCTGGCTTATCTGGCGTCGATCCAGCGATAGGCCTCGAATCCCGCGCCGAGCGTTTCCAAGCGGACTTTGCGCTTCCCCTTGGGCTGGTCTAAAACGCCCCGAAAGCAGCCGAGGAAACGATGTCCGCCATCCCCGATTTCACCAAAATCCCCTTCGCCGCCACCAAAGTCGCGCAGGAGGCGCCGCCGCGCAGCTGGCTGACGCCCGAGGGCATAGAGGTGAAAAGCGGCTATGGGCCGGGGGATGTCGAGGGGCTTTCCTTCATCGACGGCTTCCCCGGCGTCGCGCCTTTCGTGCGCGGGCCTTATTCCACCATGTATGTCGCCCAGCCCTGGACGATCCGCCAATACGCCGGCTTCTCCACGGCCGAGGATTCCAACGCCTTCTATCGCCGCAATCTCGCCGCCGGCCAGAAGGGCCTCTCCGTCGCCTTCGACCTCGCGACCCACCGCGGCTATGACTCCGACCATCCGCGCGTCATGGGCGACGTCGGCATGGCGGGCGTCGCGATCGACTCGATCTACGACATGCGCACGCTCTTCGACGGCATTCCGCTCGATCAGATGTCCGTGTCGATGACCATGAACGGCGCGGTACTGCCGGTGCTCGCGCTCTTCATTGTCGCGGCGGAAGAGCAGGGCGTGTCGGCCGACAAGCTCACCGGCACCATCCAGAACGATATTCTCAAAGAGTTCATGGTCCGCAACACTTACATTTATCCGCCGGACCCCTCGATGCGGATCGTGTCGGATATCTTTGCCTATACCTCGCAGAACATGCCGAAGTTCAACTCGATCTCGATCTCCGGCTATCACATGCAGGAGGCCGGCGCCTCGGCCGATCTGGAGCTCGGTTACACGCTCGCGGACGGCGTGGAATATGTGCGCGCCGGCGTCGCGGCGGGCCTCGACATCGACGCCTTCGCGCCGCGTCTCTCCTTCTTCTTCGCCATCGGCATGAACTTCTTCATGGAGGTCGCCAAGCTGCGCGCTGCGCGCCTGCTCTGGGCGCGGCTCATGAAGGACCTCGGCGCCAAATCCGAGAAGAGCCTGACGCTGCGCACGCACTGCCAGACCTCCGGCTGGTCGCTCACGGCGCAGGACGTCTACGTCAATTCGATCCGCACTTGCGTCGAGGCCATGGCGGCGACGCAGGGCCACACCCAGTCGCTGCACACCAATGCGCTGGACGAGGCGCTGGCGCTCCCCACCGACTTCTCCGCCCGCATCGCCCGCAACACGCAGATCGTGTTGCAGCAGGAGAGCGGCACGACGCGCGTGATCGACCCCTGGGGCGGCTCCTATTATGTCGAGCGCCTCACGGCGGAGCTCGCCAAAAAGGCCTGGGCGCATATCGAGGAGATCGAGGCGTTAGGGGGCATGGCCAAGGCCATTGCGGCGGGCGTGCCCAAGCAGCGCATCGAGGAGGCCGCCGCCAAGACGCAGGCGCGCATCGACAG
Source organism: Methylocystis sp. MJC1 (assembly GCF_026427715.1). Taxonomy (NCBI): domain Bacteria; kingdom Pseudomonadati; phylum Pseudomonadota; class Alphaproteobacteria; order Hyphomicrobiales; family Methylocystaceae; genus Methylocystis; species Methylocystis sp. MJC1. The sequence goes on along the minus strand of NZ_CP107558.1, from coordinate 3,338,142 downwards.
CGGGACGCAGATCGTCGTGGGCGTCAATAAATATCAGCCCGAGAACGACGCCAAGCCGAATGTGCTCAAGGTCGACAATGCCGCCGTGCGCGCCGCGCAGCTCGACAAGCTGAAGCGCCTGCGCGGTGAGCGTGACGAGCCGACGACCCAGGCCGCGCTGAATGCGCTGACCGAGGGCGCGACCTCGGGAGCCAATCTGCTCGACCTCGCGGTGAAGGCGGCGCGCGCCAAGGCGAGCGTCGGCGAGATTTCCTTTGCGCTCGAAAAGGTCTTCACGCGTCACAAGCCCAAGGCCAATGTCATTTCGGGCGTCTATGCGAAGGAGGCCGGCAAGGACAGCGCCCAGGTCGGCCGCATCGTCGGCATGACCCGTGACTTCGAGGAAAACACCGGCCGCAAGCCGCGCATTCTCGTCGCGAAGATGGGCCAGGACGGTCACGACCGCGGCCAGAAGGTCATCGCCTCCGCCTTCGCCGACATGGGCTTCGACGTCGTCATCGGCGATCTCTTCGCGACGCCGAACGAAGTGGCGCAGAAGGCCAAGGAAGCCGACGTCCATATTGTCGGCGTGTCGACCATGACGGCCGGCCATTTGACGCTGACCCCCGAGCTGCGCGACGCGCTGGCGGGAGTGGGCCGCCAGGACATTATGATGGTCGTCGGCGGCGTCATCCCGCCGGATGATTTCCAGGCCCTCTACGACTTCGGCGCCGCGGCGATCTTCCCGCCCGGCACGAATATTCCCGCCGCGGCCGAGAAGCTGCTGCATGAGCTGAACATCCGGCTCGGCTATGCGCAGCGGGAGCCGGCAAAGGCGTAATTGGGCGCGCCTGACTCCTCTCCCCGCTAGCGGGGAGAGGTTGGGTGAGGGGCCGGGGGATTATTTGGAGCCTTTCATATATTGCGCGGCCTTCGCTTCATCGAGACCCGGCGCGCGCGTGAATTGCGTCGAAACGCGACCCCTGCTGAAAAAACCTTATGGGCTCGATGAGAAACAGGGGCCTTGGCGGTTTCAAATTTGTCCGCCAGGAGCCAATCGGCCCTTTCATCGCCGACTTTGCCTGTCGCGAACGAAAACTTGTTATCGAACTCGACGGCGAGACGCATTCGACAGACGAGGAACTTGCTGCGGACGCCCGACGAACGGCTTTTCTGAACGCGCAAGGTTACGCGGTGATGCGCTTCACCAACCAGCAACTTTACGAGAATGCGGATGCCGTGGCGGAAGCGATTCTTGCGGTCTTGGTCGAAAATTCCGGCCAATCACCCAAGCCCCTCACCCAGCCTCTCCCCGCGCGCGGGGAGAGGGGAAGTTCGGGTTTCGCGACAGACTTCTGCGCGTCGGAAAGGCATGAGAAGCAAGGGGGGCCGCCCGCGTTGCAAAAGTCTTGATATTTGGTGCGCCGGGAGACCGGCAAGGAGTAGGCGGTGGAAGTCCGCTGCAATGAAGGAGTAGCAATCCGCATTGGCCCCGAGCCGTGCGTCGGCGTCCGCGAGGGCTTCGGCGAAGCGTCGGCAGGGGAGCGCATAGGCCAGCCATGGAGCCGCGAAAGCTTGATAGTCCCGGGCGCCGACGTGGTCAAAATCACGGAAGGCGACACGAACGGAGGCGTTATGCGAGCCTTCGTCCGGCCCGGCGTGGTCGGAGAACCTGGCATGTGCGGAAGCTCCTTGAACGGGAACCGGGAGGTCTCGGGTTCGGCCTACGGATGGACGCCGCAGGCCCGCATCGGGAAGACGAGGAGTCGTAGCCGATGACGGACGAGCCCGAGAAGTCTGACTCCGCCGTAGTAGCTGCGAAGCTGGCGAACAAAGCGGAGCGATCCGCTGCGGAGCCGGCGGAGCCAAGGGCGGAGACCGAGGGGAACGCGGACCAGCAAAGCACTCGCCGGGCTCAGAACCGGGGAAGCGTGTCACAGGCGCTGGACCGCGTGCGGAAAGTCGCAGGGGAAAGGAAGAAGGAGAAGTTCACGGCGCTCCTGCACCATGTTGACATCGCCATGCTGGAAACGGCGTTTCATGCGCTGAAGCGGTCCGCCGCGCCCGGCGTGGACGGCATGACGTGGAGGACCTACGAGCAGGACCTCGATCGCAGGATCGAGGATTTGCATGCGCGGGTTCACGGCGGGGCGTATCGGGCGCAGCCGTCGCGTCGGAGCTACATTCCGAAGGACGACGGGAGCAAGCGCCCGCTTGCAGTTGCGGCTCTCGAGGACAAGATCGTACAGAAAGCCGTCGCCGCAGTGCTGAGCGAGATTTACGAGGAAGACTTCCTCGGGTTCTCGTATGGATTCCGGCCGGATCGCGGCCAGCACGATGCGCTGGACGCGCTGATTGTCGGGATCAGCAGCAAGAAGGTGAACTTCATTCTCGACGCCGACATCCGATCGTTCTTTACGGAAGTTTCCCAGCAATGGGTCGTCCGCTTCCTGGAGCATCGGATCGGCGATCCGCGCATCATCCGGCTCGTCCAGAAATGGCTGCGCGCTGGAGTTCTCGAAGATGGGATCGTGACGGTTGAGGAAAAGGGGACGGGTCAGGGCTCGGTGATTTCGCCGCTGCTCTCCAACGTCTACCTCCACTACGTCTTCGATCTTTGGGCCGAACGCTGGCGACGGCGCGAGGCTACGGGCGACATGATCATGGTTCGGTATGCCGACGACATCGTCGTCGGCTTCCAGCATGAGAGCGACGCCCGGAGATTCTGGAACGCGATGCGCGACAGGTTGGCGGAGTTTTCGTTATCGCTGCATCCGGACAAGACCCGGCTGATCGAGTTCGGGCGCTTTGCGGCGCAGAACTGCAAGAAGCGTGGGCGCTCCAAGCCGGAGACCTTCAAGTTCTTGGGTTTCGTGCTGATATGCGACCAAACCCGCCGCGGCGACTTTCGTGTCAGAAGGAAGTCGCGGGGTGACCGCATGCGGACGAAGCTTCGAGACATCAAGGAGGCGTTGCGACGGCGCACCAACAGGCCGATCTCGGAAACGGGTAAATGGCTTGCAAGCGTCGTCTCGGGCTATTTCGCCTATCACGCCGTGCCGACCAACGGGTTGGCGCTGACGGCGTTCCGCTATCACGTCACCGCGCTCTGGCGTCGGCAGCTTTCGCGCCGCAGCCAGCGGGCGCACGTGCCGTGGGAACGGATGGGGAAACTGGCCGACGAATTTCTCCCCAAGCCGAGAATCCTTCATCCCTGGCCGAGCGCGCGCTTCGCCGCCAGACACCCGAGGTAGGAGCCGTATGCGGGAATTCCGCTCGTACGGATCTGTCCGGGGGGCGCTCAGCAATGAGCGTCCCTACCGGGAACACGGCCACCTACAGACCTTATGAGATGCCGTTTTCAAGAATGCGTCTCAATAGATGCCGAAGACCGACCCGATGATCATCACGGCTGATCGAAGTGGAGGCAGGTCGCTTTCGCGCCGAAGGCTGCCCCAAAAAGGGTGTGTTATGTGGGAATTTCTTCTTGTCGCCGCGATTGTGATCGTCGTTTTTGGATTTTCGATTCGCCGACAGCTGCGCTTTTTTCTGGGCGCGAGGCGGGAAGTCGCGGGAAGGATTTCGGAAGTCGAGCCCTTCCTCGAGCAGGACGATAATGGTTCGCGGTGGGTCACTCGATGTAAGGTAGAATATGAAGTGGACGGCAAGCTCTACCAACGGCGAACCATGCGCCGTGTGCAACCCGCACTGGGCGAAGCCGTTATACTGACCTATCCGGAGAGCAGACCAGACGAGGCGGTTGAAGGTCATCAGCAGGCAGCGGCCAAACAGCAAATTTTTGCTCTTGTGGCGAGTCTGCTAGCTTTACTGTTCCTTTTCTTGTTCCGAGCTTATCAAGCGAGCCTCCTGCCGGAATGACTCCAGATCATAGGTGTCAGCACCAGCACACACGCGTGGGCGGTGTGGCCACTTATCTCTCAAAACCCCTCACGAATGTGACCCTCCCGCCCTGCCCAAGAGGGGGGAGAGCAGCGCGCGCGGGCCTTCGTCAAATAAATCTATCCCCACCCCCCTCGCTCGCCCTTACGCTACCCCCGCCTCGCCACCTAAGGGGCGTCGTCAAGGTCGGCGGCGCGGCGGGGCCGGTCAAGCGTCCGCCGGGCCTTTCGGCGGATGTGGGCGGGTCGTCGGTCGGGCTTCCCCTTGGCGGGGGGCGCGTGAACGCTCACGCGCAAAAGGCTGGGCCTCAATATTCTTTCGGGCTGCGCCGCGGCCACTCCTGAAAAGGGAGCCCGCGCCCCAAGGAAGACGGCATTGGAAGACTGCGGGAATGACATTGCCCGCGGCGTTCGAGCGCGCGCCCGTCAGGCGTTTTGCGTCAGGCGGGAAAGAAGCGGTCCTGTCAGGGGCCGTGTCCGGGAGCGAGGTCACTCCGTCGGGAAAAGGTGCGCGTGTATAAAGACCGTGTCCGGGACGCTTTAGCTCCGGTGCGCATAAACAAAATACATCTCGGCCGAACGGGGCCGGGGCGTTCCGGACTTCCCTTACGACTCGCGTCGAGAGACGGCGGGGCGTTCGGCGTCGGTGAATTTGCTGGAGAGAGGTTGCCTTGGCTGCATCGCCCCCCACCGCGGGCCCATGTAATGAAACGCTGGATGCAAGCCCCCTTGCGTCCGTGTGGCTCCGTCGCCATTTGCTGGGCGGTCGCCGCGCGGGCGGCTGCCGGAGCGCACAACGATCGCCGGTTTTCATCAAAGGCGCGCTTCCAAGAAGAGGCCACGCATGACCTTCATGTTCGACGCCGCCCTCGCCTCCCTGCGCGAGATCCTCTCGCCGCCGTTCCGCAATGTGCTCTTCAAGAGCTTGGGGATGACCTTCCTGCTGCTGGCGCTGGCGTGGGTCGGGCTCGACAAGCTTGCGCTGTCCTATATCTCCGTCGACCATTCCTGGCTGCAGGTTGTGCTCGCCTATGCGACGGGCGTCGGGCTGTTTGTCTTCCTGGCTTTCCTGATCGGCCCGATATCAGTGTTGGTCACGGGGCTTTTTCTCGATGATCTCGCCGATGTCGTTGAGGCCGATCTCTATCCGCCCGGCGAACGGGGTACGGCCATCCCCGTCTCCCAGGCGGTCATGATGGGCGTGAAATTTGCGGCCGTCTCGGCGGGCGTGAATTTTCTCGCGCTGCTGCTGCTGCTTCTGCCGGGCGTCAACGCCGTGGCCTTTCTGCTCGCCAACGCCTATCTGCTCGGGCGCGAATATTTCCTCTTCGCGGCGACGCGCTTCCGCTCGGTCGAGGAGGCGACGGAGCTGCGCCGGCGCTACGCGCCGCAGCTCTTTCTCGCCGGCCTTTTCATGGCCGCCTTCGTCGTGACGCCGGGCCTCAATGTGCTGACGCCGCTCTTCGGCGTCGCCTTCATGTCGCGCATCCACAAAATGCTGTCGCCGGAGCGGCAGGCGCGTTGGGCAGGGCGGTAACCTCGCCGGATCCAAAGGCGCCGTCACTGCGAGCGAAGCGAAGCAATCCAGGGCCGCGACGTGGCTCTGGATTGCCTCGTCGCTTTGTTCCTCGCAATGACGTGGGCGCTCGGGAGTCCCAGCCGGGCCCTTGGCCCAACGGGGATGACCGCGCCCGCGCCTTACGCCTCCAGGCGCTGCGCCTGGTACTGGCCGGTCTTGCGGTAGCGATAGAGATAGGTCGGGGCGATCGCCTCGAAGGACTGCGGTTCGACGCCGAGCCCCTGCAGCGTGCGGCCTTCCTTGATCGCCTCGGCGCTCACCACATTGTCGTGCTGCAGCAGCTCCACCTGATCGGCGGTCATGCGCAGCAGCGTCGGGAACAGCCCGAGCGACAATTTGGTGAAGAGGCTGGTGATCGAGGCGACGAGCTTGCCGGTTGCGAAGGAGAGCTTGGCGACATGCCGCTCGCGCTCGGTGACCTTCAGGACGAAGTCGATCAGCGCAGCGAAGCTCCGCACCTCCGGGCCGCCGAGCTCATAGACCGCTCCCGCCTTGGCGCGGCCGGCGATGGCGCCGGCGACCGCCTCGGCCACGTCGCCGACATAGACCGGCTGGAACCTCGTCTCCGCGCCGACGACCGGGATCGCCGGGAAATAGCGCGCCATGGTGGCGAAGCGGTTGAAGAACTGGTCCTCGATGCCGAAGATCACCGAGGGGCGGAGAATGACGGCGGTCGGAACCGCGGCATGCACCGCGGCTTCGCCAGCGGCCTTGCTGCGGGCATATTGCGAGGCCGAAGTGGCGTCCGCGCCGATCGCCGAAATATGCACGAGAGTGTCGATGCCGGCGGCCTTGGCGGCCTCGGCGATGGTCTTGGCGCCCTCGGCCTGCACCTTGGAGAATTTCTGGGCTCCGCTCTCGGCCAGAATGCCGACGAGATTCACCACCGCCGAAGCGCCGTGCAGCGCAGCCGCGACCGATTCGGGATGGCGGACATTGGCCTGCACCGCCATCACCTGGCCGACGCGGCCCTGTGGCTGCAGATGAAAGGCGAGGTCGGGGCGGCGGCAGGCGATGCGCACGCGCCAGCCGTCGCGCGCCAGCGCCCGCACGACATAGCGCCCGACGAAGCCCGAACCGCCAAATACCGTCACAACGCGTCCCGCGCCAACGTTCACGCCGCTCATCGCTTTCTTGCTCCGTTCGCCGCGCCGGCGTCGCCGGCTGGAAAATTCGTCGCCCGTGCTCTAGCGAAATTCGCAAGGGAAGGAAATGCGCCGCGAGGCGTTGGCCGCCCCGGCGACGCTCTTTTTCCGCTCCGTGGCGTATTTTCCCACAGAGCCGCATTGACAGACGCCATGCGGCGCCCCTAAGAGAGCGTCCCACGTGCCCAGGTGGCGGAATTGGTAGACGCGCTGGTTTCAGGTACCAGTGGTGAAAGCCGTGGAGGTTCGAGTCCTCTCCTGGGCACCATCTCTTCAAGGATCGTGCGGTAAGACGACAGGCGTTCGCCACCAATGCTGGCGGCGATTCTGCTCCCGTTGCGCGTTTGAATCAGGGGCCGTCAGCGCTCGTTCTTTCTGTTGGCGAGCTCCGGTTCCACGAGACTGTAGCGGATCAGAAATTTCAGCGCCCGGCTCCAGGATTCGTCGGTTTCGTTGCGCAAGTCAGTTTGCGAGACATTGACGAGCGCGCCGGTTTTGGCGTCGCGAATTCGAAACTCCAGATTTTGCTCCATGACGCTGATCTTGCGGAAGAAGCCGATGAACGACATGTCGGCTCCAAGCTCGCGGGCAGCGTCCGCTTCGCATCCGTTGCATTTTCGCAGCCAATGGTCTTTCGCCATCGGGTGACTCGAGCCGCTTGCGTCGATGATCTCGAACAGGCCGGAGCGGGCCAATAAGTCGCGCACCAAACGGTTCATGCGCTGGAGCCGTTCGGTCTCCGCGGGACTTTCGCCCGCGAGCGGGCCGCCGGCGCTGAAATCGTCCAGCTCCATATCGAATACGGCAAGCTTGATCGGGCGCGGGGTTTCGGCGCGCCCCACCGAGGGCGCGAGCAAGGCCCAATGAAACAAGCCAAAGGCGAAAATTCTGGCCAGCGAGGCCATTTTGAAAGCGCGGCTGCGCATCGGCGTCTCCTGAATAGGTGCAAAAACTTTGCGTTTGCGTCGCTATTCTAGGAGAGGGCCTTTGCCGCCGGCCTCGGCGTCCTTCCCGGCGCAGCCCGGGCAAAATTCCTGCGGCTCAAGACCTCACGTCGGCGTCGCCGACGAGCCCTGCGCCGATCGCCAGCCAGACGAGATGCGCATCGGTCTTGGCGCCGATCTTGGATTTGATCTGATAGTGATAATTCTGAACCGTCTTGCAACTGAGATTGAGCAGCGCGGCAATTTCTTCGCTCGTTCGTCCCGACGCCACGAGACGCAGGATTTCCGTTTCGCGCGGGCCGAGCTCGTCTGCGAGCGAGCGGCCTTCGGCGAGGCGCTCGGCGGCGATTTCGCGCGCAATGTCGTCGCTGAGGGCGCGCCCGCCATGGGCCACGGTCGACACGGCCCGCAACAGCTCGGCGGCGTCGCTGCTCTTGGTGATATAGCCGGCGGCGCCCGCTTCAAATGCCTTGAGCGCGAAAGCGGCGGCGCTATGCATGGTGAAAACGAGGATGCGCGCCTGCTTGTCCCATTGCCGGATATGGCGCACCGCCTCTATGCCGCCCGCGCCAGGGAGCGACAGATCCATGATGACGACATCGGGCGATGTTTCGCGATAGAGGCGATAGGCGGCGATGGCGTCCTCCGCTTCCGCGACCACCGAGAAGCCTGCGTGGCGCTCGAGGAGACGGCGATAGCCCTCCCGAACAACAGGATGGTCGTCGACGAGAAGAATTCTCACAGCGCTCATGTTCGGATCGCAGCACGAGGGAGAGGGCCCATTAGATCAGTAATTTGACCGGACGCAATATGAGCATCGCGCTTTTGGCCCGCGCGACTCGAGGTCGGGCAAATTGCCTAATTTTAGAGGACGCGCGTGCGCGGCCTCGTTTCCTTAAGAATAATGCATGGCCTCAAATTACTTCAGTTGATCCGAAACCTTGTCGATCGCCGCCTTGGCGCAGGCTTCGTCCTTCTCCCCTCCCGGGGCGCCCGATACGCCAACGGCGCCGATCACCGTATCGCCGGTCTTGATCGGCAGGGCGCCCTGGGCGGCGACAACATTGGCGAGATGCACCTGCCCCGATGTCGGATTGTCCTTCACGCGTTGCGCAAACTCGCCGGAGGGGATGCGGAAGGTGCGCGAGGTATAGGCCTTGCGGAGACTATTCTCGATGGTGTGAGGCGAGGTACTGTCGCCGCGAAGCGAGATCAGCGGCTGGCCTTCGAGACCGACGACGGTCACCGACACATGATAGCCCTGCTGCAAGCAAGAATCATAAGCGGTCTGGGCAATGCTCAAGGCGATGGGCGTCGAAAGCGCCTTGAGCGAGAGAAGCTCGGCGTGCGCCGGCTGCGCGAGGGACGCGCCAAGCGTTGTGGCGGTCGTCGCGGCGACGACGAGGTTGGCAAGACGGAACGTCATACATTCAGCTCCAAACTGAGGCCGACAGGGTCGGCGAGCATATTCATACTAGGATTATGTATTTTAATCCGTCAAGCAGCGGAGGAAAATCACGCAGGCTACGTCAAATCGCTTGTCGGTATGGGGGATTGAGGCCGCCAAAACGCCCTTGACCGCGGCTGGTCTAAGGACATAAATGCTTAGATGATAGGGTCTATAGAGATGGAAAAGCATTCCCCGAAGCGCGACGCCGCCGTGGAAAACACGCTTGCCGCGCTTGTCGCCGATCGTCTGAAGCAGCTCATCGCTCTCGAGGGGCGCTCGTTCGAGAGGCTCGCAAAGCTGAGCGGCATAGACCCTTCCGAGCTTCTGCGGATCGAAGCCGGCGCGGTGGCGCCGACGATCAACCACCTCTGGCGCATCGCCAACGCGCTGGGCGTGCCCTTCGGCCGTCTCGTCGCCTCGTCGGCGCGCCGCGGCGTCCAGGTTTTGCGCAACAACGCGCGCCAAAGCGTCACGTCGCAGGATGGGAAATTCAGCACGCGGCCTCTCTTTCCCTATGACGGGGCGCGCATGGCCGAATTCTACGAGATCGTGCTCGCGCCCCATCATTGCCAGCATGTCGAGGCGCATGCGCCCGGGACGAAGGAAAATCTGGTGGTCGCAAAGGGGACAATCGAGATCGCCGTGGGCCGCGAGAGCCCGCAGATTCTGCAGGAAGGCGACGCCATCGATTTCCTGGCGGACGTGCCGCACCTCTATCGAAATCTCGGCGCGGCCCCTGCGACGCTTTATCTAGTGATGTCCTATGAATTCTGCCCTTGCGACGGAGCGGTCTGAGGCGACTCTGCCAGTTTAAGTTCCGGTCGCACTTTCACACGAATGGGCTCGGTCGCTGCGTCGTTATTCCCGACACTCGCCAAGCGAAGGATCGGGAATCCCGGGCGAACACCAGCGCTATTTTTCCTCTAATTTCCCCGTAGGGCTTTCAGCCCGCCCGGAAAGAGACGCGACTCCCTTCAAGCGGACGCGATCTCATGTACCGGAGCTTCGCGTCTGCGCGAAGTGCTAGCTGAATCCGTAAGTTAGGCCGGAAAAACGGCTTCTCCTCCGCGCCGAAGAATCTGGATTTAAAACATACAATATAGGTAGACTTCATAGTTTAAGTGGGATAGCTTTCCTTCATTCGGGACCGCCCATCCCAAAAGCCAATCCGCAGAGAGCCATTGGATCGAGGCCGAAGAAATGAAGACGACAGCAAAAAAAGCCTACCTTGCGATGCTCATGAGCGTATCCATCGGCGCGCTCGCCGTCGCCGCCGAGGTGAAGCCGAATGAATCCGCCACGGCGACGCCCGACGCCCCGAAGGCCGCAAGCCCGTCGTCGAAGCCGCATTGGGCGTGGCAGCCGGTGCAGGCGCAGTTCCTTCCTAATGTGAAGCAGAAGGAGTGGGTGCGCTCGCCGCTCGACGCCTTTGTGCTCGCCAAAATCGAAGGCAAGAATCTTTCGCCGTCCAAGGACGCCGACCGCGCCACCTTCATCCGGCGCGCCACGCTCGACGCCTGGGGCATTGTGCCGACGCCTGAGGACGTCGACGCCTTTGTGAATGATTCCGCGCCCAACGCCTATGAGAAGCTCGTCGACCGTCTTCTCGCCTCGCCGCGCTACGGCGAGCGTCAGGCGCGCCTCTGGCTCGATCTCGCGCGTTATGCGGATTCGACCGGCTTCCAGAATGACAATACGCGGCCGAATTTGTTCCGCTACCGCGATTACGTCATCAAGGCGTTCAACGAGGACAAGCCTTATTCGAGCTTCATTCAGGAGCAGATCGCCGGCGACGAGATTGCGCCCAACGATCAGGACATCCTCGTCGCGACCGGTTTTCTTGCCGGCTATCCCGACAACAGCAATTCGCGCGACCTCGTCCAACGCAAGTATCAGATCTCCACGGATATCGTCGACACGATTGGCCAGGCCGTTCTCGGCACGACGGTCGGCTGCGCCCGTTGCCATAATCACAAGAGCGACAAGTTCACCCAGAAAGACTATTTCTCGCTGCAGGCCTTCTTCGCCAATACGGCCTTCCAAGAGAAGGCCCCCGCCAAGAAGGGCGAGCAGGAGCTCGCATACGAAAAGGCCCAGGCGATTTACGATGAGGCGACGAAGGATATTCGCGCCAGGCAGAAGGCCATCATCGACACGGTCTATGACGCTGCGCTCAAATATCACAAGGAGCGTTATCTCACCGACAGCCGCGACTCCATCTTCAAGCCGAAAGATCAATGGAACGCGCTCGACCGCTGGGTCAATCACCGTCTCAACGCGGTGACCGACCAGCCGCAGCTCGCCGCCTTCCTGCGTTACGCCGCCGAGGATAAATCGGCGCCCGAGCACAGCCCGGAGGCCGTGCAGAAGTTCGAGGAGTATCAGAAACTCCAGCGCGAGCTTCAAAAATTCGTGGACAAAAAGCCGTCGCGCGGCGCCAATACCTTCACGACGGCGACCGAGCTCGGCCATCCCGACGCCCCGCCAACCTATGTTTTCTTCGGCGGCAATCACGAAAGGCCGCTAGAGGAAGTACAGCCCGCTTTCCCCGAGGCGATGACGGGCGAGAAGCCCGACATCAAGCCGACGGAGACATCCTCCGGCCGTCGCACGGCTCTGGCGAACTGGCTGACGAGCGCGACGAACCCGCTCACCGCGCGCGTCTTCGTCAATCGCATCTGGAACCAGTATTTCGGCAAGGGCATTGTCGTGACGGTCTCGGACTTCGGCAAGGCGGGCGACAAGCCGACCAATCCGGAGCTGCTGGACTATCTCGCCGATCGTTTCGTGAAGGATGGCTGGAGCGTCAAAAAACTCCATCGCGACATCCTGCTCTCGTCGACTTATCGTCAATCCTCCGATTATCGCGAGGACGTCGCCAAGGTCGATCCGGAGAACAAGCTCCTCGCCGCCTTTCCGCGCAAGCGCCTCGAGGCCGAAGAGATTCGCGACTCGGTTCTCGTCGCCTCGGGCAGGCTGAATGAGGAGGTCGGCGGACCCAGCGTCTTCCCGCCGCTTCCCGCCAATGTCAGCGGCGGCAACAACTTCAACGCCGATCCCGCCTGGACGACGTCGAAAGATCCGAAGGACCATACGCGTCGCAGCCTCTATATCTTCACGCGCCGCAGTCTGCCCTATCCGCTGCTCGAAACCTTCGACATGGCGAATGCGCAGCAGATTCACAGCAAGCGAGATGTGACGACGACGCCGTTGCAGGCGCTGACGCTCTACAACAGCGATCAGTTCTTCCAATGGTCGCAGGCGCTCGCGGGACGCGTGATCAATGAAGCTGGTCCCGATGAAACCGCGCGCATCGACCGGCTCTATCAGATCCTCTTCTCGCGCAGGGCCACCGACTCCGAGAAGGAGGCGTTGCACGCCTTCCTTGACCAGCACCAGAAGACCATCGCGCAAAAGGCGGAAGACGGAAAGCTCGCCATCGCTCTGCCGATCGGCGCGAAGGAAAAGCCCGCCGATCCGTTGCGCGCCTCGGCCTTCGTCGACCTCGTGCACACGGTCATGAACTCCAACGATTTTGTCTATCGTTTCTGATCCTTCGAAAGGAACTTCGTCATGTTGATCAAGACCTCTCGTCGCGACTGGCTGCGCAGCGCCGCTTATGGTCTGGGTGGCTACGCCGTCAGCGGCATGATGCCGGGCGGCGGCTGGTTCGGCGTCCCCGACGCCAACGCCGCCAGTTTCGTCGACCCGCTGGCGCCGAAGGCCCCGCATTTCGAGCCGAAAGTGAAATCGGTCATCTGGCTTCACATGGACGGCGCGCCGTCGACGCTCGATCTCTTCGACTACAAGCCGGAGCTCGTGCGCCTCGCGGGGCAAGAAGTGCCGGAATCCTTCCTCAAGGGCATCAAGACCTCGACCCAGGGCGGCGTCGGCAAGCTCTTCGCCACCAACCGCAGCTGGAAGCAATATGGCCAGAGCGGCGCCTGGTTCTCAGACTGGGTCCCCAATATCGCGCAGCATGCCGATAAGCTTACCTTCATCAAATCCAGCGTCACCGTCGGCGCAACGCATGACATCTCGATCCTGAAGCTGAACACGGGCGATCTCTCGCCGGGCCGTCCGTCGCTCGGCGCCTGGGTCACCTATGCGCTCGGCTCCGCCAATCCCGATCTTCCGCCCTATGTCGTGCTTTACAGCGGCAAGCGCGAGCCGCGTGCGGGCTCCGTGAACTGGAGTTCCGGCTTCCTTCCGGCGATCTATCAGGGCACGGCCTTCCGTCCCGGCGCGCAACCCATCCTGCATCAGGCGCCGCCGGATCTCATCGGCTTGCAGCAGCAGCGCGAAAGCCTCGATCTGCTGAAGAAGCTCAACGATCTGCGCGGGGCCTCGCGTCCAGAGGACACCGAGCTCGAGGCGCGCACGCGCTCCTATGATCTCGCTTATCGCATGGAAGCGACGGCGCCGGAGGCTGTGGATCTCTCCAAGGAGACCGACGCCACCAAAGCGGCTTACGGCCTCAATGAAGACGCCACGAAGGACTATGGCACCGTGCTTCTGCGCGCGCGTCGCCTCGTCGAGCGCGGCGTGCGCTTCATCCAGGTTGTGTCGGGGCCGATCGAAGGCTCGGGCGTCGGCGACGACTCGAACTGGGACGCGCATCGCCAACTCGAAAAGAACCACAGCCTGCATGTCAGAGCAGTGGACAAGCCGATCGGCGCGCTCTTGGCCGATCTTGAGTCGCGCGGCCTGCTGGATCAGACGCTCGTCATCTGGACGTCGGAATTCGGCCGCACCTCCTATGGCCAGAGCGGCGACGGGCGCGACCATAATCCGTGGGGCTATACGCAATGGCTCGCTGGCGGCGGCCTGAAGCATGGCTTCACCTATGGCCAGACCGACGAGATTGGTTTGAAGACGGTTGAGAATCCGGTGGACACCTATGACGTCCACGCGACAGTGCTCCAGCTTCTCGGTCTCGATCACCTGAAGACGATCTACTTGCGCGCCGGCCGCGCCGAAAGGCCAACGGTCGTTTACGGCAAGGTCGTCAAAGACATCCTCACCTAGGCGTCGCTTTATGCTGCCAGGTCGCGGATTTTTTTTCCTCATCATGGGACTGGCGGTCGCCGCCAGTCCTTCCGCAGCCGGGGCGCAAGGCGCTCCGACAAAGATCGCTATCGAACATTATGCATTCGATCCGCCGACGATCAGCGTGAAAGCAGGAGACCGGATCGAATTCACCAACAACGACCAGATTCCGCATTCGGTTGTCCTCGAAGCGCCGAATGGCGAGACCTTTCGTTCCAGGGAACAGCTCGACGAGGGTGAGACCTTTGCGGTCGTGCTCTCGACCCCGGGTGATGCCGTTTATTTCTGCGACCTGCACTCGGGCATGAGAGGGAAAATCACGGTGGCAAAATGATCGAGTTTCTGAAAACCCTGCGCGTCGACCTTATGATTGCCTGCGTCGCTGTTCTCTTCAGCGCGCCTGTCATCGCGGCAATCGATCTGCGCGATTACGACAATGATTTGATGCGCGATCTGGAAAAGACGGTCAAATATTTCGAGCCCGACATCACTGCCAAGAACGCCGATGCGGCGAAAGAAGACGCGCAGGTGCTGCTCGACGGCTTCAAATATACCGAGTCCTATTTCAAGAAAAAGGACGCCGCCGATGCGGTCGAGATTTCGCGCAAAGGCGTGAAGCTGATTAGCGACGTGATCGCGAGCGTCGACGGCAACGACTTTGATGCGGCGGCCGCCGCTGCGCGCGGCGCCCCCGATCTCTGCAAATCCTGTCACGATATCTACAAGCCGCGCCTGGCGCGCTGAATTTTCACCCAACGCCAAAGGGAACAATATGACTCGCAAGACGGCAAAGGACTTCAGTCCCGAGGTCCTGAAGTCATTCGATCTTTACGTCCACGGCGACATCGATCGACGCGGTTTCCTCGACCGCGTCGGCAGGCTGGGCCTTGGAGCCGCTGGCGCAGCGGCGACGCTCGACGCTTTGAGCCCACGCTTCGCCGAAGCCGAACAGGTCAAGAAGGACGACTCCCGCATCGTGGGGCAGACGGTCGAATATCCTTCTCCGGAAGGCAACGGGACGGTGAAGGGCTATCTCGTAAAGCCGGCGAAATCTACGGGCAAGCTCCCTGTTGTTCTCGTCGTGCACGAGAACCGCGGGCTTAATCCGCACATCGAAGATATTGCGCGCCGCCTGGCGCTTGCCAATTTCATCGCCTTTGCGCCCGACGGGCTCGCGCCGCTCGGCGGCTACCCCGGCGATGAAGATAAAGCGCGTGAGCTCTTCCAAAAACTCGATCAGGAAAAGACCCGCAAGGATTTCATTGCAGCGGTTTCGGCGCTCAAGGAGCTGCCGGACGGCAATGGCAAGGTCGGCGTCGTAGGCTTCTGCTACGGCGGCGGCGTCTCCAATTTCCTGGCGACAAAAACTCCCTACCTTGCCGCGGCCGTGCCTTTCTACGGCGGACAGCCGAAGGCGGAGGACGTCAAGAACATCAAGGCGCCTCTGCTGCTCCATTACGCCGGCAATGACGATCGCATCAACGCTGGCTGGCCCGCATATGAGGCGGCGCTGAAAGACGCGAAGATCTCCTATGAGGCCTTCATCTATCCCGGCGTGCAGCACGGCTTCAACAATGACACGACGCCTCGCTACGACGAGGCTGCGGCGAAACTCGCCTGGGGACGCACCATCGATTTCTTCAACGCCCATCTGCGCGGCTGACAGAGCTTCCGAAGGAAACAAGTCATGAAGACACTGCTTTTTCTTGCTTCACTGTTGGCGGCAACCACGGCTTTGGCCGCGGATACTCCTCCAGCCCCAGCGGCCGCGTCGCAACCCGCAGCAGCGAGCCCTGCGCCTGTTACGCCCGCAAACGACCCTGCCTATACCTATAAGACGCTACGCCTCAACCGCGCGGCATTCGATTCCCTCGCTTCGCGCCCCGAGCAATTTCTTGTGCTCGATGTGCGCCGGCCCGATGAGCTTACGAAAGTGGGGGGCTTTCCTGTCTATCTCAGCATTCAGACCAAAGAAGTGCAGAATAGCCTCGCCTATATTCCCCGCGATCGCTTGATCGTCGTCGTTTCAAACCGCGCGCATCGCGCCGGCGCTGTGGGCGACCTCCTTTCGTCTTATGGGTTCCACGTTGTCGGCGCCATTGGCGTGCGCGATTACGAAGATGAGGGCGGCTCCCTCTTGAAGATCGCGCCGCCCGCGCAGAGCGCAGCCGCGCCCAGCGCCACGCAAACGGCTACGGCGGCACCCGCGCAACAGGCAAAATAGGAAAGAGGCTGGTCGAAATGAGCATCAAGAGCGTCATCATTTCGCTGTTTCTCGCCTTGTCGGCCAGCGCGGCCAACGCCTCGCTAAGGCCTGGCGACGCGGCGCCGGACTTCGCCGCGCAAGCGGCGATCGGCGGCAAGGATTTCAACTTCTCTCTCACGGAGGCGCTGAAGAAGGGGCCCGTCGTCCTCTACTTCTATCCAAAATCATTCACGCGCGGCTGCACGATCGAAGCGCATGAATTCGCCGAGAGCTACGACAGTTTTGCCGCTGCCGGCGCGTCTCTCATCGGCGTATCGAGCGACACGATCGAGACCCAGCGCGAGTTCTCGACGAAAGAGTGTCGCGACAAATTTCCCGTTGCGGCGGACCCGGCCTTCAAGGTGATCAACGCCTATGACGCCAAGCGCCTCAAGCCGAGCGCCTCGGGAGATACGGTCGCCGATCGAATCTCTTATGTGATCCTGCCCGACGGAAAAGTCGCTTTCTCGCTGACCGACTCCAACCCGAGCCGGCATGTCGAGAGCACGCTCGAGTTCGTTCGCAAATGGCGTGAAGAACACAAGCCATAAGCCGGCTGTTTCCACCACTGTTTCCCATCGCAAATGGAGTTCGTTGCATATGTCTCGTCTATCTCACCGCGCTGCGCCGCTCACGATCGCCGGCGTCGTTGCTCTCGTGAGCGTCGCCATTGTGGCTGGCGCTCAGGCGCAGAACGCGCCCGCGCCGGGCAAGCAGGCCGTCGAGAACCGCAAGGCCGGCTTCCTCTTGATCGGCAATAACTTCCGCTATTTCGGGGCTGTTTCGAAGGGCGCCGCCGCCTATGACGAAGCCGAGGCGACAAAACGCGCCGCGAGAATCGCTTTCCTCTCGACGATTGTCGAAGACGGTTTTCCCGAAGGCTCGAACCCTGGCGAGCCGGAATCCAAGGCCAAGGCCGACGTCTGGAGCAATCGCGCCGATTTCGACAAGAAGCTGAAAGATTTCCAGACGCACGCCCAGGCGCTCGTTGAAGTCAATGCGAAAGAGAAAGGCGCCACCGACGCTTTCAAGGCCGCCGTTGCGGCGCTCGCGGGAGACTGCAAGGGCTGCCACGAGACCTATAAGGCCAAATAAAACTCGAGCGGCGACGAGGCCAACATGACCACCATCGAAAATGACCGTCTCTCTTCTGTCGAGTCCTATAGCGAGACGCGAACTTATCGTAAGGTTTGGGACTGGCCGACACGGTTCTTCCATTGGAGCCTCGTCGCCGCCTTCATCGGCGCCTATGTGTCGAATAAGCTCGGCGCCGATTATTTCTCGCTGCATTTGTTTTTTGGCTACGCCGTCATCGTCTTGGTGACGTTCCGCATTGTTTGGGGCTTCATCGGCCCCAGACATGCGCGTTTCGCCAATTTTCTGAAAGGGCCGCGCGCGGTGTTGCACTATGTGAGCGCGGTTGGGAGCGGGCGGCATACCCGTTATGTGGGCCATAATCCGCTCGGCGCGTTGATGGTGCTGGCCCTGCTTGCGTCGCTCGGCGCACAGGCGGCCTTTGGCCTCTTCGGCGACGACGAAATATACAATGCCGGTCCGCTCGCGCCTTTTGTGAGCAAGGAGGCGAGCCTTCTACTGACGTCGCTTCATCGCAAGCTTTTCTATGTCCTTGTCGCAGCGGTTATCGTGCATGTCACCGCAGTCCTCGCGCATGTCGTCGTGATGCGGGAGCCGATTATTCGCGCCATGGTGACGGGACATAAACCGAGCCATTTGGTTCCGGCCGAGGAAACGCTGAGATCGTCTCGCGGGGCGGTCGCCTTTCTCCTTTTCATAGCGATCGTCGCGACGCTCGCGATCGGCCTTCACTTTGCGCCCTCGGCGCAGCTCGACGTTGCCGCTTTCTGACCTTTAACCACAGTCACAAACAAGGGATTAGCTAGGCAGGTTCTCTCGCGTTCTCCTGCGTGGCTGACATGGCCGCGATCCCTTCGAGGATCGCGGCCATATTTGCTTTAGCCAATGCTTTGTTGCCGTTTTGCAACATCCAGCGATATTGGCCGCGCGCCGGCGCAGAGAAGCGGCTGGCGAGCGATTGTCAGCTTGACCGCCTCAGAGAAGTATACTTAGTTAGTAGATATACTAATTAAAAACGGGTGGGTGTCACAATGCGCCGTAACGGCTCAGCGTTTCGTAAGATGCTTCTCTCCAGCGCCGCGCTGGCGCCGCTGTCACTTGGCGCCTTCGCAGCGCTCCTTCCCGCCGACGGCGCCCGAGCCGAGGATGCGCAAGTCGAGGAGGTAAAGGTCACGGCGCGCCAGCGCGAGGAAAAGGCGCAGGACGTGCCGCTGCCCGTTAGCGTGGTGGGCGCCAAGACGCAGGAGAGAGAGCGTCTCGAGCGCTTGCAGGACTTCGCTCAGAAAGTCCCGAATTTCGTGCCCTCGATCAACAATCCGCGCACTTCGGCCATGTCCATTCGCGGCATTTCCGGCATCTCCGGGGGCGCCGACGGGTCCGAGTCGGCGGTGGGCCTCATCGTCGATAATGTCTTTTATACCCACGTCGGCTTCCAATGGGCCGATTTCGTCGATCTCCAGTCGCTCGAGGTTGCGCGCGGCCCGCAAGGCACTCTGCTCGGCAAAAACACCACGGTCGGCGCCGTCGTCATCCGCACGCAATTGCCATCCTTCGCGCGCTCGGCGACGTCCGAAACGACCATCGGCGCCTATAATCGCGTGACGCAGAAGCTCA
Organism: Methylocystis sp. MJC1; assembly: GCF_026427715.1. Classification (NCBI taxonomy): domain Bacteria; kingdom Pseudomonadati; phylum Pseudomonadota; class Alphaproteobacteria; order Hyphomicrobiales; family Methylocystaceae; genus Methylocystis; species Methylocystis sp. MJC1. The sequence goes on along the minus strand of NZ_CP107558.1, from coordinate 3,319,143 downwards.
ATATCACCGGTCCCATCATCGACGATAAGCTCGCTTATCGCGTGACGCTCTATTACGATCGGGGCGACGGCTGGATCAACAATCAGTTCAACAGCCAGAAGCTCCTGGACAACAATCGCTGGGGCATTCGCGGGCAGCTGCTCTATGTCGGCGAGAACTTTACCGACCGCCTGATTTTCGATCGGCTGCGCTCCGATGAATACAACAACTACAGTGGTGTCGCCGGAAACTCCTTCCCGCTATGGGCGAACGGCGCTCTGGCGAAGACCTATGCGCAAAACCTGTGGACGCGCCTGCACACGCCGATCCTCACGTTTAATCCCTACCAGCCTTATCTCACGCGACAGGGCAAGCTCGATCAGCGCACGACCGGCGTTTCGAACGAATTCAACTACACCCTTGGCGAGAATACGCTGACTGGCGTCTCCGCCTGGCGCCAATTCATTCTGCATCCCAACAACTCGACCGGCAACAATCTGACCGACATCAGCAGCAACGCCTTTGACGTGAAAGTCGATCAGTTCTCGCATGAAACGCGACTCGCTTCGCCGCAGGGCCAGGAATTCGAATGGACGATCGGCAATTATAATCTCTACGAACATGTCTGGTCGTATAACCACGTCGACTTCGGTTCACAGGCGAGCCAGTGGTTTGCAAATAACTTCAACGCCAACCCCTATAATCTCTGGGGCCTCTCCTATCGCAACGACGGCGTCGCGCGCACCTTCAGCACGGCGGCGTTCGGCCAAGGCACTTGGCACATCGACGAAAAATGGGCGCTGACGGCCGGGTTGCGCGACACTTACGAGATACGTGAAGGATCTGATTTCGGCTGGATTCAGGGTCTTTCCAGCCTGACGCAGCTCGCCGCAGTCAGGCAGGCGACCGGCGGCACGTCGTTCTTTGACACGGGCGGACAGCAGAAACGCGTCAATTCGATCTCGGGACTCATCAATCCCTCCTATCGCCTCAACGAAAACGTCATGACCTATGGCTCGGTGGCGCGCGGCGAAAAATCCGGCGCGGTCAACACCCAGGCCTTGCCGATTCTCAACAGCACAGGCGTTTTCCAGGCGTGGCAGCCCGTCATCACCAAGCCGGAAGTCTCATGGGACTATGAAATCGGCGTCAAGACAAACTGGTTCGACAACCGACTCATCCTCAACGCTAACGCCTATTGGAATGATATTTACAACTTCCAATCGGTGCTCGTGAATACGGACTACACCGACGTCTCCGGCGTGCCCATTCGCAAGAACTATCTCGGCAACATCGGCCATGTGCGTCTGCGCGGTTTCGAAATCGACGGCCGCTGGAGCCCGATCGATCGCCTATGGTTGACCTTCTCGGGCGCCTATACCAACGCCCAATATGTCGATTACCCCAAGGCGTCGCCGTCGCCGGAATTCCTGTGGCCGGTCTCGAGCAATATCGGCGGCGTGGCGGCGCCGGCCTATATGAGCCTCTCGGGACACAGCATCACCGGCGGCGTTTCGGGCAACAATCCTGTTGCGCCGTTCTCCTTCAACCTCGGCTTCAATCACGAATATCCGCTTGGCTCGATCTTCCGCGACGCCGGATACGCGGGGCCGGTGACGCTCTTCAGCTATTCCAATGCCGCCTGGCGGGCGCGGACGCAACTTTCCAATCCGCTTTCCGTCTATCCGCTGTTCATGCCGGCTTACGCGGTCTGGAACGCGGGCGTCGGTCTGAAGACCGACGACGACGTTTACAGCTTCAATCTCTGGGTCCGCAATCTCCTCAACGAGCGCATCATCGTCGCACAAACGATCGCTTCTACGGGCCTCACGCCGACGCCCTCCACCGTCACCTTCGACGCCTACAACCCGCGCACCTTCGGCGCGACTCTGCGCATCAAGCTCTATTGAGAAACGGCTTTGCGCTGCTACAAATTGAGGAGTGTTGGGATGAAAAAGAACATTGCTTCCTATCTGGTCCTTGCGACCGCTTCCGTGATCGCAACGGCGGCGACGGCGGCCGACCTTCCGAAAACCAAGGAGCCGCCGCCTCCGCCGCCGCCACCGGTCTTTAGCTGGCAGGGGGGCTATGCCGGCGTTTACGCGGGCGCGATTCTTGGAGAGGGAACGTTCACGCTCGTCAATCAGACTCCTTTGCGCGGCTCCGCTTTCGTGGGAGGCGGAACGATTGGTTATAATTGGCAGTGGACTGATAAGATCGTTCTGGGTGCCGAGGCCGACTTTGGCTATCGCGGGAGCATCCAGTCCGGCCGCGCTGGTTGGGGCTATCCGGGCAGGACGAACTCCGGCGTGCTCGGAACATTCCGCGGCCGAGTGGGCTACGCCTTCGCGCCGCGCTGGCTCGCTTTTATCAGCGCGGGTCTCGCTTTTGGAACGAACTTCGTCTCCAATAACTTCTCGAGCCTTCCGCCTTTCACCTATGGGCAGCTGAGCTCGGGGCCGACGCTGCGTCCCGGTTGGACCGCCGGCGCTGGCTTCGAATATGCCTGGAACGATCAAATTTCGGTCAAAGGCGAATATCTCTACGCTTGGCTCGCGGATACTGGCGTCGCCTACAACACAAACCGAGGCGTCTACAACGCCAATGTCTCGAGCGCCGGGCATGTGGTGCGCGCCGGCGTAAATTACCATTTCTCAGCGGGGCCGCTCGCGGCGCCGCCGATCGTCAAATAGATCGCGTGGATTTGATGGGATGATTGGGCTCGGGGCGTGTCCCGGGCCCTTTTCATTGGGCCGTTGTTTTTGCAGCCGTGGCAAGCCGAATCCGAAAAACTGTGCAACGCAAATATAACTCTATTGCGTCTATAGGAAATATACGCTAGTCATCTCCCTGTCTGGTTTTCATGAGAAAGGGCGACATGATGGCGACAGCCGCCGCGCCGAATTTCGATTCCGCCGACCCCGGCGATGATTTCCTCGCTGATCCGCATGGGGTGCAGGGGTTGCTTCAGCCCGGCGGACTACGGCCGAACTATCCCGCCCAGTTGGGCGCGGCCGCCCTTTACGCTCTTCTGCTCGGCGTGATCGTCACCCTGTCTTTCAAAACGGCGGAGGCGCCTGTCGAAGAGCAGCAAGTGATCGAGCTGGCGCCTGTGCCGGCCGAGGAGCCGCCCCCGCCGGAGGACACGCCGCCGCCTCCGGAAGAGCTCGTGCTTCCTGATGAGCCGCCGCCGCCCCCGCCGGTCATGGACCCGATTGCGCCGGTCGAGCCGCCCAAGCTGATCGAGAAGCCAGTCCAGAAGCCCAAGCTCGAAAAGCCTCCAGTGAAGCCCGCCACGAACGCCAAGCCGACCACGCCCCGCGCGCCGGCAGCGGCGAGGACAGATGCGCCCGCGGTACGCGCGCCCGCGGCGCCGGCCGGCGCCACGACCTCGGCGATCGCGAACCAGTTCCATGCTTGCATGCAACGCGCCGCCGCCAACGCCTATCCCGATTCGCAGGCGCCGCGCACCGCGCATATCGGCTACCGCGCGACGTTCAGCGCCACAGGATCGATGACTTCCTTCTCGATCACGCCCTCCGGCAACGGCGCCTTCGATGCAGTCGCCAACCGGCTCGGCGGCCGCTGCGGCTCCGCGGCCGCGCCCGGAAAACCGGTGTCGCTCTCCGGCTCCTTCACCTTCAGCCCGTGATCCTTGCAAACGAAAGGCAGATAAATGGCAGACCCCGTCACCAACACGGCCTCGGCGGCGCTGGCGCATACGCTGACGCCCATCGAGCTGTTCCTGCAAGCCGACGCCATCGTGAAGAGCGTCATCATCCTGCTCATTATCGCTTCCGCCTGGGGCTGGGCGGTGATTGCGGAAAAGCTCATTCGCCTGCGCATTCTGCATAAGCGCGCCGATAAGCTGATCGCCAGCATTCAGGGCGGCCTGCCGGTTGCGGCCGTTGCCGAGAGCTTTGCCGAGGCCTCCGAGGGCGATCCGCTCGTTCAGGTCTATCGGGCGATGGTCGATGAGCAGACGCGCTCGGCCGATCTCGTCTACACGGAGGCGCAGCGCGACTCGCTGCAAGACCGCGTTCACCGCGTCGCCCAGCTTGCGAGCTCCAGCGCGCTCGATCAGCTCCAGTCGCGGCTGCCGTTCCTCGCCACCATCGGCGCCGTGGCGCCCTTCGTCGGCCTCTTCGGCACGGTCTGGGGCATCATGAACTCGTTCCAGGGCATCGCAGCGTCCAACAACACCAGCCTCGCAGTCGTGGCGCCCGGCATCGCCGAAGCGCTCTTCGCGACGGCGCTGGGCCTCGTCGCCGCCATTCCCGCCGTCATCTTCTACAACCGCATCAGCGGCGACATCAGCGCCTATGGCAAGCGTCTGACTGCCTTCATAGGCGTCTTCGAGGTCGAACTATCCCGTCAGCTGTCAAAGAGAGGAGAGCGCAATGGCCTTCGCGTTGCGTAAGCACGATTCGGAATTCGACACGCCGCCCATCGCCGACATCAATGTCACGCCGCTCGTCGACGTCATGCTGGTGCTGCTCATCGTCTTCATGGTGGCGGCGCCTCTGATGACCTCTGGCGTGCCTGTCGATCTCCCCAAGACGGCGGCCAAGCAGCTCAACGACCAGCAGCCGCCGATCGTCATCAGCGTCGACGCCAATGGCTCCTATTTCGTCGACAAGAAAGAGGCGACCGGCGTCGAAGGCCTGCTCGCCGTGCTCAAGGAGAACAGCGACAACAACAAGGACCGGCGCATCCATCTGCGCGCCGACAAGGCGGTCGCCTATGGCAAGGTCGCCGAGGCAATGGGCGTGATCAACGCCGCCGGCTATGTGAAGGTCGCCCTCGTTTCCGAGGGCGGGGCATCGGGCGCCAAAGCCGCTTCGGCGGCGCAATAGGCGCGCGAAACGTCCCGGGTTCGGTCCTTCAGGCGCTTCGCCGTCCTCGAAGCGCCCACTTTCTCCCCGAGCCCGGGACGTCGTTTTTCTTCAAGTGCATTAGATGGCTGACAGGCGCAGGAAGGCCCATAGGCGCCGTCAAATTAGTTTCTTCTACTTTCCCCCGATGTTCCTATATGATAGCTAGCGTTCATTAGGCAGGTCCGCATCAGGGCCTCGCAAGCGCGCAGGCAGGCCGTTTCCGGCCTCGATAAGAAGAATGCTCTCGAATAAAGCGAAATACGGGCTTAAGGCGCTCATCCATCTCGCCAAGGCGGAGGATAAATGTTTGGCTGGCGACATAGCGACAGCCAATAACATCCCCCGAAAATTCCTGGACGCGATCCTGGTCGAGCTGCGCAACGCCGGCATCCTCAATAGCCGAAAGGGCAAGGGCGGCGGCTATCACCTGGCCCGGCCGGCGGAGAAGATCACCGTCGGCCAGATCATCCGGATCCTCGACGGGCCGCTCGCGCCGATCGCCTGCGCCAGCCGCACGGCCTATCAGCGCTGCGCCGACTGCCCCGACGAAGACGCCTGCGCGATCCGCGACATCATGCTGGACGTGCGCGATTCCATCGCGCTCATTCTCGATCGCACCAGCATCGCATCCCTGCGCAACCGCGGCAATCGAGAGTCGCAGATTTTGCGCTAACTCAAAAGTTATCGCTTGAACAGCTTGCGTTGGGGGTTGTCATTCCCGGCGGGCTGAAAGCCCGACCGGGAATCCAGAGCCACACACAAGCGCCGGTTCTGCTCTGGACTCCCGATCGCTCGCTTAAAAGCGAGCGTCGGGAATGACAGCGAGCCAATCAAAGCGAACCTCTTCTCACTTCGGTTTTGGCCAGTTGCTGTTTTGCGCGTCCGTCGCGCCGACTTGCGTCGTCGTCACCGGTCCGACGCCGATGATCTGCACGACGACTTCCTCCTCGCCGGCGCCGTCCCAATGTACGCCATTGGCCGGATGCAGCATGTAGGAGCCTTCCTTCAGGGGCACGGCGGCGTTGAAGTCGATCTTCTCGCCAACGCCCGTATACCAGACGCCCTTGATGACCGTGGCGTGCCGATCCTGCGAATGGAAATGCGGGTTGGAATGCGCGCCGGGCGGGAAGCGGTTGCGAACGACATAAATGCCCGGCTTGGAAGGATCGCCATAGATGATCGCTTGGGACGGCCCAGCGCCAAGAGGCGATTTGAACGGCGCCTGCTCGGGCAGAAGGCGGATGAAGCCGTTCTCCGCGCCCGCCCGGCTTGGAAGTGCGATCTCGAGCGCGCCAGCAAGGCCTATGACGAGACCCACGCCAATCGACGCGTTCAGTAATTTACTCATGTCCATTGCGCTCCCTGTTCGAGCGGGCTTACCGATTATCCGACAATATAACCGCAGCGCTTCTCGCATCCTCGGCGCGGTCGAACACAAGGGTTTCGAGTTCTCGAAAGGAGTCTTCGATCGCGTAGAAGCGGTAGCCCTCGGGTGCGTCCGCGACGACGCCGACGGGGTCGGCGCCGATCTTGATCAAATAGACGTGAAACATGGCTGGCCTCGCTCGATGCGCCGCGCCTACTTTGCTTTGGCCGAAATATGAAAGCTGGCGTTTTCCGGCGGCGTAACGCTTTCCTCACTATGCGGCGTGCCCTCCGGCGCCCACTCGTAAGGGACCGGCTGCGCCCGATAGACCGCGTAACTCATGGTTGGGCGGCCGGTCTCGGGATCTTTGGCGCGGCGCGGATAGGGATTGATATATTCCCAGACGATTTCCCCGGCCGGCGTCACCTGGAAGAAGCGGCCGATCTGGCCTTCGTCGATGAAGGTGTTGCCGTTCGGCAGCCGGCGCGCATTGCTGATATGCGTGCTTCGGAACGCCCAACCCTGCTGGCCCGAGCTTGCGCCCGTATATTGCCAGACAATTTCCTTTGTCACCGGATTGATCTCGAGCACGCGCGAGCCGCCGGTGATGGAGACGGCGGCATGCGGATAGCCGGCCTCGCCCTGATTGTCGAAGACGAGCAGATTGCCCGCGCCGGGCAAGCCTTTGGGGATGATATGCGCGTCGTGCTGGCCGGAAATCTGATCTACCGGGCGCGGAACCTTGCGTGAGGTCGTGCTCCCGTCTTCCGAGACCGGGGAATAATGCGGCCCCAAGGTCCAAGCGATCTTGCGCGTCTTTCGATCGATGATGGCGATGAAATTTGCTGAACGTGAATCGAAGATGAGATTGTCCGGCGCGAAACGCTGGTCGCCTTCGTCGAACCAATGATTGGGGCCGATGGGCTTCAGATTGTTGACGTGAAGATAATCGGCGTTTTTCGAATTTCTGATGAGCCTCAGCTCCTCCGTCGTGAATCCGATTTCGTCGAGATGGTCGGACGCGGCCCATGTCCAGACGATGTCGCCTTCCGAATTCACTTCATAGGCGACGTCGTCGAGAACTTGCGGCGTCGCGAAGCCCGGCAGCGGATAGACGATATTCGAGAGCACGAGCGTATTGCCATTGGGGAGCCGCGCAATGTCGTGATGTTGCTGAGCGCGGCCGCCGGGCGCGCTGGCGCCGAATTCCCAAAGCTTGGCGCCGTTCCAGTCAACCTCGCCGACGCTCTTGCGGATTCGCGTCAGGGTGCGGCCCGGCACGAGATCCGTGCCTTTGCCTTCCTCCGTTTCCAGCGTGACGAAGACATGGCCGCGCTCGCCGCCGACAAGCGCCGGATCGATAAAGGCGACAGGCTGCCCTGTATATTTCCATTCGTGCACGGCCCTCCCGGTGAGGTCGATCAAGCGGGAAACGTCGTCGCCGCCCGGAAAGAGCACGTAGGAATTATAGGCCTTGGCCGGATCGTAGATCGTCGTTCCGGTGGGGTAGACGCTTGGTTCGGCGTGGGCGGGGAGCGCCGCGCGCATTGCGAAGAAAAAGAAAGCGGCGCCCGTCAGGGCGAGGAACCGCTGTTTCCGACGTTGGTTCTGAACGAGCGCGCGAACCGCCGAATGAGCCATGAGTTTACCCTCGATCGCCTGGAACTGAGGCGGATTATAACTATACCGTTTTAGTATGCAATACGCTCCGGCGCGTCGAGGGGCGTTTGGTTATATAAAAGCAAGTGCTGGTATATAGGGGCATTGGTTGGCGCCGGCAAAACAGAATATCCTTCTTGTGGATAGGTAATTACATGGTAATTTGCGGCATGGCTCCCGCCGCCGCGTCGAAGGCGTCGCCTCGAAGGAAGCGCTTATGAAATCGCCTATCGTCATTGCTGTGACTCTCCTGCTGACGGCCACGACGGGAGCGGCCGCCGAAACCCCGTTTGCGCTCGATGCGGACGACATCGGCGGGCTCGTGACGAGCCACGTGGGCCCCGAGGCGGGAGTGTGGGTGATCGCGGAGACGACAGAACTTGGGACGCGCTTCGCCAAGATCGCCGTGACGGACGAGGAGGGGCGCTATGTGATCCCGGATCTGCCCAAGGGGCATTATCGGCTCTGGGTGCGCGGCTATGGACTCGTCGACTCGCCCAAGGCCGCGGCGGAGCCCGGGCAGAAGATCGATTTGCAGGCGGTCGTTGCGCCGAGCCTCTCGGCCGCTGCGCAATATTATCCGCCAATCTATTGGCTTTCTCTGCTCAAGATTCCGGGCCGCGAGAAATTTCCCGGCACGGGCGCGAGCGGCAATGGCGTGCCAGAGAATTTCAAATCGCAGGAGCAGTGGCTCGATCTTGTGAAGACCAACGGCTGTGGCCCTTGCCACCAGCTCGGCAATCTGGCGACCCGCGCCATTCCCGCTTCGCTGGGACACTTCGATTCATCGGTTGAGGCCTGGCGCCGGCGCCTGCAATCGGGGCAGGGCGGCACGGCGATGATTAATGGCATTGCCCGTCTCGATTCCGCGGATGGCGGGCAGCTGGCGCTTTTCGCCGATTGGACCGACCGCATCGCCGCCGGCGAGCTGCCGCACGAGACGCCGCCGCGCCCCTCCGGCGTCGAGCGCAACATCGTCGTCACCGTGCGCGATTATGCCGACGCCAGGCATTATCTCCATGACCTCGCTCTGACCGACAAGCGCAAGCCGACCGTCAATCCCTATGGCCTGATCTATGGCGCGACAGAGCTTGGCAGCGACGACATTCCCGTTCTCGATCCGATCAAGAACACGAAAACGCTTCTTCCCGCGCAATTGCGCGACGCCGACGCGCCAAGCTCGCTCCTCGCCAATCCGGTGATCGCGCCCTCGCCTTATTTCGGAGGCGAGGCATTGTGGAACAGCAAGTTCAACGCCCATACGCCGACGATGGACTCGCAAGGCCGCATCTATTTCGCCGCGCAAATCCGCGCGCCAAAAAACACGCCAGATTATTGCACGAAGAATTCCCCACTGCGTTCCGCGCAGCTATATCCCTTGCCAGCAAAACCCGAAGGCTTCGTCGGCAATGCGCGCCAGGTTTCGGTCTATGATCCGAAGACGAAGAAATGGGCCTTCATCGACACCTGCTTCGGCTCGCATCATCTGAATTTTGCCGAGGACAAGAACGACACGCTCTTCCTCAACAATGTGGGGCAGGGGGAGCTTGCCGTCCTCGGCTGGGTCAACACCCGGAAATTCTGGGAGACCGGCGACAGCGCGCAATCGCAGGGCTGGACGGCGCTCGTCGTCGACACCAATGGCGACGGCAAGCGCTCGGAGAATTACAACCAGCCGGGCAAGCCGATCGATGCGACGAAAGACACGCGCGTGCCCTATGGGCTCTATAGCGTCGCCTCGAGCCCGCTCGACGGTTCCGTGTGGGGTTCCAATCTGACTTTCCCCGGCTATGCGGTGCGCATCGCGCTCGGCGCCAATCCGCCGGAGACGGCGCTCACCGAAATCTACAAAGTGCCGGAGCCGGGCTATGGCGTTCGCGGCGCTGACGTGGATCGCAACGGCGTCTTCTGGGCGGCGCTCGGCAGCGGGCATCTGGCGAGCTTCGACCGCCGCAAATGCAAGGGGCCGCTCAATGGGCCCGGCGCCGAAAAGGGCGAGAAATGCCCCGAGGGATGGAGCTTCTATCCGCTGCCGGGCCCGGGTTTCGCCGGCGCGCCGGGCGCGGCGGAGACGCCCTATTACGCCTGGGTGGATCAGCATGATATTCTTGGGCTCGGCGCCAACACGCCCTTCGCCACCGGCAATCAATCCGACTCGCTGCATGCGCTGGTGAACGGACAGATCGTGGAGTTGCGCGTGCCTTATCCGATGGGGTTCTATGCAAAGGGCGTCGACGGGCGCATCGATGATCCGTCAGCCGGCTGGAAAGGGCGCGGCCTTTGGACGACTTCCGGCAATCGCACGCCCTTCCATATCGAGGCGATCGACGCGCCCGCGCCGGGCGTGCCTGGTAAAACGCCGGAAACCTATTCGGCTCCGCTTGTCGTAAATTTCCAGCTTCGCCCATCGCCGCTTGCGCATTGAGAACCAAGGAGGAGTCACTTGTCGCGTTTTCTGCTTTTGACGCTGCTCCCGCTGTCGATATCGGCGCCGCAATCGGCCATGGCGTCCGGCAAGCTCCCGCCTTGCCCGGTGAGCCGAAAGGTCGTGTGGACCGATTGCGAAGGCGCTTACACTTATGACGATTGGTCGAAATATGTCGGCGCCTTCAAGGACGACAAAAGGCATGGCGCAGGCGCGATCGTTTATCCGGACGGGCAGCAATATACCGGCGGCTTCGTGAATGACCGCCGCGAGGGCGCAGGCGTCTATACGAGCCGGAACGGGAACAAATGGTCGGGCGAATTCAAGAACGACAAGCCGAGTGGGCGCGGCGTGCTCACCGACAAGTCGGGCAAGATTTTGAAGGAAGGCGTGTGGGTCGACGGCGCCTTTGCGGGGCAGGCTACGCAGGCGCCGCACTGACCGTACGCATACCTGGCGCAAATTGAACCGGTCGAGGCAGTCAGCTTGCGGAAAGCTTGTCTTCATAGGCTTTCTGCTGGCGACTTCCTTTCCCAGGCTCACCTTTGCTTATGGCTCGGTCTCGACGTCAAACAGTTCGACATGCTCCCCGCTCCCTCGCTCTTCCAGCAGGCGCGGAGTATTTCGTCGCGAAAGGCGCGACCGATCTTTTAGCGCGGCGCCCTGCGCCCGCTTACGCCGCCTATACGGAGGCGCTCAAATTCAACAAAGACTGTATCGACGCGCTGAGAGGGCGCGCGCTTGCATTACATGAATTGGGTCGCGATCAAGAGGCCCTGTTCGATTACGACGCCGCTCTTGCGCTCGCGCCGCGAGATGAAGATCTCTGGCACAATTTCGGCGTCTCGCTCTTAGGACTCGACGCCGTCGACGACGCGCTTCTCGCTTTCGCCCGCGCTTTGGATATTAATCCCAGTTATGCCGCGGCCGCCGAATCTGCGGCTTTCGCGGAGAGCAAGCGCGGGCGCTTTTTCGAGGCGGTCACCTATTGCGATCGCCTGCTCGAGAAGGATCCTCGCAACCAGCGCGTTTTGCGGCTCAAGGCCGATGCGCTGCTCGCGGGGAAGAATTTCGGCGAGGCGCTCAAAGTTTATGACATTGCGCTGCGACACGCGTCGCGTAATGTCGAGCTGCTTATTAACCGGACCACGGCGCTTCTCTCGCTCAATCGGCGCGACGAAGCATTCGAAAGCGCCAAACAGGCCCTTGCTTGCGATAACAAGGAGCCGCTGGCATGGCGCGCCTATGGCAATGTCGCTTTGAAGCTCGGCCTGTATGAGACGGCGCTGGATGCCTTTGTCCATGCGCTCGGCCCTTCCCCCCATGACGCGGAAGCGCTATGCGGCCAGGCCATCACCCAAAAAGAGCTCGGCGATTTCGACGCCGCCATGCGCAACTTCGATGCGGCGTTGGCCCTTGATTCCGAACATGACGACGCGAAAAGCAACAAGGGCGCGCTTTTGTTGCTCCTTGGCCGCTATCCGGAAGGCCTCCCGTTCTTCGAATATCGGCGCGCGCATAACGAGAATCTTCGACTGGATGCAAAATGGCCCTGGCCTGAATGGCGGGGCGAAGATTTGACCGGCAAGCGCCTGCTGGTGCTGGACGAAGCCGGTTTGGGCGACGTTATCCAATATTGCCGCTATTTTCCCTTGCTGACACGGGAGCCTTTTGCTGGGCGCGGGAAACCGAGCCGAGTCGCCTTCGGTTGTCGCGCAAGCATGCGCGCCCTGATCGAGACGCTCGACCCGCCGATCGAGCTGGTTACGGACGTGCGGCCCGACGCGTTCGACCTGTTCACGCCGCTTTGCAGTCTGCCGCTCGTCTTGGGGACGAGCGTTGGCGCCATCCCTGCGCCCGGGCATTATTTGGCGGCCGATTCCGGGCGGCGCGACTTCTGGCGGGAGCGGATCGGGACCCAGGGGTTCAAGATCGGCGTCTCCTGGCGCGGCAGCTCGACCGCCCACTCGGACGATACGCGCAGCGCGCCGCTCGGCGCCTTTGCGCCGCTCGCCGAGCTTCCAGGCGTTCGGCTGATCAGCTTGCAGAAGAACGAGGGCGTGCAGGAGATCGCCGGGGCGAAGGCGTTGTTCCGCGTCGAGGAGCTGGGGCCGGATTTCGACGCCGGGCCGGATGCCTTTCTCGACACGGCCGCGGCGATGGAAGCGATGGATCTCGTCGTAACGATTGACACTTCGCTCGCCCATCTTGCTGGCGCGCTCGGTCGTCCGACGTGGATCGCCCTCAAATATGTGCCCGAGTGGCGTTGGCTGCTGCAGCGCGACGATAGCCCCTGGTATCCGACCGCGCGGCTTTTTCGTCAGCGGGCGCCCAGCGACTGGGACAGCGTGTTCGCCGATATGACGGAGGCGTTGCGAGCGAAGCTATGACAAACAGGCAGTCGATCTCTGGGAACAATGAGCCCTTGATGCTTCCGGCTTCGATCGGAGAGCTTTTCGATCGCATCTCGATATTGGAGCTCAAGGAGCATCACATCGCTGATGTGAAGAAGCTGTCAAATGTTCGCCAGGAGCTGAAGCTTTTGCGCGAAACGGAATGCCGGCTTCGCCTGGCGACGTCCGATCTCGCCTCGGTGCGGCGCGAGCTGGCGGAGGTGAACGCGGCTCTTTGGGCGATCGAAGACGAAATCCGCGAATGCGAGCGCAGGGGCGATTTTGGATCGCGCTTTATCGAGCTTGCGCGCAGCGTTTATCTTCAGAACGACAGGCGCTCCGCGCTGAAATATCGACTGAACCAACTCTGCGGCTCGTCGCTGGTCGAGGAAAAATCCTATTGCTGAGGCGACGGGCGTTCGCGTCGTGTCATTCCCGACGCTCGCGAAGCGAGCGATCGGGAATCCAGCGCAAAACCGGCCGTTGAGGCTCTGGATCCCTGGTCGGGCTTTCAGCCCGCCGGGGATGACAGGCGGAAGGCTTAGTCACAACCCTTCGAAAAGCGCCGTGGAGAGGTAGCGTTCCGCGAAGGACGGAACGATCACGACAATATTCTTCCCTTCGGCCTCCGGGCGGGCGCCAATCTCCAAAGCCGCCGCGAGCGCGGCGCCAGAGGAAATGCCGACCGGAACGCCTTCCGTCCGTGCGACGAGACGCGCCGTGTCGAGCGCCGTTTGATTGCCGATGGTGACGATTTCATCGATCACGCCGCGGTCGAGGATCGGCGGCACGAAGCCCGCGCCAATGCCCTGGATCTTATGCGGTCCCGGCGGACGACCGGAGAGCACGGCTGAATCTTCCGGCTCCACGGCGACCACGCGCAGATTTTGGTTGCGCCGTTTCAGCACCTGTCCGACGCCGGTGATGGTGCCGCCCGTGCCGACGCCTGAAATGAAGTAATCGACCTCGCCGTTCGTATCGTTCCAGATTTCTTCCGCGGTCGTCGCGCGATGGATTTCGGGATTGGCGGGGTTCTCGAACTGCTGCGGAATGATTGCGTCGGGATATTGCGCAAGAAGCTCATTGGCCTTGGCGAGCGCGCCTTTCATTCCTTGCGAGGCGGCGGTGAGCACGAGCTCCGCGCCGAGCAGAGCAAGCATCTTGCGCCGTTCGAGCGACATCGATTCCGGCATTACCAAAATGAGCCGGTAGCCGCGCGCGGCGGCGACGAAGGCGAGGGCGATTCCGGTGTTGCCGGATGTCGGCTCGATCAAAACCGTCTTGCCTGGCGCGATGCGCCCTTCTTTCTCGAGCGTCTCGATCATTGCGACGCCGATGCGATCCTTCACGCTGGAGATCGGGTTGAAGAATTCGAGCTTGCCGAGAATATTCGCCTTCACGCCCTTGTCGCGCGCGATGCGATCGAGCCGCACGATCGGCGTGTCGCCGATGGTTTGGGTGATCGAGCTGTAGATCCGGCCGCGTCCTGGACGCGCCGCCGGGGTGAAATTCACGCTGTGAATCGTCATCTGCTTTTCCTCTCCCTGTCTCTCGAAGCGCCTGGGGTCCGCCGGTCGAAAATCATATGCCTGCCCCATGGTCGAAGACGTCGACGCGCGCCTTCGCCTGGGAGATATTGCTGCCGGGCGGCACGCTCTGGGTGAGCCAGACATTGCCGCCGATGGCGGAGCCGCGGCCAATGGTGATGCGGCCGAGCACAGTGGCGCCTGCATAGATCACCACGTCGTCCTCGACGACCGGATGACGCGGCTTGCCCTTCTCGAGCGCGCCATTCTCGTCGACGTCGAAACGCTTGGCCCCGAGTGTGACGGCCTGATAGAGGCGCACGCGCTTGCCGATGATCGCGGTCTCGCCGATGACGACGCCGGTCCCGTGATCGATGAAGAAGCTTTCGCCGATCGTGGCGCCAGGGTGAATATCGATGCCGGTCTGCGAATGCGCGATCTCGGCGACGATGCGGGCGATCATCGTCGCTCCGAGCAAATAAAGCCGATGCGCGAGACGATGGCGGATGACGGCGGAGACGCCCGGATAGCAGAAGACGATCTCGTCGAGACTCTTGGCCGCAGGGTCGCCCGCGAAGGCCGCGCGGATATCCGTATCGAGAAGCGCGCGCACGTCCGGCAGCGCCTGCGCGAATTCTTCCGCGATCAACCTTGCGCGGCTCGCGAGCGCATCTTCCGCCGCTTCGGGGGCGAAGAGCTTCAGCTCGCGGCGGATTTGCTCCCGCAGCGTCCGTAGCGCGCGGTTGAGAGTCCTGGCCAGGAAAACGTCGGTTGTTTCCGGCGTCAGCTCATAAGGGCCGAAGTGGCGCGGATAGAGAACGGCGGTCAGGTCCTCGACGGTGTCGAGTATCGCCGCGCGCGAGGGCAATTCGGGAAGCCGTCCGGTCCCGTAGCGGTTTGTCTGTGACGTTCGTCGCAACGCGGCGAGGGCCTTGACGATTTCCGCGACGTCGAAGGTCTCGGATTCCAGCACGATTGTCTCGAATTCTTGCGTCATCAACAGGCCTTCGGGCAGCGCGCAATTAATCGATAAAAATAATAGACTATATCGACAGGGAAGGCAACAGGCGCAAAATGCGCCCTGTCATCAACACCGCCCCCTCCAGCAACGCGGAAGGCTGGTCGTATTTGTATATATTTTCAAATATAGTAGAAATTACGAATGTTTTTATTCTTTGAAATACGGTTGAATCCAGGGAGATAACGTGTAGAGTTCGCGCTGTCGCAAGCAACATGTTAGCGATCTCTTGTATTTGAAAAGACGGTGCGCCCTCCCGCGCGGTGCCCGTCTGTTCCCGTCGACCCTTCTAGGACGATTGCATGACCGCAGAACCCGAAGTCCGCCGAACGTTGAGCGAGGCGGCGGCGCGCCAGCTCGCGAACGCAACGAAAACCCGCCCGCAATGGTCGGGCATCACGCCGCGCTGGCTCGTGTCCTTCCTGCCTTGGGTGCCGGTCGAAGCCGGCATCTACCGCCTGAACCGCGTCAAGGAATCGTCGGCGTTGAGCGACGCCGTCGTGCAGTGCAGCCCGGCGCGCGATCGCGACGCGGATCTGCCCGAGACCTTCGTCGATTACGAAGACGCGCCGCGCGAATACTCGATGAATGCGGTGACGACGATCCTCGACGTTCAGACCCGCGTGTCGGATCTCTACAACCATCCCTATGATCAGATTCAGGAGCAGGTCCGTCTCCTCACCGAGAAGGTGAAGGAGAGGCAGGAGGCCGAGCTCATCAACAATGCGGAATATGGCTTCCTCGCCAATGCGCATCCGTCGATGAAGATCAAAACCCGCAAGGGGGCGCCGACACCGGACGATCTCGACGAGCTGATCTCCAAGGTGTGGAAGGAGCCGGCGTTCTTCCTGGCGCATCCGCGCGCCATCGCGGCTTTTGGGCGCGAGTGCACCCGCCGCGGCGTGCCGCCGCCAACCGTCACGCTGTTCGGCTCGCCCTTCATCACCTGGCGCGGCCTGCCGTTGGTGCCGAGCGACAAGCTCTACATCGACGAGAACGGCAAGACGAATATTCTTCTGCTGCGCACCGGCGAGAAGAAACAAGGCGTCATCGGCCTGTTCCAGCCCGGCGTTCCGGGCGAGGTGGCGCCGAGCCTGTCGGTTCGCTTCATGGGCATCAACCGCAAGGCGATCGCCTCCTATCTGATCTCGCTCTATTGCTCGGCCGCAGTGCTGACGCATGACGCCCTCGGCGTGCTCGAAGACGTCGATGTGAGCAAGTTCCACGAATACGACGACAAGCGCGTCTGATCGCAACAACGCCGGCGGCCCAGCGTCGCCGGCTCTCTTTCACGCCGAGGAAGCCGCCTTCATGTCGCCTGCGAAGCCCGCCATTCCCGCTTCCGCCGATTTGCCGCTCGACAATCTCCCCGCTCAGGACGCGG
Organism: Methylocystis sp. MJC1; assembly: GCF_026427715.1. NCBI lineage: Bacteria > Pseudomonadati > Pseudomonadota > Alphaproteobacteria > Hyphomicrobiales > Methylocystaceae > Methylocystis > Methylocystis sp. MJC1. The sequence goes on along the minus strand of NZ_CP107558.1, from coordinate 3,302,516 downwards.
GCCATCACGCCGCGCCGACGATCGACCCGAATATGATCGCGCGGTTGGCCAACGCTTTTTTCCAGCAGCCGCCGGTTCCGCTGGCCAATTCCGCGCTGCCCTTCGGTCCGCCCGCGCTGACGCCGAGCCTGCCCGACGCGCCGGCGCCTTCCGTCGTGACGACGATCGCGCCGCTCGCCCCCGCCCGCGCCCAAATGGGACCGCCCGACGTGCCGCCAACGACAATCCTCTCCGTCATCCCCACGCCGAATTTCCCCGCGCCTGCCGCGCCGACCGGACTGCAGTCGCCGACGCGACCGCTCGGCCTCGACCAGATTCCGCAACCCGGCGCATCGCTGGGAAGCTCCACGCCCTCCGCTATTCCCTCGGACGTCGATTACAGCCTCATTCCGCGGCTTCTCGCCGCCGACATGTCGCTCGTGCCGCAAAGCCATGCCGACGCGCCGGAAGCTATCGGCCCCGCCGGGATGGGCGCGAGCCCTGGGGTCGATAATCTCTATTTCCTGCATGAGCGCGCGGTCCCAGCGAGCGCGCCGGCCGCGCCCGCGCCGTCCTATCTCCCGCCGCATACGCCGGCGGTCGCGCCGCAGCCCGAGCTCGGACAGCCGAACATTCCGGTTTCCGCGCCGAGCGCGCCGGCGGAGGCCGAGGCCAGGGCTCCCGCCGCACCGGAGCGCGTCGCCATCTCGGGGCCGTCGGAAGCAGATCCGCATCGTCTCTCGGATTCCGCTTCGTTGGTCACGCCGCCCGTCGGCGGCGAGCAATTTTCGAGTGGCTTCGAGAGCTTCCCGACGCCCGGCCAATCCGGCCCCGCCGCAAGCGACGCGCTTTACTTCGTGAGCCATACCGGCGGCCATCCCGCCGCCGCACCGGCGCAGCCCACCGCTGAGCCGCAGGGCTTCGCGCCGCAGCTCTCGCCCAGTTCTTCGGAGACGCGGCAGGTCTTCGATCCCTATCGGGTGAAGCGCGACTTCCCGATCCTGCAGCAGCAGGTTCATGGCAAGCCGCTTATCTGGCTCGACAATGCGGCGACCACGCAGAAGCCGCAATCGGTCATCGACCGCCTGGCGCACTTCTACGAATATGAAAACTCCAACATCCACCGCGCCGCCCATGCGCTGGCGGCGCGCTCGACCGACGCCTATGAGGCCGCGCGCGAGAAAGTCCGCCGCTTCCTGAATGCGCCCAACGTCAAGGACATTATCTTCGTGCGCGGGGCGACGGAGGGCATCAATCTCGTCGCCCAGGCATGGGGCCGCCGCAATGTGCGCGAGGGCGACGAGATCGTCGTCTCCTGGCTGGAGCATCACGCCAATATCGTTCCCTGGCAGATGCTCTGCGCCGAGAAAGGCGCGCGGCTGCGCGTCGCGCCGGTCGACGATCGTGGCCAGATCATTCTGGAAGAATATGAGAAGCTGCTCAATCCGAAGACGCGCATCGTCGCCGTGACGCAGGTCTCCAATGCGCTCGGCACGGTGACGCCGGTGCGCGAGATCACCGCCATGGCGCATCGCCACGGGGCCTGCGTGCTGATCGACGGCGCGCAATCCGTCTCGCATATGCCGGTCGACGTGCAGTCGATCGACTGCGACTTCTTCATCTTCTCGGGCCACAAAGTTTTCGGGCCGACCGGCATCGGCGTCGTCTACGGCAAGGACTCGGTGCTCGAAAACATGCCGCCCTGGCAGGGCGGCGGCAATATGATCGCCGACGTCACTTTCGAGAAGACGATCTATCAGGGCGCGCCGGAGCGCTTCGAAGCGGGCACGGGCAATATCGCCGACGCAGTGGGTCTCGGCGCCGCGCTCGATTATGTCGAGAGCATCGGCATGGAGGTCATCGCCCGTTACGAGCATGATCTTCTCGTCTATGCGACCGAGAAAATGCGCCTGGTGCCGGGACTGACCTTCATTGGCACAGCGGCTGAAAAGGCCTCCGTGCTGTCCTTCGTGCTCGACGGCCACAACACGCAGGAGGTCGGTATGGCGCTCGACCGGGAAGGCATCGCGGTGCGCGCGGGCCACCATTGCGCCCAGCCCATCCTGCGCCGTTTCGGCTTGGAGGCGACGGTGCGGCCTTCGCTCGCCTTCTACAATACCTGCGCGGACGTCGATGCGCTTGTAGCGGCGCTGTTGAAGCTGCAGGCGGGGCGCGGCGGCTTTTGAGCCCTGGCGGTCGCGCTCTCGGAGAAGGACCGCGGACGCGACGATCGCCATTATCGGCGGCAGCTTCAACGGCGCTATGAGCGCCGCCCACATTCGCCGGGCGGGCGGCCTCCCTTTGCCGAGTCTTTTTGCTGTGGGCTCGCTGCGAAACCCCGCTTTTTGGGAGAGCGCCGCCGACGGTAGCCGCTATAATCTATCGAAATAGTTGACTAAATGGCCGCGCGGCGCTAACAGCGGAAAGCTGTTTTCAGGACTATCGCCGCGTGCTGACGAAAAAAGGAAAATATGGCCTCAAGGCCATGGTGCATCTGGCGCAGTCGGAGCCCGGCCGCCCGGTCCCGGTGCTGGAGATTTCCGAAAAGCAAAAAATTCCGAAAAAATTCCTCGACGCTATCCTTTGCGAGCTGCGAAACGCGGGATTCGTCCATTCGAAGATGGGGAAGGGCGGCGGCTACGCTTTATCGCGCCCGGCAAGCGAGATTACCGTCGGCGAGCTCGTGCGCGCGATCGACGGGCCTTTGGCGCCCGTTCCTTGCGCAAGCAAGACGCGCTATCGGCGCTGTGAAGATTGCTTCGACGAAAACACCTGCGCCGTGCGCAGGATCATGCAGCGGGCCCAGGAAGCGTTGTCGAACGTGCTCGACAATTGTTCTCTTCAAGAAATGGGCGACCGGGCGAAAAACAACGCCGAAGCGCTCTTTTTCGATATCTGATAACGTTTTCGTTTGTGCAACTCGCATTGGGCGCGTCATTCCCGTCGGGCTGAAATACCGACCGGAATCCAGAAGCCAAAATAACCAGTGATTTTGCTCTGAATTCCCGATAGGTCGCTTCGCGAACTCGGGAATGACAACGAACCAATCAGGCGAATTCCGTATGAACAACTCTCTGGTTCGCGCCAGGGCGGCCGCGCGCGACAACACACGGAAAGCTGGAATGGTGTTGCATGGAAGAGACTGTAGAAAAAGATGAGATTAGAAGTATTATAATATAGAACTATTAAAATAAATCAGATGCGTATATTTGTCGCATGTAATATTCATTGAGATAATTTAGCGCCAGTCCTAACCTTTCCTTGCAAAGCCCGATAAGGGAACTGCTGGAGGAAACAAATCATGCAGACAGCCCACAACAGCAAAGAGCTATTCAGGGCCCTCGTTGTCGTCGCCGCAATCGCAGCGGGATTCATTATCGTGCTCCACAACATCACGGGGCTGATCGGCTGACAGCAGCCGCTTCTTCCTGTCTCCTGAATTTCGCCGGAGCCAGCAGACGGCTGACTCCGGCGTTTTGTCGCGCTTTGATGCCGAGGCGCGCTCTTGCCGAGCGCCCGGACGGTGGCGCGCTTTCCTTTACGAGCCATGCCCGCCTTGCGATGTTAGCGCTAATAGCGGCTGGCCGTCGTGACGCCGGCGACCGGACTCCAAAGGGATGCCGTCATTGGGAGGAGCGTAAGCGACGAAGCAATCCAGGGCCGCATCGCTGCTCTGGATTGCTTCGCTTCGCTCGCAATGACGGTTTGTATTGTGGCGCTTCTTTTGAATACGCGCCGCCTATCTCGCGACCAGCCCGTCACGCTGGAGATTCCCTATCTCTGATCGCCGCCAATGCGGCTATCCAAAGAACTAATTTCAGAAGAAGCAAAAAGCGGCCTGCCCCGGTGACGCCTAAGTATTCGTCACCCGGCGGCGCCCGGGCTCCGATAAGGCGTCTTGCCGCTGGGGCGACCGTTCGTATGCAATCGCGCGTCAGCACATAAAGCCCAATTGATTACGCTAGTCTTTAGAAATTCATAGCTAGCCCATTCGGCTTAGGCCCTTTTGCTACCAAGCATATCCAGAATTCAACACTCCTCGTTATTGATATAATATTGCTGCCGTGGTCTGCTTGATCCGAAATTATTCAAGGAAAAACGGATCATGTTCATCGACGCGTTAGGTTTGGACGATGAATACAAGATAGAATCCGAAATCTGCATCATAGGCGGAGGCGTCGCGGGGATCACCCTCGCGCTCGAGTTCGAAAAGCGCGGCATAGAGGCTTGTCTTATCGAGAGCGGCGGATTCCTGAGCGCGGAGGCCAACCGTGATCTCTATCGTGGCGAGAGCGTTGGGCTTCCCTATCGTTTCGCTGACGGCTGTCGTAGCCGCTACCTCGGCGGAAGCAGCAATTGCTGGGGCGGCTGGTGCCGACCCTTCGAGGAAGACGACTTTGTCGCGCGTCATTGGGTTCCGTATAGCGGCTGGCCCTTCGAGAAATCAGAGCTCGAGCCTTATTATGAGCGAACCCATTCTATTCTGCAGCTTGGGCCGACCAATTTCGACGCGGCTTTCTGGGTGGATGCGATCGGACGCCGCAATGTTCGGCGGCACGCCTATGTCGGCGACGATGTTGTCGACGTCATTTCTCAGTTTAGCCCGCCGGTTCGATTTGGGCAGCTCTACCGGTCGCAATTGACGCAAGCTCGACACGTCAAAGTCTTCCTCAATGCGAATGTCACGGACATCTCGACGGAAGGCGGAGAGTCGGTTCGCTCTGCGCGATTGAAAATGTTGAACGGGCGCTCGGCGACTGTCTCGGCGAAGATCTTCATCCTGGCGACCGGGGGCATAGAGAACGCCCGCCTGCTTCTCTTGGCCAATAAGGATCGGCCGCAGGGGCTCGGCAATCATCATGATCTGGTCGGGCGCTTTTTCATGGATCACCCCTGTCTGACGACGGGAACCGTTCGCTTTCGCGACGGATGGTCCGACAACATGCTCTATGACGCCAAGTTCCACTACCGCAATGATGCGGTCGCCGCCCATGGGACCTGCATCGCCGGGCATCTCTCCTTGAGTCCGCGCGCGCGGGAGCGGGAGAGGCTTTTGAACACGAACATCACTTTCGTGCCGATATTCCCCGGCGAACATACAGGCGTCAAAGACGCGCTTGTCCGCCTCAAGCGTCGGCTCGAAGGCGTTCAAGAGGTGCAGCGCCCGCTGCTGCGTGAGTTTCTGACTCTGGCGGCGCAGCCGCTCAATACGCTGGGCTTCATCGCCGCGCGTTATCTGCAGATGGGTTCGCTGCAGATGAGGTCGCTCATCGACCACACACGGCTTCAGGTCATCTGCGAACCGGCCCCCAATCCCGATAGCCGCGTCACGCTCTCCATGGCGAGGGACCAGCTCGGCTTGAACAGGGTGAAAGTCGATTGGCGCCTCGGCGACCAAACCAAGAGGACCATTGACCGCACGGTCTCCCTCATCGCGGCGGAACTGGGCCGTGCTGGAATCGCCGACGTAACGCTCGACCCGTCGATCGTCGAAAACGGCTGGCCGGACAGCTTTTCGCAAGAGGGGTGCTGGCACCACATGGGAACGACGCGCATGCATGAGTCGCCCAAGCTCGGCGTCGTCGATGCGAACTGCCGCATTCACGAAACCACGAACATGTATGTCGCCGGCAGCTCGGTCTTCCCGACTGCGGGCGGCGATTTTCCGACAACGACCATTGTGGCCCTGGCGCTTCGGCTTGCCGACCATATCGGGACCATTCTGGAGCGCGGCTCGAGCGCCGGCATTGCTACGAAACCAGCGACAGCGAATGACGCGCTTCGTGCGTCTTGACCACGTTCGGTCCTGTCAGCGCGCCTGAAGTAAATGGGGAGTTTTCCGAATGGTCCAGCCGAGGCAGATCGTTTACCCGATGCGGTATCTAACATCCTGGCTTTTCGGGAACGCGCAATCAGAAACAACCTTTATCGCGCAAAGCTCGGAGAGGCTGGGCGGCGCCCATATCATCCCACTCGGTCGCGCGCGGGCGGGGCTTTACCTTCTCGTCAAAAGCGCTCTGACGGGCGCGCGGCGCCGAGTGGTGATGTCGCCTATGACGATTGCGGATGTCGTCAACATGGTGAGGTTCGCAGGCGGCGAGCCGGTGTTCGTCGATTGCCTTCCCAATTCCACAAATGTGGACGTCGGCCATTTGCGTTCTCTCATCGACGACGGCGTCGCTTGTGTTCTGCTCACACATTATTGCGTCACCCAGAACCAGACGCAGGAAATCGTCGCCTTGTGCCATCGCCAGGGCGTGAAAGTCTTCGAGGATTGCGCCGTCGCTCTCGGGGCGACGCTCGACGGCCAGCCGGTAGGCGTCTTCGGAGATGCCAGCGTCTTCAGCCTTTCGGGTTTCAAGATTCAAAACTTCATCTGGGGCGGCTATATCGCCACGAGAGACGCCGAGCTTTTCGACGCGCTCTCCAGGGAAGTGGCGGCCTGGCCGCGCCTGCGCCCGCGACAATATCTCGGAATGGCGAAGACGATGCTGCGCTATGCTCTTCTTACTAGTCCGCAGGCGTTTCCCTTCGCCTTTCGGGCGCGAAGACTGAGCGTGCAGCAGGGGAAGATCGCCGATCTCATTCCACGGGTTCTGATCGAAACGCCAACCCTGGATGAGACGATCACGACGCGCCCGTACTTGAGCGCCTTTGCGGAATGGAATCGTAAATCCAGCGATGTCGAACGCATCATCGCGCATCGGCGGATGATCGCCGCGATCTACGACAAGAAATTCCGGGACATTTCGGCGGCTGCGGAAACGGATGAGGAAGCGCGGGCGTCGTCGTCCTGGTTCAGCTATCCGATCGTCGTCGGAAAAGAGAACCGGGAGCGCGTTTATCGGGAAGTGCTGCGGCGTGGATATGATATCGGCCTCGTGCTGTATCCTAACGTGCACGAACTTGCCGCCAACGCGCCCATTCCCGGGCGCTCCAGCAATATCTACGCCTTCGTGCGCTCCATTCTCACACTGCCGACGCATGTGAGGATCACGGCGCCTTACGCCGAGGAGCTGGCAAGCTGTGTCGCCGAGGTCTTGGCGGCGCACGGCGCCAAGGGCGAAGCGGAAATCCAGCCTCAGCAAACAGACAGGGCGCCAAAGGAAAGGGTTTAGGCCTTTTGCGTCTCATACCATTTCCGTTTGAACAGCTCGCCTTGGGGGGGGTGTCCCCGGCGGGCTGAAAGCCCGACCAGGAATACGGAGCCACAAAGGCGCTAGTTGAATGGCGCCAAACCAATCAAGCGGATCTCGTTTCACGACACCAGCGGTGGCCCGGGCGCTGTCGTTGAAACGCCGACCAACGCTCGGCGCGGGGCGCTATGGGCGGAGCCGCCCGAGGGCGCCGTGACCCAATAAACAAGACTTGTGCTGACATGCGAGCATCCAATGCAGCGTGATGAGAGCCAGCGATTGTCGGCGTTGTTCCGTCCGGCGCGCACGTCCTTCGGGATTTGCCTGCTATCGGGCGCACTCGCTTCGGATATTTGCCATCAACCACAAATGCCGGCTGTCACAGAGGCCGCCATGTCGGCGCATGAGGCGGTTCCCGAGATCGACGCGGCGACGACAGTGGGACAGCAATTGCCCGTGCAAGCCGCGCGCGTTGCCTATGGTCCTCTCCCCTCGGTTACTCCGGATGCGACATCTCGGGTCCTGCTGATCGACATGGTCCGCGCTGAGGCAAAGATAAGGAGCGTTCCAGAAGATCTCGCCCAGGCTGTCGCTTATATCGAAAGCGCTTATGACCCTGAAGCGAGGGGCGCAGTAGGGGAAATCGGGTTGATGCAAGTGCTCCCCAGCACCGCCGCCATGATGGGGTTCAAGGGCGTCCTGAGCGATCTCTCGATCCCTCGAACGAATATCTACTATGGAGTCAGTTATCTCGCGAAAGCCTGGCGTCTCTCGAATGGCGATGTCTGCCGCGCATTGATGAAATACCGGGCCGGCCTTGGAGAGGAGCGCATGACAGCCCGTTCGATCGATTACTGCCGACGAGCGAAGCTGTATCTTGCGCAGATCAACTCGCCTTTCAAGCTCGAGGACGCAGCCGCGTCGCGCGTCGCGTCGAATGCGAATTCCGGATCCAGCGCCATTGCCCCGACCTTGAATGTCTCGGTCGGAGCGCTGCTCTCGGGCAAACCTCTTATCCGGACGCAATCGCCGAAGCGGGTCAGAAGCTCCGAAAGCTTCTGGGCGTGGCATGAAGCGCGCATTCGTGCGCTCAAGCAAAAAGTCCACGCCAAATGGAGCCATTCCCGCTACGCGCAAAACAGAAGCTGATCGGCGATCGAGTTAGTGGCTCAATGCGAAACCGGTTTGGGCGGCGTTCAGCGTTATGTAGGAGAGGTCCGCGAAAACCTGAAGCGTTTTGCGCAGCTCGACGGTTGGCGCATTGCTGATGTAGATGACGTCGCTGTTGATGACGTCGATCTGCTGGGAAGCCAGCAGGTGATTGGGGTCTCTCAGATCAAAATGATAAATGGTTGGGACAGTCGGCGTGACATAGCTCGCCACCTGACGCCCGACTCTCTCGAGCGCTTGTTTTCTCTCCCAGCGCAACAGGAACACGCCTGTCGGATCCGCTTGCGTATCGAGAAGGCCCGAAGCGCGGCCCACCGCCTCGGCGAGGGTGATCTTGGGCACATCGATCGGATAATGGCCGCTTTTGCCTGCTGCCCCGAGCGCTGTGTAGAATCTCGGCTCGCGCCGCAAAAAGACCGAATCCCCGGGACGAAGGAAGATATTTTCTCTGGGATTGGCAATGACATTTTGCAGCATTGCCGTCGCAGTCTTGCCGCCACGATTGATCGTGATGGAGGTCTCGTAATCGGCCCATTTCGGGCCGCCCGCGAGAGCGAGGCCCGCCAGCAGCCGTTCCCCCGACCAGTTGATGGGGAAGCTGCCAGGCCTCTGCGCTTCGCCGAGAACCGAAAAGAGGCTCGAACGCGAATCGATGAGGCTGACGACGATTTGCGGCTCGACGGCCCGGGTCTTCAGCTGATTGACGATTTCCTGCTCGAGCTGCCGGGTGGTCTTTCCCTTCGCCATGATTCGACCGGCGTAAGGAACGCTCACGGTTCCGTCTTGCTCGACGACCTGCTGCGGGAAGTTCACGTAATTGCCTTGCCGGATCGTATCCGTCGCGGCCGGCGTGAAAAGCCCTCCCGCGGAGGCTTCGTAGACCGAAAGCCCGATGACGTCGCCGACGCCGATTGTGACCTGCGAAGGACCCAGGCGGCCGCCGCCAAAGTGGCCAAAGAGGGACTCGCTGGACCGGCGCCGCAGGATCTCCAGGATCGGGCTAGAGTATTCTATCAGCTCGTAATTCGGGCGGATTACCTCGCCCTCTTGGGTTACCGCATTTGCGTAGACTGCCTCGATCTGCGGTCCAGAGCCGGGCGTGAAACATCCCTCGAGGGCGAGCGGCAGCAACAGCAGGCCCGTGAAGGGGATCAAGCCTCGCATGGATTTGATAATCCTTTTCGTTGAGCTACGCGACGATAAGATGCGTTACGCTTTAGATAGTCCCGTGTGAAAGTCTCATGCATATAGCGATCTTCGCAATCGAGAATCTTACGTACGTACGGCACATTTTGCAGACTGTTGCATTCTAACCACAAAAACTACGGTTAAGTTCGAGCCGATTGCAAAGATCAAGTACGCATAGAAACGCGCTGAGCGGTTGCGTCTTCCGAGGTACGCCGCATGTTCGCTGGGCGTTGGCGGCGCTGCGTCTCTATCGTTCTTCACGTCACGATAAATCACTTCCACATCATGCCTGAGCTTCCACCTTATGCCTGAGCTTGGGCATTCATTGACGTGAGGCGATAATGACAGTTCTCGTCACGGGCGGCGCCGGCTTCATCGGCAGCCATATGGTTCTCGAGCTTCAAGATTTGGGCGAAAAGGTCGTTGTTCTCGACGATCTATCGACAGGATTCCGGTGGGCCGTTCCCGAGGGCGTGCCGCTGGTCGTCGGAGACTTTGGCGACGAGAAGCTGCTGAGAGACGTTCTCGAACGCTATGAGATTGACGAGATTATCCATTTTGCGGCTAAGACCGTGGTTCCCGATTCTGTCGCCGCCCCGCTGGACTATTATCTCAGCAATACGGCCAAGGCCCGGACGCTGCTCGCCTGCGCCGTAGCCGGAGGCGTCCGGCGCTTCATCTTTTCGTCAACCGCGGCGGTTTATGGCGATCCCGAATCCAACCCCGTCGCGGAAACTGCAACACTCACGCCGCTCTCCCCCTACGGGCGTTCGAAATTAATGGTCGAATGGATGCTCGAGGATACGGCCAAGGCTCACGGTCTTTCTTATGTCATTTTTCGTTACTTCAACGTCGCAGGCGCCGACTCGAGAGGACGATCCGGTCAATCGACGTCGAACGCTTCACATCTGATCAAAGCCGCCGTTCAGGCGGCTCTCGGCGTCCGACCGCGCCTTCAAATCTTCGGCGCCGATTACCCCACGCCGGATGGCACTTGTTTGCGTGACTATATCCAAGTCAACGATCTGGTTTGGGCGCATATGGACGGATTGCAGCATTTGCGCGCCGGCGGGCGAAGTCTAACCTGCAATTGCGGCTATGGGCATGGCTTCTCGGTTCTGGACGTGATCGAAACGGTCAAGAAGGCGTCTGGTGTTGATTTCCCGACGCAGCTCACGGCGCGACGGCCGGGCGACCCCACAGCCGTCATTGCGTCGAACGAACGCATAAAATCTGAGCTCGGCTGGACGCCGCGATACGACAATCTCGAATTGATCGTGCATCAGGCGCTCGATTGGGAACGCCGTCTTCATAATCGCCGGGTCAGCCAGCCCGGCTGAGGAAAGCGCCCGATCCGGACGCAAATCATCACGCGGCGCGTCTCCCGTGGGGGCTTGCGGATTACCACGACTTCGAGGGCGCAACCTGGACGCCGCTACCTTTGATCAATTCAAAGATGCGCGCTCGAGCGCTAGTGCTCGTTTGGGAGTTTGCTGCGCTCTCTCGCTTAGAAAGCCGCCTTTGCAACTTTTCAGGGAGAACCGAATCCGTGGCCTCCAAAACCTACATTACGACCAGTTGGGACGACGGACATCCGCTGGATCTGCGAGTCGCGGACCTTCTCGCGAAATTCGATTTATCCGGCACGTTCTACATCCCTCGCGCCAACGAGAAACCCACTCTTACCGACTGCGAAATTCGTGAGTTGAGCGCCGCATACGAGATCGGCGCCCATACGCTGGGGCACCAAGTTCTGACCGAGGTTCCCCTTGCACGCGCAGAGGCGGAGATTTTGGGATCGAAATCCTGGGTCGAGCATGTCACCGGCGCCAGTTGCAGAATGTTTTGCCCGCCTCAAGGAAAATACGGCCGCCAGCATATCCTTATGGCGGAGAAAGCGGGCTATGTCGGGTTTCGCAGCGTCGCGCTCCTGTCTCTCGATCTACCGCAACGCGTGGGCGGCATCATGCTGATGCCGACAACTATTCAAGCCCACTCCCACGATGCAATGGCATACGCAAGAAACACGCTAAAAAGAGCCGCGCTCAGAGGCATCTGGCGCTTCATCACCCACGGCCGATCGCGTGATTGGCCGGTATTGGCGCGCTCGCTTGCTTGCGAGGCCACCACCCGAGGGGGCGTATTTCACCTATGGGGCCATTCTTGGGAGCTTCAGGACAACGATCAGTGGGATCGCTTGGAATGCATTCTCGCGCTTCTCGGCGACTTGGCGAAAAGCGCTCACTCACTCACAAACGGGCAACTATGCGCAGAAGAGAGGAGCTGACGCGAGCACATCTTCCTTCCTAAGCCAATGAGGGCTCTCCGATGGATATCGTTGTCGCGCATGACTTTTATCAGTTACGAGGCGGAGAGGACCAGTGTGTCGAGGACGAAGTGAAAATGCTGAGGTCACATGGCCACAACGTGACCGAATATTTTGTGCATAACGATGCTCTCAGTGGGATGGCGCCGCTTACGCTCGCCGCCAAAACCATCTGGAGCAGGCAAACATTCAATGATCTAGGCGCGATTGTGCGTGACAGGCGTCCGCAAGTCGTACATTTTCACAACACACTCCCGCTGATCTCGCCCTCTGCCTATTATGCCGCAAAGAGCGAAGGGGCGGCGGTCGTTCAGACGCTGCATAACTACCGCCTTCTCTGCCCCAACGGGCTTTTCTTTCGTCAAGGCGCGGTATGTGAAGATTGCCTCGGCAAACAACTCCCTTGGCCCGCGATCGCAAATAAATGTTACCGTGAAAGCCATGCTGCGACCGCGGTTGTCGCCGCAATGCTCAGCGTCCACCGAGCCCTCGGGACATGGCGCGACGCCCTCGATATGTACATCACCTTAAGCGAGTTCGGCCGTCGCAAGCTCATAGCCGGCGGCCTCCCAGCCGGTAAAATTTTGGTGAAGCCAAACTTCCTCGCCCGTGACGCCCAACCAGGCTCGGGGCGCGGCGGCTATGTTATCTATGTTGGGCGCCTTTCGAGCGAAAAAGGTATCGACGTTCTACTCGAAGCGTGGCGTGCGCTTGGTTGCGCGGTTCCCCTCAAGATTATCGGCGACGGTCCACTGGCCGGGCGCGTCAAGCAAGCTTCTAAGGAACAGCCTGCTATCGAATGGCTCGGACAGGTCGATATGGAAAACGTCTACGAGCTTATCGGAAACGCAGAAGCGCTTGTCGTATCGTCGCGGTGCTATGAGAATTTTCCGCGCGTTATCGTCGAAGCGTTTGGCAAAGGGACGCCGGTCATTGCGCCAGACCTCGGGCCGATGGGCGAGATCATAGAAAATGTAGCCATCCGGCGTAGGCCGCAGGCGATGCAGTCGGGCTGTTTCAGCGCCTGAGGAGCGTCGGATCGTTTTTATGCATTTTGATTAGTTCGATTAAATTCTCGACGCCGAAGTCGGTGAAGGCCATCACGGCGTCGTCGCCGATCCCCGACACCCATATGAGCCCGTCCTCGGGCTCCATCTCGGCGGCGACGTCGAACAGCCAATCCTCGTTTTCGCCGAGGTCCGAGGCGACCCGATTGATTGTCGTGACGTGAGAGACTTTGTTGACGTGCATGATCAAGCTGCACGAGCGGAGATTACCGGACCTTGTATCGCCCAGTTCCAGGGCAGCAACTCTTCAAGCCGATGTGCGGGATGGGCGGCGATACAGGACAAAACGTCTGCGAGCCATGCCTGCGGATCGACGCCATTCATTTTGGCCGTGACAATGAGACTATACATGGCCGCAGCGCGCTGCCCTCCGCGATCGGACCCGCAGAACAGCCACGATTTTCTTCCCAGCGCGATGCCTCTTAGCCCTCGTTCTGCAGCGTTGTTGGACAAGCACACGCGTCCGTCTTCAAGGAAAAGCGTGAACGCGGCCCAGCGCTTGAGCATGTAACTGATAGCCTTGACCAGGTCGTGCCCGCGCGAGAGCCTGGCCGCCTGCTCGCGCATATAGATCCGCAGATCATCGACCAATGGACGGCTCAGCATCTGGCGGACCGACAGGCGTTCTTCCGCGCTCTTTCCATTGATGGACCGCTCGATTTCGAACAGCGCGTCGATGCGACGCACCACCTCGATCGCGATGGGCGACAAAGGGATTTCCTTCTTGCCAGCAGCCTTGCGTCGCGCGTTCTCATCCAGATCAGCCATGGCGAAGAAGGGGCGTCGCGCATGGACCCAGCACGCCGCCTCGCGGATCGGGCCCGGCTTGCGGTCCGCTAGGTAGAGCCTGTTGTAGCCGTCATAGGCGTCGGCCTGCAGGATGCCAGCATATCCCGCCAGATGCGCCTGCGGATGTTCGCCTTTGCGGTCGCGTGAGTAATAAAAGATGGCCGCCGGCGGCCCGGCGCCGCCGAAGGGCGCGTCGTCGCGGACATAAACCCAGCACCGACCCGTGTCGGTTTTGCCCTTCGCCAGCACGGGAACCGTGGTGTCGTCGCCGTGTAGGCGCTCGGCGGCCAGGACATGCGCCTCGATGAGACGCCGCAGCGGATCCAGCGCCGCACAGATGGAGCCGACGGCGTCGGCCATGGTCGACAAGGAGATCGGCGCGCCTTCCAACGCATAGCGCTCCGCCTGACGGTTCAGCGGCTGATGTTGGCCGAACTTCTCGAAGGCGATCATCGCCAGAAGGCTTGGCCCCGCCCAGCCGCGCGGAACGGCATGGAACGGCGCCGGCGCCTGTGTGATCTTCTCGCAGTCCCGACAGGAGAATTTCTCTCGCACGGTCTCGATCACTTTCCACTGACGCGGCGTCGTCTCCAGCGTCTGCGTCACGTCTTCGCCGAGCTTCCGCAGCCGCGATCCGCCGCAGCAAGCGCAGCTCGTCGGCGCCTCGATTACGACGCGCTCGCGCGGTAGATGTTCCGGGAATGTGTGGCGCTCGGACCGTTTGCGCGTGAAGCCCGCGACCAGCGTGGTTTTCGTGACCGCCTGCTCCGCCGCGAGCTCATCTTCCGTCGCGCTCGCTTCCAGCTCTTCGAGCTCGAGCGACAACTGATCGATCAGCCGCGCAGCGCGCTCCGACTTTTGCCCGTAGATCTGCCGCTGCAACTTGGCGATCTGAAGCTTTTGCGCGGCGATCAGCGCCGTGTCTTCCGACGCCTTCGCCCGTGCGACGGCCAACTCTGCTTTCAGCGCAGCATTTTCGTCGAGAAGGGCCTGGGCAGCAGCGTCCATAGGCGAAGTGAATCACATATCTTGCGATTTGTGGCGCCCCAAAATGCCTCCGCCCTGGATTTTTTGCGATTCACCCCGCGCTTTGCGGCCGAAAGGTCATTTGCGGATTTCGCCAATCTATCCCTTCGAGCATATAGGCCATCTGCGCCGCCGAGATCGACACCGCGCCCGCCGTCGCCGAGGGCCATATGAACTTTCCGCGATCGAGGCGTTTTGCATACAGCGACAGTCCGACGCCATCATGCCAGAGAATTTTTGCGAGGTCGCCCCTGCGCCCGCGGAAAATGTAGAGATCGCCGGCGTGCGGGTCGCGCTTCAACTGCTCCTGCACCTGAAGGGCGAGGCCCTGCATGCCGCGTCGCATGTCGGTGTGGCCGGTGGCGATCCAGACGCGGCAGCCCGCCGGCAACGGGATCATCGCCGCAGCGCCTTCACGACCCGCGACAGCGCGGCTGCCTCGACATCGGACCACACGAGGATCCGGTCACCCTCGGCGAGGACGATCTCCATCTGGCCGGTCGGCCCCGGAGCGGAATGCTCCCCCACTGTGTCCGGCGTGATCGTCACGGGCAGGATCGGCGCGAGGTCCTGCGGCGCAGCCAGATCGACGCCGAACTGCCGGCGCCAGGTGAAGAGCTGGTTGGTGTTGAGGTCGTGCCGTCGCGCAACCTCGGCGATCGAAGCTCCGTCCTCAAGGCTCTCCTCGACGATCCGGCGCTTCTCTTCGAGAGACCAGGATCGGCGTCGGCGCCGGAGAGCCGGCGGATCGTCATCGTTGCGCGACATCGGCGATAGTGTCCGCTTGTAATAGAAGTGGACACGATCATCGCGCCACCCGTCAGGCAGCTATCTCAAAAACCGCAATCAACGCCAGGCGGCCGCCGCCGGAGGGATACTAGAAAATGGCGTAACCGGCTTGTTATTTCGGCCGGGCGATCCGTCGGATCTCGCAGAAAAAGTGCGGCGCGTGGTCGCCGACGACGTCGAGCGTAGTCATATGCGCCAAGCCGCTTATCAAACATATGCCGGGAATTTCACCGAGAAGGCGAATCATAATTCACTGATGCAGATCTACGAGAGAGCCATCGGCGTTTCGCAGGAGTCGGGGAAGAAAAGCCGCCAGCAACGATCAGCACCCAATTTCGCCGAGACCAGATAAAAATCACTCTAGAAAAGTTGGACGTCGTCGCGCGCGCGTTCCCGGCTATGATCGCTAGGAAGCGCGCGCTTCGACGATATCCCGCAGCTTCAAACGGAAAGGCTCCGCTCGACTGTGCGACTCTCGAGATTCTGGGTTGGGAAACGTTTCTCGATCTCGGCGTAGATAGCCGCCGTAACAGAGGGCCACTTATAACGCTGGTAGCGCTGAATTGCGCCATTTGCCAAATCAAGACGCTTCTCCTCATTCGATGCGAGAGAAGCTATTGCATCGCCAAGCGCGCTGACGCACTCCCCCTCACTCCGATCCGCGGCGTCGATGACGCAACCACAGGCGTCGTCAACCATTTTGGCGGGGCCGCCCAGCCCCAGGCAGATTACCGGCAATCCATTTGCAAAAGCTTCGAGCACGACTGTCGGGGCGGCATCGTGCAGGCTCGGAAAAAGAAAGGCATGGTGTTCGCGAAACAACGCCAGCGTTTCACTGTGTGGCGCCTGACCGCGAAATCGAACATGCGCGGATATTCCGAGACGCTGAGCCAGCTTCTCGAAATCCTCTCTTGCGGGGCCGCTCCCTACAAGGGTCAGGCTTGCGTCGACGCCCTGCGAGCGGGCCGCTGCGACGGCGCGGATGGCGAGATGGGCTCCTTTCCAATAAACAAGTCGACCTGCATAGAGCAACTGGAACGAACTACCTGGAGGGCGAAGTTGTGGCCGCGCTTTAGCGAGCTCCGCAATCCCCATGCCGACATCGACAAGCGCTTTGTCTCTGTATCGGGGCGGAACGGCGACGAGAGACTCTTTCGAGCGGACAAAAATGAGCGCAGCGTTGCGGAACGCCGAGCGGGTAAATGGATCGATCTGCAATTCCAGATTATGCATGTCGCGAAAAAGTTCTGAAAGACGCTCCTTCAAAGGCATGCTTTTGCGTAGCGCGAATGGCGCTCTTTCGCCGCCCCCTAAAGGGCCAATCACCGTTGGAATACCGAGTGAAGCGAGAAGCGTCGGATAGCGAATTCCCGCAAGCGTAACGTGGTGAATGATGTCGAAGCCCGAGTGTCTGTAAAGGCGCCAGGCGCGCTGAAGCGCGCAGAACTGCCAGAGAAAATTCACGGCATGCCACGTGAGCGAAAAGAAACCCATCTTCAAGCCACGATCTCGCAACGCCTCGAGCCATCGCGGCATGTAAATGTCGAAAGTAAGATTCTTAGGCAAGACTCCAGCCGCGATCTCTCTTTCTATCTCGGGGCGAAATTCTGTTTGGGTCAGCACATGAACAACGTGCCCCAACCGTGCGGTTTCGATCGCCATGTTCCAGCCGACGCCGGGCTCCGATCCGTGACCTGGGCCACACGAAAATGCGCTCATGAGGATCTTCACATTAAACCTCGAGTTCTACATGTTCTGGCGTTTAAACGGGTTGAGCGTCTTTGCGAGGCCGCGGTGACGCCGCGCGCGGAACGTCCCCTCGTTTTTTAGCGGCGCCGCTTGCCGGTTGAGAAATGCTCATCCGAGCTACTCCAGAGTAGCTCGCCTCAAAACCATTGGGCGTGAAGCCACAAAAAAAATCACTGCTATGTTGCCGAACGTCGTTGCCTTTACTGAGAGCGACCGAATTGAGAAGCTTTCGCCCTAACGTTGAATGCGCCAATATGCTCAGTTTAGCTCGCGACGACTGCGACGCTTCTTGGCGCAGCGTCAGTGCAATCGGCGTCGTGCTGTTTGCGACTTGGACGGCGGTCGAAGAAGGACGCGCAACCGAACGAATCATATCGCCATCAGGCGGAAACGACACGCTTGCGGTTCGATCAGCAATCATCGAGTCAGTCTCCGGCGATGTCCTCGTTTTCTCGAGAGGGATGTTTCACCTTAGCGGCGTCCTCCTCAAATCAGGCATCGCCTATAGGGGAGACGGCGCGATTTTGAGCGCCACAAATGCAGGCGCGATTTTTACCGTCGACCCCGATGATAGTCACGACATCACCATTGACTCGTTCTGTTTTTTGGGAAATGGCGCCAGTCCGATGACCGGCGCGATTACGCTTGTCGGCAATGGCTCGTCTAATTCAGTCTCGGACATCAGGATATTGAACTCGACGTTGCGCAACAACGGACTAACGTTTAATTTTCTCAAGCGCTCCCAGATATCGGGCAACCGTTTCGAGAATATCGGCGTGGGCGGAGCCGGCGTCTATGGCTATCACCTCGACAATTCCTCGATCGATCACAATGCTTTCATCTCTGTTTATCAGGGGATGAGCATCATCCTCGGGGGCGTCCCGAAGCAGGGCCGCAATATTGTCGTCGCCGACAACATAGGGCGGGGGATTTCCCGCATGGGAATAGAGATCCAGGGAAACTCGCCGCCAGAGGCGGGCGAGAGCCAAAATCTACTGGTGGAGCGAAATCGCTTTTCAAGCTGGATCAATCCCGTCGCTGACGGAAACACCATTGCCTATTCGATCGTCACCGATGGCGGGGACGGAATAGAGGTAAGAGACAATTATGCGCAAACGACGCTGAAAACCGGGATCGGGATCGAGATCGCCGGCTCGCATGCCGTTGCGGAGAGAAATTACATCGACGGATTTGATGCTGGAATCATCGCCTATTCCGCGGGCGACATCATAAGAAACAATACCGTCATAAACACGGCTCGGAATGCGACATCGGCTTTCGGCCGCAACGACATCGTCATATCCAGCAATAGTACTGGCAAGGCAGAAAATCCGGTGCCTCCCGGAGTGGATGATCCAGGAGATCGACGATGTACCGTGGGACGCATCGAGCATCAATAGAAACGTGCCCGTCTTTGAGATTGGAGGCGAAAATGGAAGGACCTTCGGCTGCCACTGTCGAGGAGGTTCCCGAAGTGTCAGATGCGGCGGCGCTCGACTTCGACCGCTTGAGGAAAGTGCAAAGCGCATTATTCCATTTCAGCAAGGTGCTATCGGCCATTGTCGAGCAAGCTATTTTCGCCGGCACAAATTTCCTGGTGACAGTTCTGCTCGTCCGTTGGATGCCGATCGATCATGTCGGGGCGTATAGCTTCTGCTATTCGTTGTTTATCGTGACCTGCATGCTATTTGAAGCGCTCGTGTCGGAGCCAATACCAATCTTGGGACCCACCAGATACGCCAACCGATTAAGCCGTTATACGGGCGCGATCGTAGCCCTGCACCTTGCGACGTCCGCGTTAGCGGCTCTTGGGCTATTGCTGGCCGGATCGATTCTCCAAGATCGTGCGTCGCCCCTCATCGCAGAGACGATGATTGGCACCGCTATCGCGGCGCCGCTGTTATTCCTACGCTCTATGACACAACAGCTCTGCTACACGCATTCCTACAACGGTCTGTTCGCGCTTGGCGGGGTGGCGTACGCCATATTGGCGCCGGGCTTTCTCTTCGCGCTGCACGCCGCGGGGATATTGACGCCTGCCTATGCAATCGTCGCAGTTGGGAGCGCGATGGCGCTTCCCTGCTTGTTTATCATGGTAATGTTCCTGCGTCCCGAGCTGAGGCTTGCGCACATTTCCTCTACGATCGGGGAGGTGTTGCGAGATCATTGGCGGTATGGACGCTGGGCGATTGTCGCGCAAACAAACCACTGGCTCGGAGGCAATATTTTTCACTTGGTGGGGCCCTCGATGATTGGCCTCGAGGCCACAGCGGCTGTCCGCGCAATTTTCAACCTCATCTTGCCTGTAAATCTTGCGAATGCAGCGACCTTATCGGCGGCCGCGCCGTCTCTGGCGAGCTATCATTCGGAAAATCAACGAGACCGTTATCGTAAGATGTTCGCTCTCTTTTCGGGCACAGTACTAAGTTGGACGGTAGGCTACGCGCTCCTGTTCTTCATCATTGGCATGCAGGCCATTCATTTTTGCTACCGCGGTGTTTTTGACGCGCTTATCAGCCCTTCTCTGATACTGTGGCTTTGTGTGATCCCTGTGCTCTCTGCCTTGAACGCGGTCGTCGAGCTCGATCTTCGACTCAAGGGCAGGATGAAATCCATAGCCCTTTCTAAATTCGCGTGGACGGCGTCGACGATGACGATCGGCGTAGGAGCCTGTGCGGTTTTTGGATTATTGGGCGTCTTCATTGGATGGGCGCTTAGCAGCGTCATTCTTCTGGGCCGAAACATATGGTGCTCCCGCCAACAGTGAGAGCGCACAGCCGACCATGGAGTCCGCAGCGCCTAGGAGGATTGAATGCTCAATTTAGCGTTGGCCCTGGTCCTTGCCGGGAATCTCATCCTGGGGTGGAGCTTCACGCAATTCAAGGCGCCCAGCCTCGGGATCCCTCTCGGCGAATTTGCTCTGCTCATTGGTTTGCTCTTTTTGAACACAAGGGCCTCGTTGCGGGAAATTGGATCCGTAGTGCGTCTGCTCCCCATCCTCGCCTGGTCGGGCTATACGATCGGTTCGGCGGCTCTGTTTACGTCTGAATACGGCCTCTGGGCGCTCCGCGACGCCAGCCAAGCGATCGACTCACTTTATCTGATCGTCGGATATTCATTTGCCCGCCGGCCAATCGATGTCGATCGGTTGTTTCGATGGATTCCCCCAATGCTTGCAGTGGCTGTCGTTTACGCCTGCGTGGGATTTGCTTTCAAAACGGAAATCATCGCGGTGTCACCCGGCGTTGCGACGGAGCACGGGGAAACCGTTCCAGTGTTCGGCATCTTCAATACGGCTGAGGTCATTATCTTCTGGGCGGCCGCCTGCCTCATCATAAGGCCGCCGGAGAAGCACGCGTCTTTGGCCGCGCTCGCGGCGGGAGGCTTGGCGTCCTATGTGATCGTTGTTTTCCAGAATCGCACCGCTTACATGCAACTTGGCGCGCTCTTGTTGCTGATGTGTGGATTGCGCAGAGCTGCGATACGCCCGCTATTGTCTTTTGCGCCGCTTCTTTTAATCGCGCTGATCGCAATTGAGACGCTCGAGTTGCGTGTCCCAGGGCGTCTTACGAGCCAGGTCTCGCTCTCGTTTTTTGTCGACCACGTCGCGGCGATGGTCGGAATCTCGGACGGAAGCAACGCAGCCATTTCCGCAGCCGCATCGGGGGTTGATCAACGAATGCAATGGTGGACCGACCTATTTGAGAGGGTTACGGTCGACCCCCCAACGCTCCTCACAGGGTTGGGGTACGGATTTCCTCTGATCTCCTTCGGAAATGTCGCCGGCATCCAGGTGCGTGAGCCGCATAATTCTTTGATGTCGGTTTTCGCGCGGAGCGGCCTCATCGGATTCGGTCTTTGGCTTTGGATGCATGCCGAGCTCTTTCATGCGTCGCTGAAAGCATTTTGTCGCGCACGCGCCAATTCGCTACCGGGGCTTTGGCAGGACCGTCTTCTCATCTTATTGTCCTTCGTTATCCTCGTTCTCATAGGGTCTTTGGGTGAAGACAATATGGAGAAGCCGTATTTCGCTATCCCCTACTATTTTGTGTGGGGCGTGATCTTGCGAATTGCGTTCGTGCTCCGCTCAGCTCCCGAAACCGGTCGAGGCGTTACGCCCCGCTTACTGGCGGGACGAGACGTCGTCGTACAAGCTCGATGTCAGGACGCTCTGCGATAAGGAGGGCGGCGCGTAGGTGGAGTAAAAAATAGATCGGCGGAGCAGCGGCTTTCCCGCCTTTATTCCGGTTGCACAGAAGCCTTCCGACTGACGGCGGCCTTCGTTAGGGAAAGGAAATCCCTCGAATGCTCGGCCGGAATCTCGTCCAAATGGAGGCTTCCTAGCGCGAGCCGGCCGCTCCGAGTGATGGGTGCGTCGCCTCCCATGGCGTCGACCCAATTTTCTATCTCGCGCATTTCATCCACCCGGCGCCGAGCGTGATTGACATAGGTCGGAAGCGTTCGACGCAGGAACTGCGATATGCCGGGATAGAGCTCTTCGAAAAGAGCGATTGTGAGCTCGAGTTGATCGGAGCTTGCGGCGGAGTTCATTGCCTCCAGGAAAAGAACCGGTAAGGTTTTCGTTACGCTGGCCATCGACATTTTGACTGCCGAAGCCGCCCGGAAATTCGGGCCGGCTATTTTAACTCGGCTGAAGGGCTCGAAAAACGCCGCCGCATCCATGGCGGCTTCGCCACTTACGACGACGATGTTATCAAACGTAAGGGTGTCGGAGGGCCCGAATACGCTCGCTTTGACCGCGTGGACATTGGCGGGCGCCAGAGCTTCAAGAACGTCTTGGGCCGTCAATGGAGAAATGGAGTTGCCGTCGATGTAAATCGGCCTGGATGAGGACGTCCGGGCGCCACCTTCCGCCCGGATCGTCGAAACTTGTTGAGCGATGGGCAACGCTTGAGCTGGCGGCACAAAGGAGAGAATCACTTCGCATGAGCTGATCATCTCCGGAAGTGATGCGGCGAGAAGCAGGCCGGCTTCGATGGCGCGCTGCCTCGTTTGGTCGCTTCTCCCAGAAACCTCGCAGAGCACCTCATGTCCCGCCGCCGCCAGAGCGCGCCCAATTGGTGCGCCGAGGGCGCCAGGCGATAAAAGAGCGATGCGTGTCATGATTTCTTCCCGGCCTCGACCCTCGGCAGGGGAAAATCCAAGCGCCGCCCGAGGAGTTTCACGCGGCAGATTTCGAAGAGCTGCATGGCGCGCTGCGCGTTGAGATAGAGGCTTGGCGCCGGGTCGGTCCATGAAAAATATGGCAACACTCGCGCACGCGCTATGCTACGCAGCCATTGAAAGAAAGTGATCTCGCCACGAGACCGCAATTGCCAAAATGTCCGCGTATCTTCGGCAGGTAGCCAAAATACGAGGTCTTTTTTGTAATCTTGAATGGGGGCCACGGGCTGGCCCGTCAAGCGCGCGTAGGTGATCCCAGCGAGATCCACGCCGCTCGCAACAAGCAAAGGGGTTCCAAGGGTGAAGCGCGCGTTCGCTTCAATAATCTTCAGCCTGCCGTCACGCAGATCGCGCTTGAATTCGATATTTCCGATTCCACGGAGCTTTACATGTTTGAAAAATTTTCTCCCCAGCTCGGCTGCTTCCGGATTCCAGTCCGTAATGTGGTAACAAGCGTTGCCGGTGTGGATCGGAGATCTACGAAGCAATCGCTTGGTAAATTCGACGATTGGTTCTCCCTTTTCGTCCATGTAGCAATAGTAGCTACACAAGAGATCGTCGCCTCCTGGAACGAATTCCATCGCAACGGTTTTAATCCCTGACGCAAGCCGGTCCTTGAGGGATAGGAGCTCGCTCTCATTGCGCGCCATCACAAATTTTCCGCCGAGGCGCTCAGAGTCCGGCGAATATAGCGGTTTAAGAATGATCGGAAAGCGAAACCGAGACATCAGCCCGTGGAGCTCGGCGCCAGATTCAACGAGCGCGAAATCCACCGTTGGCACGCCCGCCTCCTGAGCTTCATAATAGGTTCGCAGCTTGTCGAGGAGGCATAGGCGGGTTTCCGGTTCGCCCTCCTCGAGAAGGAATTTACGCGAGAGCGTTTCGTTATTTTCGGCGATCATCTTTATCGCGGGGTCGCTGCAGGCAAGCAGCATCGATCCGCTGAGATAATCCGACTCGGGCCCCAGTAGAAATTTCTCCCATGACGCGGGCGAGCCGTTATCGGGCATGCGCAGCCATGTGACGCCACGAGCGAATCGAACAGGCTCGCGCGAATCGCAAAGGACGTAGACCTTGATCCCTCTTCGGACAAGGCTTCGAGCCACAGACAAGTTGTTGAATGTTCCATCAATGACGATCGCGGCTGGTTGAGTTTGGGGGAAGTTGACTTTGTGGTGGTCAACCATGAGTGAGCGCTCCTCGAAGTATTTTAGCCGCAACTAGGCTAGCAACCGCCATAAAGTCGGCGCAACAGATAATCGCCCCTGAGAAAACTCACGACCTCCACCCCAATGAGCCAAGGACGTCATCGACCCATGCGTTCGAAAAGGTTCCGGCCCTTAGGCTTCGTCTGTAATCCGCGTTTCGTCTAAGGTAGTCGAGCAGGCGGTCGCGAACTTCGGGGGCGTGCGCCTGCGGCACGATGACGATGCCGCTCGTGTCGCCGACAACGATGTCGCCTGAGTGCACGACGACGCCGCCGCAGCAAATGGGATAGTTGATCTCGCCGGGGCCTCTATGGAGCGGCCCCACGGGCGTTGTGCCTCGAGCGAACACCGGAAAGCCGGTCTCTCTCACACCCTCAATATCGCGCACATACCCGTCCACCACAAAGCCGGCGATGCCGCGGTGTTTCGCTTTCGTGCAAATCATGTCGCCGAGCACAGCGTTGAGCGAGGACCCGTGGGCGTCGATGACGACGACGTCTCCGGGCTGAGCGACATCAAGCGACTTATGCACCATAAGATTGTCGCCGGGAAAAACGCGCACGGTACACGCGGGACCGATCAATCGCCTTTCGGGCGAAGCCAAGCACTTGATCTCGGGATCAACTGCGTAAAGCCTGTTCATTTGATCGGAGATGTCTGCGACGTCCAGTCCTTCGAAAGCTTCCAGCAGCTCCGGCGTCGGCCTGTCGAAATCGAGTCTTATACGAAATCCAGGACCAAGGTGGATCTTGGCTGAACGTGGCGGGGTCACCCCCGTCGGAACAATATTTCCTGTAGAAGATACGGCTGTTGAAGCAAATTGTTTCATGGGCGTATTTCCCCTCGTGGGTCAGAGAGGCGTGCGCTCAATCGCCGCCGCCTGCCTCGCCCACCGCGCCGCCTCGTGGCAAAGCTCTTCTCCCGCCAGAGAAAGAACTTCCACCCGAGGTTGAATGCCACATTCTGCGCTCTCGCTGAATTAAATATACGGGCTACCTCTAATGGAGTGCTGCGCTCGACCTCTTATTCAGACTCGACGATTGTGTGTACGACTTAGTCCACTCGTAGCAGTTGCCGAAAGGCTGAAGCCAGATAGGCTTCTTTGAGGCGACTCGGAGTCGTCGCGTTAGAGGAGGTACTGGATGGGAGACGCGCAGACTATCGAGAAAAAAGCCGGCGTCCACGTCGATATCGAGCGACGAGAGGAAGGCCGCTTCAGATGCCTTGATTCAATGCGCGGGATAGCAGCGCTTCTCGTCGTTTTTCACCACTGCTACAAAGCGTTCGACAATACCGGCGTTGGCGTATTTTGGTGGATCGATCATACCCCGCTGCGTTTGCTCGTTAGCGGCCGTCCCTCTGTAATTCTATTTTTTGTGCTCAGCGGGTTCGTTCTCGCAATCTCGTTCGAGCGAACTGTGTCCTACTTCGGATTCGTCATCCGCAGGTTCTTTCGAATCTACCTGCCTTTTGCTTTTTCGATCTTCCTTTCCTATTGGCTGTTTTTGCTCATTCCCGCTGCGGAAATTCCGTCTTACGGCGCCTGGTTCAATAACAACCTCCCCCATGGGGAGATATCTCTGCCTCTGCTTTATCACCATCTTCTCATGATTGGCGATATCGACAGCGTCAGGCTGAACAATGTTGTCTGGAGCCTGATATACGAACTGCGCATATCCTTGGTGTTTCCGCTTCTGATGGTGATCATCTATAGGCTTCATGCCTATGCCGCGATAAGCGTTGCGCTCGTTGGCTGCCTCGTGGTTGACGCGTTTCTGTGGCTCCTTGGTTATCGAGCAGAATCGCTTTTCTACTCCTACTCGCCTCTAACGGCAGCGCTACTAACGGCTCACTTTTCTACCTTCTTTGTCTTCGGTTGCGTTATCGCTCGTCACCGGAGGTCAATCATCAAGATGGTTGAAGAGTCGTCAGGTTCGGTGAAATTCATAGTCCTCGGACTCGCCACTGCGGTGCTGCTGCCTGCCGGGAAATGGCTCGCAGATCTTCCGTTGGGGCTTCTCGCAAGTGTGTATATCGTCCTAGCTCTCGGTAGCGGGAAGCGGATAAGGGCTGCGTTGGAATCAAAACCCCTCGAGCTTTTGGGGCGAATTTCGTTCAGCCTCTATCTTCTCCATGTTCCCTTCTTTCAGCTTGCTGTGCGCATCTGGCCCGGACATCCAATGCCGGTCGTGCTAGTTCCAATCATTGTCCCGGCCCTATCGCTTGCCGTCGCCATGATCGCTTATCGCGCGATCGAGGCGCCGTCGAACCGGCTCGGGCGACGCTTTGCAGCGCTATTCGAACGAAAGGCCCAACTGGCGTTGGCTTAGGGAGTAGCCGGGGCATCCTTCAGAGCTAACCCCCGCGATAATCCGCATCCGCTTGAGCAATGTTCCTCAATTAGCGGCCTGCCTATCGTCATCGAACTATGACGGGCACACGATGACGTGCGCCTCGAGGCTCCAGCGAGAAGGACGAAAGCATTGCGACCTTTTGCAAAAAGATCCGAGGATGCTTCTGCTGCCACGTTGCAAATCTCTTCAGAAGAGGTCGGGGGGGAGGATGTGCATGTGTTTGGAGTTAGGGTCAGCGCTACGAATCTCGGTGAGGCGGTGGCTGTCGTGCAGCAAGCGATCCGTGAGCGTAAGAGAATCTATATCTGCGTTACTGACGCAAATGCGGCTCTCGTGGCTCGCAGAAATGAGAAGCTGAAGGATGTTTACGGGGACGCGGCGTTGTCCTTGCCGGATGGAATGCCGATCGTGTGGCTTTCGAGGCTGCTCGGTAAAACCCGGATCGAGCGAGTGCGCGGAACGGATTTTATGCGGGAAGTCACAGCACTCTCTTCGCAGCTTGGATTCCGCAATTTTTATTTTGGCGGTGCTCCGGGAACTGCTGCTACGCTTAGCGCAAAGTTGATCTCCAGCCATCCGGGGCTCGAAGCGGCGGGCGTGTTGTGTCCGCCATTTCGCGAGCTCACAGCCGCAGAAAACCTTGAAATAGTTGAGAGGATCAACTCAGCGCGGCCGGATGTCGTGTGGGTCGGCCTTGGCGCGCCCAAGCAGGAGCGCTGGATGGCGACAAATTTCGGTCGCATAGAGGCGCCGGTCATGATCGGCGTGGGAGCGGCTTTCGATTTTTTGGCCGGAACGAAACCAGAGGCGCCGAAGTGGATGCAGCGAAGTGGGTTGGAATGGCTCTTTCGTTTGGCGTCTGAGCCGACGCGGCTATGGCGGCGATATGCGGTCGTCGTTCCGGCTTTTCTATATTTGGGCGCGAGACAAGTGCTGTTTCATCGTCTGCTGAAATTGCAGAAGGCCTGAGCTGTCGCTGTAGCGATCGGTGACATCGGGCACGCCTAATTGTGGGGAGGGCGCCGTCGCGCATAAGGCGATGCACGCGTCCTCCCTTTGCGCCAACGTCGACGGGAAAATAATATCCGCGCAAGCTATTGTGGCTTTCATTGACGTTCCAAAGGGCGGTTCTCGGCGTTGCGATCGCTCTTGGCTTGTTGTGTAGAATTTCCTGGAGCCACGCTAAATGGCCCCTGAGTCTGACGATTGGCGATGAATAGCGGGGTTTCCTCGCAACCAAGCAGGTGAGCCAGAACTCAAGCGGATGCTGTATTGATCAAAGTAGTCGCGCGCACATGCTGGAAATCGCGCGATCATGGGGAGTAACTCCCCAAAGAAATTGAGATGAAGAAGCCCGCCGAACTAGCATTTCTCTGAGCGAAACCATCGTCGGAGAAATAGTTCAATGCTTTGGCAGCGTCTCTCTCCTCATGTCGTTCGTGGCGCTTCATCGTGGTCTGAAGGGGCCGCGGTAAAATTCAATCCGGGCAGGACAAGATGGCGTATTTCGTATCCATATGTGTTGGCTGGCGTGTTGCTGGCGGAGGCGATCGGCATTCTGAGCGGAGCCATTGCGGTTGCGTGGATCGGCCAAGCCTTTTTGTCGCTCACGGCGGCGCCTGAACAGACGATTGCGCTGAGCGAGGTTGGCATCGTCGTTTATGCATTGCTGTGCCAACCAAAAGGACTCTATCGCATGACCGCGCTGCTAGACGCGCGGCAACATCGCGATCAGATAATCGTTTCATGGTTGCTGGCCATAGCGGTTCAGCTCGCAATTATCTACCCTTTGCATCTGCCGGATGCGCCTCACGTTGGACTCTTGTTTGCCGCAGGCGCGGTCGGTCTTGTGGGGTTGCTCGCAATTAGACGCGCGTATTCGCGTGCGCTCCGAACCTTCATAGCAAAACGGCTGGTCGTAGGTCGTAGGGCTATCGTCATTGGCGATGTTGATGAGCTTCGGCGTTTGAGCGCATCTCACTTGAATCTCTCCTTTGGGTTCAGAGAAGTTGCTCGGATCGTTCTCGATGATAAGGCGGCGGCAGACGGCAAACTAACCGACGCTGGGCTCGCCAAGTTGGACGAAGCCATTAGGATTTCGCAAGACGCGAACGTGGACGAGTTTGTCATCGCGTTTCGTTGGCGCGATGTCGATCTGATCGCGGCAATCGATGAACGGCTGCGTAGCTCGGCGCTTCCGGTCCGACTGATTCCAGACCGTTCGGTGCGGAAATTGGTGAGCGGCGCGACATCTGTGAGCGAGCCAGCCGGCTTCTCGATCGAAATGCCACGCATCGCCATGAGCGCCACAGAACGCGCGATCAAGCGGGGGTGCGATATTGTGCTGGCCTCCCTGGCGCTGTGTTTGCTCTCCCCCGTCATTCTCGCGGGTGCGATCGCGGTTAAACTGGGGAGCCCGGGTCCAGTCATATTCCGGCAGATGCGGAGCGGGTTCAACGAAAGGAAATTCGTGATCTACAAATTCCGCACGATGAATGTGTTGGAAAATGGCGCATCAATCGTACAAGCCCGTAAGAACGATGTGCGGATCAATCGCGTCGGCCGCATTCTGCGAAAGACCAGCATCGACGAGCTTCCACAACTGTTCAATGTATTGAAAGGCGACATGTCGCTTGTTGGGCCGCGGCCGCATGCCCTTGCGCATGACGCCCAATATAAGGCGCTTATACAGAACTATGTGTATCGTCTGCATGTCCTCCCAGGCATGACAGGTCTGGCGCAGGTGAATGGCTTTCGCGGTGAGACGGCCAAGCTCAGCGATATGAAACAACGCGTGGATTTCGACGTTCTTTACGTAAAGAACTGGTCTCTGTGGCTGGACATATGGATCATGCTGCGCACGCCTCTCGCGCTTGTTTTCGGTCGAGCCTATTGAGGAGGCGTTTCAATGAGAGCGACGGAGGAGTCTCGCGCGGCGGAAGGATCAAGCTTTCCTTTGGCGCTCTCGCTTGTCAGAAGTTGACTTTGGCTCAGAGCCCAGACCGCGGCCTGGGTCCGATTCTGCAAACGGATTTTGCGCAGGATCGCTTTCACATGCACTTTGACTGTGGCCTCGGCGATCCCAATCTTGCGGGCGATGGATTTGTTCGAGTCGCCTTCGACGAGGCACCGTAGGATCCGTCGTTCCTGATCAGAGAATTGAGGCGTCGCGTCGTTCTTCATCACCGTGTTATGTGGCCCGCGATCCCCAGCGACGGCGAGCGAATCGATCCCGCGTTTCAGTTCATTCGCCAACGGTTCAGTCTGCAATTTAGGGGAGGCGGTTGGGATGCTGCGTTTGGAGTTGACGAGCAGGGCGGAGAGCAGCTGTTGAGGCAAGACGGTTTCTCCAAGCATGACAAGCTCTAGGGCCTTGATGAGCGCTTCGCCCCGCATCGAGCTACTAAGGAAGGCCGAGGCTCCCTCGTGGAATAGCGACGCCAAATCGCTATCCAAGCTTGGAGCGAGCACCGCGACAGGAGAGTCCGTGCAAAAGCTTTTGAAGAGCTTGATCTGGCTCAACGTGTCCAGGAGGTCCGGACCCAAGTCGATGACCAGCAAATCGGGTTTGTTTTCCCGGATGACGGTGATTGCGTCTGCGTCTATTGCCGGCGCCGACAAAACGACGTTGAATCTGCTCGTTTGGAGGATTTCGACTAGGCCGTCTCTAAACAAGCCGTTGCGTTCTACTATTGCTGTAACGACAGTCTTGTGGTCTGGATAGCTTCGCCTGTGCATGGGGCCTCCGGGAAGCGAGAACTCGAGCTGAATAAGTATAGCTCGACGAGTTATTTTGAGGTCATCCGGACTTCCTACCTCTAATTAAAATCAGACGCGTCTTCAATGTTTTTTTAGCAAATAATCGTCGTATTGTCCGTATTATACGGCTCCGTAGCAATACGTATGACGAAATGACTAATTCAAACGTGCGACATAGGATGTGAGCCTGCCTGGATATTAGGGATTATCCGTTTTGTCTATGTTGTCTTTACCAAGAAAGAACGTAGGCTTTCCTCAGGCATTGTTGTGGGACCGCTGGTAAAGCGAGTGACGTTCATTCTTCAGGCAGGGTCCATGCTAATGAAATTCTCAAGACAGAAGCCTTCCGGAATCAGCAAGACGCGGGCCGCGCGACCGGCCGATGGGCAGGAAGATGTCGGCGGCGCGGTTTCCAAATATGGCAAGCAACGAAATGGTGTTCACGCCAGCTTGCTTCACTCGAATGGTCGCGCTCCGGCGATGAGTGGCCATAAGCGCTACAAGAAGCGTCTTTGGTCGAGGCGCGCCGAAACGCCGCCGGAAGCTCCTTCGGTCGACATTTTTTCATTCGGAGTTTCTGCGCAACGACAGCAAAGGATTTCCGAGCCATTCGAGCGGGCGTCGACGATACACCAACCCCTGGATCAGATCTCGAGCCGACCTTCCCTTCCTCGGAAGGCGCCACTCAAAAAGCGAACTGCATTTATTGTCGCTGGTGCGCTTCTCGGAGGGATACTGGTCGGCGGCGGCGGACTTCTGTTCAATCCTGTGTATTCCGCAAAATCTCAGCTTCTGATCGAAGTGCAAAAGGACGTCGCTACCGGGGCCGAAGCGGCAAATGGGGCGCAGCCCGCAAATGCGCCCGCACAGCCGGCGGCAATCGAGACAAGCATGGCCAAACTGCTTTCACGCGACTTTTTACGTCGCGCGATGGCTGGAATATGGGACTCGCCTCCTAATCAAGCCAGCTCCGTTGCCGAAGCCGCCACCGGTCTTGATGCGTCGCCGCAGGCCGGTCAGCTCAATGTCGCCGAGCTGAAGCGTCGCCTCGAGATCTGGCTTGGCGCATTGACGAAAAAGCCTACGGGCGGGGCTTTGCAGCCAGAGGACATCGAGAAGCGGCTGAAGGTTTCTCAGGAGGGGCACTCCGATGTCATCACAATAAACTTCTCTTATCCAGATCCAATTAAAGCGGCTGCTTTCGTCAATCGAGTCGCCGATCTTTTTGTCACCGGATCTGTGGAGACCAAGAGAAATACGCTGGAGCTTGAGCTGACTCGAATATCGGCCCAGCTGGGCGTCTTAAAATCTCAAGCGGTACAGACAGACAGCCTGGCTCGCAATCTCTTACAGAATCAGGCGGAAGCAGTCCATGACGCGAGCGGACGCAATAAATTCACGGACCAGCGCATCCGCGAGGCATTGACTCAGGCGTCTGCGGCTCGGCAATCGCAGCCCGCACTCGAGCGGCAGGTAAGCATCATCCGTGAGCGGATCGAACATTGCAGTCCGGATGCGCGGGTTCTTACCTATGCCCCGATACCGGACAGACCGAGCTCGATAAATCCGTTCCTACTCATCATCCCCGCGATGATCGCCTTTGGTTTCGCGGGGAATTGGTTCGCAGCCTGGGTTTCTCAATTCGATCGGCGCATCAGAAGTGAAAAAGATGTCATGGCGTCACTGGGCGTTCCTTGCGCCGCCGTGGTGCCGCACGTTCCGCTCAGGAGAAAAGATTGGCCATACCGCACGCTGCTTATGGAGCGTTCGACGCCGTTCGCACAATCGCTTCAATTGTTGACCGATGTCTTGCAATCGGATGTCCGCGGCGCGCCGCCCAAAACAGTGATGGTGACATCGGGTAGCGCGGGTGAAGGCAAGACCACACTCTGCCTCAGTCTCGCTGCCCTCTCGGCGATCCATGGGCGTCGGGCGTTGATCGTCGACTTCGATATCTGGCCCGAGGCATTGCCGCTTAATGGCGAGGCGAGCTCGGCGGAGGACTCTCGGGGCGGCAATCCAAGCGAAGCCGGTCGAAGCTTAATCAACTCCATCCATCGGATTCCGAGCCTCGGTGTGGATTACCTTCCATTTGGCCGGATTTCGGCGGAGCTTTCGGAACCAAATGCGGGCGCACGCTTGCCTGCCGTTCTGGGGGCGCTGCGAGGAAAATACGATTGGGTGTTCTTCGATGCGCCCCCGCTGCTCGACGTCGCGGATACACGCTTGCTCGCCCGTTTCGCAGATGAAGTGCTGTTCCTTGTAAAATGGGAGCGGACACGCTTCGATGACGCCGAGAACGCGATCGAACTTCTAAGAAATATACGCTGCCAGGAGACGACCGTTGTGCTCACGCAGGTCGACTTGAAGAAGCACGCGCAAAGCAGCTACGGGCGCCTCGCTGGCTATCTCATAAGGCACGAGAAATATGCTTCCGCCAAGAGGAAGGAAAAACGGACGCTTGATTTTGGCGCAGCGCCGACGAAGACCGCTCAGGCGGCAGAGGCAAAATAGGCGAGAGCAGCGCGACATAGAGTCGGTGGCGATCATGAGTTCGCCGAGGTGCTTCGTGGGTTAGTGTTGGAGGATCGCGCACATGGGCAGACAACGTATATGGGTGGCTGGCCATAAAGGGATGGTTGGCTCGGCGGTTACCAGGTGCTTGGAAGCGCGTGGCGACGAAGTGATGAAAGTCGATCGTTCCGTCGTCGATTTGCGGGACCAGCGGTCGGTTGAGTTGTGGTTGAAACAAAATCGCGCGGACGCCATTATCTTCGCTGCCGCGAAGGTCGGCGGGATATATGCGAATGATACGTTCCCAGCCGATTTCATTTACGACAATCTCGCGATTGAGACGAACATCATTCATTCAGCTCATGCCGCGAATGTCGATCGACTCGTATTCTTGGGGTCCTCGTGCATATATCCGAAGTTCGCGCCGCAGCCGATCAAAGAGGAGGCGCTGCTTTCCGGCCCGCTCGAGCCGACCAATGAATGGTACGCGGTCGCCAAGATCGCCGGCATCAAGCTCTGCCAGGCCTATCGTCGTCAATATGGTCGACGTTATATCTCAGTGATGCCCTGCAATTTATATGGTCCAAACGATAGTTTCGACCTGACGACCAGCCACGTGTTGCCGGCGCTCATGCGGAAATTCCACGAAGCGAAATGCGATTGCCGCCGCGAAGTTGTTGTCTGGGGTACAGGTTCGCCGATGCGCGAATTTCTGCACGTGGATGATCTGGCGAGGGGCGTCGTCTTTTGCATGGATCATTACGATGATTATGAGCATATCAACTGCGGCGCCGGAAGCGAGATCGCAATTCGCGATCTTGCCGAAACGATCGCCTGCGCCGTCGGTTTCACCGGGAGTATCGTTTTCGATTCGTCCAAGCCGGACGGCACGCCGCGCAAGCTCATGGATTCCAGCCGCATCGCCAAACTCGGCTGGAGGCCGGAGGTGGCGCTCAAAGAGGGGATCGCGAGCACCTACCAATGGTATCTGGAACAGCTTAGCCAAAGAGATGCGTGCGGGGCCGTTGCAGCGTAGGAGGCAGGCGCGTGCGCGTCGAAGGCAGGGGCTGGGTTGCGGGTTGCGCGGGGGCTTTGGCGGATGAGCGTGAAGACGATTCTATTCGACATATCCAACCATGGCTTTGGGCATTTATCGCAAACGGCTCCGGTTATCGAAAGACTGCAGCAATGTTTCCCGAACGTGCGGATGTTTGTGCGCACCAAACACCCAAGGAGCATCGTCAAGGAGTTTATCTCTTCAGATATCCAGCTTGGCGACGCGCCTGCGGAAGCAACCATGGACGCGCCGGATGCGATGTCGGTCGACTTGGAAGCCAGCGCAGCCGCCTATGCGCAGTTGTATGCCAGGTGGGATGAAGTTCTGAATGCTGAGCAGCAATTCATGCAGGCTTTGCGGCCCTCGGCGGTGGTGTCGAATATTAATCCCCTCAGCCTCGCAGCGGCGCGGCGCGCCGGCGTGCCGAACATTGCCCTTTGTTGCATGAATTGGATGGACATCTACAAAAGCTACTTTGGGTGCCGCCCGGAAGCCCGTCACATCGAGCAAACGATGCATCGGGCCTATTCGGAGGTCGAGGCATTCTTACAGCCGCGGCCGCATATGAACATGTCGGATCTTCCCCGACGACGCTCCATTGGGCCAATTGCGCGCAAAGGCGTTCGACGTATAGAAGAGCTGCGAAAGCGTCTCAAGCTTGGCGAAGGCGAGAAGCTTGCGTTGTTAACGCTTGGAGGTCTGCCGAATCCAGAGTCGCTCGATCTTCCGCGAGTGTCCGGTTTACGCTGGTTGATGCGCCGGGCGATCGCTCCGCTTCGGGACGACGTGTCAACATCCGAAGCTGCGGGGCTTTCGATGCTCGACCTGCTGTTTTCGGTCGATGCGGTCATTTGCAAGGATAGCTATTGCACGGTGGTCGAGGCAGCTTGCGCCTCTGTCGGCATCGTTATGGCGCCGAGAGAGAATTGGCCGGAGACCGACTGCCTTGTGGAATGGGCGGCGGAGCATTGCAATTTTGCTTTGGCGCCAAATGGCCTCAAGGACGCGCAGGGGCTCGGCGTGGCGTTGGAAGACGTTCTTCAAGGCCGACCGAAGGCGGCGATCGAAGCCACTGGCGTTGACGAGGCGGTGTCGGCAATCGCGACCGCCGCCAGTCTTTAGGCAGGCTGTCGCTGGCGGGGTCGCGGGAAGCTGGCGAGCGCCATTGCGCTCGGCGCTGACGTTCTCTCAAGCCTCGCGCCGCAGGCGCTCAAGATCGGCGTCGACCATTTCGCGGATCATTTGGTCCAGATTGATCTGCGGCTCCCAACCCAGCGCCCGGCGGGCCTTGCTGGCGTCGCCTAGCAGCACGTCGACCTCGGCCGGTCGATAAAACGCCGGGTCGATGACCAGATGCTTGCCCATGTCGAGCCCGGCATGGTCGAAGGCGATCTTGCACATGTCGCGCACAGTGGTGGTGACGCCGGTCGCCACGACGTAGTCGTCGGGCTTGTCCTGCTGCAGCATCAGCCACATCGCCCGCACGTAATCCTTGGCGTGGCCCCAGTCGCGCTTGGCGTCGATGTTGCCGAGCCGCAGCTCGCTCGCCTGGCCGAGCTTGATCTGGGCGACGCCGCGCGTGACCTTGCGGGTGACGAATTCGACGCCGCGCAGCGGGCTCTCGTGGTTGAACAGAATGCCGGACGAGGCGTGCAGCCCGAAGCTCTCGCGGTAATTGACCGTGATCCAATGACCGTAGAGCTTAGCGACGGCGTAAGGCGAGCGCGGATAGAAAGGCGTCTTCTCGCTCTGCATGGGCTCCTGGATGAGCCCGTACATCTCCGAGGAGGAAGCCTGGTAGAAGCGTGCGCCCGGCGCGCCGAGGCGCATGGCTTCGAGCACATTGGTCACGCCGACGGCGGTGACATTGGCGGTGAGCAGGGGCTGGCGCCAGGAGGAGGCGACATAGGATTGCGCGGCGAGATTATAGATCTCGTCGGGCTTGACCTCCTCGACCGTGCGCAGAAGGCTGGAGAGATCGATGAGATCGGCGTCGTGGAGATGAACCTTGCTGCTGATCCCGAGCCAGCGCAAGCGGTGGTCCTCGACGCCGCGATGCGAGGAGCGACGAACGACGCCATGAACCTCGTAACCTTTTTCGAGCAGGAACTGCGAGAGATAGGCTCCGTCCTGTCCCGTGACGCCCGTCACAAGCGCGCGCTTGGTCATTAGCTCACTCATTTGGATTGCTGTGGCTGTGGTTGATCCGCGCATTCACGCGGATCAGGATTCGGGAAGGATAGGATTGCTCGGCTTCCACTGGTGAATAATGTGGTCCCCGTTCCGTCGCTCATCTAGCTATTACATGCGGCTCGCTGCGCATAGTAGCTGGCCAAGGGCGTGCTTATCGGTTTCGATTGGCTTAAGTCGATCGATGAACAGACAGGCATCTGAACGCGATCGGCTCATCGAGCCTAAGTCGCGAGCGTAAGATCCGATATTGCGGCCGAAAGAAACCGTCCGGCTTCGCCGCCGGAGACGACTCGATGGTCGAATGTCAGGCTCAGGGGAAGAACACGCGATACGGCGGGGACGCCATCTTTAGCCTTCACCTCGGCTCTGATACGCCCCGCCCCGAGTATCGCCACCGTCGGCGGCAAAACGACCGGCGCTGCATAGCGTCCGGCGATGGTTCCGAAATTAGACAGGGTGATCGTGGCGCCGCGCAACTCTTCGGGTGGAACGCGCCTTTCATGGATGTCTGCGCGCATCCGGTCGAGTCCTTGGCGCAGATTGCTTGGGTCTCGGGCGCCGGCGTCGCGCAAGACTGGGACAAAGAGTCCGTCGGGCGTATCGACGGCAATTCCAACATCGATTTTTCTGAGTATCCGGCGGGAGAGCGTCGCGCTTTCGAACCAGCAATTGAGTCCCGGCTCGGCTTCGCAACCTTTCACAAGCGCGCGGATCAGGCGGATGGTGACATCCGCGCCAGGCTCCCAGGCGTCGACGACGGCGTCGTCCATGACGGTTGCCGGGGCGACCTCCGCCTGGGCGAAGGCCATATTCTGCGCCATGGCGCGCCGCGGCCCTCGCAAAGGTTCGGCGGGTTCGGTCTCGCTCAGTATTTTAGCGACGCGGCGCACATCGTCGGGAGTGATGACCCCATCCGCTCCCGACGGCGTGACCATCGAAAGGTCGACGTCGAGTTTTCTCGCAAGAGCGCGGGCGGCTGGAATGACACGCACAGAGCTGCCGGACCGTCCGAAGGACACAGGCGCTTCACGCAATATGTTTGCGCCGCTCTCGACAGCGCCGACGACTGTGCCGGCGTCATCGGCCGCTTGCCCCTCGAATTCGACGAGAGGCGCGCCGACGCGGATAATGTCGCCGGCATTGGCGAAAATTCTTTCGATTCGACCCGCGCAGGGGGAGGGGATCTCGACGACCGCCTTAGCCGTTTCGACCGCCAGGAGCAGCTGGTCGACGGAGACTTCTTCTCCCGGCTTCACGCGCCATTCGACGAGCTCGGCCTCCTGCAAGCCTTCGCCCAGATCGGGCAGTCGGAATGTCCTCATGACCCCTCCATGACGCTGCGCACGGCGTCGACGATGCGATCGACGCTCGGGATATATTGGCGTTCCAGGCGCGAAAGCGGCACGACGACGTCGTAGGCGGCGACGCGCTTCACTGGCGCTAGCAGCGAAAATAGCGCGCGCTCGGCAATTTCAGCCGCAATCTCGGCACCGAATCCGGCCGTGCGGGGCGCTTCGTGGATGATCACGCAGCGACCGGTTTTCTCGACAGAGCGAAGGATGGTTTCCATGTCGAGAGGCTTGATGGTCGCGACATCGATAACCTCCGCGTCGACGCCTTGCTGTTCGAGAGCGTCCGCCGCGGCGAGCGTCTCTTGCATCATGGCGCCCCAGGCGACGAGCGTAACGTCCTTTCCCTCGCGCGACAGAAAGCAGGCGTCGAGCGGCAGGCTTTCCCCTTCGTCCGCAACCTCCTGCTTGAACAAGCGATAGAGCCGCGTCGGTTCGAGAAAGACGACGGGGTCGGGATCGCGCATGGCCGCAAGCAGCAAGCCATAGGCGCGCGCCGGAGACGACGGGACGACGACGCGCAAGCCGGGCATGTGCGCGAAAAGCGCCTCCGGACTTTCGGAATGATGTTCGGGGGCGTGAATGCCGGCGCCATAGGGCGAACGCAGCACCATCGGACAGGTCAGCCGCCCCCGTGTGCGATTGCGCAGGCGCGAAGCGTGATTGATCATCTGGTCGATGGTTGGATAAATGAAGCCGGTGAACTGGATCTCCGCAACTGGCTTGAGCCCCATGGCGGCCATGCCGACCGCGACGCCCGCGATGGCCCCCTCGGCAAGCGGCGTATCGATCACTCGCTCGCGTCCAAAGCGCGCTTGCAGGCCATTGGTGGCGCGAAACACGCCGCCGTTGACGCCGATGTCCTCGCCGAGCAGCAGCACGCTCTCGTCATTGGCCATCTCGTAAGCGAGCGCGTGGTTGACCGCCTCGACAAGGCTCAGCTCAGCCATGCCCGCCTCCGCCCTTTGGCTCGAATCGGCGCGCCGTGTCGCGCTGGGAGACGTAACTCGCGGGAAGCGTCGCGTAGAGATGGTCGAACATGGCGTCGCAGCCGGCGGAGTGTGTGGCGAGATAGGCGTTGACCGCCTGCCCAACCTCTTCCAGGCTTTCGCGTTGCAGCGCGTCTTCCTTTTCCTGGTTCCAGGCGCCCTTCCGTAGAAGATAGGCGCGTAGCCGAGCGATCGGCTCGCGCGCCCATTCGCGCCGCACGAGTTCTGGGTCGCGGTAGCGCGTGGCGTCGTCGGCCGTGGTGTGGTCGCCGAGGCGATAAGTGAGGGCCTCGATCAAAGTCGGCCCTTGGCCGGCGCGCGCCTTTTCGACCGCCTGACGGACAGTGTCGTAGACGGCTACGACATCATTGCCGTCGATCTGCCAACCCTCGATGCCCACAGCGACGCCTTTTTGTGCGAGCGTCGGCGCCGCGCATTCGAGCGCGCATGGCGTCGAGATCGCCCAGCCATTATTGTTGATGATGATCACGGTTGGCGTCCTCCAGACGCCGGCCATGTTCAAAGCCTCGTAAAATCCGCCGTTGGCGGTCCCGCCGTCGCCGATGAAGGTGACAACCACGCGATCCGCGCGCTGCAGCCTGAAGGCATAAGACGCGCCCACCGCATGCGCAATTTGCGTTGCGACGGGCACGCAGTTTGGGAAGTCCAGGCGAGGGCCGGCGAAGTCGCTGCCCCGCTCGTCGCCGCCCCAATAGAGCAGGCATTCGGCCATGGTCATCCCGCGCAGGAATTGCGCGCCGTGGTCTCGGTAAGACGGCGCGAGGACGTCGTGCGCCTGCATTGCGGCGGCGGCGCCGACGCCAACGGCTTCCTGGCCGAGAGCGGAAGCAAAGGTGCCGAGCTGGCCTGTGCGCTGCAAGGCGACTGCCTTGCCGTCGAAGATCCGGGTGCGCGTCATCGCCCGATAGAGCGTCACGAGCAATTCGTCGCTGAGCGACGAGGGGATCGGGCGGCATAGGGCGCCTTCTGGCGATAGGAAGCGCACAGCACCGGTCTCTGGGTCAACGCTTGTATGTATGCCCATGCG
This sequence comes from Methylocystis sp. MJC1, assembly GCF_026427715.1. NCBI lineage: Bacteria > Pseudomonadati > Pseudomonadota > Alphaproteobacteria > Hyphomicrobiales > Methylocystaceae > Methylocystis > Methylocystis sp. MJC1. The sequence goes on along the minus strand of NZ_CP107558.1, from coordinate 3,263,642 downwards.
AGACTCGTCGCGTTCAAGTGACAGCGCAAACCAGGTCAGCGCTTCGATGCAGGCTGAAGTAGCGCATTGAAGCGCGAAGTCACGTTGAGGCAGTCGAATTTTCAAGCGCCGCCTTCCTGCGCTGCACAATAGCGGCGCGCCATGGGGCCTCTTGACCAAGGGCCTCTGGCTTCCAAGCTAGTCGTTATGTCGAAGAACATGGCAGCGGAACTTTTCACATTCGGCGACGAGCTGGGGCCCGCGAAAATCGTTCATTTGAATACGCCATCGGTTGGGCTGCAGGCGATCGTCGTCATCGACAATGTCGCCGCCGGCCCTGCGATCGGCGGGACGCGCATGGCTCCCGACGTGTCCGTCTTCGAATGTTTCCGTCTGGCCCGCGCGATGACGCTGAAGAACGCGGCCTGTTCCTTGCGACATGGCGGCGCCAAGTCGGTCATTTTCGGCGACCCCGCCATGCCGCCAGGTGAGAAGGAGCGATTGATCCGCGCCTTTGCTTGCGCCATAGCGCCGCTCGTCGAATATATCCCCGGACCCGACATGGGCACGGATGAATCCGCGATGGGCTGGATTCACGACGAGATCGGACGCGCGGTCGGCCTTCCGGCCGAAATAGGCGGCATTCCGCTCAACGAAATCGGCGCGACGGGTTTCGGGGTGGCCATTGCGGCTGAAGTCGCCGCGCCTTTCGCCGGCCTTTCCTTGGAGGGCGCGCGCGTCGTCGTGCAGGGCTTTGGCGCCGTCGGCGAGCACGCCTCGCGATTCCTTGCAAAGAAAGGCGCGCGACTCGTTGGCGTCGCGGATATCGCCGGGGCGATCTCGAACCCGGATGGGCTCGACATTGAAGCGCTGGCGGAACTCAAGCGCGCGGGTAAAAGCGTCGCTGCTTACCGCAATGCAACAGCCATCCCTGGCGACTCGCTGGTCGCCGTTCCGTGCGATATCTGGATTCCAGCGGCGCGCCCCGATGCGCTACGCGTCGACAATGTTGATCGTCTCGACTGCAAGCTTGTCGTGCAGGGCGCCAATGTCCCAGCGACAAAGGACGCCGAAGCGCGAATGTTTGAACGCGGCATTATCAGTGTCCCGGATTTTATCGCCAACGCCGGCGGTGTGATCTCCGGCGCCGTCGAATATGGCGGCGGCTCCGAGGCGATCGCTCTGGCCGCCATCGAAGAGAAGGTGGGCCGCAACACGTGGCTGACGCTCGAGCGCGCCCGCACGGCGAATATTCCGTCCGCGGAGGCTGCGAGAAAGCTCGCGATGGACCGCCTCCACAAGATGATGCTGCTCAAGCGCTGGCGCTAGAAACAGCGCTCTATCGCGACGGCCGTCGCTTCCCCGCCGCCGATGCAGAGCGCCGCAACGCCTTTCCGAAGACCATAATGTTCAAGCGCCGAGAGCAGGGTCACGACGATCCGCGCGCCCGAGGCGCCGATGGGATGGCCAAGCGCGCAGGCGCCGCCATGAATATTCACCTTTTCGTCGGGGAGGGCGAGATCGCGCATCGCGGCCATCGTGACGACGGCGAAGGCTTCGTTGATCTCGTAGAGATCGACGTCTTCGGCGCGCCACGCGACCTTATCCAGTAATTTTCGGATCGCTGCGATGGGCGCGGTTGGGAATTTACCGGGAGGTCCGGCGTGGGTGACGTGGCCGACGAGCCTGGCGTGGGGCGTCAGCCCTCTGCGCTCGGCCTCCTTCAGGCGCGTCAACGCCAGAGCTGCGGCACCGTCCGAAATTGCGCTCGAATTTGCAGCAGTCAATGTGCCGTCCGGGCGGAACGCCGGCCGAAGCTTCTCGATCGCCTCGGCATTGGCTTTCTGCGGCAGCTCATCCCTGACAATCGGCGCCTCGTTTTTGCGGGGAGCGACAGGCGTGATTTCCTCGTCGAAAAGACCTTCCCGCGCGGCGTTCTGCGCGCGCGAGAGCGATCGGAGCGCAAATTCATCCTGCATCTTGCGGGTGAACTGGTAGTCCGTCGCGCAATCTTCGGCGAAGGAGCCCATCAGCCGTCCTTTTTCATAGGCGTCTTCCAGGCCGTCGAAAAACATATGATCGATCGCGCGCCCATGTCCCATGCGAAAGCCCGACCGGGCGCGATCCAGCAGGTAGGGCGCATTGCTCATGCTCTCCATGCCGCCTGCAACCGCGAGATCGGTACTTTCCGCCAAGAGCTGGTCGTGGACGGAGATAAGGGCCTGCATGCCCGAGCCGCACATTTTGTTGACGGTGACACATCCCGTTTCGACGCCAAGTCCTGCGCCGAGAGCGGCTTGCCGCGCCGGCGCCTGGCCCAAGCCGGCGCTCAACACGCACCCCATCACGCATGAGTCGATTTGGTCTTTCGGCGTGACTGCGCGAGTCACAGCCGCGTCGATGGCGCGCGCACCGAGTTGGGGCGCGGCGACATGCGCCAGTTCTCCCAGAAAGGCGCCGATGGGCGTCCGGGCGGCGCCGACAATGACGACTTGGTCTTTCATGCTCGATCTGCCGTCTTCTCAGCTTGCCACGTCAATTGGTGAAGTGGGGCAGGGGCGCTGATCGGGAAGCGCCAGGGCCTATTGCGGCGGAGCGCCGAAATCAGGTTCCGGGTCGCCGCGTCCTTCGAGGATCTTCTTGATTGCGTTCTCATCGACTTCCTCGAGTGACGGCGGGCGCCATCTGGGTGTCTTGTCCTTATCGATGAGCGCGGCTCGGATTCCCTCGTAAAGGTCGTGACCGTCCAGCAAGCTGCATGCAGCGCGATATTCGCTGATGAGGCAGGTCTCCAACCTCTCGGCGGTCCTCGCGCGCTTCAAAAGGGCGTATGTGACCTTCAAACTGCTTGGCGAGTTACGGCAGATTTCCTTTGCCGCCTTGCTGCCGAAGGCCGATCCACTCGCACGCAAATTTTCGAGGATATGCTCGACGCTATCCGCAGCGGTCACGCGATCCAGCTCCTCCTTGCGCTGCTGCAATTCGCCCTTCTCGGGCTCGATCGCAAAGGCGGCAAGAGTGGCGTCGATTTGATCGCCGCTGGACGCGAACGCCAATTTTTCGACGAGCTCCGGGATGCGTGAGGATTGGACCATCTGGTCACAGAGTCCGACATGCATGGCGTCAGCTGCGCCGACAGCAACGCCTGAGAGGGCCATATAGACGCCAGCGCCGGCCCCCCGTGCCAGCAGCCAAGTGCCGCCGACGTCCGGAATAAAGCCTATCCGCGTCTCGGGCATGGCGAGCTGGGTGTGCTCTGTGGCGACTCGCCGGTTCCCATGCGCCGAAACGCCGACGCCGCCTCCCATGACAATGCCGTCCATCAGCACGACATAAGGCTTCGAGAACGACGCGATCCGCGCATTGAGCGCATATTCCTCACGCCAGAAGGTTTTGTAATGCTCCTTCCCGTTGTTGCGGCATTCGTAAAGCGCGCGAATATCCCCGCCCGCGCAGAGGCCGCGCTCGCCTTCGCCTGTGACGAGCACCGCAACTGTATCGGGATCGGCGACGAAATCGTCGAGCGCCTGCTTGAAGCGCCGGACCATATCCAGCGTCAGACTGTTCAACGCCTTCGGCCGATTGAGTCGAATGCGCCCGATCCTCCGCTCGCGAGAGACGAGAAGCGCCTCTTCCTGGCTCATTTTGTTTCGCTTTCGAGAAGCGCGCGCGCGACGATCAGGCGCATGATTTCGTTCGTGCCTTCGAGTATGCGATGGACCCGTAAATCGCGCACGATCTTCTCCAGCCCATAGTCGCAAAGATAGCCGTAGCCGCCGAGTAATTGCAGCGCATTGTCGGCGACATCGAAGCCGATGTCGGTGGCTATGCGCTTCGCCATAGCGCAAAGCTTGCTTGCGTCCTCGGCCCCGGCGTCGAGCGCCGAGGCGGCGCGCCACAAGAGCGCGCGCGCCGCTTCGAGCTCGGTGGCCATATCCGCCAGACGAAATTGCAGCGCCTGGAACTCGTCGAGCCGTCGGCCGAAGGCCTTGCGCTCCTTCATATATGCGAGCGCCCGGTTGAGAGCGGCGTCGGCGCCGCCGAGTGAGCAAGCGCCGATGTTCAACCTGCCGCCGTCGAGCGCCGCCATCGCCATCGCAAATCCGCGCCCCTCGGAACCCAGCATGCTGCTTGCCGGCGTTTCGCAGTCGTCAAAAACGACGGCCCGCGTGGGCTGCGCATTCCAGCCCATTTTCCGCTCATTGCCGCCGAGCGTTATGCCCGGCCTTCCGCCTTCGATAAGAAAGGCGGAAATTCCCGATGGGCCTTCGACGCCGGTGCGCGCCATCACGAGATAGAGATGCTCATCGCCGCCCGCGCCTGCGCCCGAGATGAATTGTTTCTCGCCGGTCAGGACATAGGCGTCGCCGCGTTTTTTGGCGCGGGTGCGCAATGCGGCGGCGTCAGACCCGCAGCCGGGCTCCGTCAGGCAATAGCTTGTGAAGAACTGCATCTTTGCGAGGCGGGGCATCCAGATCTCACGCTGCGCGGGCGTGCCGAAAGCGTCGATCATCCAGGCGCACATATTGTGGATCGAGAGATAAGCGGCGACCGCGGGACAGCCTGTCGCAAGCGCTTCGAAAATCAGCGCCGTATCCAATCGAGAGAGGCCTGCGCCGCCAGATTCTTCGCGAACATAGATCGCCGCCATGCCGAGGTCGGCGGCGGCGCGCATGGTCTCTACCGGAAAAAACTTATCCCTATCCCAATCGCTGGCGAAAGGCGCAAGCCTTTCTCGCGCGAAGGCCATCGCCATCTCGCGTATCGCGAGCTGTTCAGCAGTCAATCCGGCGGTCGAACACGTGCCCACTGTCTGTTCCTCGCCCGCGCCTACTCGGAATTTGTCGCGCAACGCTGGCTAGGCAAGCTCTCCCCCGCGAGCCGGGCGCGCGCGACTTTGCTCTCGGGCGGTCGGTCGAGACTCGCGCAGATGAAGCGCGTGGCGTCGAGGAGCTTGCCGAGATCCACGCCGGTTTCGACGTCGCAGCCATTAAGCATGTAGACAACGTCTTCCGTTGCAACATTCCCAGCGGCGCCAGGCGCAAAGGGACAACCTCCAAGACCTGCGACGGAGCTGTCGACGACCGAGACGCCATGTTCCAGGCAGGCGAAGATATTAGCCAAGGCCTGGCCATAGGTGTCATGGAAATGAACGGCAATGCGCTCGACGGAGATCACTTGCGCCACGCGTTGGATCAGCTCGCGTGCGGCAACCGGCGTTCCGACGCCGATCGTGTCCGCCAGCGAAATTTCATAGCAGCCGAGAGCAAGCAAGCGCTGCGCGGTCTCGACGACGCGGGTATGATCGACCTTGCCCTCATAGGGACATCCGAGCGCGCAGGAAACATAGCCGCGCATCGCCAGTCCCGCGTCTTTCGCCGCCGCCGCAACGCGCGCAAATCTGTTGAAGCTCTCGTCTACGCCACAGCCGAGGTTTTTGCGAGAAAAGCTCTCTGAGGCCGCGGCGAATAAAGCGATATCGCCAACGCCGGCCGCCGTTGCAGCAGCGAAACCTTGCATGTTCGGGACAAGCGCCGACAGATTCACTCCCTTTGGAACGCGGATCGACGCCAGGACTTCCGCCGTGCCGGCCATCTGTGGGACGGCCTTTTCCGAGACAAAGCTTCCCACTTCGATGCGATTGAGCCCAGCGCGCGCGAGAAGCTCGATGAGCTGCGTGCGCACGGCGACGGGCGTGACGGCCATCTCATTTTGGAGGCCGTCACGCGGCCCGACCTCGACGATCTGAACGCGCGCCGGAAGAGTCACGACGCCTCCGCGAGGCGCACGAGATCCGCGCCCTCGCGAACCGTCTCGCCCTCCTTGCAGAAAATATCTTCGACCTCTCCGTGGCGCGGCGCGGTGACAGTGATTTCCATCTTCATAGCCTCCAGCATGAGGAGCTGTTCTCCCTTCGAGACGCGATCCCCCGCCTTGACGAGAATGCGCGTTACCCGGGCCGGGAGCGGGGCGAGGAGAGTCTCCTCTCTCGCTTGATCTGGCGTTCCCGGCGTAAACAGGTCCAAGCGTTCGAAAGAATAATTCCGTCCCGCCAGTATGACGACATAGCGCTTTCCCTCTGGAACGATTGTCGCATCACGTTTCATGCCGTTGACGAAAAGAGTCCATCTGTCGCCGTTTCGGCTCGTTTGCACATGTAACGTCTCTGGAGAAGCTTCAAGCAGAAACGCGCTGGTCCCTAGCGGGCGAAGCCGCCCCGCAAACAACTTGCCGGCCCCGAGAAATTCGATTGGATGCGAAGCTTGATCGTTAAGTCGCCATGCATCGGCCTGGCTCCATGGAGACCAAGGATCGCCAGACGCTCCGGCGTCTCGCGTTACGCTTTTGGTTACGTCATCGAACCAGGCCGCCGCCGCTGCGGAAAAGAGAAATTTCTCATCCTCCGGCTCCGCAGCCGGGGTCGCGTTCTGGAAGGCGGCGATAAAGCTCGTGTCATAGTCTCCAAGCGCGAATTGCGGCGCCCTGACGAGCGCGCGCAAGAAATCGAGATTTGTCGAGACGCCTACGAGCTCGCAGCGGTCGAGCGCATTTTGCAGCCCTGCGACGGCGCCCGCCCGGTCTTCGCCCCAGGCGACGAGCTTTGCGAGGAGCGAGTCATAATAGGACGAAATTGTATCGCCTTCTCGAACGCCGGAATCGACTCGCACATGCGCATTCTGCTCCGGGAAGCGAAGATGAGAGATGACGCCTGTTGCGGGTATGAAGCCTTCTGCCGGGTTCTCTGCGCAAATGCGCACCTCGATGGCGCAGCCTCTGGTCTCGATGTCGTCTTGAACGAGAGGCAGGGGCTCGCCTGCGGCGATGCGGAGCTGCCATTCTACGAGGTCGAGGCCGGAAATCATCTCTGTAACCGGATGTTCGACCTGAAGCCGCGCATTCATCTCGAGGAAATAATAAGCGCCGTCCTGGACGAGAAATTCAACGGTGCCTGCGCCGAGATAGCCCGAATCGCGGGCTGCCTTCATCGCGGCTGCGCGCATAGAGTGGCTCAGCTCGGTAGGGAGATCCGCAGGCGTTTCTTCGACGACCTTTTGGCGCCTGCGCTGTAAGGAGCAATCTCGCTCGGGAAAGGTCACGATGCGGCCATGTGAGTCGGCAAAGAGCTGGACCTCCACATGCCTGGGGTGACTCAAATATTTTTCGACCATCAAGCGGCCGTCGCCAAACGCGGCTATTGCCTCGCGCCTTGCGCTTTCCAATGCATGATCGAGCTCGCCGGGTGTCGAAACGACGCGCATGCCTCGTCCGCCACCTCCGGCCGACGCTTTGACGAGAACAGGGAATCCGAGCGCCGCAGCGGCTTCAGCCAGCAATGTGGCCTCCTGCGCTTCGCCATGGTAACCGGGCAGGATCGGCACGCCACTGCGCGCCATCAATTCCTTGGCTTGCGCCTTGGAGCCCATCAAACGCATGGCTCCAGCGGGCGGCCCGATGAACGCAATTCCTGCCTTCTCGCAGCGTTCCGCGAAATCCGCATTCTCGGAAAGAAAGCCATAGCCAGGGTGAATGGCGCCCGCGCCGCTCCGGTGCGCCGCTTCGAGAATTCGATCTATCGATAAATAGCTTTCTTGCGCCGGCGACGGGCCAATTCGAAATGCTTCGTCGGCCATCGCTACATGCAGGGAATTTGCATCCGCATCCGAATAGACTGCTACAGTGGCGACGCCCATCGCGCGCGCCGTCCGCATAATGCGGCAGGCAATTTCGCCGCGGTTTGCGATAAGCGCCTTTCGAAACATGTCAGGCTTTCCGGCTTAAGCGCCAATTTGGCGTGCGCTTTTCCAAGAAGCTGCTCAAGCCTTCTGTTCCTTCTGACGACGCCCAACGCGCCACAATCAGTCGCGCTGCTTCTCGTCTGATTGACAGATCGATGGGCCGTTGCTCACAGAGCGCGACAAGGCCCTTGGTCTGTGTCTGAGCGCCTGGCGCGCCGAGAAGCAACGCGTCGATCACACGATCGCGGGCCGCATCGATGTTGTTTTTATGGGCGATCTGGTGAATGAGCCCGATTTGCAGGGCTCTGTCGGCCGGAATGGGCTCGCCGGTCAGGAACAAGGCGCGCGCCGTCCGAGGGCCAACGGCTCTTACGACATAAGGCGCGATAACCGCCGGCGCGAGGCCAAGCCGGACTTCGCTCATGGAGAATTTCGAGCCGCTCTCCGAGATGGCGACGTCGCAGCAGGCGACAAGACCAACGCCGCCGCCGAAAGCCGCGCCCTCTACCACCGCAAGCGTCGGTTTCGAGAGTGTGTCGAGCGTGTGGAACATTTCCGAGAGCGCTCGCGCGTCGTCTTCTTGCGCCTGTGGCGAGGCGGTTGCGAGGCCGCGCATCCATTCGATGTCGCCGCCGGCGCAAAAATTGCCGCCGGCGCCGGAAAGCGTCACGACGCGTACGCGCTCGCTAGAGTCGAGGCGGCGCAATATCTTCGTCAGCTCCAGCATCGAGGCGCGATTGAACGCATTGCGCCGCCGCGGACGATTGAGCGTCAGATCGGCGACGCCGCGTTCATCGATCGATTCGAGAATGTCCATGCGACCTCACATGCGGAAAAGGCCAAAATGCGTATCCTCGATCTGCGCATTGGCGCTCGCCGAAAGCGCCAGCGCCAAAACACGGCGGGTATCTGCCGGGTTGATTACGCCGTCATCCCATAATCGGGCGCTCGAATAGAGCGGGTCGCTTTGCCGTTCGTAATTCGCCAGGATCGGCGCAGCGAATTCTTGCTCTTGTTCGACAGTCCATTCTTCGCCGCGCGATTGCATGGCTTGGCGGCGCAGGCGCGAGAGCACCGAAGCAGCCTGAGCGCCACCCATCACGCCGATATGCGCGTTTGGCCACATCCAGAGGAAGTTCGGTGAGAAAGCCCGGCCGCACATCGCGTAATTGCCTGCGCCAAAGCTGGCGCCGATGACGATGGTGAATTTTGGCACTGCGGCCGTCGACACTGCCGTGACCATCTTCGCCCCTTCCTTGGCGACGCCTTCCGCCTCAACTTTGCTGCCCACCATGAATCCGGTGGTGTTCTGCAAAAAGACGAGCGGGGTTTTGCGCTGCGCGCAAAGTTCGATGAAATGCGTCGCCTTGAGCGCGCTTTCCGGAAAGAGAATGCCATTGTTTGCGATGACGCCAACGGGATAGCCCCAGATATGCGCAAAGCCCGTCACCAGGGTGGGACCATAAAGGGCCTTGAACTCGTCTAATTCCGATCCATCGACAATGCGCGCGATAATCTCCCTGACATCGAATTGCTTGCGCAGATCGGCCGGAATGGCGCCATATAGTTCCGCCGGATCGTAGCGTGGCTCGATGGGGGGCTTTTCGAAGCGCGCTGCGTGCTGGCGCGGGAGCGTTGCGACCGCGTCGCGGGCGAGCGCGATGGCGTGCGCGTCGTTCTCGGCAAGGTAATCGGCCACGCCCGAGCGCCGGCAATGCACCTCGGCTCCGCCAAGCTCTTCCGCGCTGACGACTTCTCCGGTGGCGGCTTCGACGAGGGGCGGGCCAGCGAGAAAAATCGTCCCTTCGTTTCTCACGATGATCGTCTCGTCGCACAGCGCGGGAACATAAGCGCCGCCGGCCGTGCACGAGCCCATCACCACGGCGATCTGCGCGACGCCCTGCGCCGACATCCGCGCCTGGTTGTAAAAGATACGCCCGAAATGCTCGCGGTCGGGAAAGACTTCGTCCTGTGTCGGGAGATTGGCGCCCCCCGAGTCGACCAGATAGAGGCAAGGCAACCTGTTCTGCGCCGCGATCTCCTGCGCGCGGAGGTGCTTTTTCACGGTCATCGGAAAATAGACGCCGCCCTTCACCGTGGCGTCATTGGCGACGATCATGCATTCGCGGCCCTCGACCCTTCCGATTCCCGCAACCACGCCGGCGCAGGCGAGCTTGCCGTCGTACATGTCATGCGCCGCAAATTGCCCAATTTCGAGGAAAGGCGAGAGCGGGTCGATCAAGGCGTCGATGCGCTCCCGGACAAGCATTTTGCCGCGGCTGCGTTGCCGCTCGCGCGCTTCGTCTCCGCCGCCTTCTCGAATTTTTAGAAATATACTGCGCAAGCGCTCGACCTGCGCCGTCATGACGTCGCGATTGCTCGCGAAATCCACTGACCGCGTATCAACCGACGTCTCCAGCGTCGCCATGAAATCATTCCTCTCAGGCCGTCTCCTGATAGAGTTCGCGGCCGATCAGCATTCGGCGGATTTCACTGGTGCCTGCGCCGATCTCATAGAGCTTCGCGTCGCGAAGAAGTCGTCCTGCCGGATAGTCGTTCGTATATCCGTTGCCGCCGAGGCATTGAATCGCCTCCAGCGCCATCCATGTGGCTCTCTCCGCCGCAAATAATATTGCAGCGGCTGCGTCCTTTCGCGTCACGCTTCCCAGATCGCAGGCTTTGGCGACAGCGTAGACATAGGCTCTCGCCGCGCTAAGGGCCGTATACATGTCGGCGAGCTTACCTTGCATAAGCTCGAATTCGCCGATCGGCCGGCCGAACTGCTTGCGATCATGGATATAGGGAAGGACAACATCCATGCAGGCGCGCATGATGCCGATTGGCCCGCCGGCAAGCACCGCGCGCTCATAGTCGAGCCCGCTCATCAATACGGCGATCCCTCGCTCGGGAAGCCCCAGCACATTTTCGACCGGAACCAAGCAATTTTCAAACGCCAGCTCGCATGTGTTCGAGCCGCGCATGCCGAGCTTGTCGATTTTGGCCAAGGCTTGAAATCCCGCGAAGGCCTTCTCAACGATGAAGGCGGTTATGCCCCGCGCGCCAGCCGAGGCGTCGGTTTTCGCGTAAACCACCAGAACGTCTGCGTCCGGCCCGTTCGTCACCCACATCTTGGCGCCGTTGAGAACATAGGCGTCGCCGTGTCTTTCGGCGCGCAGGCGCATGTTCGTGACATCGGAGCCGGCGCCCGGTTCGGACATCGCCAGCGCGCCGATATGCTCGCCGGTGACAAGCTTGGGCAAGTAGCGCCTTTTCTGCTGGGGGGAGCCGTTACGGTGAATTTGGTTGACGCAGAGATTGGAATGCGCGCCATAGGAGAGGCCGACTGACGCTGAGGCGCAGCTGATCTCCTCCATGAGAACCACATGCTCGAGATAGCCGAGACCCGCGCCGCCATATTCCGGCGCGACTGTGACCCCGAGAAAGCCGAGCGCGCCGAGCTTTCTCCATAATGCGGCAGGGAAGGCGTTATCGATGTCGATCTTTGCGGCAAGCGGGGCGATCTCGCGGGCCGCAAATGTCTCGACCTGTCTTCTCAAAAGGTCCACGGTCTCGCCGAGATCGAAATCCAGGACCCTGTCAAAATGGCGCATCGCGCCACGCTCCTTTATCGCAAGCGTCGGCATCACGGCTATATTTGCCAGCGCCGAGAGGTTTCAAGGCGCCGACCGCGCCTTTACTCGGCGTCAGGCTGCGCGGAAGGGTGTGCAGCGCGAAAGGCGGGATGCGCTTCGCAGGCCGCTCCTGCAGCGCGCACTTTCGGGAAGGCTTGGAGCGGGATCGCGAAGCGCGCCGCGTAGAAGAGTTGCGGCGCAAGGCAGACGTCGGCGATCGTCGGTTGCGTGCCAAAACAGAAGGGGGCGGGCTGGATCAATTGCTCGACCGCTGCGAGGCCCTCCTGCACCCAGCGGCTCCGCCATTCGGCAATTGCTTGCTCGCTCTGTTGGAGCTCGTCTCTAAGATAGGAGAGCACGCGCAAATTGCCCAGCGGATGAATGTCACAAGCGATGGCGAGCGCAACGCCCCGTGCTTTCGCGGCAAGGATCGGGTCGCTTGGCGCCAGCCGGGGTAACGGCTGTAGCGCTTCGAGATATTCGATGATCGCGAGCGACTGGGTCAGCGTCACGCCATTGTCGAGTTCTAGCGCCGGGACGAGAGCTTGAGGATTTCTTTCTCGATACTCTGCTTTTTTATGCATGCCGCCGTCTTTCAGGAGATGCACGAAGCGGCGCTCGACTGAAATCCCTTTGATTGCAAGAGCGATACGGACCCGAAAGGCGGCCGACGAGCGAAAATAATCGTAAAGGAGCATTCCCGCTCTCCCGTGAAAAACATCTCGATAGGCTCGAGATAGGGCTTCAACCCTGCTGGCGCCGCTATATTTCGTCTTTATTCGTCTCGCCTCTCGAGAGAGGAAGAAGACAATGGCCCCGCTCGCACGAAACGAAGAGAGTGAACCGCTCCCTGGAGATAATCCCATGGGGACGGATGGCTTCGAATTCGTCGAATACGCCCATCCCGATCCTGCGGCGCTCGCCGCGCTGTTCCAGACGATGGGCTTTTCGGCGCTCGCCCGCCACCGATCCAAGGACGTCACGCTCTTTCGGCAGGGCGACATCAACTACGTCTTGAACGCCGAGCCCGATAGTTTCGGCGCAGCCTTTGCGAGAAGCCATGGGCCGTCTGTCTGCGCGATCGGTTTCCGGGTGCGGGACGCCTCCCATGCGTTGCGCCGTGCCGCCTCTTTGGGCGCAAAGGTGATCCCAACGCATCCCGGGCCGATGGAGCTTCACATTCCCGCAATCGAGGGCGTTGGCGGCGCGCTGATTTATCTGGTCGACCGCTATGGCGCGAGTGGGTCGATTTGGGACGTCGATTTCCGCTGGACCGGCGCCGCCGAGCCCAGGCCCGAGGGAGTCGGTCTGCTGGTTATCGACCATCTCACCCACAATGTCCGGCGCGGACGCATGGATGAGCTTGCCGACTGGTATGTGCGCATCTTCAACTTTCGGCAGATAAGATATTTCGACATAGAGGGCCGCTTCACCGGGCTTCATTCGCGGGCCATGACGAGCCCTTGCGGAAAGATTCGCATCCCGATCAACGAGAGCGCCGACGAGACCAGCCAGATCGAAGAATTCTTGCACGCCTACAAGGGCGAGGGCGTGCAGCATGTCGCCTGTTTGTGCCGAGACATTTACACGACCGTCGAGAAGCTGCGCGAGCGTGGGTTGGAATTCATGCCAGCGCCGCCTGACGCTTATTATGAAGCGATTGAAAAGCGCCTTCCTAGGCATGGCGAACCGATCGAGCGCCTGAGGCGCATGGGCATTCTGATCGACGGCGTCGCCGAGAGTGAAGGTGGCGCGCCGCGTCTGCTTCTTCAGATTTTCTCGAAGACGGTCATCGGGCCGATCTTTTTCGAGTTCATCGAGCGAAAGGGCGACGAAGGATTCGGAGAAGGCAACTTCCGCGCGCTCTTCGAGTCGATCGAAGAGGACCAATTGCGCCGCGGCGCGCTGAAGCCGGCGGAGTGACGCGCGATGGCGGCTTATATGAGCGGCTTCGGCAATGAGTTCGAATCCGAAGCCTTGCCGGGGGCGTTGCCACGCGGGCAAAATTCCCCGCAGCATTGTCCTTACGGGCTTTACGCGGAGCAGCTCTCTGGCTCGGCCTTCACGGCGCCGCAAGGCGTAAATCGGCGTTCGTGGCTTTACCGCATTCGTCCCTCCGTGCTGCATGCGCGAAACTTTGGGGCGTGTGATTTGCCGCTATGGAAGACGGCGCCGTCCCGCGCGACGACCGAACATCCAATCGATCAGATGAGATGGGGGCCTGCGCCGCTGCCCGATGGCGCCGTCAGCTTTATCGAGGGCGTCGGGATCATGACAACTGCGGGCGATGCAGATGCGCGCGTCGGAATGGCGGCGGGCGTTTACGTTGCAACGCAATCGATGGTCGACGACTATTTCTACAACGCGGACGGGGAGATTATGATCGCACCGCAACAGGGCGTGCTGGTCTTCGATACGGAATTCGGCCGGCTTGAGGTGGCGCCAGGTGAAATCTGCGTCCTGCCGCGCGGCGTGAAATTCCGCGTGACTCTAAAAGATGGGCCCGTGCGGGGCTATTTGTGCGAGAATTATGGCGCGCCTTTCGTCCTGCCGAGCCGCGGCGTTATCGGCGCTAATGGTCTCGCTGACGCTCGTGATTTTCTCACGCCTGTCGCCGCCTTTGAGGATTCGCAGCGCGCATCCCGCATGACGGTGAAATGGGGCGGGCGCTTTTATGTGTGCGATATTCCGCGTTCGCCGCTCGATGTCGTGGCATGGCACGGCAATTACGCGCCTTACAAATACGACCTTGCTCGCTTCTGTCCTGTCGGCGCCTTGTTGTTCGATCATCCTGATCCGTCGATTTTCTGCGTCCTGACCTCGCCATCCGGTCAAGCGGGCGTGGGCGATCTCGACTTCGTCATTTTTCCCGAACGCTGGCAGGTCGCCGAACATACATTCCGACCGCCATGGTTCCATATGAATGTGATGAGCGAGTTCATGGGGCTTATCTTCGGCGCCTATGACGCAAAGCCGAGCGGCTTCGTCCCCGGCGGCGCCTCGCTGCATAACGCCATGTTGCCACATGGGCCAGACGCCGCGGCTTTTGAGGCCGCAACAGACGCGGAGCTCAAGCCCAGCAAGCTCGAACACACGCTCGCCTTCATGTTCGAGACACGCTTGCCGCAGCATCCGACGGATTTTGCCTTCGGGCTCGAAAGCCGGCAGGCGGATTACGCCGCCTGCTGGGATGGCCTGCCAGACCAGTTCGAGAGGGAGCGGCCATGAAGCTCGCATCGTTAAAAGGCGGTCGCGACGGCAGACTCGCCGTTGTCTCGCGCGATTTGACACGTGCGGCTTTGGCCGACGACATCGCGCCGACGCTGCAAGCGGCGCTCGACGATTGGGCGCGCGTCAGTCCATTGCTTTTGGCGCTTTACGAGCTGGTCGAAGCCGAGACCACCGCGACTTTCCGCTTTCGCGAACGCGACTGCGCTTCGCCTCTACCGCGCGCCTTTCAATGGGCGGATGGATCAGCCTATCTCAATCACGTCGAGCTTGTCAGGAAAGCCCGGGGCGCGGATATGCCGGCGAGCTTCAGAGACGAGCCGCTCATGTATCAGGGAGGCTCCGACGCCTTCCTGGGGCCGCGAGATCCGATACCTTTGCTCGATGAGCGGCTCGGCCTCGATCTGGAGGCGGAGATCGCAGTCGTCATCGACGACGTGCCGATGGGCCTCGGTCCCGTCGCAGTCCGAGAGAGCATTATGCTCGTCATGCTCGTCAATGACGTCACGCTCCGTGGGCTTGTTCCGGATGAAATCGCCAAGGGCTTCGGATTTTTCCAGTCCAAGCCCCATTCTGCTTTCTCTCCCGTCGCTGTAACGCCCGATGAGCTCGGCTCCGCTTGGGATGGCGGCCGACTGTCGCTGCCGCTGCTCTCGTCTGTTGATGGCGCGCCGCTCGGGCGACCAAACGCCGGCGCCGATATGAACTTCGATTTCGGCCAGCTGATCGCCCATGCCGCGCGCACGCGTCCGTTGTCGGCCGGTACGATTATCGGTTCCGGCACGGTTTCCAACCGCGGCGTGGATGGCGGGCCCGGTCTTCCAATCGCGAAAGGCGGCCTCGGCTATTCCTGTCTTGTCGAGCAGCGCACCGTGGAGGCGCTCACCGAGGGCGAAGCGCGCACGCCCTTTCTCAAAGCGGGTGACATCGTACGAATCGAAATGCTGGACGAGGAGCGCCACTCGATCTTTGGGGCGATCGAGCAGCATGTTGAGGCGAGATAGCGAGAGATCTGACTCGAGGAATATGCGATGCAGGAGTTGGCGCATTTTATCGGAGGGCGTCGCGTCCTCGGACGCTCTGGCCGCTTCGCCGAAGTTTACGAACCAATGACCGGCGCCGTGAGGGCCCTCGCGCCGCTTGCCTCGTCCGAAGAGGTGCAGGCGGCCGTCGCCGACGCGCGGGCCGCCCAATCCGAATGGGCGGCGGTGAATCCGCAGCGGCGCGCGCGCGTCATGATCCGCTTTGCGGAGATCGTCGGAAAAGAGATGGAGCCGCTCGCCAGGCTCCTTGCTTGCGAGCATGGCAAGACGATCGCCGATGCGCGCGGCGATATTCGGCGCGGGCTGGAGGTGGTTGAGTTCTGCGTGGGGGCTCCGCAGCTCCTCAAAGGCGACTACACAAATTCGGCTGGCGCTGGAATTGACATTGCCTCCATGCGTCAGCCGCTCGGCGTGGCGGCCGGAATCACGCCGTTCAACTTCCCGGCGATGATCCCGATGTGGATGTTCGCTCCGGCGATCGCATGCGGCGACGCCTTCATTCTCAAGCCGTCGGAGCGCAATCCGAGTGTGCCGCTGCGCCTCGCGGAACTGATGCTGGAAGCAGGCCTGCCGCCGGGCGTGCTCAATGTGATCCTCGGCGACAAAGAGGCGGTCGACGCGCTTCTTGACGATCGTGGCGTCGAGGGGATCGCCTTCGTCGGCTCCACGCAGGTCGCCGAATATGTCTATTCGCGCGCGACGGGTAACGGCAAAAGGGCGCAATGTTTCGGAGCCGGAAAAAACCACATGGTTGTCATGCCTGACGCCGATATGGAACAGACTGTCGAGGCGCTCGTCGCAGCTGGCTACGGCTCGGCCGGCGAGCGTTGCATGGCCATCTCTGTCGCCGTCCCGGTTGGGCAATCGACGGCGAAGGAATTGCTGCGCCGGCTCGCGCCACGGGTCGAGTCCTTGAAAGTTGGTCTCTCGACGGACGAAACGGCGGACTTCGGCCCGCTGATCTCGAAAGCGCATCTCGAGAGAGTGCGGAACTATGTTTCGCTTGGCGTCTCCGAAGGTGCGAAGCTCCTCGTCGACGGGCGCGACTTCAAGATGCAGGGCTATGAAAACGGCTTTTTCATCGGCGGCTGTCTCTTCGACGAGGTCGAGCCGCCTATGCGCATCTACCGAGAGGAGATTTTTGGCCCTGTGGTCTCGGTCGTGCGCGCGGAAACTTATCAGCAGGCGCTGGCGCTTGTCGACGCGCATGAATATGGCAATGGCGCCGCCATCTTCACTCGGTCGGGCGATGTTGCGCGGGATTTCGCCACGCGCGCCAAAGTCGGAATGATCGGCGTCAATATCGCGACGCCGACGCCGCTCGCCTACTACACCTTTGGCGGCTGGAAACGCTCCTTCTTCGGCGATCTCAACCAGCACGGCGAAGATGCGTTCCGCTTTTATACAAGGACGAAAACCGTCACCTCGCGCTGGGCTGGCGGGGGCAGGGAAGGGGCGAATTTCGCCTTTCCGACGATGTCCTGAAGAAGGAGAGCCAATTTGCCTCGCATCGCCTTCATCGGATTGGGCGCCATGGGTCTTCCAATGGCGGCTAATCTCTCGGCTTCCGGCTACGACATCGCCGGCTATGATTGCTCGGCTTCCGCCCGCGAAAAGGCGTCGAGCCAAGGCATTGAGCTCAGCGAATCCATGAAGGCGGCGGCCGAGGGCGCCGATGCGGTTGTCACGATGCTGCAAAACGGCGACCAGGTGCTAACCGTTTGGGAGTCGTTGCTTGGGCTTGCGGCCGATGCGCTTTTCATCGACTGCTCCACGATCGATCTAATGAGCGCGCAATGCGCCCACGCCCTTGCGCGCGCATTGGGGGCGCTGTCCGTGGACGCGCCGGTGTCTGGTGGAGTCGCTGGCGCCCAGGCGGGCAAGCTCACCTTCATGTGCGGCGCTGAGCTGGAGGCTTTCGAGAAAGCGCAGCCGATCCTGCAAAGCATGGGCGCGCGGATCGTGCATTGCGGCGGCCCCGGGCTCGGGCAAGCGGCGAAAATCTGCAATAATCTCATGCTCGGCGTCGCCATGGCCGCCACGGCGGAGGCCTTTACGCTCGCCGAGCAGCTGGGACTTTCAAGTCAGGCCCTTTTTGACGTCGCATCCGTCTCGTCGGGACAATCTTGGTCGTTGACGAGCTATTGCCCCGTGGCGGGGCTAACGCCCGAAGCGCCTGCCAACCGGGGTTATAAGGCTGGCTTCCAAACCAAGCTCATGCTCAAGGACCTGAGGCTGGCCGAGACGGCCGCCGCGGGCTCAGGGCTCGAGACGCCCATGGCCTCAGCCGCCGCTCGGCTCTACTCTACTTATGAGAGCGAAGGCGGAGGGGAACACGACTTCTCCGGCGTCATTCAGGCGATGCGTCGGCGTTGAGGCTTACCGACGCCGTTGGGGGGCGTCGCGCGCGGCGCCAAAAGCAGCGGCCTCATGAGCTTCGGTCTCGTCCTTCGAGAGGGGCGCATCGCGCCCTTTCGAGAGACCGATTTCCACAGCATTTGCAGTAAACACCGCTAAGGCTCGAGTTTATGCTATAGTAGTTTTCTTGATGCTATGACAATGAAATATGGAGGCGGCGGCATCATACCTGCGCGTTGCTGCCTGATCAAAGCTCGTCATCATCCGCGGCAATTGGAGACGCCAAAGTTTCCTTCAAGGGTCGATATGGCATGCACACGGACAATTACGACGGTGCTTATGCGGCGCGTGAAAAGCGATGGCGGAAGCTGATGTGCGCCGCGCAGGACGGTGATAGCGCCGCCTATGCGACGCTCCTGACAGAAATGCTCCCTCTGCTTCGGAGATCGGTCGCCTACAAACGGCCTGGCGCATCGGACGTGGAGGACATTGTTCAGGAAATCCTGCTTTCGGTGCATACTGTTCGGCACACCTATGACCCGGAACGCCCGTTCATGCCCTGGCTTATGACGATTGCCGCCCGCCGGACGATCGATGCGGCAAGGCGGCAAGCTTCGCGGAACGCAAATGAGACCGCAGTGGATGTCTTACCGGAAACCTTTTCGAGAGATGACGCGAAGAGCGATCAGGAGATTGCCGATGATCAGGCCTTCTTGAGGCGCGCCCTGGCGCAATTGCCCGACGGACAACGCGAGGCGGTCGAGCTTATGAAAGTGAAGGGCTTGTCTCTCCAGGAGGCCTCAGTTGTGACCGGCAAGAGCGTTGCATCGCTGAAGGTCAGCGTCCACCGGGCCATAAAGGCCATGCGCGAATTCACGAAAAAAGAGGGTTGGCGGCAATGAAGTCCGAAGAGCTCATTCGCCGTCTTGCGGTAAACGCCAAGCCCGTGCGCCGTCTCCCGCACCCCTTCTCGCGCACTGCGGCATGGTTTCTTGTCTCGCTCACCTATGCGGCAGGCTTGGTGTTCGCTTTGGGCATACGCCAGGATTTTGCAGCTCGGATCGCGGAGCCACGCTTCTTGATGGAGTTTGCGGCCGCGGCCCTCACCGCGATGATGGCCGCCGCGGCCGCTTTCTGCTCGACGTGCCCTGGCCGGCCGTTGTGGGAGCGTCTAGCGCCATTTCCTTTTCTTGCTCTTTGGCTCGCTTGTATTGGTGAGGGTTGCAGGCAGGAATTGTCCCGGATTGGACTAAGAGCCGTGCATCTGAATATGGAATTCAGTTGCGTTTGGGAGATATTGGCGTTGAGCGCGGCGCCGGCAATGCTGATGCTTTTCATGGTGAGGCGCGGGGCGCCGATTGCGCCTTATCTTACGACGGGTCTATCGGCGCTCGCAGCCCTGTCGTTGAGCGGCGCCGTGATGCTTTTGGTCCATCGACAAGAGTCGAGCATAATGGTTCTCATCTGGCAATTTGGATCGGTCGTCATGCTGTCGGGGTTCGCCGCGCTGTTTGGTCGGCGATTGATCTATTGGCGACCTGTGGATCTCGCCTCCTTTGAAAGTGGAACGGTACCTCATTGCTAGAGGGAATGCCGCTACGGCAGTTCCGAACCATCCAAAATAGGCGCGCGCATGAGTCTGGCCCTCTCGGTCTGCAAAAGAGACGCGGGGGCCTTGCTAAGTCGCTGATTCCACGAGCACGCTGCCCCTAAGGGATTATCCAATCTCCGACAGGTTCGATGCGATCGACTTTCTCGCGCGCCATCTGAACGACATACACGCCATGCGACGCGACGCGCTGACCAGGGCCAAGCGAAAGGCGGGGGAACACTCCCGGATTCAAGTCTCCTTCCGCCTCATGCTCGACGTTTTCTATGAGATAGTCCCGGAAGAAGTCGGTCTTGAGCCGCCCAATCGCGGCGTCGAGGAGCGAAAGGGCGTAGTAAGTTTGAAATTGGAGCGTTGGATGAGTGATCGAAACGCCGCGTGTATCGATCCATGCACGCACGCGGAACGACAGCGGATGAGATTGGGTGTCGACTTCATAGGGATCGACGAAAAAAAGACGCTCCAAGAAGGGTCGAGCCGACTCGCTCTTGGAAAATTCTAATATCGTCGAAGGAAGATAGATTTTCGACGTCTTGGGCGATGCAGATAACAGTGAAGCGACTTTTTCATCGGTGGCATTGCCGGGCCACACCACGATGGCGGTTTGAGGCAACACCAAACGATTAGCGTTGTCGACATCGGCCATAGCGACCGTTTCAACTTCAATGCCGACTGCGCGAGCTTCTTGGTCGAAAATCCTCGCAGGCTCATGCGCCATCGGCCCTTCGCCGACTACTTGGAGAATGTGCGTCTTGCCAGCGTGTTCGCGCGAAAAAAAGGCGACCAGCCCCTTTGCTTCGAGCTCGAGGCCGCGCGTAAAGTAGAACGTCTGTCCATCCTTCCGGCGCCCAGGAAGCTCGGTGTTGGGAAATAGTGCAGGGATTTTCTTCTTGTCGCAGAACTGGGCGATCTGCTCCCAAACAGGCGCCAATCCCGAGACGAATGCGAAAACCGGCTGAGCCTGATATTTGAGTTCAAGTTGCTGCGACCAGCTCTCGGGCGCCCCCTCGAGCTCCCAGACATGCAGCCGCCATTTTCGCGTTGCGCTGATAAGCTCGGACTGGTGGTAGGGCGAGAAACCTTGCCGGCTGCGTTCGCCTCCCGAGTTTTTATTCGCCCAATCGAAATAGGCCTCGATCACCGAAAGCATTGCCGCCCGATCCCGCGAAGACGCATCTTTGCTCACGATCGTCGCGAAGTGGAGTTCGTCGTCTGTTATCCCCGGATCAATCGTCGCCGAAAGATTACGCAGGAACGATTTAAGATTAGCGACATCGGCGTCCGAAAGCTGGTAGCGCGGCATGATCGGATCGAGGTCCTGACCAGAAGCGTCCACGCCGCCTCGCAAAGCGCGCCCGAGCGTTTCGAAATTATAGGCAGGGCGCATGTGCGGTTGATTGAGGCGTGCGCGATAGCGTTGCGGCTGCGCCTGCTCAAAGCGGTTGAGAAGGAAGCGGCCGCGATCCAATTGCCGCTCGCTGAAAAGCGCCAAGCCATTAATCGGCGGAACGAAATACCCCCCTTCGCTTGTTCCGAATCCGCTGGGCCTATGGCACGTGACGCAAGCCGCTCGCGATTCGGGCAGAGAGACGTCGCCCTGAGTCGTCGCCACGAGCGGAGATCCGTCGGCCCTCCGTCCTTCGAAATACAATCGCTCGCCAAGCGCCGGATCGCCGGAGGGTTCGGCAAGGGCGGATGAAGGGGAGATCGCAGCCACCAGTGCGACGACAGAAAGCGTGCGCTTAAGGGAGGCTTGCTCAGTGAGAGCTTTCGGCTTTTTGGACAATGGTTCGATACTCGCTCACAAGTTGCTTGCTGCTGATCAGACCCTCGATACGAACCCAAGGTTGCTCTGGCGACCCGCGGAGATAGGTGTAAGCCCGATGGTTCGCCTTTGCATCATTGGCGAAGCGTGCATCGAAAGCTGACAGCACCCGTGCAATGTCCTCTTTTCGTCCGGTCAGAAATCGCCAATGATTGTCGGGCGGAAAATTCTCCGCAAACTCGTGCAGCCGTTCCGGCGTATCGTAGTCCGGATCAATCGTGATGGATACGGCTCGATAATCCCCGCGGACAGCCGAAAGCTCGGTCTTTGCGGCCGCCAGGGTCGACGTCATCACGCCGCATATGGTTGTGCAGCTCGTAAAGATGAACTGCACGATGACGGGCCGGCGCTCGGCGAGCAATTGATCGAGCCGCACAGAGTTCCGGATGTCGTCGGTCAGGGTGATCGCAGGCGCCACAAAGGTTAGCTCGCTGCGCACAACGGCGGAGTCGGGCTGAGCGGCGTGAGACGCGGAAATTGAAGCCAATAGCAGAGGCGCAAAATGAACCGCGTGCAGCAGCCCCCGGAAGGCATGACTTGAGTTTGCCATTGTCATCCGTTGCAAATGCAGGCGCCGACAATCGGCGCCTGCAGTTAAAGTCATTAGTGGATTGACCAGATCGCCTGCTCATGATGGAGCGGATCGAACTGGTAAAGACGCAGACGAAGCGAGGGCTCATAGTTTAGGTTCAAGATGACCGTCGCTTCACCGAGAGTGGTGCCGTAAGACGTTTTCAACGATGCCCCGCGAGGGCGTGCGAACATTCGTTTGCCCTCTGGATCATTCTCCTCCATCCAGAACTCGCGGTTCTTGTAGATTTCCGGATCGATCGCCGGAGGCGTGGACGGAGTCGGGTTCGCCGATTGCGTTGCTGCTGGGATAATGATCGGCGTCGGCGTATTCATCTCCCACCAGGCGCGCCCGAAGGTGAAGAACGCGCCGTCGCCGCCGACAGGCAGCGTGTTGTGGAAGGTGTTCTCCCACCCGCGCATGCCGCCGAAGTCGACGCTCACATAGCCGTGATCAAAGTAGTCGCCGTTGACCAGCTTCACTTTGACGGTTGCAGGCCGGGTGTGCCACTTGTCGAGAATCGGCTGAGCTTCACTTTTGAAATTGTTTTTCTTGAAGCGCCCGTAGATCGTGTTGTCGACATAGAACAACGTCATGTCGGCGTCAGGATCCTCGGAGACGCCATCCGGCAAGCTGTTACGATCTTGCCATTGGAAGAATGCGCGTTCGGCTTCCGCCATCACAACGGGATTGTAGCCGCTGTTCAAAAGAGAACGGAATGCCTTCCACATCCGCTTCGAGGGCGCGAGATCGCCGATTTTGGCAATCGCTGCTTCTTTGTCCGCCTGGCTGGCGCGCGGCGTAGAACCGAAAACCGCTTGCTCCCATCCCAAAGGCGTGCTCTTGCCAACGGGCTTGAACGCGTTTTCGGTCACCTGCACGCGTGGAGGATGACGGCGCCAGCCCCAAGTGTAAGTGAGGTTGAAGTTCTTACCCGGCGCGAATTTCAGCTTGTATTGCGTGCGGGTGCCGTCTTCCATTGGGAAAAACGTCAAATCCATCGTGACCAGCGGTATCGCGGCTCCCGGAACAGCAGTCGGGTCGAGATACATCTGCATGGGCGAAAAATCGTCCTGGCCCTTGTTCAACGTGTCGACGATATAGTTGATCGTGAACGGCACGCCTTTGACGTCTCGCACATCGAGGAAAGCGGTGTCCGACTCGATGTGAGTGTCAAACCAAACCTGGTGGATCGTCGCTGTGCCGCCAATGACGTTTCCAGATGCGTCCTTGATCGGATCGACATGCGTCAGATTACTAGAGCCGGCATAGTGCATCATGGGGATGCCGCTATAGACGCGATCTGAAACAGGGTTGCCCTCGAGAATGTCGATGGCCCGTTGCAAGTCGGCCTTACTGAACCCGTCCGGCGAATAGGCTTCTCTTTCGTCTCTTTCGTCGCCTTTGCCGGGATTTCCCTTGCGATGCCAAGCTTTGAAGATCGCCGCGAGGTCGTCTGTCGGCGATGTCTTGTTGATCGGCGTGACGACCGGGTCGTCATGCAGATTGTAGGGATGCTCTGGCGAGGATGAAAGGGTATTCGGAATCTCGGTTCCGTCCGCGGCCTTTACGTTCTCGTACCGCGTTGGCAACAGGTTGGTCGGATTGACCCATGGGTCCGAAGGCGGGAAGTTGCCTTGGGGCGTTGTGACTGTCGTCGTTTTTCCGTCCGGCGACACTTCATATTTGTAGGCCGACGGGGCCGGCCACGGCTGCGGCGTGCGATCGTTCGGCGGGGGAGGGACTTGCGCTAAAGCGAAACCGCCTCCAAGGAAAAGGGCGATCGCCGTGGAGGCGATCGTCACATTACGCGTTTGATTCGAGTTCATGACGTTGCTCCGGCAGCTTTAGATGGCCCGATTGTGGAAGGATGGTCCGTTCTCGTCGAGGCGGCGCGGGCCAGCCTGGGCGAAATCGCCCGTCACAGGCTTTCCATTCATCACCGACTTGATCCGCGACGCCGCGTCTTCCGGCGCGATCAATGCGGGAAACGCGGCCCACAGGCCAACAGCGTCATTGCCATAGTGAACGATGTCGACGGAGGCGGGGCGAGATGTGTCCCTCCCGTGCTTATAAAGGCGCGAGGCATAAGCCGCATTGCCTTCGGACGAAGCGCGGACGAAAACCCACCCCTTCGGCGCGCCGAATTTTTCGGCGAAAGCAGCCAGGCGCTCCGTCGTGTCATTTGCCGGATCGCCGGTGATCGAAATGATCCGAACCTCTTCTTCGAGGCGATCGCCCAGAAGCTTGGCGACCTCTGCGAGACTTGCAGTGATCGGAAAGCTTTCCTCATTCGCAATCGACATGAAATTGATAATGACGACCTTGTTACGAATAAGATCCCCGTAAAGCTGCACCGTGCGGCCATCGTGCGTGGTGACGGTCGATTCCGGTAGCTGGCTACGGCCATAGAGCTGCACGCCGCCATGAGTGTGTGTGTGTTCTTGCCCCGACGTCATCGCCTGCGCGGCGTTGGCGACTGGGAGCAAACCCGCGAGCGACAGCCCCGCGAGGAACTTGCGCCTCTCGTTCATTTGACTCTCCTTGAATTCCATTGTGCGTGCCGGGTGTTTTAGAAACCCTGGCCTGGCTTCACGATGTCCCAGCGGATCATCATTGCGTGATCTTCATGCACGACGTTGTGGCAGTGCATGACATATTTGCCGAAGAAATCTCGCCAATGCCCGTAGAACTTCACCTCATCGCCCGGCGCCAGTTCGACGACATCCTTGCGGGCGTTCAGCATGGAGCCGGGCTTTATCGGCTTGCCATTCTTTTCGATGATCTGGAATTCCTCGAAATGTGTGTGGATGGGGTGCGACCAGTTGTTGCCGCCATTCCGAATAGTCCAGATTTCGGCCGTGCCCTGCTCGATCGCGGCGTCGATGCGCTTTGGATCCATGAGCTTTCCGTTCACCGTCCAAAGACCGTTGGTATAGTCGAAGACAAATAGGCGTTCGCGCTTGACGTCCTTGAGGTTAATCGGCGGCAGCTCGCGGAACCGCTCTGGGATGCGACTCGGATCGAAGACCATAGGCCCAACGACATCGAAGCGCATTATCAGGTCGCCTTGGTCCAGAAGACCGCCAGCGAGGCCCGCGCCATCGTTTCTCATGGCGAGTCGATTGGTAAGATAGATTTTGTCGCCGGCGTTGAACTTCGAAAAATCGACGATAATGTCACAGCGATTAGCGACCCAAAGATTGACATTGTCGGTCAGGATCGGCTCGGGTAGCAGATTACCGTCGTTCGAGATCGCCACGAACGGGATGGCGTCCTTGCCCTGCGTGGTCAGGTACAGCTTGTAGAGACGCGACGGGCCGCCGTTCAGCAGACGGAAGCGGTATTTACGACGCTCCACTTGAAAATACGGCTGGATGCGGCGGTTGACCGTGAAGCGGTCACCGAGCATGCCGTGGTTCGTGTAGACGTCACTGCCGATGTAGCCGCCCGTTTCACCGGAATTGGCGACCGGATGAGCGCCGGTGAAGTCCCAGATCGGTTGGCCGTTCTGGTCGAACAGAACGTCGTGCAAAATCAGCGGGACGTCATATCGGCCGCTCGGGAGACGATAAGCCTTGGGGTTCCGATCCTGTTCGTTACCTGAATCGCTCTCGTCGAACAGCAGATAGAAGCCTGCTAGGCCTGCATAAACATTGGTCGCGGTGAAATCGAGACGATGGTCATGGTACCAAAGCGTGCTGAGCGCTTCCCGCGGATCGTTGCCGGCGTAGATGTTGGGGTAGTGATGATCCCAGAATTCTCCGGGGAATGTGAAGTCCGCCGGATTGCCGTCGCTTTCGGAAGCCTGGTGGCCATTGTGCGTGTGAATCGTGCTCGAGGGCAAGGCGAAAGAGATATTGCCTGTGCCAACTGGCGGCAGATTATTGAAGCGACGAACGAAGATCGGCTCGCCATAGCGCGCCATGAATGTCTCGCCGGGTGTCGCGCCATTGAAACCGTATGCCCAGGAGCCGTTCGCGTAAGGCCCCTCAAGATGATAGTTCCACTTAAATTCCGACAGAACCTGCTTGTAGAATTTCTTCGGAAGAAACTCGTTGTAGCGCTGATGCCGCGCCGGATCCGGAGGCGTTCCGAGGGCCCCGACAGGCACCGGCTGCGCGGTCGGCATGACATACAATGGCATGGCGAAAGGCGTTGCGGGCGGACTTGGGTGCGCCTGAAACCCCGGAACATAGCCATCGGGGAAAAGCAGACCGCTTTGCGGAACTGCGTGCGCTTCCTGAGCCACGATCCCTGCGCCAGCGGCGCTGAGCCCTAATTTTAATGCATCGCGTCGGTTTACCATATCCAGCCCCTCCTTACCGCCCCGGCGTAATACAAGACAAGCCGCAGGCTTAGTCAACGTTATAGTTGGAGATATTCCGTATTCGACGTTTACGATACAAGTAACACCCCCCAGTTGTGTTTGATGAATACAATATGGCGAGCGCTATTATTCTGGCGCAAGACGATGCAGTCCGCGCCAGTTTTACGATCTCGAAACGCATTAAGTCGGCGCGCGGCGACGCAAAGGAAGCCGAGCGGTCCCGTCCTGAGCGCAAGGACGCACAGGGGAAAGATTACTGCGCCATGAAATTGGAGACGTGCGTTCACGCACAAGCCCGCCGCCATGTGCGATGCGAATGCAATGCCTCTCAGGTGGCGCTGAGCCTTAATTCATTGTGTCAGTCACCATATGCACCCCCTCCTAGTGCCGCCCCGGCTAATACAAGACAAGGCGACGGCTTAGTCAATGGTATAATTGGCATTTTCGTGTGTTTATACTTTACTAGATTGTATACGCTCGCCAATTGTGTGTTGTATATTATAGGACGAGCGGGGGTATTCTGGCGCGTGACATTGCAGCCAGCGCCAGTTTTGTGATTCGAGACGCGTTGAGCCGGCGCGCGGCGACGCAAAGGAAGCCGAACGGTCCTGCTCTGTGCACAAGAACGCACAGAGGAAAGATTACTGCGTCATTGGAATTGGAGACGTGCGTCCGCGCACACCCCGCCGCTATGCGCGACGCGAATGCAATGCCTCTCAGAATGATGTCGTTCTGTGATGCCCTCGCTTTTCCCCGTAAGGGGACGCCCCGCATCTATTTTTCCGTGGGGAAGCCTGGCTTTCAACCTACCGGAGGTTGTATTTCAGTCGCCGCCAGCTGGTGGCGTCCACCGCCGCAAGTTGGATTCCATCGGCGTGCTGTAACTTTCCCGCGGGGGGCTGCGAAATTTGTGGCGTAGGTTAGTTGGACCGCGCATCACCCTCGTGTCGTGCGCGTAGGCTAATTGTTCATCACAGAGGAAGACGAATGAAAGCCAACATTGTTTCTGGCGCGACTCTCGCCGCCGCCGCCATCGCCCTTGCCGCCAGCGGCGCAACGACGTCCTCGGCTCTGGCGAAGAAAGCCGCTGCTGCGCCCGTTCATTGCATGGCCATCAATTCCTGCAAGGGAATGGGCGCCTGCAAGACAGCGAACAACTCCTGCAAGGCCATGAACTCCTGCAAGGGGCAGGGCTGGCTTCCGGAGAAATCCGCTAAGGCCTGCGAAGCCAAGGGCGGTACGGTTCAGGCGATGTAAGCCGCGTGGTGGGACGCGCGCGGAACCTCGCGCGTCCCGCCCGTAAAATTCTCGACATGGGCAATGATGTGACGATACCTTCCTCGCTCGGCTTCGGGCTCGGTCTTCGGCCAATTTATTATCCAGACATATTGGACCGCAGACCCGCGGTGGATTGGTTCGAAATCATATCCGAAAATTACATGATTCCTGGTGGGCGTCCTCTAGCGACGCTTGAACGCATCCGCACGAACTACCCTGTAGTGATGCATGGCGTCGCGATGTCGCTGGCGTCGACCGACGATCTCGATTTTGATTATTTGAGAGAATTGAAGGCGCTGGCCGCCCGCATCGAGCCCGCCTGGATTTCGGATCACCTCGCCTGGACAGGAGTCGGCGGGTCTAATCTTCATGACCTACTGCCGATACCGTTTACGCTGGAAGCGCTGCGTCACGTCAGCGAGCGCATCGCGCGCGTGCAGGACTTTCTAGGTCGACGATTGATCGTCGAGAATGTCTCCACCTATGTATCTGTCGATGGATCCGAGATGGCGGAACAGGATTTTCTGGCTGAGCTCGCCGAACGCGCCGATTGTCTTCTTCTCCTCGACGTCAATAATGTATTTGTCTCTGGATTCAATCACGGTTTCGAGCCTCGCACGTTTATCGATGCACTTCCGGTAAACCGAGTGGCACAACTCCACCTTGCCGGCCATAGCGATTATGGCACCCACAAAATCGACACGCACGATCAGCCTGTGTGCGAAGATGTCTGGGAACTGTATGCGCACGCTCGGCGCAGATTTGGCAACGTTTCGACGATGGTCGAGCGCGATGACAATTTTCCACCTTTCGAGGAACTACTAAAGGAAGTGGAACGCATGCGGCAGATTGCGGCTGATGTCGATGCCGAAAGGGCGCCCGCGTGACTCTCCTGTCGTTTCAGAGGGCTTTCCAAGCGGCGATCCTCAAGGCGGAAGTGCCGAGCGCAACGACGCTGGCGTTCGTGGGGCAACCACGTTTGATTGATCGCGTCACCGCTTTTGGCGTTTACTACAATGCCTACCGTCTGCGCCTTGCCGAGTTCATCTCGACTGATTTCGCGATTTTGCGGAGCTATCTCGGCGATGAAGATTTCGGCAGGCTCGTAGAAGAATATGTGATGGCGAAGCCCTCGATCCATCGTAACGCAAGATGGTACGCAAGGGGCCTCCCCGAGTTTATGGAGCAGTCCGATAGCTGGGGCCTAGATCGTAGCGCCTGTGATCTCGCGCGCTTCGAGCGTGCGCTGGCGGATGCCTTCGACGCCGCCGATGCGCCAGCTTCGAGCGCGCAGACGCTTCATCAGATCGACGCCGCGGACTGGCCGAATTTGGTTTTGTCATTCCATCCCAGCGCAAATTTGCTTACCCTGAGCCGTGGGACGGCGACGCTATACGAGTCTCTAACCGAGGGTCGGACGTCCGCTCCCGCTTCTCCCCCATATAGTGACGAGACAGTCTTAGTTTGGCGGAGTGAATACGAAACTTTCCACAGAATCGTCGATAATGACGAGCGCCTCGCCCTTTCTGAAGCGATGCGCGCGAAAACGTTCGCCGACGTCTGCTCGCTGCTCTCCTTCAGACACAATGGAGATGATGTAAGCGTTCTTATCGGGGGTTTTCTATCGGGTTGGTTTGCTGATGGGTTGATCGTCAGTCTTCAAATCAAAGCGTGAGGTTTGTTTGAGCGCGATTACTCGGAGTTGCGCCAGCGTGGCTGACGTCGGTGCGACGATGTAACCTTCCGCGTAAGAACGCGAAACAATTGTTAGAGAATATCGACGCAGGGAAGGGCCCTTTGCCCCCCTTTTGGAGGAGGAAACGATGATTGACGCTAGCAAATGTACAGCGCTGTTCGTCGCTGGAGCTATCGCAACTGCGCTTTCGACGATTGAAACCGCTCACGCAAAGGCGGAGCAGGAAAAATGTTATGGCGTGTCGTTGAAAGGAAAAAATGATTGTGCAGCAGGCGCCGGAACGAGCTGCGCCGGATCAGCAACAAAGAATTATCAGGGTGATGCCTGGAAATACGTGCCAAAGGGTACTTGCACATCAATCGTTACTCCGAAGGGAAAAGGCAGCCTCGAGCCGATCACAAATTAATCGCAGCCTCATGTGGTCTTGCCAGGATGGTTAGATGCGCTCCGTTGAAACGATTAGTTCCGGTTGCGTGGGCGTCGGCTTCAAGCCGGAACACGCCGTGGATATTCTGGCCTTTTCTGGGTGCGTCAGCGCGCTCGAGGTTCACGCGGAAAATTACATGAGCGCTGGCGGCGCGCGCTTGAACCAACTAGAAAGTATCCGCCGTGACTATCGCTTGCTTATTCATGGGGTGGGGTTGTCCATCGGTGGGTCCGAGGCGATCGACCGAGAGCATCTTGCGCGCGTAAAGCGGGTTGTCGATCGATTCGAGCCGGCTATTTTCTCTGAACACCTAGCTTGGTCGGCGCACGCGGGTCGCTATTTTGGCGATTTGTTCCCGCTTCCCTATACGCCTGAAACTTTGGATCGGGTCACTGCCAACATTCACCAGGTCCAAGACGCCTTGCAGCGTCGGATACTCCTGGAGAACCCCGCGACATATGTGGAGTTCGAGGGTTCATGTTTCACGGAAATCGAGTTCATCGCTCAGATTGTCGAGCGCACTGACTGCGGTCTCCTACTCGACGTGAGCAATGTATTTGTCTCCGCATGCAACCATGGTTTTGAACCGGAGGAGTATATCGACGCCTTTCCAATATCCAGCGTGGAGGAGGTTCATCTTGCAGGCTACGCCGAATTGACGGATCTGGGAGGTGAGCCCTTATTGATCGACGCTCATAATTCGAAAGTCGCCGGGCGCGTGTGGGCGCTTTACGAGCGTGTGCTTGCGAGACGTGGACCCGTTCAAACAGTGATTGAGTGGGACAACGACATCCCCGCGTGGGATACGCTTCTGAGCGAAGCTGTGCGCGCCGAGTCACTACTCTTGGCGAACGCGCATGGCGCTTCCGTCACGCCATCTTGAGAGCCACGTATCCTACAATGCAGACGCCGGAGAATTACGCCGAGGAATTCCTCCGGGCGTTACTGGATCGCAATGCGCCGGTTCCGGTCTCTTTGAAACGGTCGAGTTCGCATTCCGTCGTGAGGCGCTTTGCAATCTATCAAAATAACCTGTTCTCGAGGTTGATCGACAATCTCGAAGCGCGCTTTCCGGTCTGCAAACGGCTCGTAGGCGACTCGTTTTTTCGAGCGTTGGCGTCTGAATATATCCGCCGGTCGCCTCCTGGGTCGCCAATTCTGATCGAATATGGCGCCGATCTCCCGGACTTCATCAGTGGTTTCGGGCCGGCGCGCGCACTTCCTTATCTTCCCGACGTCGCTCGGTTGGAATACGACATCGGGCGCGCTTACGACGCTGCTGACGCAGCGCCCGTATCCAATCAGGTCCTTGTCAGCATGTCGCCGGATCAGATAGCCGGCTCGAGGCTGCAACTGCATCCATCCGCAACGCTTCATTCATTCGCGTACCCAATCGTCTCGATTTGGCGCACGAACAGCTTCGATGACGAGGTAAAAGTCCTCGATGCGACGGAGCCAGAAGATGCTCTGATCGTGCGCTCCTATTTGAACGTCGAAGTGCACAGGCTGCCGGCCGGCGGATTTCGCTTCATGCGTTCGCTCGCCGACGGCCAAACCATTTTACACGCGGCCGCGGACGCTCAGTTGCAAGACTCGCGGTTTGATCTCGCCGCTTGCGTCGAATTGGTCATATCCGCACGGGCGATTGTGGCCATCGATCCTGCCCCATTGGCTATCAGCTCATAAGCTGGAGAACTGAATGAAATACTTCCGCATCATCGGGCGCTATCTCGACGCGATCCCTTACTCTCTCCTCGCTCTTGTTTTGCGTTTCGTCGTGGGCCGCCCGTTCTTTCTGTCCGGCCAGACTAAAATCGAAGGACCCACATTTGGGGGCGAATATTTCGGCTACGATATGACCTTTCAGATTCCAACCAGCCTTCGCGATTCAACGCTTACGCTTTTTGAGAATGACTACAAATTGCCGTTCCTGTCGCCTGAGAGCGCCGCCCTGCTCACGGCAGGGCTGGAATTCATTCTGCCCGTGATGCTGATGTTGGGGCTGGCGGCGCGTTTCTCTGCGCTCGGTCTGCTCGTGATGACCTTGGTAATTCAATTTTTTGTTTACCCGGATGCATGGTGGACAGTGCATGTGTATTGGGTGACGATTTTGTCGGTTTTGATAGCGCGAGGTCCAGGCAAAGTTTCCTTCGACCACCTTTTGTTCCGCAACTAATCTAGCCCCGTAACCTTTCAGAGTGCGCCGACGAAATTGACTTCGGTTCCGAGGGCGGGCTTCGTGCCCCAAAAATGCCCGTCTCGGCGCCAGCTCTCGGGCGGCCGCAACATGGGATGCGATCTTGATGTTGCGGACTGCCTGAGAGTTCGCTGTGGACCGGTTAGACCGGCTAATTACACAATGGCTTTGATGCGCTTCGCTCGCTTGCTCGCTTAACAGGTGGCGTGTTTGGCGGAATGGAGCTTTGTTGGCGGTGCGCGTTCGAGCGCTCGAGACAGGCGATCGTGCATGGCGGAAACCTTCAGGCTTTACTTTGGCGCCTTCTATTTCCTCGCCCTCGCCTTTCTGACAGCAACCTCCAATTCACCAGCTCGAGCGGAATCGGATCTTCCGCAGTTGCGCTCGAACAGTGCGCAGTTCATCGAACTCATCCCGAGGTCTAAAGTACCCGCCCTCACCTTTGAGCGGCTCGATGGCAAGTTGATTTCTCTCGAGAAATTCGGTGGAAAAGTTGTCCTATTGAGCTTTTGGGCAACATGGTGCCCTCCGTGCCGGAGGGAACTGCCGTCGCTTGAGCGGCTGGCGGCGCTCACTAGAGCTCAAAGACTTGAGATTGTCGCAGCCTCAGTCGACAGGACTGGCAAATCATCCATCGAAAGCTTTCTTCGACATCTTAACGTGAATAATCTCCCTATATATTATGCTGTGTCGCAGCGTATTGTCGGACCTGTCGAAGAGGCTGCTCCATTCCCTCTATATGGAATGCCGATAACTTATTTGATTGATAGAGGCGGATTGGTCATCGGCTATGTAACGGGCGAAGTGGACTGGACATCACCAGAAGCGCTTTCCTTCCTCGCCTATTTCACGGAAGGGTGAGGGGGCCACGCGTCGGCGCATGCCGGCTTATCGCAGGGGCGCGCGCTCGAGAACGAATACTGAAGTCCGAAATTAGCTCGAGCGCTTCATGCATTGGATCGTCGGTGCTGGCGCCGGCGAGCGGGGACGGCCCGAAGAACGAAGCGGTTCGGTGAACGGCGGCCACCGTGCCGGTAGAGGTGCTTTGCGCCCCACATCCACCAGCCTGATCTTAGATTTCGTCGCGCTTTGAGAGAGGCTTTTCCAGCTCAGCTACCTTAGCGGCTACCCCAAAGGCCTCACAGCGCCTTACCGCATCCCAGCAAAGCTCGGGGGCCGGGCCGGCTCGAAAATCAGAATATTTCAGCATCTTGCTGTCAATGATGGCGGAGAGGGAGGGATTCGAACCCCCGATACAGTTGCCCGTATGCCGCATTTCGAGTGCGGTGCTTTCAACCACTCAGCCACCTCTCCGGCGCGCCAATTCGGCCCCAAGAGGGCCGATAGCTTTGTGGTGAGCGGCCCATAACACGCAAATTGGCGTGTGATCAAGCACAAGTCGCACGATCGGCGCGAATGAAAGGCCGTTTGGACCCAAAGGCGGCAAAATCGGGCCGAAAGGGGATAATTTCCAACTCGGCAATTGCGTTCCGAGCCGCCATGAATATATTGCGCGCCAATGGAGGGGTGGCCGAGTGGTTGAAGGCGCACGCCTGGAAAGTGTGTATACGGGAAACCGTATCGCGGGTTCGAATCCCGCCCCCTCCGCCATTCACCGCCGATAGCCCTCCATGGCGCGATCGCAACGCCAACACTGCCCTATGACCCTCAACCCACCATAAGCGGATTGAGACGGGTGAACCCTTCCTGACGCCGGTAAGGGAATTGCGGATAGGGCGCCGTAATGGCGCTGGCTTCGTCGAGTTTGGCGATCTGTTCGGAGGAAAGCGTCCAGCCGATCGCGCCGAGGTTCTGGCGAAGCTGGTCTTCGTTGCGTGCGCCGATGATCACCGAGGAAACGGTTGGGCGCTGGATCAGCCAGTTGATCGCTACCTGCGGCACGGTCTTGCCGGTTTCCGCTGCGACCGCCTCCAGCGCATCGACGACGCGGTAAAGATAATCGTCCTCCACCGGCGGGCCGTAGCTCGCCGTGTCGTGCAAGCGGCTCCCTTCAGGCAGCTGGGAGCCACGCCTGATCTTGCCGGTAAGCCGCCCCCAACCAAGTGGACTCCAGACGAGAGCGCCGAGACCCTGATCGGCCCCGAACGGCATGAGATCCCATTCATAATCGCGGCCGATCAGCGAGTAATAGACCTGATTGGCGACATAGCGGGGCCAGCCGTAGCGGTCGGCAACCGCCAGCGCCTTCATGATCTGCCAGCCAGAGAAATTCGACACGCCGACATAGCGGACCTTGCCGTCGCGCACGAGCGTATCGAGCGTGGACAGCACTTCCTCCACGGGCGTCGCCGCGTCGAAGGCGTGCAATTGCAGGAGGTCGATATAGTCGGTGTCGAGCCGCCTCAGCGCGTCCTCGACGGCGCGGATCAGGCGGAAACGCGACGAGCCCGCGTCATTCGGGCCGTCGCCCATCGGCAGGCTGGTTTTGGTCGAGATGAGCGCGTGATCGCGCCGCCCCTTCAGCGCGGCGCCAAGCGCCTCCTCGGAGGCGCCGTTGGAATAGACGTCGGCCGTGTCGAAAAGGTTGACGCCCGCTTCCAGGCAAATGTCGATGAGACGGCGCGCCTCGTTGGCGTCGGTATTGCCCCAGGCGCGGAACAATGGCCCGACGCCGCCGAATGTGGCCGCGCCGAAGCTCAAGACCGGAACCTTGAGGCCGGACCGACCGAGCGAGCGATATTCCATGGGATGTCCTTTCAGAGGGTTGGCGGCGATCGCCGCCGCCGGAAAGAAGCTCGCCACGAGCGGCGCGAGAACGAGGCCGGGACCGTGATCGATCGCCGCTCCCGCCCAACGCCGATGGCGTTCCCGAGATAGACGCTATGCTGAAAGTGACATAGAGTGTCAATTGTAACATCACTTATGAATTGAACGACCAATGGCGCGATCGGAGATTAATCGTTCCGGCGAGATGGAGGTCTTCGTTTGCGTCGTAGAGCGCGGCGGTTTCTCCGCCGCTGCACGCGCGCGCCGCATGACGCCTTCGGCCGTCAGCAAGCTCGTCTCCCGTCTGGAAGCTCGCCTTGGCGCGCGGTTGGTCAACCGTTCTACCCGCGCCTTTCAGCTCACGCCGGAGGGATGCGTTTTCTATGAGCGGGCGACGCGCATTCTGGCCGACATTGAGGACGCAGAACGTAATGCAGGCTCGGGCGAGCAGCCGGTGGGTCGAATCCGGCTCACCACCAACGCGTCCTATGCTTCACATATCTTCGCGCCGATCCTGCCTGAGTTTCTGGATCGCTATCCCGGCGTCACACTTGATCTTATCCAGACCGATATGGTGGTGGATCTGCTGGCGGAGCGAACCGACGTGGCGGTTCGCGCGGGACCGCTCAAAAGTTCCAGCCTGGTCGCCCGCAAGCTCGGCGATACGGCCATGGTCATCGTCGGCGCTCCCGCTTATCTCGCCCGCGTCGGCGAGCCGAAGACCTTGGACGACCTCGAAGGTCACGACCGCCTCGGCTTCGGCTACGTCCGCGCAGTGGATGGTTGGCCGATGCTCAAGGACGGTGAAATCACCCTCGTTCCCGCGGTGGGGCGCGTGCAAGCGAGCGATGGCGAGGCGCTGCGGCGGCTGGCGCTCGGCGGCGCAGGGCTTGCGCGTCTCGCCAGCTTTACCGTGCGGGAGGATATCTCTGCCGGCCGCCTCCGCCCCGTTCTCGAACATTTGAACCCCGGCGACCGGGAGGCTTTCCATGCCATCCACGTCGGGCAGGGCGGGCCGCTCCCCTCACGGGTACGGGCGCTCCTCGACTTCCTTGCGGAAAGAGGAAAGGTTTTATGACCCACTCCCGGATAAAGCCGGGGAGATGGCGTTGGCGTCGTTAGCAGTGGTCGCGCGCGTCCGCCAGATTGCCGAGGGAAGGCGCGCTGGCTATCCCACCACCTCCCTCAGGCGCTGTCGAGGTCTCGGCGCGGGAGCGACGCCCTATGGCTTCATGCCGATGAGGTCGCTTTTCGAGACGCGCCAAGAATTGCTCGCCAGGATGGGGCCGCTCGTCACGACCCAAGTTAGCTCGTCACCCGACGGGGTGACGAAGAAGGTGACAGTGCGCCCGTCTTCGTAGCGAACTTCGCCCCGACAATTTCCGGATATCTTATAAGTGCCCTTCAGGGAAATCTCAGCGTTATTTGAATACTTCCCCTTGAATACCACGTTACCGGCGCCGTCGTAGCCAACCATTCCCGCTTCAGCAATCGGCGATTTATCCGTGCCACTAGCGGAGAAAATATAAGAACCTTGCAGGGTCTTATCGCTGCATGTTTCGTCAGCAGCGAAGGCGGCGCCACTCAAGGCTAGGGCAGCGGCTAAAGAGCATATAACTGCGCTTTTCATCTCACGCTCCTTTCCAAGTTTCACTTGTGTCAGCGTCATGCTGCGCTCGATATCGAAAACCTGCGGACTCCGGCGCCTGTGCGTGCGCCACAGCTACGGGCGGATAGATGGCTCTCTGCCTCCTTCCGACAATATGGGCGGAATAGCCGACCTCAATTTGCTTAAAGGCGCGTGAGCGGGGCCTGCATGAGCGGGCGGGCAGGGGTCCGCTCATCGGAAAAACACATCGAGCAGTGAAGCGGCCTCGGACGCGTTGCGCTTCTTGCAGAAATGCGCGCAGCCACGCTTTTCGACTCCGTCGTCGCCGCGATCTCTCGCATTGCCGTCGCGAAACTCGGCGCCATATCGAGCAAGCAAGAGCCCGGTAAGCTCGGCGTAGCCCAACATCCGGAGGACACCAGTTGGCGGCGGCCTTTGGACCAATGGCGAATCTATGGGCGGCTCTGGCCAAGGCGCTTTTCGGCGTCGTGATCGTTGCGTTGCCGGTTGCTGTGTGGCTACGGCAGAATAGCGATTTTGCGCGGGGCCTCCAATCTCCGCTCGCGCAGCCGGTTCCGTTCAGCCATGAACATCACGTCTCGGGGCTGGGAATCGACTGCCGCTATTGCCACGACACCGTCGAGACCGCGGCAAGCGCAGGGCTTCCGCCGACCTATACCTGCATGACATGTCACTCGCAGATTTGGACCAGCGCCGAAATTCTGGAGCCGGTCAGACAAAGTCTCGCGCAGAACAAGCCGCTCGTTTGGCGCAGAGTCACCAACCTTCCAGACTACGCCTATTTCAACCACAGCATTCACATCGCCAAGGGCGTTGGTTGCGCTAGCTGTCACGGCGACGTGGCGGCCATGCCGCTCACCTGGAAAGCCAAGACGCTCACGATGGCGTTCTGCCTGGACTGTCACAGCAATCCGTCGCCCAACCTGCGCCCCAAGGACAAGATCTACGACACGAAATGGAAAAGGGGGGCGGAAACGCCGCCCGAGCAGACGTTGCTTGCGCATTACAAGATTGGCAACCGCGATCTCATGGAATGCTCGATATGCCACAGATAGGGAAACAATGGCGCAGCTTGGACGAATACGCCGAGCGCGTCACGCCGCGGGACGACGAATTTCCCCCCTTTTGGGATGCGCCGGCGCCTGATCGGCGCGAGACGTTGAAGCTGATGGCCGCGGCATTCGCGCTCAGCGGACTCGACGCCTGTTCCGACGCGCCGGAAGAGCATTTGATTCCTGCCGTGAAACCTCAGCCGGACGTCGTGTCGCGTTCGCCAAATTTCTTCGCCACGGCCTTCGTCCATGAGGGCCTCGCTGCGGGGGTGCTCGTCAAGCATTGGATGGGGCGGCCGATCAAGGTGGAGGGAAATCCCCGTCACCCAGCGAGTCTCGGCGCCACCGACGCCATGGCGCAAGCGCAGCTTCTGGATTTCTACGACCCTCAACGGTCCTGGGGGATTACGCGCGACGGCTTGCCCTCAACTCTCTCCGCGCTGGAGCGCGCTCTTGCCGATCAACGCGAGATCCTCGCGGCGCAAGCGGGAGCGGGCTTTGTCATTCTGACCGGCGCCGTGACCTCGCCGACTCTTTCTGGGCAGCTCGACGCCTTGCGACAAAAAAATCCGGGCCTGCGGTGGATTCATTGGGAGCCGATCTCTCGAGTGCACGCAAGCCAAGGCGCGGCGCTGGCCTATGGCCGTCCAGCCGCCACCGTTTTCAATCTGGCGAACGCCGATGTCGTGCTCGCGATCGAGAGCGACCTTTTAAGCGCGGCTCCGGGAAGCCTGCGATATGTGCGCGATTTTGCGAGTCGGCGTAACCCGACGCGGACAGCCAAGATGAACCGCCTTTATGCGGTCGAATCGACGCCGAGCCTGATGGGCGCCGCGGCGGATCATCGCTTTGTGGTGAGTCCGCACGAATTGAACCAAGTGATCATGGCGCTTGCCGCCGCCATTTTCGATCGGCCAGGGCCGGAGGCGCCGCCCTGGCTTGTCGCGATCAGCGACGATCTGAAAGCAAATCGCGGCCGCGCGCTTATTCATGTGGGTCCGGATCAAGCCAGCGAAACGCATGCGCTCGTCTTTGCAATGAACGAGGCGCTGGGCGCTCGCGGCTCGACCTATGATCTGATCGAACCCGTCCTTCACGCTTCCGCCGATCCCGACTTCACGTTTTCTGCGCTTGTCGATGAGATGAACGCCGGCACGATCTCGTCGCTCGTTATCATCGACAGCAATCCTGTCTATACGGCGCCCGGTCGTCTCCATTTCCCCGACGCATTGAAGCGCGTCCGATACAGCCTGACATTGACGGCCGTTCCGACCGAGACGAGCGACGCGACGCTTTGGGCGGCGCCCATGGCGCATCCATGGGAAAGCTGGAGCGACGCCCGCGCATTCGACGGCACGGCGAGCATTCTGCAGCCCCAGGCCCTACCGCTCTATGGGGGACTCGATCCGCACCGCCTGCTTGCGCTTCTTCTGCAGCCGAGCGCTCCCGAGACACAGGACGCCGTGCGCGTTACTTGGAAGCCGCGGCTAGGGGCGGATTTCGAGACCTCCTGGAGAGACGCACTTGCGGAGGGCGTCATCCCAAATTCGGCCAGCGCCAAATCAACTGTAAATCTGCGGCCGGAAGCTTGGGCTTTCTCGCCGCCCCCGCTCGATGGCGCCACACCGACGCTGTTGCTGCGACCCGATCCTTACATCTGGGACGGATGCTATGCCGGCAACGCTTGGCTGCAGGAATTGCCTCGTCCTTTGACAAAAATGACCTGGGACAACCCTGTGCTGATCTCGCCCGGATATGCGAGCCGCGCAGCGCTACGCAACGGCGATATCGTCGAGATTGCTGCGGGCGAGAGCGTGGCGCGGGCGCCGATATGTATTTCGCCAGGCCAAGCAGACGACTGCATTGTCGCGTCACTCGGGTTCGGGCGGCGGCGGATCGGTACTTCAGGCGCCGGCGGGGGGGTGGATTTTTTTCCGCTGCTCGAAGCAGGCGCACACGTCACTGTCAGGAAGCTCGATCGGCGCCAATCGCTCGCGAGCACCGACCATCACCAAGCCTTCCGCGATGCCGGCGGGCGCTATGCGCGCAGCGACACGCTCGCCAGTTTCACAGCGCAAGGAGCCAACCCGTCCAGTGAAGAAGGACCTTTTATCTATCGATGGACGCCAAAAGGGCCAGCAGCCTGGGCCATGAGCATCGACCTCAACGCCTGCATAGGCTGCGGCGCTTGCGTTGTCGCCTGCCAGGCTGAAAACAATATTCCTGTTGTGGGGAGAGAGGAGGTTTTGCGCGAGCGCGAGATGCATTGGCTGCGGATCGACCGATATTATGAGGGAACCCCCGAAACGCCGAGCATCAGGTTCCAACCCGTTCTCTGCATGCATTGCGAGCAAGCGCCCTGTGAGCCGGTTTGTCCCGTTGGCGCCACTATGCACGATTCAGAAGGGCTGAACGTCATGGTCTATAATCGCTGCATTGGCACGCGCTTCTGCTCAAACAACTGCCCCTACAAGGTTCGGCGCTTCAATTATCTCGCCTTTGCGGACTCGGAGCCCAGGGCCGTCGAGTCGCGCAATCCGGATGTGAGCGTGCGCGCGCGTGGCGTCATGGAAAAATGCACCTTCTGCATCCAGCGCATCGCCCAAGCGCGAATAGAGGCGGATAAAGAGAACAAAGCCGTCGCGGAAATCGAGACCGCTTGTCAAGCGGCCTGTCCAACGCGCGCTTTCACCTTCGGGAATTTGGCCGATGCGGAAAGCGAGGTCGCCAAGCGCAAGCAAAGCGGGCTGACCTACGCTTTGCTGGCCGATCAGAACACGGTCCCGCGGGTGACCTATGAGAAGCGTATTCTGAACGAAAATCCACGCCTCGTGGAGCCGCAACCGTGACGTTGCTCAAACCCGATGCGCGCGTGCAGCAGCCGGGCGAGGTTCCGGCAAGGCCGCACGCGGGTGATCCTCTTTATAATCCGCGCCGATCCATAGGATCGATGACTGAACAGATTTGCGGCGTCGTCCTTCACAACCGCGTGGCGTTTTGGTGGATCGTCGCTCTCGCGATCGCGTTGCTCCTTGTTCTTGCGCTGATCCTCGCCGTGAGCTGGCTTTTCATCGCAGGCATTGGAATCTGGGGTGTCGACTGGCCCGTCGTTTGGGGCTTCGCCATCATCAATTATGTCTGGTGGATCGCCATTGCGTCGGGCGGAACCTTCATTTCTGCGCTCTTCTATCTCGCTGGCGTCGAGTGGCGGAACTCGCTGAATCGAATTGCCGAGACGATGACCATTTTCGCGGTGGCTTGCGCAGGCATATTTC
Organism: Methylocystis sp. MJC1; assembly: GCF_026427715.1. Taxonomy (NCBI): domain Bacteria; kingdom Pseudomonadati; phylum Pseudomonadota; class Alphaproteobacteria; order Hyphomicrobiales; family Methylocystaceae; genus Methylocystis; species Methylocystis sp. MJC1. Next base: position 3,223,049 of record NZ_CP107558.1, on the reverse strand, counting down.
CCATCTTGCATCTTGGGCGCCCGTGGTTGTTCTATTGGCTTTTTCCATATCCGAACACCATGACCCTCTGGCCGCAGTTTCGCAGCCCGCTGCTATGGGATTTTTTCGCAATCCTGGCCTATGTCGTTTCGTCAGTTCTATTTTGGTATTTCGGCCTCATTCCCGATTTCGGAACCATGCGCGACCGCGCTCACAAATCCGGCGTGCGGGTCTTATACGGAATCCTCGCCGCCGGTTTTCGGGGCTCGCGCGTCCAATGGCGCCATTACCGTGCGGCTTACGGGATTCTTGCGGCGATCATGGCGCCGCTCGTGGTCTCGGTGCATAGCATCGTGGGCCTCGATTTCGCCGGCGCCGCTACGGTTGGGTGGCACTCGACGCAATTTCCGCCCTTCTTTGTCTTTGGCGCTTTGCTGTCCGGCTTCGCCATGGTCCTGCTTCTCATCGTTCCGTTACGCAGGCTGCTCGGTTTCCAGGATTTTATCACGGGCCGTCATTTTGACGTTTTAACCAAGCTCCTGCTCGTGAGCAGCCTTTGTGTCGACTATTCCTACATGATGGAAGCTTTCATGACCTATTACGGCGACGACGAAGCGGAGCGCTTATCCTTCGAGGACAAAATCGCGGGGGCCCTGGCGCCGATCTATTGGATGACGATCGTCCTCAATGTTCTGCTTCCGCAGATATTCTGGCTGCGGCGGGCGCGCGTAAGCGAGGCGCTGATCATGCTCGTGTCATTCGGCGTCATCATCGGCATGTGGTGCGAAAGATACCAGATTGTCGTCATGAGTCTGCGCAGGCCGCGGATCCCTTCGGCTTGGGGAGATTTCGCACCCACCATCTGGGATTGGCTGACCTTGTTCGGGACGGTCGGACTCTTCGCTGCTGGCCTGTTGATCGCGCTTCGTTTAGTCCCAATGATTTCGATGTTCGAGATGCGGGACATGATGACGGAAGGAAAGGGCAAGGATGAGCGGTGACTACCTTGTCGCGTCTTTCGCATCCGAGGGCGCATTTGCGATCGCTTGCGAGCGACTAAGCGCCGAAGGCTTGGGCGAGCTCTATCCTTTTACGCCCAAGCCAATCATGGCGGACCGTCCGATTTCCTCCATCTCTCTCTTTGCCTTTGTCACTGGGATGGTCGGTGTCGTAGGCGGCTTCGCGATGGAAGCCGACGCCAATATCATCGCCTATCCGCTGGATATCGGCGGAAGACCAAAATTATCCTGGCCGTCCTTCGTGCCGATCGCCTTCGAGATCGGAATGCTGCTTGCTGTTATAGGCGTCATCGTCTCGTTTTTCCTATTTGCAGGAGTCGGGCGCCTTTATTCCCCGATCGACGATTGCGATCTGCTGCGCCGCGCCCTTTCCGACCGATGGGTCATCGCCCTGCGCCCGCGGAGCCCTGAAAGCTCACGGCGTGCGCGCGACCTTTGCGAATCCCTGGGCGCCGCGGAGATCGAGGAGTTTCGGCATGAAATGGAGAGTCCTCGCTCTGGCGGCGCTGTCGCTTCTCAGTTGTAGCGATATGTCCAACCAACCAAAGCAAAAGACTTATCGCCCGCTGGTTGGCCCGGCCGAAATCCCATCTGGGGTGAGGTCGTTCGAGGCGCATGAAGCTCCCGCGCCCGAGATCTCCATCACTCTGCTCGAGCGCGGGCGAGAGCGATACAACATCTATTGCGCACCCTGCCACGGCGCGAACGGCGACGGAAAAGGCATGATCGTGCAGCGCGGTTTTCCTGCGCCGCCTTCTTATCATATCCAGCGCCTGCGCGACGCGCCGCCGCAGCATTTCTTCGACGTCATCACCCAGGGTTTCGGGGCAATGTATTCCTATGCGGAGCGCGTTCGGCCCGTCGACCGTTGGGCCATTGCGGCCTATATACGGGCGTTGCAGCGTAGCCAGAGCGCTATGCAATCGCCGGAGCATCCGCCATGATGGCGCGGGCCGTCGGAACTCTGGCGGCCGGCGCCGTCGGCTTCGCCGTGACATTCGCCCTGGCGAGGGCGTGGCCGAGCGCATTTCCCCACGCGTGGCTGGCCGCGCTCTCAACATGGCTCGGCGTGCCGCTCGGTTGCATGGGCTTGCTGCTTACGCATGCGCTCACAGGCGGCAAATGGGGATACGCGGTTCGGCGGCCGCTCGCTCTCGGCGCGCGCGCATTGCTGCTGCTGCCGTTGTTTTTAGTCCCGCTCGCGCTCGTATCTTCGACGCTCTATCCCTGGCTGCGCTCAGACGAAGCTTTTGCAAACGCATTTTATCTGAATAAGACGGCGGCTCTTGCTCGGGGTCTTGGATATTTGCTGATCTGGTTTTCGCTGGCGTGGCTTGTCGAACGTCGCTTGCGTCGCGCCAATCCTGACGTTGGACTCGCCGCGATAGCGCCCGCGGGACTTATCCTGCTGGCTTTGACCGTGACATTCATGTCGGTCGATATGCTGATGTCGATCGACCCAAAATTCTCCTCGACCGTGTTTGGCCTCATCCGAATAGCCGGCATGGGGCTTCTCGCCTTGTCAGTGTCGATATTCTTCGCGTTGAGCGAAGAGAGTCTCGCGGAGGAGGCGTTGCGGCAACTGGGTCGACTGCTGCTCGCCGTCGTTATTCTTTGGGCTTACCTCGCCTTCATGGAGCTTTTGATTGTTTGGCAGTCGAATCTTCCTAATGAAGCGGCCTGGTATGGACCGCGCTTAGCGGGTAGCTGGGGAACGCTGGCGGCGATTGTCACAGCTCTGCGCTTCTTTATCCCGTTCTTCTTTCTCCTTTCGCCCAAGATTCAGTCTTCGCGGCCGTCGATGCGCTTTGTGTCGCTGCTGACCATTGCTGGCGCCTGCGCGGAGAATCTCTGGATTGTCGCGCCAGCCTCAGACGCTAACTCAGTCATGATCGGGGCGATATTCGTCGCCGCGTTGATTGGCATGTTCGCAACAACGCTTGGCTTGGCGTCGGTTCATAGCCTTTTCCTTGCTCCGCATAGGGTCTGAAATGATCGAGGGCAATCTTGAAGCGGCGAAGCATGAGCCATCCGATGTCACGGGGCGCTTTATCCTGGTGAGCTTCGTCTCGGTAGCCGCGTCGATTGCGCTCCTTGCCATGATCGTGCTCGGCCTCTTTCCAGGATCGAGCGCTGACCAGCGGATGCGCACGCCCTTGCCAAATTATCCGCAGCCTCGGGTTCAACTCAATCCGCGCGCGGATTTGCAGTCCTTCTATCGGAATGAGGCTTTGGAAGGAAATGGGCCAGGGCAGATCCCGATAGAACAAGCAATGCGCGAGACGGCCGAGGAGAAGATCGCCAATTGGCCTGGCGCCCCGATCGCGGCTGCTAAGCCGACTGCTCAACCTTCCCCGCCGGAGAGTAGCCATGTTGCGGTTCGCAAGACTCCTCGTGATGTTGGTTTCGCTCCAGGCAATCGGGGACACGGCGCTTTGCACGGAACGGCCGGGAGACATCGTGTTTTGGGAAAAGCTCGGCGCGCAACTCCCACTCGATAGCCCGCTTATCGATGAGGCGGGAGGCGCGGTGAGTCTTTTGGATGTGACAACGCAAACGCCGACTCTGCTGGTGTTAGGGTATTATCGTTGCCAAAAATTGTGCAGTGTCTTGCGACGTGAAATTTTCGAGACCCTCGGAAAATCAAATCTTGTGGCGGGTCGCGATTACAATCTGGTTTTTCTGAGCGTCGATCCGAAGGAAACGCCGGCGGATGCGAGGGAGGCCAAAGCTGAAACTCTTACGGGCTTTTCGGCTCCCGGCGCGCAGTCCGGGTGGCGCTTTCTGACAGCGCGAGAACATGAGAGCGCCGCCATCGCGCAAGCAGTTGGCTTTGATTACGCATATGACGGGAAGTCACTCGCTCATCCTTTAGGCATCGCGGTCCTAACGACGCGAGGAGTGGTTTCCACCTATCTCTTCGGACTTGGCGTCGACACTGAGGCGATTCAGCGGGCTTTGCAACGCGCCGCGTCGAACGAGATTTCTGCTGCTGCTTCGCCCGTGATGCTGCTCTGCTTCAACTTCGACGCAATGAGCGGACGCTATTCTCTCGACATCGTTAAAATGCTGCGGATCGTTTCAGGCGGTTTTGCCTTTGTAGGCGCGGCCTTTATCTTGCGCGCGCTGCGCCGCGAGCGCCTGTCGTGATCCCGCAAGCAACGAAAGACTCGGTCGAGGTCGACTATTTGATTGGCGCCCTGGTTCTGGCGAGCGTCGCCATCCTGGCGCTCGTCTATGGGCTTATTCTTCTTTACATGTTTCGCTATCACGCCGGCAGCAAGGCCGAGCGGGGACGACCATCTCGGAAATCCTGGCGTTTCGAGATCGCCTGGACCGCCGCAACGATGGCTGCGTTTTTTGGGCTCTTTCTCTGGGGCGCGGATCTTTACGTTCGACTGTTCCAAGCGCCGGCCAATGCGCTTCAGATTTATGTCGTCGGTAAGCAGTGGATTTGGAAGGTCGAGCATCCGGGCGGTCAAAAAGAAATAAATGCGCTGCATCTGCCGATTGGACGTCCGATTCAACTCGTGATGACATCGCAGGACGTGATTCATGATTTTTCGGTCCCCGCCTTTCGCATCAAGCGAGACGTGCTCCCGGGACGTTACGAGACGATATGGTTCGAGGCCCAGCGCCCGGGCTCCTATCACCTATTTTGCACGCAGCTCTGCGGAGCGGGCCACGCCACGATGACCGGTGAGGTAGTGGCCATGTCCGCGCCGGATTTTGAAAAATGGCTAAGCCAAGGACCGGCGCCGACCGGGGCGCGCGAGAGCATGGCCGCCGAGGGGCAGGTTCTGTTCATGCGCTTGGGATGCAGCGGATGCCACGGCGCAAAGGGCGAAGGATCTGGAGGCGCCGTTAAAGCGCCGGCGCTCGTGGGCCTCTATGGCAGTCAGGTCAAGCTGTCGACAGGAGCCGTGGTGAAATCGGACGATCGCTACCTGCGCGATTCGATCTTGCAGCCCGACAAAGAGATCGTCGCTGGCTATGAGCCGATCATGCCGTCGTTTAGCGGCCAGGTCGACGAAGAACAATTGATGCGGCTCATAGCCTATTTGAAATCTCTTAAGGCCAAGGAGAAGCCCTGATGCGACCCTCCTACCTTACCGACGGCTTCTCGCTGCGCAGCTGGCTGCTCACGACCGATCACAAGCGGATCGCCATATTATATCTCGGTTCGATAACTTTGTTCTTTTTCATCGGGGGCGTAGCGGCCGCGCTGTTGCGCTACAATCTGATTTCCTCCCGCGGCCTTCTCGGATCAGCGGAAATTTACAACAAGCTTTTTTCGATGCATGGCGTTGTGATGGTCTGGTTCTTTCTCGTTCCGGCGGTTCCAGTGACGCTTGGGAATTTCCTCATTCCGTTAATGCTGGGCGCCCGCGATCTAGCGTTTCCGAGGCTCAATCTCTTGAGCTGGTATTTGTTCATGATCGGAGGCATCACAGTTCTTTATGCAATGATTATTGGCGGGGTCGATACGGGATGGACCTTCTATACCCCATTGACCACTCTTTATTCCAACGGCCACGTCGTCTTGGCCGTCGTTGCGATCTTTATCTCCGGCTTCTCGTCGATCGCCACTGGCCTCAATTTTATCGTCAGCATCCACAAGCTTCGTGCGCCGGGCATGAGCTGGCATAGGATGCCCGTCTTTCTTTGGTCGCTTTACGCGACGTCAGTGATCATGGTCCTTGCGACGCCCGTGCTGGCGATGACGCTGCTGTTGCTTGCTTTTGAGAGAATATTCCACATCGGCGTATTCGATCCTTCGGTCGGCGGCGATCCTTTGCTGTTCCAGCATCTATTTTGGTTCTACTCGCACCCCGCGGTCTACATCATGATCTTGCCGGGCTTCGGCGTCGTCAGCGAGATTATACCAGCTTTCTCGAGCAAGGAGCTCTTCGGATATAAATTCGTGGTCTGGGCCAGCATCGCGATCGCCGTTATCAGCTTTCTCGTTTGGGGGCATCACATGTTTGTGGCTGGCGAGTCGCTCTATTCCGCGCTTGTATTCTCATTGCTGAGCTATGCGGTGGCGGTCCCCTCGGCAATCAAAGTTTTCAATTGGGTGGGGACGATGCACAATGGCTATATTCGCTTCGACGCGCCGATGCTCTATGCGATCGGTTTCGTTGGCCTATTCACCATGGGCGGATTGACGGGCCTGTTTGTCGCCGCTTTGGCGGCTGATGTGCACCTCACCCAGACATATTTCGTCGTCGCGCATTTCCATTATGTGATGGTTGGCGGCATGGTCTCGGCCTATTTCGCCGGGCTGCACTTCTGGTGGCCCAAGATCACCGGAAAGATGTATCCGGAGATGTGGGGCAGGGCGGCTGCGATCATTATTTTCGCAGGCTTCAATCTCACGTTCTTTCCGCAATTCATCCTGGGCTATCTCGGCATGCCGAGACGCTACGCTTCCTATCCGGTGGAATACGAGCCCCTAAACCTGTTATCTTCGGCGGGCGCCGCCGTCCTTGCCGTCGGCTATCTGCTCCCGCTTGGTTATCTCATTTGGTCGCTCATGTACGGGAAGGACGCGCCTGCCAACCCCTGGCATGCAACGGGGCTCGAATGGAAAACGCCGTCGCCGCCGCCAACGGAAAACTTTCCGGCGACTCCGGTCGTGACAGAGCCGCCTTATCAATATCCGCTCAAAGAGGCGGTCAGCCATGAGTGAAGCTGCTGAGCTCCACGATTTTCAATATTCCAGCGCCGACCATCAGAGGGATACGGCGGTCGACGGCATGTGGGCGTTCCTGGCAACGGAAGCGCTTTTCTTCGGGCCTCTTTTTCTTTCCTGGGGATTCTCCCGCTATTATAACGTCGGCGGTTTCGATTATGCCGCCGCGCACACCAATCTCTTTGTCGGAACGCTCAACACCATATTGCTGATAACGAGCAGTTTTGCCTATAGCGCCGGCGTGGCGTTTTTTGACGGAGGCCGCCGACGCCTAGCTTTATTGTTTCTCTGCGTGGCCTGGGCGCTTGGTCTCGCCTTCATGTCGCTGAAGTTCGGAGTGGAATGGCCAGAGGATTTGCGAAAGGGTTTTTTTCCAGGGTCGGACTTTTCGATTGGGGGCGCCTTGCGCGGCGGCGCTGCGCTGTTTTTCACTTTCTACTTCATCGGAACGGGCATCCACGGGCTTCATCTCTTCGTGGGGCTCTTGCTTCTCGGCTGGGTCATTTTGACAAGATTGCGGTTTCCTGAGGCGTCGAGAACGCCGATGGTGATCATCAGTCTTTATTGGAGCTTCGTCGATATTGTCTGGCTCATTCTGTACCCGCTGATCTACCTCGTGGGGCGCGGCGCATGAAAGCGCGTCTTGTTCGGCTCCTCATAGCTTACCTTGTGCTTCTGGCGCTGCTTGCTGCGGAATTTTTCGCAAGCGCTCTGCACTTGGATCAGTCTATGCGCCTTTTGCTTTTGATTCCGGCATTGGTGATGGTCGGCGTGGTTGCGACTAATTTCATGGAGTTGAGGCACGAGGACGCGCCGACGGTATTATTTGCGGCTTCCGCCGTGCTGTGGCTTTCGATTCTGCTGGGGCTCGGATTGATGGATCCGATAACGCGCGTGATGTATCCGGCGCCGGAAAGCGCCGCCTCCGCCCAGCTAAAGGCGACGATCAAGCGATAAGAGGCGCCACCCCATCGGCGTCCCCCGGGCGCGGAACAAGGGGAGACGGCGGCTGTTATCTCGCAGAAGCCGACGCGTTCAATGCGTCTTCCTTAGAAAGCACCGCCATGAGCAATACAGTCGGCGATTTCTTCGTTCATCGACTCTACGAATGGGGCGTGCGCCGGATATTTGGCTATCCGGGCGACGGCATCAACGGCGTGCTCGGCGCCTTGCAGCGCGCCCCGGAAAAGATCGAGTTCGTGCAGGTGCGGCATGAGGAGATGGCGGCGTTCATGGCGTCCGCCTATGCCAAGTTCACCGGAGAGCTCGGCGTGTGCCTTTCGACCGGCGGGCCAGGCGCTTCCCATCTCGTCACCGGGCTGTACGACGCCAAATGCGACCATATGCCTGTGCTTGCGATCGCAGGCCAGGCGCCGCGGACCGCGCGCGGCGCGCATTATCAGCAGGAGCTGAATCTCGATCGCATGTTCTCCGACGTCGCCGCTTTCGTGCAGGAGGCGGAAGTTCCCTCGCAAGTGAGGATGCTTGTCGATCGCGCGATCAGAATATCGAAATCGCAAAGCGCCGTGTCAGTGATTATCCTGCCGGGCGATCTGCAGGATCTGGAATATGAAGAGCCGCCGCGCAAGCACGGCGCCGTGCAAACGGGCGTGGGCTATTCGCGTCCTCTGGTGGTTCCTACCTATGCCGATCTTCACCGCGCCGCCGAGGTGCTGAACGCCGGCGAGAAGGTCGCCATGCTGATCGGCGCGGGCGCGCTCGGCGCGCGGGAGGAAGTCATCGCCGTCGCGGAGAAGCTGAAAGCCGGCATCGCCAAGGCGTTGCTCGGCAAAGGCGCAGCGCCCGATACGACGCCATGGGTGACTGGCTCCATCGGCCTTCTCGGCACCAAGCCCAGCTACGACATGATGATGGAGTGCGACACGCTGCTGATGATCGGCTCTGGCTTTCCTTACTCGGAGTTTCTCCCGCGGGAAGGGCAGGCGCGCGGCGTTCAGATCGACATCGACGCCTCCATGCTCAGCATGCGTTATCCGATGGAAGTCAATCTCCATGGCGAGGCGGCGGCGACATTGCGCGAGCTGATGTCGCATCTCGACGAGAAGACCGACACGCGTTGGCGCGATGGCATCGAAAGAAACGTCTTCGATTGGTGGGAGCTTCTCGAGAAGCGCGCCCTGGCGCCTGCCAATCCTGTCAACCCGCAGAGAGTTGCGTGGGATCTGTCGCCGCGCCTGCCTGAGGATGCGATCATCACTTGCGATTCAGGCTCCTGCGCAAATTGGTATGCGCGCGACCTGAAGATCAGGGGCGAGATGATGTGCTCGCTTTCCGGCGGCCTTGCGTCTATGGGCGCGGCCGTTCCTTATGCGATCGCCGCCAAATTCGCACATCCCGCTCGGCCGGTCATCGCGCTGGTCGGCGACGGCGCGATGCAGATGAACAATATGGCTGAGCTGATCACCGTCGCCAAATATTGGCGCGATTGGCGCTCTCCGAAATGGGTCTGCTGCGTCTTCAACAACGAGGACCTCAACCAAGTCACCTGGGAACAAAGGGTGATGCAGGGCAATCCGAAATTCGAGGCGACGCAGAACATTCCAGACGTGCCTTATCACCGCTTCGCGGAGCTCATCGGGCTCAAGGGAATCTTCGTCGATGCGCCCGACCGTTTAGCGGAGGCATGGGACGAAGCATTGGCATGCGACCGACCTGTGGTTCTGGAAGTGAAAACCGATCCGGAAGTGCCGCCTTTGCCAGCGCATATCTCCTTCGAGCAGGCCCGCAATTTTGCAGCGACGCTGTTCAAGGGCGACCCTGACGAGGGCAGGCTCATCGCCGGCGCCGCAAGGCAGGTCTTCGCGCCTATTCTGCCGGGCGGGGAAAAATGACCACCAAGCCGGTCCCGGCTGCCTTCGGCGCTGTTGTTCTCGGGCTTGTCGGCGCGTCGGCTTTGATAGCGCTCGAAAGGCCGGCTCAAGAAACGCGGAAACCGTCTGGCCAAGGCGTTTTTCCAGGCGAGACGCGGGCGCTTCACGGATCGGCGGCCTTGCTCGCAGCTTCCGTGCTCGCCGACAGCGGCATCGAGCATTATCGAGGTTCTTTTGAAAATCCCGGTATGTTTGCGCCCCTGATCAGCGCGACGTTGGCGCTCGTCGCGGGCGCCGAGGGCGCGGCGGCGGCTTCTCCAGGCGCGGGCGCCTTCCGCCGAAGCGCCTATGGCTTGTCCATCGGCATCGGCGCGACGGGGCTCGCTTTCCACATCTATAATATATTCAAGAGACCGGGCGGATGGAGTTGGCTCAATTTATTCTACGGGGCGCCTGTCGGCGCGCCGGCCGCTCTTTCGGCCTGTGGAATCGTCGGGCTCGGCGCAGAGCGGCTTGCGCGTCAATCCGCTCCCGCGCCACGATTCTTTGGGATAAGCGCGGGGCGTCTTCTAGGCGCGTTCAGCAGTCTTGCGCTTGCCGGAACGGTTGCCGAAGTCGCGCTTCTGCATTTCAGAGGCGCCTTCCAAAATCCCTTCATGTGGGCCCCGGTGACGCTCCCGCCGGTCGCTTCCGTTGTGATGGCCAAGGCGTCGCTCGAACCGCCGTCGCCAAAACATCCCTTCACCCGCGCCTGGCTCTGGGCGACTGCGCTTCTGGGATTCATAGGCATGGGCTTCCATGCCTATGGGGTGTCGCGGGCCATGGGCGGCTGGCGCAATTGGAGCCAGAACGTCATCGACGGCCCGCCTCTGCCGGCGCCGCCGAGCTTCTCGGCGCTTTCCATTGCGGCGCTGTCGGCGCTCTCCTTGATCGAGAAGGAAGCAGATGACGTCCCTCGCAAAGCCGCCTGAAGTAAGTACGCCCTACGAGGGCTATGACGTCCTCGCCAAATGGAACACGCCTTCCTACGATGATCGCACGCGCGAGGTTGTGATCGAGCGCCTGCGCGACATTCCTGCGCGCCGCTTCTTTACGGTCGAAGAATTGGCGCTGCTCGAGGCGATCGTGGAGAGACTTGCGCCTGCTTTTCCTCTGGCGCAACGCCCCCCGATCGCCCTTTGGATCGACGATCGTCTTTACAAAAATCTTGGCGAAGGCTTCCGCAACGAAGGCGTTCCACCACTGCAAACAAGCTGGAGGATGGGGCTTGCGGGGATAGACGGCGAGGCCGGGCGCTTGTTCAGCGCCGCTTTTAGCGCGCTCGAACCATCGTCGAGGGACGCTGTCTTGCGGGCGGTTCAAAACGGCGAAGTTGAAGCGTCGCTTTGGCGCGACCTCGACCCGAAATCCTTTTTTTCCGACATGTTGCTCAAGACAATCGCCGGCCTCGCCTATTCGCACCCTGCCGCTTGGAGCGATATCGGCTTCGGAGGCCCCGCCAGTCCACGCGGCTATGTGCGGCTGGGATTCGACTCTCGAGACTCATGGGAGGCGAAGGAGTACCGATGAACGGCGAGCAGCCCCGCGCCGTGAATGGCCGAGCGCCGGATGTCTTCACCCCGGGCGGCTGGACGCCCATGCGAGAATATGCGGAATCTACGCCGGTTGATTTTCTCATCGTCGGCGCCGGGGCAGGGGGCGCCACGCTGGGGTGCAGGCTGGCCGAGAAAGGCTTTTCCGTCGTCATATTGGAAGCCGGACCTTTCTGGCGTCCGCTAGACGATTTCGCTTCCGACGAGCTTGCCCAGCAGACGCTTTTTTGGACAGACGATCGCATCACCGGCGGGGATGATCCGATTGCGCTTGGCGGCAATAATTCGGGCCGAGGCGTGGGCGGGTCGACGGTCCATTTCAGCATGATCGTGCTGCGCTTTCGTCCCGAGTGGTTCAAATCACGCAGCAAGCTCGGCTATAGCTTCGATTGGCCGATCTCTTACGAGGAGCTGGCTCCCTATTACGAGGAGGCCGAAGAGGCGCTGAAGGTTGCGGGCCCCGTGAACTACCCTTGGGGACCGCCGCGCCGACGTTATCCCTATCGGCCGCATGAAGTGAATGCGGCAGGCCTGGTTCTGGCGCGCGGAGCGGAAAAGCTCGGCGTGAAATGGGCCGCGACGCCGCTCGCCACCGTATCGGCGCCGCGCGGCAAATCGCCGCCCTGCGTCTATCGCGGATTTTGCAACTATGGCTGCTCAACCAACGCCAAGCAGAGCGCGCTGACGGTATGGATTCCGCGCGCGCTGGCGGCGGGCGCGGAAGTGCGCGACCTGGCCATGGCCGCGCGCATAGAGATCGACCCGCGCGGGCGCGCGACCGGCGTTGCGTTTTTCCGGGACGGCGCTTTGCATTTTCAGCGCGCGTCAAACGTCGTCGTCGCCGGCTATGCGATCGAGACGCCGCGTCTTTTGCTGAATTCCGCCTGCCCGCTTTTCCCGCAAGGCCTCGCCAATAGCTCCGGGCTTGTCGGCACGCATCTGACGACACATTCAGGTCCCGGCGCCTGGGCGACATTCGATGAGGAAATCCGCTGGTACAAGGGCCCGCCGAATATGGCGGTGACGGAGCATTGGAATTACACGGACGACGGCAAGGACTTCCGCGGCGCCTATGCGTTCATGAGTCAGGGACCGCTCCCGATGTCCTGGGCGCAGACGGTCGCCACCTCGCGCGGCCTGTGGGGCGAGGCGCTTCGGGCGGAGATGCTGAAATACAACCATATGGCCGGCTTCGTGCCAGTCGGCGAGACCGAGCCGCGCATCGAGAACCGCGTCGAGCTTGCCGATGAAACAGATCAGTTCGGTTTGAAGATACCGAGAGTGGTTTTTTCCTATTCGGAAAACGACAAGCGGCTGCAGCGGCACGCCGTCCGCTTCATGAGCGACATGCTCGAAGCCGCCGGCGGCTACGACATATGGACCAACTACAAGGACACCAGCCATTTGCTTGGAACATGTCGCATGGGCGATGATCCCAAGACGAGCGTCGTCGACGCCGACGGACGGAGCTGGGATGTCCCCAATCTGTGGATTTGCGACGGTTCTGTTTTCCCGACTTGCGGCGGCGTCAATCCGTCGCTCACAATTCAGGCGCTCGCCTGCCGCGCGGCGGATCGGATAGAAACGAAGGCCGCAGCCGGCGACCTCTAATAGTTGCCCTGTCATTCCCGACGGGCCAAGGCCTGATGGGGAATCCAGAGCCAGAGTAGCAGACTCTGCTCTGGATTCCAGATCGCTCGCTTTCAGTCGAGCGTCTGGAATGACCGCGGCGCGGCTGATCCAATCAAGCTAACGCGCAAGAAAATCCGGCCCGAGTTCTTTGATCGACTGCGCGCCGAGCAGGCCGAGGTCGCGGTCGATTTCCTCTCGCAGAATATCGATCGCCCTTTCGACGCCCTTCTCCCCCGCCGCCGAAAGACCGTAAAGCGTCGCGCGGCCGACAAGCACGGCGTCAGCCCCGAGCGCGAGCGCCTTCAACACGTCTGTCCCGCGCCGAACGCCGCCGTCGACGATCAGCGTCAGGCCGCCGAAACGTCGCCTCGCTTCGGGAAGCGTGTCGAGCCCCGAAAGGGTCCAGTCGAGCTGGCGGCCGCCATGGTTCGAGAGGATGACGCCGTCGGCCTCGATCCGCGCGGCGCGCTCGACGTCGTTGATGTTCAGCAGTCCCTTTATGAGAAATTTGCGCGGCCATAATCGGCGTAGTCGCGCCATCTCCTCCCAATCGAGCGACTGGTCCATATTCGCCCTGATCCAGAAGGCGCTCTCGTAGAAACCTCGCCGCTCTTTCGGAACATAGTCGACCGCATTTGCAAAGCTCGGCATCCCGCCCGTCAGCGTTGTTGCGATCCAGTGGAGATGCAGGGCCGATTCGAGTATGGAGCCTATCGTCAATTTGCCGGGATGGGTGAAGCGCCTTTGCTCCCATTCGCGGTCACCGTAGAATTGTGCGTCTATCGTCACGACGAGGGCTTCACAGCCGGCTTCGTCGGCGCGTCGGATCAGCGCTTCGCGGATCGCCCGCTCGCCGAAGACATAGAGCTGCCACCAATGTCTCAGGCCCGGAATCGCTGCGACCTCTTCCATCGGATCGTTGGACATGGTGCTCTGCACGAAGGGAATGCGCGCCTGCGCAGCGGCTCGGGCCAAAAGCACATCCGCTTTTCGCCAGAAGAGGGCGTTCAATCCCGTCGGCGCGATGGCGAAAGGAAGCGGCGCCGAGCGCCCGAACAGCGAGACGCTTTGATCGCGATGCGAGACGTCGACCAATGCGCGGGGCAGGAGACGATAGCTTGCGAGCGCTGCGAAGTTGCGCGCGAGCGTCGCCTCGTCTTCAGCCCCGCCCTCGAGATATTCGGCGGCGAAAGCCGGGAGGCGACAATGCGCCATGGCGCGCAGATCGGCGATGGTGCGGGCGCGCTCCAGCTTGCTGCCTGTGTAAAGGCGGCGCGTCGGCGTTCCATTGCTTGTCGCCGGGGTCGGATCGAGCCTGGCGCCCGTCGCGCCCGTCTCGACCAGCATCCGTTCGTTTCGTTGGCGCAAGGGCAGCCGCATGATGCTCAGCCGTCAGCAAAAAGCGAATTGGAAAGACCTGTTACGCCCGGCCGACAGCGGAAAATCGCGCCGGCATGAGGCTCGCGCTCCCTCGAAATTCCATGAGCGGCCGTGGTGATGTAAAGTGTTGCATAATCCGCGTCGCCAAAGGCGCACATCGTCGGCTGACTGACGGGCAGCTCGATTTTCCGATCTAATTCTCCATCGGGCGAGAGGCGAATGACGCACCCGGAGCCATACATCGCACTCCAATAAAAACCTTCGCTGTCGACGGTGGCGCCGTCCGGTCTTCCCTCGGAGAACTGCGCAAAAACGCGTTTTGATGAAAGTCCAGCGTCCTGCAGATCGAAATCGAACGCCCAAATCGTCGCGGCTCGAGTGTCGGCGAAATACATCGTGCGCGAGTCTGGGCTCCAGGCCAGGCCATTGGCGATAATGGCGCTTGCATCCTTCTCATTGAGACCGGCGCCGAAGGTGAAGACATGCAGCCGGCTCGCGGGCGGCTCGTCCTTGTGGCCGGAGCTTTGCAAGGGATCATGCATGGTTCCCACCCAGAACCTTCCAAAGGCGTCGCATTTGCCGTCGTTGAAGCGATGGTGCAGTGGATTGTAGGGCGGTTGGCAGAGCGGCGCATAATCGCCCTCATCCAGGCGCAATCGCGCAAGCCCTGTCCGAAGCGCAACGACGACCGCCCCGCTTCGACACAGGGCGAAAGCGCCGATTTGGCTGGGCGTTTCCCAGCTTTCGTCGCTGCCGGTTTTCGGGTCGAATCGATGCAGCGCCGGTTCCTCGACATCGATCCAGTAAAGCGCCTGCTCACGAGTGCTCCATGTCGGGCTCTCACCCGTTTGAGCATGCGCGTCGAGGGCAAGCTCGACGTCGCAACGCGGCGAAGGCGCTCCCATCGTCTCCTCCAGACGCGGTCATGTGGGGGTGTGAAGAGGTCTGACCGCCGTTTCTTGAGAACCGCGCGCCTTGCATCCCGGTTCCAGCAGAGCGAAGGCGGTCGGTCGATCGTCGTTGGGCGCGCAAAACGATTGCAGGCGCCTCTGGGTCAGAGCGCGTCTGCTCCCGTCTCGCCGGTGCGGACCTTGTAGACCTCATCCAAATTTGTGACGTAAATTTTGCCGTCGCCGCGCAGGCCGGTGCGCGCGCCCTCCATGATCGCCCTGACGACGGAGGGCGCCAGACTGTCCGTGACGATTACCTCGATGCGCAGCTTGGGCACGAAATGGCCGACATATTCCACCGCGCCGAGGATCTGGGAGTGCCCCTTTGCGTCGCCATGGCCCTTCGCCTCGGAGATGGTCATTCCCGAAATGCCCAGAGCGTAAAGCGCGTTGTGCACGTCATTCAATTTGAACGGCTTGATGATGGCGGTGACGACTTTCATGGCTTCGGCGTCCGGACACACACTAATGTAGCGTTCAAACTACCTTAGACCAATGGCTACGTCAGCCTGCCAAGCCCACGCAGGGAGTAATTGATTTAGATCATTCTTTTTCCGTCCTTTGTCTGAACTGTTTCTCGCTTCCCTTGTCGGTGGATAAATCTCGGCGGTCTTTCGCTTGGCCGTCGCAGATCGACTATCCTGCTTGCCCCAGTCGTGATAGCTGCCGAACCTGCATGCCGCCCTTTCGCTTTTCCCGCTTCTTCGAGCAAAGGCGCCGTCTCGTGGCGGCGCTCGCGGCTGTCGGCCTCGCTGTCGCCGTTGCATTTTTATATACATCGCCGCCGCCCACCGAACCGGGGCTGCAGACTAATCGCAAGAAGCCGGCGCCGTCGGGCGCAGTCACGCTGGAGCTGAGCGATAGCCAGATCGCCGCGCTGAAGATCGAGCAGGCCACTACGCGGCCGTTCCCGCAGGAAAAACAGGCTGTCGGCAGCGTCGACTTCAACCAGAATCGGCTGGTGTCGGTGTTCCCGCCCTATCAAGGCCGCGTCATCAGCGTGTCGTTCAATGTCGGGGACGCGGTCGAGAAAGATCAGGTCCTCTTCACGATCGACAGCCCCGACCTGCTCACGGCGGAGTCTAATCTCATCGCCGCAGCTGGAACCCAGCTTCTCCAGAGCCGGACGCTAAATCGCACCAGGTCCCTGGTGAAAATCGGCGGGTTTTCACAGCAGCAGCTCGACCAGGCGGTCTCCGATCAGCAGACGGCCGAAGGCGCGCTAAAGGCCGCCCGCGACGCCGTGCGCATGTTCGGCAAGACGTCGGAGGAAGTGGACAAGATCGTCGCAGAGCGTCTGGCGGACCCGCGGCTCGTGGTGAAAAGCCCGCTCTCGGGCTATGTCACGGCGCGCGCCGCTGTCCCCGGGCAATTCGTCCAGCCTGGGGTCGCGCCGGCGCCCTATGTCGTCGCCGACACCTCGACCATGTGGATGGTCGCCAATGTGGTCGAAAGCGACGCGCCCGCGCTGCGCGTGGGGCAGGAGGTCAAGGCGAGCGTCGCCGCCTATCCCGGCCGTTTCTTCGATGGCAAAATCACCGTGCTTGGCCCGTCGGTCGATCCGGCGACGCGCCGTCAGTTCGTGCGCATCGAAATCGCCGATCCGCATCATTTGCTGCGCGCCGGCATGTTCGCGGATTTTACGATTCGCACCGGTGATCCCGTTTCATCGACCGCCGCGCCGGCGAGCGCGATCGTGCGGGAGGGCGACGGGACGATGACCTGCTGGGTGACGACCGACCGGCGCCGCTTCACCCGGCGGACAGTGATGATCGGCCAGCGGCGCGACGGCTTCGTTCAAATCCTTTCCGGACTGGCGGCGGAGGAATTGATCGTTGGCGACGGGGCGGTTTTTCTCAGCAATCAGGCGGCGCTCGGCAAGCCGGATTAAAGCATACGGAGATCACGCTTGCTGAAGTCCGTTCTCGAGTTCGGTCTCACGCGCCGCGCCATCATCGTCATCGGCGTGATCACTTTCGCCATCGCCGGTCTTGTCGCCTTCTCGAAGCTGAACATCGAGGCCTATCCCAATCCGGCGCCCGTGATCATCGAGATTTCAGCGCAGTCGCCCGGCCTCTCGGCCGAGGAGATGGAAAAATATTTTACGATCCCGATCGAGATCGGCCTCTATTCGACGCCGGGCGTCGTCAACATCCGTTCGACGTCCTTCTATGGCCTCACTTTCGTGCGCGTGACGTTTCGATACGGCGTCGACTACTACGCCGCGAAGACGCAGGTCGCGGTCAACCTTCAGCAGAACGTCAATCTGCCCAACAATATCACCCCCCAAATTCAGCAATCGAGCCTGACCGGCGAGATTTACCGCTATCAGATCAAGGCGCCGCCGAATTTCGGCCTGACCAATATCCGCACGATCCAGGACTGGGTCATTGCCCGGCGCCTGCTGACAATTCCCGGAATTGTGCAGGTCACCTCATGGGGCGGCACGACCAAGCAATTCGACGTCGACGTCGATCTCCGCAAGCTCGAGGCGTTCAACGTCACCATACCTCAAGTCGTCACGGCGATCGGCAATTCGAACGTCAATGTCGGCGGGCGCGAGATACAGATCGGCCAGCAGTCCATCAATATCAGAGGCATTGGGCTGATCGACGATGGCGGGGCGCAGGACCTGACAGCCGGCTACCGTACGGAAGACATCGAGAATATCGTCCTGTCTCAAACGAATGGCGTGCCGGTCCGAGTTCGGGACGTGGCAGAGGTTTCGGTGGGCTTTGTCCCCCGGCTGGGCGTGGCGGGACGCGATTATGAGGACGACATCACCGCGGCGATCGTCTTGATGGGGCGCACGCAGCATACGCATGACATGCTGCCCAAGGTGAAGGAGGAGATCGAGAAGATCAACGCCGACGGAACTCTGCCGCCGGGCGTGCGCATCGATCCCTATTACGATCGCGGCGCGCTGGTCGACGTCACGACCCATACCGTCCTGCACAATCTCTATTTCGGCATGATCCTGGTGTTTCTCATCCAGTGGATCTTCCTCGGCGATCTGCGCAGCGCGCTTATCGTAGCCGTCAACATTCCTTTCGCCCTCTTTTTTGCGATCATCGTTCTGGTCGTGCAAGGAGAGGACGCCAATCTGCTCTCCGTCGGCGCCGTGGATTTCGGCATTATCGTCGACTCGGCGGTCATCCTCGTTGAAAATGTCTTCCGCAACTTTCAGGCGTCGCGGGCCAAGCGCGCGGAGCTGCTGCAGCTTCTGGCCGAAGGTTTCTGGGGGCCCAATGCCACCTCTCCAACCGAGACAAGCGGCATCGCCCAGTTGTGGACCGACCGGCTCAGGCTGATTTTCGTCAGCGCGCTGCAAGTCGATAAGGCGGTTTTCTTCACAGCGACGATCACCATCATCGCCTTCCTGCCGCTCTTCACCATGACCGGCGTCGAAGGGCAGATATTCGGCCCGATGGCGCGCACCTATGCTTATGCGCTCATCGGCGCCTTGCTCGCGACCTTCACGGTGACGCCGGTGCTCGCCTCCATCGTCCTGCCCGACCATGTCGAGGAGGTCGAGACGCTGATGGTGCGTTGGCTGCGCTCCGCCTATACGCCAGCATTGCGTTTCTCGCTTACCCATCCCAAAACCGCGCTCGCGGGCGGCGGCGTCTTTCTCTTCCTCGCGGCGTTGATCGCCATGCGGCTGGGGAGCGAGTTCCTGCCGACGCTCGAGGAGGGGAATCTGTGGATCAGGGCTTCGCTGCCGCCGACGACCTCGCTCGCCGCAGGCGAATCCGCGACCGGCAAGATGCGCGAGATTCTGTTGCGGCATCCCGAGGTCGTGACGGTCGTCTCGCAGCATGGTCGGCCGGACAATGGCTCGGACGCCTCGCCTTTCTCCAATGTCGAGCTCTTCGCGCCGCTCAAACCCTTCGACGAGTGGCCGTCTGGGCTCACCAAGGAAAAGCTCACCGAGACTCTCGAAAAGGAGTTCGAGGACGCGCTTCCGGGCGTCGGTTTCAATTTCTCACAATATATTCAGGATAACATTCAGGAGGCGCTTTCGGGCGTCAAAGGCGCCAATTCGATCAAGATCGTCGGGCCCGATCTGAATGTGCTGGAAGCGCTGGCCGAGCAGACCATGAAAGTGGTCGCCGAGGTTCCCGGCGTCGAGGACCTCGCGGTGTTTCATCTGCTTGGCCAACCTAACCTCAACATCGTCGTCGATCGCGCCAAATCGGCGCGTTATGGGCTCACGGCCGGCGACGTGAATACGGTCATCCAATCCGCAGTCGCGGGAGCGGTTGCCACATCGGTTCTCGAAGGCGATCGGCAATTCCCGGTGCTCGTGCGGCTCGCGCCGCAATATCGGAACTCGATCGACGCGATCACCAACGTCAAGGTGGCTTACGCCAATCCGAACGGTCCCAATGCCTATGTGCCCTTGAAGGAGGTCGCGGCCATTAGCCTCGATACCGGCGCGTCCTTCATCTATCGGGAGCGCGGCCAACGTTACGTTCCGATCAAATTTAGTATCCGCGGCCGCGATCTCGGGAGCACGGTGGCTGATGCGCAGGCGCGCGTCGCCAAGGCAATAAAGCTCCCGATGGGCTATCAAATTCTCTGGGCCGGCGAATTCGACAATCTCCAGGAGGCGAAAAAGCGTCTCCTTGTCGTTGTCCCAGTGACGCTCGCTTTGGTCTTTCTTCTTCTCTATGCCCTATTCAATTCATTCCGCGAGAGCCTGCTCGCCTTTGGCGGCATTCCCTTCGCGATGGGCGGGGGCGTCATTGCGCTCTATGTCTCGGGCCTGAATTTCAGCGTCTCGGCGGCGATCGGCTTTATCTCTTTGTTCGGCGTCGCCGTTATGGACGGCATTCTCAACATTACTTACATCCGCGAGCTGACGATCCAGGGAATGGAGTTCAGCGAGGCGGTCTTTTACGGGGCCGAGCAGCGCATGCGGCCCATGCTGATGACTGCCCTTTCCGCCGGCGTCGGCCTCTTTCCCGCGGCCGTCTCGCATGGAATTGGCTCGCAGGTTCAAAGGCCGCTGGCGACCGTTGTCGTTGGCGGCATGTTTTTTGGTCCGGTGCTGATCCTCATCGTCGCCCCTGCGCTCAGAAAATTGTTCCTGCGCGGATACAGCCGCGCATCGCTTACGGGCGGGTCGGAGGGCGCCTGAGCGCCCCGCGGGATTGGGCCTTGTCATTCCCGGCGGGCTGAAAGCCCGACCGGGAATCCAGAGCCAAAACACCGTGTCTTTGCTCTGGATCCCCCATCACTCGCTTCGCGAGCGTCGGGAATGACAGGGAGCGGCCATTAGACTCCCGAGGAGCGCGAAAGCTCCATCAACTCTTCGGTGATTTGTTCTTGCCGCAATTGCCGGTGGCGGGCCGTAAGCTCATCGAGCGTCTTACGTACATTGCTGCGCGCCGAGCTCATCGCCTGCATGCGCGCGAAATTCTCCGATGCGAAAGAAAGGAGCGTCGCCTCGCAGAGTTCCGCAAAGACATATTCTTCCGCAAGCTCGGATAAGAGCAGCGGCGGCGACAGATTGAATATGGGCGGCGCGCGATTGCTCGCCGCCGGGAAGCGGGCGAGATCGAGCGGGATGAGCGGGCGCGTCACGATGTCCAGCCCGGAAACAACCGAGGGCGCCATATGCACGAGCGTCACATGCGTCCTCTCGCCTGAGGCGACCTCCTCATAGAGCGCGTCAGCAATGCGTTCGGCGACCGCCGGCGCATCGACGGCGTGAGCGGCCATCGGCGTCGACCATGCGACCGTCACGCCATGCTCGATCGCGCTCGCCTTTCCCTTCTGCCCCACGACATAGAATGACGCTGGTGATCCCGCGCGCGTCGCGGCGCGCAGCACGCGTTCATCGAAAGCGCCGACAAATCCCTGTTCGGAGCAGAAAGCCAGGACGATGTGCTTCGGTGCGGCAGGAGGCGTCACTGGCTCATTGGGCGCACATACCAACGCAGTCTGAATCGCCTCGCCCACGGCATGCGCATAGGAACGCACGCCATCGAGACTCTTCTGCGCCTCGCGGCTGCGCGCCGCGGCGAGTCCGCGCATGGCGGTAAAAACTGTTTCCAGCTGACGCGTGGCGGCGATGCGCTTGCCGATATCGGCCAGCTGGTCGCTGCTCATGCCGGCGCCTCGGTACTGGCTGCGCCCGTTTCCGCCGCGAGGGCTCGCGCGACGAGAAGCAGCGCGGCGCGAGTCTCGTCGGCGAGCGCCGCGCCTGATCGGCAAGCGGCGACCGTCTCGGGCGCGTCCCTGTCGAGACGCTCAGGAAGATGCTCGCGAAATTGCCAGATCGCCGCCGGCGTCAAAGGATCCAGAACGCCGGCTTCGAGCGCCACGAGGAGGGCGACCTGATCGGCTTGCCGCAGCAGCTCGAATCTTGGTTGCGTCAGCAAAGCGCGGATCTTTTGCCCGCGTATGATCTCGTTGCGAACGAGGCCGGTTGAAACGCCGCCAAACCGGCTGAACAGCTCCAATTCGAGAAATTGGGAATATTGCAGCCGCAGCCGCGCCGAAGCCTGCTTGAGCGCCGGCGGCTGCGCCTTGCCGCCCACGCGGCTGACGCTCAAGCCGACATCGACGGCAGGGCGCTGATTTGCCGCGAAGAGGCGCGAGTCGAGAACGATCTGACCGTCGGTGATGGATATGAGATTGGTTGGGATATAGGCCGAAAGATTGCCGGCCTCCGTCTCGGCGATGGGGAGCGCGGTCAGCGAGCCGCCGCCCTTGGCCTTTGAGAGCTTGGCGGCGCGTTCGAGGAGGCGCGCATGGAGGTAAAAAATATCGCCAGGATAGGCTTCGCGTCCTGGCGGCTCGCGCGTGAGCAGGGCCAGCTCGCGATGGGTGGCGGCATGTTTGGTCAGGTCGTCTATGATGACGAGCGCATGGCTGCCACGATCGCGAAAATACTCCGCCATGGTGATGCCGGCGAAGGGCGCGATCCATTGGAGGCCGGGCGCGCTGGAGGCGGCGGCCACGACGAATATCGTGCGCTCGATCGCGCCGCGGGCCCGCACAGAGTCGATGGCGCGCTCGACAGCCGTCGCCCTTTGTCCGATGGCCACATAAATGCAAATTACATCGGAATGTTTCTGATTGAGGATGGCGTCGATGGCGATCGCCGTCTTGCCGGTCGCGCGATCGCCGAGGATGAGCTCGCGTTGGCCGCGGCCGATCGGAAACATCGAGTCGATGACAAGCAGGCCGGTCTCGACGGGCTCTGTGACAAGATCGCGATCGTAAATCGCGGGGGCGTTGCGCTCTACGGGGTGATAGCTCTCTGCGAGGATCGGGCCGGCGTTGTCGAGCGGTCGTCCAAGCGGGTCGATGACCCGGCCAAGAAGACCAGGACCGACCGGGGCACTCGCCGTCTCGCCGAGGCCCGCGACTTTCGTGCCCGCTTCCACGCTCTCGGCCTCGTCGAGCAACACCACGCCGACGCGGTCCACGTCGAGCGTGGTGGCGAATCCGAGGCTTCCATTTTCGAAGCGCAGCAGTTCATTCAGCCGCGCCTGAGGCAGGCCTGAGACGAAGGCCACGCCATCGGCGAAGCTTTCGACGCGGCCGATCTGCGCGATGCTTGGCTCGAGCGCGATTCCCGCCAGACGGTTGCGCCGCTCCTCGAGCCAGGCGACCCAAGGGTCGATTATCGGCGCGGGCTCATTTTGCATCGTCACTGTCCAGCGACGCCGCAATGCGGGCGAGGTCGGCGCTCAGGCTGTTGCGGACCGACGTATGGCGGTTTTCGAGCTCCAACCCGGCGATGAGCGAGGGGTCGCTCTCGACGGAGAAGTCGATCGGCCGACCGAACGCCGTCTCCAAAGCGCGGCGGCAGTCGGCTTCCTCCTGAGGGGTCAAAGCCCGTGGCGCCTTGAGCCGGGCGTCTCCCTCCTCAAAATCGAGCTTTGCTTCCGGCGGCAACTGAGTTGCGGTCCGCGCCAAACCCTCGATAAAACCGGAGACGAGGCTCGATGGCGGAAGACGCTCAAGGGCGCGCTTCGCAATGTCGATGGCCAGCGCACCGGCGTGTTTCATTTGCGCCTTGCGCGAAAACGCGGCGTCGCGCGCCGCCTCGGCTCGAGCGTCCGCGCGCAGATGATCGGCGTCGACGCGCGCGGCCGCAAGCAAGGCTTCCTTTCTGGCTTCCGTCTCCTTCTCGGCCGCCGCCAAAGCGGCGGAACGACGCTCGGCGAGATCGGCAAGGGCGGCTTTTTCTTCATCGCGCGCCGCCTCGGCGGCGGATTTCGCCTGTTCGGCTTCATCGAGAAGCCGCGCGGCCGTCGCTTTGCGCTCGGCGATGACATTGGCAATCGGCTTGAAGAGGAAATAGGCCAATAGCCAAATCAGCACCAACGCATTGATGGTCTGCAGCGAAAGCGTCCACCAATCGATGCGCATGTTTCGACGCGCCTATTTCACAAAAGGATTGGCGAAGAGAAGCAGCAACGCGACGACTAGGCAGTAGATCGCCATGGTCTCGATCATGGCGAGGCCAACGAAAAGCGTGCGTGACAAAACGCCTGCGGCCTCGGGCTGCCGCGCAATGGCTTCCATGGCCGCGGCGACGGCCTTGCCTTCTGCCAAGGCGGGGCCGATCGCGCCGAAGGAGACCGCGATCGCGGCGGCCAGAACGCTTATATTTTCAATTTGATCCATGTTGCGCTCCGTCAGAGCCCTGCGCAGCGTCCGTCTCGGGGGCGATGGCCGCCGCTGTAAATACCATTGCGAGCGTTGCAAAAATATAAGCCTGCACCGCTCCCGTCAGCAGGTCGAGCGCCATCAAGGGAATGGGCACGAGGAGGCCGGCGAGCGACAGAACAATGCCGATGACGAAGACGCCGCTCATGACATTGCCGAAGAGGCGCACGATCAGCGAAAAGCTGCGCGTGATCTGCTCGACGAGATTGAGAGGAACCATGAAGAGGCTCGGCTCCGCAAAAGTCTTCAGATAGCCCCAAAGACCTTGCGTTCTGAGACCGTGGTAGATTGTCGCGGCGAAAACCACGAGCGCGAGCGCCGCATCTGTCTCCAGACGCGCAGTGGGCGGCTCGACGCCGGGAATGAGCGCAGACCAATTGGCGAGAAGAATGAAAAGAAAGATCGTTCCGAACAAAGCGCGATAGGGATCGGGCGCGACCCGCATCGTGTCGCGCACTTGGGAATCGAGCGTATCGACGATCAATTCGAGGAAGGCTTGAATGTTTCCAGGCCGCAGAGTGAGACGCCGCGTCGCCAGCGCGCTTGCCGCAACGAGGAAGGCCATCAGCGCCCAGGTGGTGACAACCGGCGTTGCGATGGGAATAGGGCCGAGATGAAAAGCGATCTCGGTTTCGAGCGGCGAGCCGATCATGGCCCGTCTCCGATGCGCTTTATCAAGAGGCGTCGCGCCGCAAGGAGCCCCGCCGCGCCAGCAAGGAGCGCGAGGGCGCCGATTTGAACAAGGCCGAAAAGAGTCAGCGCCAGCAGCCCAAGCCTCGCTGCGAACAGAAACAGCGCGCCCGCAGTGGCGCCGCGGTCCATCAGCAGAACATTCCACCACAGGGCGGAGAAATAGCCATAGCCCACGGCCGCGCCAACCACGGCCCCGATGCATAGCTGGAGCGTCAATGAAATGACCGGGAGGTGCATCGATAGAGTCATTGGCGGGACATCCATTTCCAGGCAAGCCATAGTCCAAGCGCGGCGCCCAGCATGACAAGCGGGGCCGAGAAGAAGACGCCGGAGTGCATCGTTTTGTCCAGCCAACGGCCGGCGAAGAGCCCGAGCAGGGCAGGCGTGACGATTGTCCAGCCGAGGACGCCCATCTGTCCAAGGCGCCTCCCGAAGGAGGGCTCGGGGTTGTCGTGAAGCTCCCGCTCGCGCGTCGCGGCCTTGCGCGCGGCCTCCGCCAGCCTTTCTGTCGAGCGCGAAGGGCTTGGCTCGTTCATTCGTCATCTCCTTGGCCGTCGCTCAGGATCGACTCCGACAAGCCAGCCGGCCGCAAATAACGGATGAGCTGCCGGACGGCGTAAGCGTGCAGCCGCATCTGGTCGACGCGGGCGTGGCTCTCGATGCTGGCCCGCGCGGCCGCATCGGCGCGCACTTCCGCTTCCAGCTTCTGCAATTCGTCTCCGAGCACGCCGCGCCGGCAGGCGACGCGCACCTGCAGACCATCCTTGACGCTCATCACGCCGCCGCGCACGGCGCAATAACGTTCCATTTCATTCTCTCGCCAGCGCAGCACGCAAGGGGAAAGCGTCGTTACGAAATCCGCGTGTCCCGGCAATATCCCGAAGCCCCCGCTGGCGTCTTCGCCGCGCAGCGACGTGACGCCCGATGCGTCGACGAGCAACTGGGTCGGCGTGGAAATGACAAGCTGAAGCGACCGGCTCACGATGACGCTCCATCATTCGAGCTGGCGGGCGCCTCGGCCCGACCGTTCGTCGAATGCGCTCTTTCGCGCGCTTCATCGAGCGAGCCGATCATGTAGAAGGCGCTTTCCGGCCAGTCGTCGCATGTGCCGCTGAGAATGGCGTCGCAGCCCGCGATCGTCTCCGCGACCGCCACCGACCGCCCCGGCATGCCCGTGAAATTTTCCGTCACCACGAAAGGCTGGGTGAGGAAGCGTTGCAGTCTGCGCGCGCGCCCGACGAGCCTGCGGTCTTCGACGCTCAGCTCGTCGACGCCCAGCAAGGCGATGACGTCCTGAAGCTCGCGATAGTGCTCGATGACCCGCCGCGTATCGGTGGCGACGCGCGCATGCTCGTCGCCGACCACAAGCGGGTCGAGCAGGACAGACGAAGACAGGATGGGGTCGATGGCTGGATACATGCCTTCTGCCGCCATCTGGCGCGACAGCATGACCATGCTGTCGACATGCGACGCGATCGCCGTGACCGCGGGGTCCGTGAAATCGTCGGCGGGCACATAGACGGCCTCGATCGCCGTGACGGCCACGTCCCCGACCGAAGCGATGCGCTCCTGCAGATTGGCGACCTCGCTCGCGAGCGTCGGCTGATAGCCGACGCGCGAAGGCATGCGCCCGAGAAGCCCGGAAACTTCCGCGCCCGCCTGCACGAAGCGAAACACATTGTCCATCAGCAGGAGCACGTTTTGCCGCCGCTCGTCGCGAAAGAACTCGGCGATGGTCAGCGCCGTCAGCGGCGCGCGCCATCTTGCGCCCGGAGGCTCGTTCATCTGGCCATAGACGAGGACGCTGCGGTCGAGAACGCCATAGCGCCGCATGTCGAGCAGCATCTCATGGCCCTCGCGCGACCGCTCGCCGACGCCGGCGAACACAGAGATGCCCTGGTAGCGGGCGATCATGGCGTTGATCAGCTCCATGACCAGTACGGTCTTGCCGACCCCGGCGCCGCCGAACATCGCCGCCTTGCCGCCATGGGCGAGCGGCGTCAGCAGGTCGATCGCCTTGACGCCCGTTGAAAAAATTTGCGTTCCTCGGCTTTGTCGGGCGAGCGCCGGCGGCGCCCGATGAATGGGCCGGCGCGGCGCGTCCGCCGGAAGCGGCGGCCCGTCGTCCGCGACCCCGCCCGTGACGTCGATCAAACGTCCGAGCACCGCCTCGCCGACGGGGGCTTCGACCGGGCGGCCGGTCGCGACCACCTTGCGTCCGCGCTGCAAGCCGATGGTCGAGCGCAGGGCGATCGCCCGCACATGGCCCTCGTCGACATGGGCTTGCACTTCCGCAAGAATGTCTTCGCCGTCGCCGCGCTCGATGAGCACGGCTTCGTTAATCGCCGGCAGGGCCGGGGCCGGAAAGGAAATCTCGACAATGGCGCCGCGAACCGCCGCGACTTTCCCGACCGGGCGGCGATCATGGATCGGTTCAAGCTGCGCAATTGGTCCGCTTTCCCCCAAGAGAAAACCTTTCAGCCTGCCGCCAGACGAACCGACCCCATGCGCCCTTGCGTTGCGAAACGCGGCGCTGAGCATACTTGAGAACCTGGGACGTGACCCGAGTTTTTGCATCCCAGCGACGAATATACGCGCGAGAGGCATTATGACGAAAAACGTGGCTTTCGTTAAGAGCGACGTTACCTTGCGATGGCCTGTAGCGGGGCGGGGAGACGTCTCCCTCGGATGGATGCGGCAAAATGACTATGCTCGATAAGCTTCCCTGCAAGGGGGAATGACCGCCAAACTGGCCGCCACCCGGTGGCGCTTCGTGGGGAAGTGATTTCATCATGGCTCAATCCAACGACAAACCCAGAGCACATTTCGATATCGGCTATTTCCTTTTTGCGCTCACGGCGATCCTCGTTCTGCAGCAGCTTCTGGAGACATACACCCGCACAGACGTCGTCGCTTACAGCGAATTCTACGACATGCTGCGCGAAGGAAAGATCGCGGAGGTCGAGGTCGGCGACAAGGCTGTGCGCGCCACGCTGAAAAAGCCGATGGCCGACGGGCGCAAGGACGTCATCGCCGTCCGCGTCGATCCGAATTTCGCCCAGGAGCTGGAAGCCGCGAAGGTGAAATACACCGGCGCCGTGGAGCACACATGGATTTCGATGATTCTTTCCTGGATTCTGCCGGCGACGATCTTCTTCCTGATCTGGAGCTACTTTTCACGACGTCTAGGCCAGGGGCTCGGCTCGATCATGTCCGTCGGCCAGAGCAAGGCGAAGATATTCATCGAAAAGGATATCAAGATTGGCTTTCGCGACGTCGCCGGGGTGGATGAAGCCAAGGAAGAGCTTCAGGAGATCGTGGCCTTTCTCAAAGACCCGGCGACCTATGGCCGGCTCGGCGCGCATGTTCCCAAGGGCATCCTGCTCGTCGGCCCGCCAGGAACCGGCAAGACCCTGCTTGCCCGTGCAGTGGCCGGTGAGGCAGCCGTTCCTTTCTTCTCCATCAACGGCTCGGAGTTCGTCGAAATGTTCGTCGGCGTCGGCGCCGCGCGCGTTCGCGATCTCTTTGCACAGGCGCGCGCGACGGCGCCCTGCATTATTTTCATCGACGAACTGGATGCGCTCGGCCGCGCCAGAGGAATTTCCGGCCTGAGCGGCGGCCATGACGAGAAAGAGCAAACGCTCAACCAGCTTTTGAGCGAGCTCGACGGCTTCGATCCGACGATTGGCGTCGTGCTGCTCGCCGCGACAAATCGGCCGGAGGTGCTCGACCCGGCGCTTTTGCGCGCCGGGCGCTTCGACCGTCAGATTTCGGTCGACCGGCCCGACAAGAATGGCCGCGTCGCCATTCTTCAGGTCCATTTGGCGAAAATTAAATTGGCCAGCGATGTGGACGCCGGACAAATCGCGGCGATGACCCCTGGGTTCACGGGCGCCGACATCGCCAATCTGGTGAACGAGGCGGCAATGCTGGCGACGCGGCGTAAGGCCGAGTCGGTTTCGGCCGCCGATTTCACCGCTGCGATCGAGCGCGTTCTGGCCGGCCCCGAGAAGCGTAAGCGAATCCTCAATCCGCGAGAGCGCCGTATCGTGGCCTATCACGAGATGGGCCATGCAATTGTCGCTATGGCGCTGCCGGACGTCGATCCAATCAAGAAAGTGTCGATCATCCCCCGCGGCCTCGGCGCACTCGGTTATACGATGCAAATGCCAACAGAAGACCGCTATCTGATGACCCGCACGGAGCTCCTCCACCGCATGACCGTTCTGCTCGGCGGCAGAGCGGCGGAAATGCTCGTTTTCCAAGAGGCGACCACCGGCGCCGCCGACGATCTGCAACGCGCAACGGAGATGGCGCGCGCCATGGTCACGCGCTACGGCATGGAAGAAGAGATCGGGCGCGCGTCATTCGTCGTCGAACGACCGCGTTACCTCGACCTGCAGGGTCTCGGTCCGCAGCAATCGGACATGAGCGACGAAACCAGCGCAAGGATCGACGAAGCGATCGGCCGCCTTGTCGAAGAGGCTTTCGAACGGGCGACCGACGTCCTGAGTGCTTGCGCATCCGTGCATCGGGAGTCGGCGGAGCGCCTGCTCGAAACGGAAACTTTCGGCGAAGAGGATTTGGCGGCGCTGTCAGCCCGCGTGAAAGCGGTGGTTTTGACGCAGGGTCCTGCGCATGTCGGCGCGGGCCATGCGACCGAATGAGAGATTAACTCAAAACCAACTTTAATTTGAATCGGTTTGTGCAGCGCGGCGATTGCTAACAAGCAAATGTCTACGACTAAAACTCCTTGCAGTATTTCATCTTGCGCGCGTTCTGGCGCGCCAAAGAAGATTATCGGAAATGCCGATCAGCGCGCTGATCAGAATAGATCAAAAACAGTTCCTCCAGACGCAAGACGTCCACTTTGCGATCGCACAAACTGACTCACAATTTGGGATTCGAAGGCGCTGAGCAGCAGTAGTCGCCGAGTTCGTCGTTGCATCTCTCATGTTGGCGCATCGGCGCAGTTACATCGGCGACAGACGAGCGCGGCGCCCGCGAGCCTAAGAGTCTTTTTGCATTGTCTTGATGGAGCCGGCCCGCAACAGGAGGGCGCAAGGCTTCCACGGAGGGCTGGAATGAAGCTTCGCACGCAAGTCGTCCACTCTGGGTCGCACGCAGCTCACACGGTTATTTTGTCAGGGAAAAAGGCCACTTTGGATGCAGGCCACGCGGCGCGCGTCGCATTGGCTCTCCAGGCCGATAAGGTTGCTGTTTACGAGCGGCAGGGCGACGACCTTATTCTTGTGTTGACGAATGGCGAGTGGATTCGCCTGAATAACTTTTTCAAAGACGACGCGGACGGCCGTCCCGTCTTGTTGCTAGAAAAAACCGACTGCGCAGACGCCAAAGTTGAGGGCGCAGACGGCCGTTATATTGAAGTCCTGTTCAGGGACGACCGCCAAGGCATCCTTCAGCCCATTCTTCCAGAGGATTCATGCGGACGAGTCCTCGACCAGACGGCGCCGGAAGAAGCCGGCGGATTGCCTGATATTGGGCTCTTGCCTTTGGCGCTGCTCGGCGCCGGCGGCGCGGCGGCTGGCGTTGCGGCGGCGGGCGGCGGCGGCAATGGCGGCGGCGCATATCCTTTGGCTTGGATTCCGCCGGCGACGTCTCCAGCGCCGGCGGCGCCGTCGTTGAATCTCTCGGACGCCAACGGCCGGCCGGAAGTCGCGGGAACAGCGGCGCCGGGCGCGACGGTCACGGTGACCTGGCCCGACGGCTCTACGTCCGTAACGAAGGCGGACGCGTCTGGCCATTACACGGCGGAATCGCTGACGGTTCAGCCGAACGGCGCGGTGACAGCGGTGGGGACAAGCGCGACCGGCGCTGCGAGTCCGTCGGCGACGGCAATCTATACGGACACAACGCCCCCGGCGGCGCCGACTCTTGCCGTCGCAGACGCTAACCACAACGGCCGGCCGGAGGCCACGGGAACGGCCGAGCCCGGCTCCACCGTAACGCTGACCTGGCCCGATGGAACGACATCTCCCGTGACGGCGGACGCCACGGGTCAATACACAGTCGAGGCGCCGACAGTGCAGCCGACCGGCCCGGTGACGGCGGCGGCGACGGACATCAACGGCAATGTGGGCCCGGCCGCCTCGACGATCTTTATCGATCCGCCGACGCTCGCCGTGTCTGACGCCAACGCCAACGGACTGCCGGAAGCGGCGGGCGTGGCGGGGCCCGGCTCGACGGTGACGGTGACTTGGCCCGACGGCTCGACCTCCACCACGACTGTGGACGCCGCCGGTCAATATGCGGTCGAGGCGTCCACAGTGCAGCCGAGCGGGCTGGTGACGGCGACGGCGACGGACCTCAACGAGACCACCACGGTCATCGAGAGCTTCACCGACAATGTCGGGACGCAGCAGGGGAACTATGCGAGTTGGGACGACGACGCGTCGCCGGTTCTGAACGGAACGCTCTCTGCGCCGCTCGCGCCGGGCGAGGCGCTGCGCGTCTATGAGGGCGCGACGCTCATTGGGACGGCGACGGTCTCGGGGACGGGCTGGACGCTGGCGCTCTCCGGCCTCTCGGAGGGAACGCACAGCTACACGGCCGTCGTCGCCGACGCGGCGGGCAATGAGGGGACGCCTTCGGCTTCCTTCGCGGTGGCGGTCGACACGACTCCGCCGGCGACCACCACCCTCATCGAGAGCTTCACCGACAATGTCGGCACGCAGCAGGGGAGCTATGCGAGCGGGACGGCGACGGACGACGCGTCGCCGGTGCTGAATGGAACGCTGTCCGCGCCGCTGGCGCCGGGCGAGGCGCTGCGCGTCTATGAGGGCGCGACGCTGGTCGGGACGGCGAACGTCTCCGGGACAGGCTGGACGCTGGCGCTCTCCAGCCTCTCGGAGGGAACGCACAGCTACACGGCGGTCGTCGCCGACGCCGCGGGCAATGAGGGGACGACGTCGTCGCCCTTCGCTGTGGCGGTCGATACGACGGCGCCTTCAGGCACGGTCCTCATCGATCTTGCGAGCGCCAGCGACACTAGCGCGAGTAGCACCGACAACATAACCGCCCTCTCGACGCCGGCAGTCGCGGTGTATGTCGGCGGCGTCAATGCGGCGGACGCTACCTCGATCGAGGCTGGTCAAACGACCCTCAGCCTGTGGGACGACGCGAATGACAACAACGTCATTGACGCGGGCGAGCGGGTGCTCGTCAGCGACTATAATTTCAGCGGTGAGTTTGCCGGTTCGTCAGCGGCCGTGAATTTTACGCTGCCGTCTCTCCCGGATCACACATACAACCTGAAAGGGGAAATGACCGACCTGGTGGGGAATTCGACGGCGGGGTACCTCGACAGCTCGAGCATATCCGGAAACGTGCTCACGATCGCGACCAAAGCGTTTACCACGGCAAATGGCGCTAATTCGGCGCAGTCTTACGACGGTCTTGGCTTCGCGGCGAGCGCGGCGGGGGATTTCAACGGCGATGGATATGTAGACTATGCGGTTTCGGGGCCGCACGACCACTATGGCGAGACAGTCGGGGGCGCATCCGAACTCTATGTCATTTACGGCTCCGCAAATGGTTTGCCGTCGGCCAGCGACGTCGACAGCTTTTCGGCTTCGAAGGCGCTGCATATCACTGGAAGCGGCATTTTCGGAGACGCCGACATACAGGGCCTGCAAGTAGAGGGCCTCGGCGACCTGAATGGCGACCGCTTTAGCGATCTTCTGGTGACATCGAACCTGAACGACGGCGCATTCGTCATCTGGGGGCGCGCGGCGGCGACGGGGACGATCAGCCTCGGCTCGATGGAAACAAACGCGACAAGCGACGGCTTCGCGATCCACGGCGCCTATTCCAACTGGTTCGGCTCTGCTGGTGGCGGAGTCGACTTCAACAGCGACGGCTATGCCGATCTGCTATTGAGCGACGCCAAGGGCTATGGGGCCGAGGCCTCTCCCGCCGGTGCGGCTGGCGCGGGGGCGGCGTATATTCTTTATGGTCACGCGGGCGGCGGGCCGTCGGTGTGGACTAATCTCACCGGGAACGAGAACGGTCTATACGACGCGGTGACGAACACTCAGTTGGCGGCCGGCGCCCAGACCATGATCGGGACGAACGAGCTGACTGCGAGCCACTTCGGCGGCAAGTTGCAGAATGTCGGCGATGTTAATGGCGACGGCATTTCGGATGTCGTCGTCACCGATCCGCAACTCGACGCAAATGGCGTCGACTCGGGCGCTGCCTATCTCGTGTTTGGCCAGCAGGGCGGCCTCGCCTCGGACGTGAACATTACCACTCTGCTTTCCTCCGGACAGGCCATTCGTCTCAACGGCGGCCAGGCTGGCGAAGACCTTGGCGGCGTACAGACGGACCACGGCAATAATGGCTCGGCCGACGCCTGGTTGTCGGGCGAGGGCAACACTGTCGCCGCTTTGGGCGATATCAATGGCGACGGCATTGGCGACTTCGCGGTTGGCTCTCCCGAATGGGGCGACAGCGCGACCGATGGTTTCGCGCCCGGGCGCGTTTACGTGATCTACGGCAGCCAGTCGGGGTGGGCGTCGGGTTCGATTGCGACCGAGGCGAGCGGGACTTCAGGTTTCACGCTCAACAGCAGCCTGTCGACCACCACTACGAATGGATGGCTCGGCTTCGACATTCGCGGCGCCGGCGACGTCAATGGCGACGGCGTCGATGATTTCCTGATCGGCGCGCCAGGAACCGACGCGGGCGCGACCGATCGTGGCAGCGCCTATCTGGTTTACGGCTCCGCTGTCGGAGGCCTTGCTGGCGGCGACCTTGAATCGATGGTCTTGAGCGGCGCGGCCGAGCGCCTTGATGGCCAGGCTGCCGGAGCCCTTCTGGGCGTCAGCACCGCTGTCGGTGACTGGAACGGCGACGGCATAAGCGATTTTTCCATCGGCGCCTGGGGGGCCAACACCAGCGCGGGCGAATTCTACAGCTTCCTGGGCTCGACAAGCGACCTCACCCAATCTTTCACAGTCGGCAATGATACGCTGGTTGCGGGAGGCGCGACGATCGGCGCGGCGGCCATCGTGAATGGCGTTGACCAGATCAGCGGCGGTCTGGGCAACGATACGATAACCGGCATCGGCGCGGACACGACCGGCACGACTGCAACCAGCATTTTGCACGACGTTGCCTATGGCGGGCAGGGCAATGACGGGATCCACCTCATCGGTCTCAACATCACGCGCGTCGATGGCGGCGAGGGTATCGATACATTGGCGCTGGACGGGTCTGGTCTGGTTCTGGACCTCGGAGCCTACGGCGACAGGGTGCAAGGCTTCGAGAAATTTGACCTGGGCGTCGGCAATGAACTCGACATCCGTTTTTCCGATGTCCTGAGCGAGCCCGAAGCAGCGTCTAGGCTCGGACATATGGAGATCGCGGGTGGCCCAGGGTCGACTGTGAACCTCATCGATGGCGGAGGAATTTGGTCCGCTACGGGCACGCAGACGGTGGGGTCCGCGACGTTCGAGGTCTATCACAATAGCATGCTGGACGCCTCGCACACATTCGGCGACGTCTGGATCCAGCAAGGGATTGTGGTCGTCTGAAATAGAGGCGGGGCCGAGATCATGTTTTGGGCCCCCTCACATCCCGTAGGGCGAGAACATGCTTTCGTCGATGCTCCGCGCACGCGGATGCAGCGCGAGTAGAGCTGTATTCGGTGCAGTGAAGTTTTTTCTTGGAGAATTTTGCTTGAAACGGCACGTCGGGCCGCCGCGCTCCATAAGGCAATTTGTACGAGTTCCGCTCGATTGGTTCGGTGTCATTCCCGACATTCGCAAAGCGAGCGATCGGGAATCCAGAGCAAAACCAGTGCTTTTGTGGCTCTGGATTCCCGGTTGGGCTTTCAGCCCGCCGGGAATGACAAGCGCCCATCGGGGCTGTTCAAACGGAAATGGTATTATACCGCCGCTTGAACAGCTTGTATCCGGCTTCGTCATTCCCGACGGGCCAGAGGCCCGATCGGGAATCCGGAACCAAGGTATCGCGTGTTCTGCTTTGGATTCCCGATCGCTCGCTTTGCGAGCGTCGGGAGTGAGTGGGCGCCTTTTTACCTGTCTTCTTGCGGCGGTCATTTTACACAGCTGTTCGAGTGTCGGGAACGACACGCCGTCCGAGATGGCCGCCGAAGTTGTGACGCGCCCGGTGGCGAGCAAGAAGGTCATCGCCACAATTCATACGCCAATTCGCAGTATCCCTACACGCGTACGACCGACGCAGGCGTGGGGCTGCGGCTTGTTGCGCCGACCTTCGTGGGCTTGAGCAATTTCAAGCGTGTCGAGGCGGCTCACCTCCAAGCCGACAGCGCGCAATGGGCGGCGGAGACGGCCGTTCGCAAGGCGGTGGAGGATGTCCGCGCGTTTCAGGACAAGGCGCCGACCTTGCGCAGCCAGGCGACCATTCTGGAGGCGCAGCTTCGCAAAGCCAAGGCCCTGCGTAAACTCTATGAAGATCAGTTCTTGCTCGGAGAACGCACGCTCATCGACCTCGCATCGGTTCAGGGGGACGTCTATCGCATCGAACGCAACGGCGCTGAAGCGCGCTATGCGATCTCCGATTTGCAATATTCAGCGGCGAGCGCACTCGGCAGGCTTCTGCAATTGTTGGACATTGCTGCAGAGGGGCCGCAGAAATGACCGAGCCGGAGAAGGTTCAGCCAATCAAGTTTGCGGACTCCGAGCAGGACCCCTTGCTGAAAGGGCTGCTTCTGCTCTGCCAGCTCTACAAGCGCCTCGGAATTAACGGCGGGTCTGCCGCTCGACGGCGGGCGCCTTACGCCAGATCTGCTCAGGCGCGCGGGCGCCCGCGTGGATCTCGACGTTCAGGTCCGGCGCAAGGAGATCAGCTCGATTGTCTCGGGCTTTTTGCCCCTGCTTCTCCTGATGAAGGACGGCTCCGTGGCCGCGCTTCTCAGCGTCAAGGACGGCAAGGCGAAGATCGTTTTGCCCGAGTTGGCCGCGCGCGAAATGTTGGTCCCAGTCGAGAGTCTGATGGCGCGCCATAGCGGCCTCGTCGTCCTCGCCGCTCCTCTGGCGCGGCGTGACTCGCGCGCCGACGGGTTTGGCGACGAGCCGGACAAACACTGGTTCTGGGACGAGATCAAGCGCTACTGGCCGAATTTTCTGGAAAAGCCTTTGCGGCGGGGATCGCCAATCTCCTCGCGATTGCAACCTCACTGTTCGCTAAGCAGGTCTATGACCGTGTTGTGCCAAATCTGTCCTTTGCGACCTTGTGGGTGCTCGCCCTCGGCGTCGGTCTCGCGATTGTCCTCGAGACCGTCATGAGGATCTTGCGCGCGCATCTGTTGGACATTGCCGGCCGTCGGTTGGACCTCACGCTCTCGTCCAGAATTTTCGAAAGGGCGCTCGGCCTGCGGTTGGAGGCCCGGCCCCGATCGGTTGGCTCCTTCGCCAGCCAGGTCAAAGAAATGGACGCGGTGCGCGAATTCTTCACGTCGGCGACGATCGGCGCCCTGAGCGACATCCCCTTCCTTGTCTTGTTCATAGTGGTTGTCGCCTATATCGGCGGACCGGTCGCGATCGTCCTTGCCTGCGCCGTCCCGGTTATTGTCGTGCCGGGCGTCGTCGCGCAATGGCCGATTTCCGAGCTGTCGCAACAGCATTTGCGCGAGGGCGCGGTTCGCCATGGTTTGCTCATGGAGGCGCTCTCTGGCATCGAAACGGTGAAATCGACACAAGCAGAAGGGCGCTTTCAGCGGTTGTGGGAAGAATATACCGCATTGCTCGCTCAAAACGGCGTGCGCATGCGAACCATCTCCAGCCTGCTGATGTTTTCAGCGACCGCCGTTCAGCAAATCGCCTATGTGCTGGTGATGGTCGTCGGCGTCTATCGGATCGCCGATGGCGACATGACGGTCGGCGCCTTGCTCGCCTGTTCGATCCTCTCGTCGCGGACGATTGCGCCGCTGACGCAGTTTGCCGGCATCTTTGCCCGCTGGCAGCATATGCGCGCCGCGCTCAACAGCCTCGATGCGTTGATGGACTCGCCGGTCGACCGGCCGGCGGGCAGACGATTTGTTCACAGGCCGCGGCTTTCGGGGAATTACCGCTTCGAAAACGTCGCTTTCGCCTATGACAAAGACAGCAATCCAGCGCTGCAGATTCCAACGCTCTCATTCGACGCCGGCACATCCACCGCTCTGCTCGGCGCCAATGGATCGGGGAAGTCGACGCTGCTGAAGATCATGGCGGGGCTCTATCATCCCCAGCAGGGGCAACTGCTGCTCGACGGCGCGGAGATCAGGCAGATCGACCCGGCGGATGTGCGAAAATCCGTCGCCTATCTGCCGCAGGATGTCCGGCTGTTCCACGGAACCTTGCGCGACAATCTCCGCCTCGGGCTCGAGACGAAGCAAGATGAGGAATTGCTGGAAGCCTTGGCTTTCGTCGGAGCGGAGAGCCTTGTCCAGGAACATCCTCTTGGCCTCGACCGGATGATCACCGAAGGCGGCGGTGGCGTCTCCGGGGGGCAGCGGCAGTCGGTCGGCCTGGCTCGCATCTGGCTGCGTGATCCGCGAATTGTCCTGCTCGATGAGCCGACTGCCGCGATAGATCACGCCTTGGAGCTCGTGTTGATCAACCGCATCAAGGAATGGGCGGTTGGCCGCACCTTCGTCGTCGCCACCCATCGCCAGCCGGTGCTCGCGCTAACGCAGCGCGCCATCGTGCTCAATGGAGGCCGCCCGGCCGCGCATGGGCCTGTCGAAGGCGTGCTTGCAGCGCTTGCTTCCAACCGCGCCGCTGGCCAGAACCGGAACCAACGGCCTACAAGGGAAGCCGAGTGATGGACGCAAAACGTGCCGGCGCCAATGCGGCCTCCCTGATAGCCGCCGCGATGGGGGATGACGCCTCCGGCGCCTACCGAATGTCACGATCTCTTCTGTGGATCACGGCGCTTGTCCTTGTCGTCTTTTTCATCTGGGCCGCGAATGCGCCACTGGATGAGGTGACAAATGGCGCCGGAAAGCTCGAGCCTTTGAGCCGGAGCCAGGTGATCCAGAGCCTGCAGGGCGGAATCCTCGAATCTCTTGCTGTTCAGGAAGGCGAGGAAGTTGCCGTTGGCCAGAAGCTCGCCGTCATCGAAGACACGCAGTTCCGCGCCGCTTATCAGGATCTCGACGGTCAGACGATCGCCCTGAAGGCGGCGTTGAGTCGGCTTTATGCGGAGCTGAGCGGCGCAAATCACATTGATTTCGATCGCGACGTAAAGGCGAACGACGGCGTCATTCGGGGCGAGATGAGCCTGTTCAACGCAAGGCGGCAACATTTTTCGGAAGCCGTCTCATCTCTGGAAGAACGCATCCAACTGACCTCGCGACAGCTCGAGCTGCTCAAGCCCATGGTGGAGCGGGGGGCTTCGAGCAGATTAAAACAAATCGAATTGGAGCGGACGCTGGCCGATCTGAAGGGACAACTCGCAGAAGCCCGCAATTCTTATTTTCAGGAAATTAATGACCAGATCACCAAAAAGAGCGCGGAGCTCGCGAGTCTGACTCAGCAGCGCGAACAGAAACGCGATGCGCTCACGCATGCCGTGCTGAAATCGCCGGTGCGCGGCATCGTCAAGAATTTGAAAGTAACGACCCGGGGCGGCGTCGTCTCTCCGGGCGAGACCATCATGGAAATCGTGCCGCTTGACGACCAGCTTTATGTCGAGGCCGAGATCCGTCCCCAGGACGTTGCGTTCCTGCACACGGGCCAGCGCGCCACCGTCAAAATTACGGCCTATGATTACACGATCTATGGCATGCTCACCGGAGAGCTGGTGTTCATAAGCGCGGACACCATCAAGGATGAGACGCGAAAAGACGCCGAACCTTATTATAGGGTTCGCGTGCTCACCGATACGGCTGCATTGCAGGGCCCGGACGGCCCGCTCCCGATCAAGCCCGGGATGGTCGCCGACGTCAGTATTCAGACAGGCAAGAAGACGGTGCTCGACTATCTGCTCAAACCCATCCTGAAAGGGCAAGAGGCGCTACACGAACGTTGACGCGTAGCGCCGCTCTCTCCGTGCTCTCTTCAGTGCGTAGCGCCGAAGGTTTGAACCGCTTGCTGGCACGCCTTCTCGCAGCTCCGACAAGCATCCGCGCAGATACGGCAATGCTCATGCGATTGTGCGTGTTTCTGGCATTCGTCGGCACACAGGCGGCAAGCGAGGACGCAGTTTTCCAGCGTCGAACGGATGAGCTCCTCATTGCTTCCCGTGCGGCGCGTTGCGATCGACCCCGCGGCGAAACAAATGTCCGCGCAATCGAGGTTGAGGCGGATGCACTGCTTGAGGCGAGCGACTTCTTGCTCCCCGGTGCAAGCGTCGGCGCAGGAAATGCAGCTTTGGCCGCAGTCGTAGCATTCCTCGATGGCGCGGATGAGCGCCTGATTGGTCTGCCCCTTTACGTCGGGATGCGTCCCGATGATCTCCTGAGTATGCATGAGCCTTCTCCGCCGATTGAGACGCCAGAACAACACTGCCAATGCGAAATTGTTTCCAGCAGCGCTTACGTTGTAGGCATGGCTGGAAGGGTGGCCTACTGACGGATTTAAAACCAAGAGCTGCTCGGCAAGATTTTATACCCGGATATGTAGAGCTGCCAGGAAGCGACCATCTACGGCGCGGGATTTCCTTTGCGACCCTCCGATCAACGAGTTCGCGCCAAGCGCGACCATGACGCTTGACACTAGGGAGACTTCGGCCATTTTAGAGCGCCATGGCGTGGGGACAGATATACTTTGGGAGCTTTCGGCGCGCTTTTGTCGCTTGCGTCGTGCTATCTGTATTCCTGTTTCAGCTCCCTTCGTTAGCGGGTGCGACAAAGCTGTCCGGCGTCGTCGGTCTTCATGCATCCTCCGAAGTCGGGGCCTTGTGCCTCAACGGCGATAACGCCGGCCCGGCCCATGACGATAGCAGTCATTCCAAATGTTGTGACCATTGTCTGGCGGGCGCCCGCATCGCGCCTGTTCTGGCGCTCGCCGTCACTTGCCTCGCTATCTTGGATTTTCACCCCGAAAAGCAGGTTATTTTTCCCGGCGTCTTCGACGAACCTAGGCCTATCCCGGGTAGGTTGAATAGCTGGTCACCTCGCGCCCCACCTTCCTTCTCCTGATCAACCGAACGCAGCCAGAGAGTCTGCGCGTTAATCATTTCGGTCGAGCGGCCGGTAGCGCCGTCAAGGGAGAAGTAACGTGTTTTCAACCGTTTCGTCGAGCGGCGACCTGCCGCGTGTTTCTGTTGGGGGGCTTTTTTCGCTCCGCGAAGTTTTCCTTTCCAGCCAGGGAGACCTTCTTCGCTACCTCACCCGAAAGGTGGGGGCCACCGATGCGCCAGACCTGCTTCAAGAAACCTTTGTACGGGTCGTCCGACTGGAAAAGCCGGAGAGGATCAACGATCCGCCGGCGTTCCTAAAAACAATCGCAACCAATTTGGCGCGCGATTTCGTCCGCCGCCGTAGGACCGAAGCTAACTACATACAATTTAGCGACTATTTGGTGGAAGCGCCGTCTGCGGATGCGCCGGCTGACGAACGTGTGGATTATGAACGCAAATCCCGCCTCCTCGACGCGGCTGTCAGCTCTTTGCCGCCGCGTTGCCGCGAGGTTTTCAAGCTTCATACCTATGAAGACGTTCCTCTTCAGGAGATTGCGCGGAGGTTGGAGATCTCCGACAGAATGGTGCGCAAACATCTCAGCCTGGCTTTCCGGACATGCCGCGCCGCCCTCAGAGATTCTTTGGAGTGAAACCTCCGCATAAGAAAAAATTTCTCCGGCGAGGTTCCCTTTTCTCGATCTGATACGTCCTAGGAGGTTGGAGCAAACTATAACTCACGCCGTCGATGATGGGCATCCAGGGGGGCCTGATGGAGGTTCAGCGTCCGGTATCTCGTCTGTTACGCATAAAAAAGATCAACCGCGCGGTGACTGTTTCCGGTCTGCGAACGAGGATCGAAGCGATGCTGAGATTAATTCAAAGGGCGATATTTTGGTTGCTATTCACTCTCGCGGCGCTCGGCGGCGTCGAAGGGGCCGCAGCGAAAGATCTGCCCGTCGCCATCACCTTCGGATTGATGGCGGACGGGAAGGAAGTCGGCTGTGGGGCGCCGCTTGCCAATCTCGGCGGCGGCCATCTGCAGGCCAAGCTCCGTGAGGCGCGCTTTTATGTTTATGGCGTCAAGCTCATTGACGCCAAGGGCACACGCACGCCCGTCGCTCTGACGCAAAATGAATGGCAGTACGGCGATGTCGCCCTGCTCGATTTCAAAGACGCGCGCGGCGGCAACGCACCCTGCACGGAGAGCAATCCGGCTAAGAATGCAAGGATCTCCGGAACCGCGCCACGTCACGCCTATGTCGGGCTGGAATTCTCCGTCGGCGCGCCTGTGGAGACGATCGTCGACGGCAAGCCCGTCTCCATCAACCATTCCAACGTCGAGACTGCGCCGCCGCCTCTCGATATCGCCGGCATGGCGTGGAATTGGCAGGCTGGGCGCCGATTCCTCGTATTCGAAGTCGATACGCCGTCTCCCATTATCAAAGCAGACGGTTCCAAGACCAGGACTTGGACGGTCCATCTCGGCTCGACTGGTTGCAAGGGGAATCCGGCCACGGGCGAAATCGTTTCCTGTGCGCACGAGAATCGTTTCACTGTGGCCTTCGACCATTTCGACCCGAAAACGCAGCGCGTCGAGTTCGACCTCGCTCGACTCTTCGAAAGCAGCGATCTTCTCGTCGATAAGGGTGGTGCGGTCGGCTGCATGAGCGGGCTCGATGATCCGGAATGCCCCGCGATTTTCGCCGCGCTCGGCCTCAATCTCACGGGCGCCGAAGGGACGGGCGAGGCCGGCAAACAAACGAAGCCAGGCGTTTCCCCGGTCTTCAAGAGCGGCCCGGCGAAGGTGGCAGGGGGCAAGCAATGAGGCGCGGGCCGCTTTTCGCGATTGCCGTGTTGAGTCTCGCCGCGGCGTCGCCCGCGGCGGCCGAGCCCGCCAAACAATCCGGCTGGCAATGGGAACTGCCCAATTATGTTCCGCCGCCGCGTGTCCCGGCCGACAATCCGATGTCGGAGGAGAAGTTCCAGCTCGGCAGGCGCCTGTTCTACGACAAGCGCTTGTCTGGGAACGGAACAATTTCATGCAGCTCCTGCCATCTGCAGGAGCGCGCCTTCACTGACGGGCGAGCGCTCAGTGTCGGCTCAACCGGCGAGAACACGCCACGAAACGCTCCCTCGATTGTGAACTCCGGCTGGCATGGCACGCTGACCTGGGCCAATCCGGCGCTGGTGACGCTCGAGCGGCAGATGACGAACCCGTTGTTGGGCGAGCGGCCGATCGAAATGGGCGTGAATGACGCGAATAAGGATGAGATCCTTGCTCGTTTTCGCGCCGATTCGGATTATCGGAAATGGTTCAAGGAGGCGTTTCCCGAAAAGGCCGATCCGATCACTTTGGAGACCATCGTCAAGGCGATTTCCGCATTCGAACGCGGAGTCGTGTCGTTCAACAGCCGTTACGATCAATATCTGCAAGGCAAGCTCAAGTTGGGCGAGGCCGAGCAACGGGGGCATGATCTCTATTTTGGCGAGAAGGCGGAGTGCCACCACTGCCACGGCAGCGTGAATTTCAATGATCAGTTTGTTCACGTGAAGACACGCGAGGCTGAGACGCCGTTCCACAACACCGGGCTTTACAACATCGACGGCAAGGGCGGCTATCCCGATCCGAACCGAGGTCTCTTCGACATAACCGCCGATCCTGACGACATGGGCAAGTTTCGCGCGCCCAGTCTGCGGAATATCGCTTTGACGGGCCCTTACATGCATGACGGGACCGTCGCGACATTGGAAGACGTCATCGAAATCTATTCGCAGGGGGGCCGCAAGATCGAGAAGGGGCGCAACGCTGGCGAGGGACAAGCCAGCCCGCTCAAAAGTGGCCTGATCGTCAAGATCGATCTGACGCCACAGGAAAAGGCCGATCTCGTGGCATTTCTGAAAACCCTCACAGATGACACGCTTCTCACCTCCGCGAGATTCTCGGATCCATGGAAAAAGGCGGCGGCGTCGAATTAGCAACAGGGCGCACGCCTCGTTGATCGAGGCGTCGCCTACCTCCACCAAAGCAACGCGACAGGGGGCGTTGCTGTTGAAGGAATTGAGCATGCCCCTATGAACATTGCGAAGCGACTGATAAAATTTCCCAATGAAAAAGCCGCCTCGCCGGCGGTTTCATTCGGCTTGCTGGCTAGCGCGGCAATATGCTCGAACATTATCGGGCCTCCCGCTGCTCTTGCACAGCTTTCGGTCTCCCAGGCGCAGCCCGGAGAGAGCCTCATTCAAACTCTATCGGATTGGCAGATCTGCTTTGCGCGAGGCTCCGCACGGGACCGCGCGGTCGCCCTTGCCGCTTGCGACCGGATAAGCGCGTCGCAGGAATCTCTTCCTCCAGACCTGTTGCAGAAAGCGCGTGATCGTTTAGAGCGTCGACGCCGGATGATCTTGGAGGGAACCGACCCCGCGCCCAACCCGGACGCAACCGCGTCAAGCAAGAAGTAAAACTTGGCTTTTCCCCTCACGGTCAACGAAGGCCCCGGAAACGCCAAAGTCCTCCGCCGCCTGCCGTAATGCAGGGTCGGAGCGCTTCATCATGGCGAGCGTACCTGCCTCATCGAAGGCCGGCAGGCTGGACGAGTGCTTGACAT
Source organism: Methylocystis sp. MJC1 (assembly GCF_026427715.1). Lineage (NCBI taxonomy): Bacteria > Pseudomonadati > Pseudomonadota > Alphaproteobacteria > Hyphomicrobiales > Methylocystaceae > Methylocystis > Methylocystis sp. MJC1. The sequence goes on along the minus strand of NZ_CP107558.1, from coordinate 3,179,868 downwards.
TGTGGGCCAGCACGTGACCGAGACAATCGGGAGCGAAATGCCCGTTCGCTTCCGTCGAACGCCTGCCACTGCCTGCCGGATAGCGTCTCGCGCGGTTAAGATGCGCCATGAGCGCCTTCTGCCAAGTCAGCTTTTAGGCGATCACTGCCGCATCCGCGCCTTGCGTCGGAGCGGCGTAGCGATCCTCGACATTCTTCCGTTTTCGGGGCGGCGCTGTCGCTTTGGATGCAGGGGACTCGCTTGATTTCGACAGGCCTTCCGTCGCGCGGCAGTTCGGCGTTATCCGCCTGCTCAAGGTTGGATCGCTAGAAGAGCAAAGCGCGGGCCGCGTATAGATCAGCGGCGAGCCGCATAATAGCGGGCGCGCGCGGCCCAGGGTCCAAGCGGCGGGCAAATCCGTTGGAAGCGAAAAGCCCGCAATCAGCGCGGCCCTCAGGAAGGAACTGTGGACGATTTCAGGAAATATGGCGCCATGGGCGGTGCACTGTATATTAACTTGAACTCGGTCGTGGCGGCGACTGATTCGCCCCTCGCTCGAGACCTCAGCCGAAGGAAGTAATCCTTGGCTTGGGACCGGAGCGGGAGGCTGCGCCCTTGGCGTCAACTGGCCGCAAAGCCTTGCGCGAGAATAAGTTGGGGCCTTTATGGGAGCTGCTGGCGCGAAGACGAAGGGCGCAGCCTGTTTCGCGATCATCCTTTCGACCCTGTCGGCGGGATGCGCCGTCGGCCCCGACTTCGCCACGCCACAGGCGCCGATCGCCGACGCCTGGATTGAATGGCGGAACAAATCACTCAAGAGCGGTCCTGCGGAATATCGGGACTGGTGGCGGGTATTCCACGATCCGGTCCTCAACCGACTTATTGATATCGCCTACGCCCAGAACCTAACGCTGCTGAGCGCGGGGACGAAAGTGCTCCAGGCGCGCGCAGAGCTGGGCGTCGCGATCGGAGAATTATTTCCGCAAAAACAAGCGGTTTCCATCTCGACGTCGTACAATCGCTCGAGCAATGCGACGACGCCGTCGCAAGGCGGCAACTCCTCCACGCTCGGAAATTTCTGGGCGGACAACTGGGCGGCTTCGCTCGTTTGGGAGGTCGATTTCTGGGGGAAATTCCGGCGCGGCGTCGAATCCGCGGACGCCACTTATCTCGCCTCGATTGCGAGCTACGACGACGTGCTCGTCACGCTGCTCGCCGACGTCGCGCAGACCTATATCGGCATTCGCACCCTCGAACGCCAAATCATCATCGCCCGCGAAAATATCACGCGTCAGCGCCAGGCGGTCCGCATTGCGCGCGATCGCTACAAGGGCGGCGCCGCCACGATGCTCGACGTCCACCAGGCGGAAAATGTGCTTGCGACGACCGAGGCGACCGTTCCGCAACTGACGCTCCAGTTGCGCACGGGACAAAACGCTTTGGCGGTGCTGCTTGGCATGGCGCCGGGCGAGGTGAACGCTCTGCTCGCCCCTTCCACGGGCAAGATTCCGACCGCCCCGGAGAAGGTGGTGGTGGGCGTTCCGGCGGATCTGCTGCGCCGAAGACCAGATATTCGCGCCGCCGAATTGAAGGCGGCGGCGCAAAGCGCGCAGATCGGCGTGGCGCAGGCGGAACTTTATCCGGCGATCAGCATCACCGGGGGCTTCGGCGGGCTCGCCTCGACGGCCAGCGGACATAATCTGGCGCAGGCGTTCCACCCCATTGGTCGAATGTTCACCGTCGGGCCGTCGTTCAGGTGGAACTTGCTCAATTACGGCCAGATCACCAATAATGTGCGTCTCCAGGACGCGACTCTGCAGCAGTATCTGGTCGACTATCAGAACGCTGTGCTCGTGGCGCAGCAACAAGTCGAAAACGGCATCTCCAAATTCACCCTGTCCAGGTCGCAGGCGCGCTATCTGGCGCGCAGCGTCTCGGAGGCGCGCGGCGCCGTCGACGTCTCGCTGCTGCAATACGAGCAGGGAACGCAAGATTTCACGACGGTCCTGACCTCGGAAGAAAATCTTCTCTCCGCGGAGAACAACCTAGCCGCGGCGAACGGCAATGTGGCGACCGGGCTCGTCGCCGTCTTCCGCGGTCTTGGCGGCGGCTGGCAGATCCGCGAAGGCCGGGGCTTCGTGAACGAGGCCACCGCTCGCGAGATGCGCAGCCGGACAAATTGGGGCGACTTGCTTTCGCCCGAGGGAGAAACGCCGCCGCCGGATCCCGGCTTGCCTGGGCCCGAGGACCGAGGCCCCACAATCCGCCTGCCGGAATGGTGAGGGCGACGGCAAAAGCAAAGGGCGATTTGCGATGAGGAGCATTATTCATTTGGCGCGAGGCGCGGGAAAAGCCCGAAAGGGGACGTCGCGTCCTGGCGCCGCGCTGGCCGTCGTCGGCGCGCTCCTTTGCGGATCGACGCAGCCCTGCCTCGCGGAATCGGCATGGAGCAAGCTGTTCGGCGCAAGAGACAGCTCCCAAACGCCGGCACAGGAAAAAACGGCGCAAAGCTCTGCGAGCAAGCCGGCGCCCGCAGCGGGCGCGGCCGCCGCTCAATCGGCGGCTCCCTCGGTCCCGGTCGTTCATCCCAAGGTCCAACAGGTGACCGAATATATGCAGCTCACCGGCAACGCGACGGCGATCAACACGGTCAACCTCATCGCCCGCGTTGAAGGATATCTGGAGAAAATTCACTTTCTCGACGGCCAGATCGTCAAGAAGGGCGACCTTCTGTTTACGATTCAGCAGCAGCAATACAAGGATCAGCTCCAACAGGCGGAAGCCCAGGTCCGCGCGCTGGAAGCGGCGCTCGCTTACGCGAAGATCGAGACCGCCCGTTACGAAGCGCTGCAAAAGAAGGGCGCGGCGGCGCAGGTCGTCGTCGATCAGTGGAATTTCCAGACCAAGAAGACCGAGGCCGATCTCGCCTCCGCCAGAGCGCAGGTCGACATCGCAAAGCTCAATCTCAGCTACACCGAGGTTCGCGCCCCCTTCGACGGCCAGATGAGCAAACGTTACGTCGACCCGGGCAATACGGTCGGGGGCTCCGGCCAGCGCACCGTCCTTGCCGACATCCTCCAGCTCGATCCCATCTATGTCGTGGCCAACCTCAGCGAGACAGAATTTCTCATGGTTCGGAAGAACCTGAATCAGCGCATGCCGAGCCATGCGGAACTCATGCAGGTTCCCGTCGAGGTCGGCATGGAGAATCAGAACGATTATCCCTTCCGCGGGACAATTCAATATGTCGCGCCCGGCATCGACCCCAAGACCGGGACGCTGTTCGTGCGCGGCGTGCTGGATAACCCCAATCACAGGCTTCTGCCCGGCTTTTTCGTGCAGATTCGTTTGCCGAAAGCCCGCGTATTGCCGGGGGCGCTGCTCGTGCCGGATCGCGCCGTGCAATCGGATCAAGTCGGCCGCTTTCTATACGTCCTGAACAAGGATGACGCCGTCGAACAACGCTATGTTCAGCTCGGCGATCTCGATGGCAATCTTCGTGTCATCCTATCCGGCATCAAGAGCGACGACCGCATCGTGGTGGGGGATTTCTGGCGGATTTCGGCCGGCGCGAAGGTCACGCCCAGGCTGACGGCAATCGAGGGGAGCGCCGGTCAGCAATGATGTCGAAATTCTTTATCGAGCACCCCATCCTCGCAAACGTCATTGCGGTCGTGATCGTCGTGATCGGCCTCGTTGCGATGCGGAGCCTGCCGGTCGCCCAATATCCGAATATCGTGCCGCCGACGGTGGTGGTCACGGCAAGCTATCCCGGCGCAAGCCCGCAGACGGTGATCGACAACGTCGCCCTGCCGATCGAGTTGCAGGTCAATGGCGTCGACAACATGCTGTATATGTCCTCGACGAGCGCGGCCGACGGCAGCTACCAGCTCATCGTCACCTTCAAGATCGGGACGGACCCCGACATGGCGCAGGTGCTCGTCCAGAATCGGGTGTCCAACGCGCTATCTGCGCTCCCTGCCGCCGTGCAGTCGCAGGGCGTGAACGTTCAGAAAAAATCGACCGCCATATTGCAGATCATTGCGCTGGATTCACCGAAGGGAACCTTCGACGCCTCCTTCCTCAGCAATTACGCGACGATCAATCTCGTGAACGAGCTGGCGCGCCTGCATGGCGTCGCCAATGTCACCGTCTTCGGCGCGGCCAAATACGCCATGCGCGTCTGGATGGATCCGCGCAAGCTCTATTCCTTCGGACTTACGCCCCAGGACGTCAGCGCCGCCATTAATCAACAAAGCCAGCTCGTGGCGGCCGGACAGACTGGCATGCCGCCGGCCGCGAAAAACCAGGATTTCCAGTACACGGTCGATATCCGCTCACGCTTCAACGATCCCGAGGAGTTCGGGAACATCATCGTGAAGTCCGAAGGCACGGTTCAGGGAGGACGCCTCGTCAGGATCAAGGATATTGGAAGGGTCGAACTCGGCTCGCAGAACTACTCGCAACAATGCAAATTGAACGATCGCCCGGCGGGCTGCATCGCCATTTTCCAGACACCCGACGCCAATGCGCTGCAGGTGTCGCAGGAGGTGCGCGACAAAATGGCGGAGCTGGCGCGACGTTTTCCGCAGGATCTGCAATATACCCTTCCTCTCGACACCACGGATTTCGTCAAGACCTCCATAAATGAGGTCTACACGACGCTATACGAGGCCGGCATCCTCGTCCTTGTCGTCATTCTGGTGTTTTTGCAAAACTTCCGCGCGACGCTCGTTCCCGCGACGACCGTGCCGGTGACAATCATTGGCGCCTTCGCCGGCATGGCGGCGTTGGGCTACAGCATCAACATATCGACCCTGTTCGGCGTCGTGCTGGCGATCGGGATTGTCGTCGACGACGCCATCGTCATTGTCGAGGGCGCGTCGAAATATATCGAGCAGGGCATGTCCGGCCATGACGCCTCAATCCGGGCGATGAAGGAACTGTTCGGGCCGATTATCGGCATCACCCTCGTCCTGATGGCCGTTTTCATCCCGCCCGCCTTTTTACCGGGACTGTCGGGTAAGATGCTCGCGCAATTCGCCGTCGTCATCGCGACGACAGCCCTCATCAGCGCGATCAATGCGGCGACCTTGAAGCCCACGCAATGCGCCCAATGGCTGCGCCCTCAGCAAACTGAAAAGACCAACGCCTTTTATCGCGCCTTCAACATTGGCTATAATTACCTTGAAGAAATCTACATCGGTTTCGTCGGCGTGCTGGTGGCGCGTTCGAAAACGGTTGTGCTGATCGGTCTCGCGATCTCGGCTTTGGCTGTGTGGGGGATCGCGCGTTTGCCGAAAGCCTTCATTCCCACCGAGGACCAGGGCTATTTGATCGTGGTGGCGCAACTGCCCGAAGGCGCGTCGCTCGAACGCACGGCCAACACTTTGAGCGAGGCGGCGAGCAGCGCGCTGTCGACGCCCGGCGTAAAGAGTGTGATCACCATCGCCGGCGTCTCGGTTCTCGACAACAACGCCGTGCTCGCCAACGCCGGAGTGGCCTATCTGAGGCTGGACGACTGGGACGCGCGCGAAAAAGCCAAGGACCAGGACATAGCGTCCCTCATGAGAATCGTGCAACAGAAGCTGGGGACCGTCTCGGACGGTCGGGCGGTCGTGGTGGCGCCGCCCGCCATCCAGGGCATCGGAAACGCCGATGGCTTCCAGATGCAGGTGAACTTGCTCGGCGGCAGCTTCGACTATGCGAAGCTGGGCGTGGCCGCGCAAAACATGGTGAAGAATTCGAGCGCCGACGCGGGGCTGCAGCGGCCGTCCACCACCTTCCAGGCCAATTCCCCGCATGTCGGGCTGAACGTCGATCGCGTTCAGGCAGAGACGGTCAAGGTCTCCGTCGGCGATGTCTTCTCGGCGCTGACGTCTTATGTCGGCTCCTCATATGTCAGCCAGTTCACCAAGTTCGGGCAGGTCCTGCAGGTCTATGTGCAGGCCGACTCGCAATTTCGTCTCCAGCCGGAAGACCTGCTGAACATGTATGTTCGTGGGCAGGACGGAAACATGGTGGCGATAGGCACGCTCGCGCAACTGACGCAAACCTCGGCGCCTCCACTGATCACGCTCTTCAATCTCTATCCCTCCGCCACGATCACGGGGAGCCCCGCGTCGGGCGTCAGTTCGGGCCAGGCGATGGATAAGATGGAGGACATCGCAGCAAAGACCTTGTCGAGCGATATGGGCTATGAGTGGAGCGCCGTCTCCTATCAGGAGAAGATCACGGGAAACCTGCTTTATCTGGGGTTCGCCATGTCCGTGCTCCTGGTCTATCTCGTGCTCGCGGGCCAATATGAAAGCTGGCTGCTGCCGCTAGCGGTGATCGTGGCCGTTCCCCTGGCGCTGGTCGGGCCGGCTTTGACCCTGACCAGTCTCGGCATCAACAATAATCTCTATGTCCAGATCGGGTTGATGCTGCTGATCGCCCTTTCTGCGAAGAACGGGATTTTGATCGTCGAGGTCGCGCGCGAAATGCGCCTGAACGACGGCAAGCCGATCCTGGAATCGGCGGTCGACGCGGCGCGCTCGCGCTTTCGTCCCATCCTGATGACGTCGATCGCCTTTATTCTCGGTGTTCTGCCACTCGTTTTGGCGACAGGCGCCGGCGCCAATTCTCGCCGGTCGCTCGGCACCAGCGTCTTCACCGGAATGATTTCATCCACCGTCCTCGCGGTCCTTCTGGTGCCGGCGTTCTTCGTGGTGCTGCAGACGCTGGACGAGCGCTGGCGCGGAAACTCTCCCACCCGGAAGAAGACGGAGCCCAAGACCCTGGAAGAAATCGAGGCGGAAATTGCCTGATCGCCTGCGGGCGGCTTAGGGGATGATGGCCTTCAGCGATCAGCGCTCGCTCTTGGGAGGGAAGCGCCACTTACCGTTGCGGATCGGCAGGAAACTGCCGTCATCCACGCCCACTTCATTCGCAGCCAGAGTGTTGAGCTTGGCGTTGAGAGCCATGATCAATGCGCCCTGCTCCTTGGGCTTCATGGCCAGATTATCGACTTCCTCGGGGTCGCTACTATGGTCGAAGAGCTCGAGGTCGTTTTTGGCCAGCAGCTCTTCCATCGTCGTGGGCGTGTTGAACTGCAACGGCGAAAAGTAGCGCGTGAAACGATAGCGGCCGTCGAACACGCTGCGCATCGACACCCGGTGGTGAAAGTTTGGCTCTTTCTGGGTCAGGACCTTGATCTTCTTCTTATCTGGAACCTGCGCCGATTCCATGAAATCGTACAGATTAATGATCCAGAAGGCGTCCTGAAACAGCAGCATGTCGAAGCAGAACAGCGCGCCGGACCGCAACGTGTCTTCTTTGGCTGTCGCCGGGCTTTTCAGGAGCGCCGAGATGTCCCTGCCTTTCAGACCCTCCGAAGCCTGCTTGATCTTCTCCTTATCGAGCCCCGTCAGGCCGAGGATGGTCGGCGCGAGGTCGATCTGCGACGTGACGGCGTTACACTCCACGCCGCCCGGATATGCCGGATGGTAGATCATCAGCGGCACGTGGTTTTGCTGGCGGTAGGCGGAGTTGCCCTTGCCCCGCATCTGGTGGTGGCCGCCATATTCGCCATGGTCCGAGGTGAAGACGACAATCGTGTTCTTGTCGAGCCTGTGCGCCTTCAACTCCTCCAGGACCCGCATGACCTGCCGATCGCAGTCGCGAATGCAGTTGAAGTAATAATTCTGGAGGAGACGCCAGCGGCGGTCTTCATCGGGCCATTCGCCGGAGAAGACGCGTTCAATCTCGACGTAGATCTTGTGAGCCTCGGGGCGGCCTGGCGCGTCGAGGGGCTGGCTGCGTGTGCTCGGCAGCGGAACGCCGTCCCAACTCGCCGAGTAGATCTCGTCATCCGGCGGCGGCGCAATGCCGAGCGCGTGCTTCTTGCCCTGGACGGGGCGCCCGGGAAGGTCCGTATCGATATACATCACGTCGTGGGGATTGACGAAGTTCAGCGCCATGAACCAAGGCTTGCCCTCGGCCCGTAGTTTCTCGCCCTCGGTTCGCATCCAGGTGATCGCGATCGACGCCGTATCCGCGTCGTACCGGTAGCCGCCAAGTTCCTTATCGATGATGTCGCCATAGCCAAAGAAATCCTTGAAGCCATAGCTCTCGAGGATTTTCCGGTATTGCTGCACCGGCGCCTCAAAGGGACGCTTCGCCTGATCGAGGTTGTACGAGAGGTGCCATTTGCCCTGGTAAACCGGGTAGTAGCCGAGCTGCTGCAGGCGGTCGCCGACGGTTCTCACTTTCGTCGACATGTCCGGCTGCCACAAATAGTTCATCAGATCGAAGACGCCCGTGTGCTGAATATGTTGGCCAGTGTAAATGACTGAACGGGCTGGCGAGCAGACGGACGCGCCAATCTGATGGTTGTTGAAGGTAACGCCGTTCTTCTTGAGCCACTCGCGTGCAGGGACTGGGAATGGCCACTGGGGGAAAAACCGCTCCTGATCCACCAGGACGAAAAGGATGTTGTATCCTTGCGGCGGCACTTCGGGCGCGAGGGCGGTGTTGTTCTGCGGAAGCGCGCCGCGAGCGTCGGCCTGCGCCTGCGGAAATACGCTGGCGCCAACAAGGGCGGCGCTGGACGTGAGTATGGCGCGACGAGAAGGATTTGTCAGATCGTCGTCGTTGCCCATCGAGCTTCTCTCGTGACTGACGCAAAGTGTTGGGTCATTGACGGCGCGGCTACGCGCCGTCGCCGCCCAATTTAAAAAGCTTCTGCGCGTTCGTCCGGCCGATCTTGCGGCGGTCGGCTTCGCTCATGTCGACCGCATCGAACCAAAGCGCGGCGTGGTCGATGTTTTCGAAAGGCCAATCCGTCGAAAACAGGACGTGGTCAGACCCTAGTTCGGCAATCGCGCACATCAGCGTCGGCGTATGGAAATTGCCGGATGTCGTCAGGTAGAAGTTTTCCTGGAAGTATTCGCGAAGGCCGCGCTTCGCTTTGTGCTTCGGCGGCGCCTTGGCCCATGCGTTATGATGATCGACGCGCCAGATACTGTAAGGAAGCCCTTCGCCGAGATGCCCCATGATGATGGCCAAGCCCGGATGCTCGTCGAAGAGGCCCGATCCCATCAAGCGCAAGGCGTGCACCGCCGTTTCGCTGCCGAAGGCCCAGGTGGGCCCCATGAGCCATTCCTGACCCTCGTAAACGCCGGCGTTGCGCGGCAGCGGATTTCGCGGGTGAAGATAGAAAGGCGCGCCGAGTTGCTCCATGAGCGCCCAGAACGGACGATACCTGGGCATGTCGTAGTAGAGAGCCTCGCGGTCCGCGCCAAGCTCGGTGAAGCCGTTCACAAGGGCGCCGCGAAAGCCGAGGGCGCCGATGCAGCGCTCCAACTCCAGACAGGCGGCGTCCGGGTCCTGCATCGGCAGCGCCGCAAAGCCTTGAAACCGATCCGGGCGTTTGGCGACCTGTTCGGCGAGGTAATCGTTCAAGCGTCGGGCGGTTTCGATGGCCGTAGGCGCGTCTGGAATCTCTTGTATCCCGGGCGACGTCAGCGACAGGATCATCATCTCCATGCCATATTCGTCCATCAGCCGCAGACGGCGGTCGTGGATGTCGAGAATCCTGCTTTTCAGCTCGTCCCAACGGTCGGCCGGCACGACACCCTCGGAGTCGTGAAGAAAATCCGCGGTGCCGAAATGCTCCTCGAGCCCGATCTTACCGTCCATGAAATTTCTCCGCCGCTTCTGCCCAAACGTCACTGGAGGTGACAAGCTTAGCGCGGATCTGTCAACCGACGCCTCCCTATTTGAACGGGTTTTCAAATCGTTTCCACCGTGAAAGGTTGAACCAGACATCTTAGGATCGGCGTTTGCCCGAGGGACGGCTTTTCAGATGCCGAGATTGGGACGCATATTGAGAGCGCTTCCCTTCCTTTCGCTCGGTCGGGCGAAAACTGACGACGGGTCGCAAAAGGAGTGGAAGTGACAAGCGCAGCTCAACGAATAGCCCGCATGCTGGCTTGGGCATGCGTCTTGGTGATCCTGGCGCTTTCACTGGCGCCTGGCGACGCCCGCCCGCACACGATTCTGCCGGGGAAGCTCGAACATTTCATCGCCTATGCTGGAACGGGGTTCCTTTTCAGCATTGCGTATCGATGTCTTAGAACGCGGGCGCAGATTTGGGGCGCGCTCGTTATCGCCAGCGTCGTCTTGGAGGCGATTCAGAGTTTCATCCCCGGGCGGTCGCCTGATCTTCTCGATGCATTGGCAAGCTCGATGGGATTGACCGTTGGGCTCACATTTGGCGCCGTCTTGACGCGTCTCGGGCCTCGGGCCTGATCCGTTCATTCCCGACGCTCGCAAAGCGAGCGGTCGGGACTCCAGAGCAACAAACAGCGCTCTTGTGGCTCTGGATTCCCGGTCGGGCTTTCAGCCCGCCGGGAATGACATAGTCAAAACGGAAGCGGTAAAAATAAGCCTTCGTCTCTACACCGGTCCCGCCATGGACCTTGTAACCACGCGCACGCTCGGTTGATCACCGGCCGGCAGGCCAACGCCCTTGATCAAAGCGTAGATCGCCGGAATGACTAAAAGCGTCAGAAAGGTGGATGACACCATGCCGCCGATCATCGGGACCGCGATGCGCTGCATGACCTCCGATCCGGCGCCGGTGCTCCAAAGGATCGGCACGAGGCCGGCCATGATAGCGACGACCGTCATCATTTTGGGACGGACGCGCTCGACCGCGCCGAGCATGATGGCCTTGTGAAGATCCAACTTCGTGAAGGTTTTCCCTTCCTCGGCGCGTTGCGCCGCAATCTCCTGCCGCGCGGCGTCGAGATAGATGAGCATGACGACGCCCGTTTCCGCCGCGACGCCTGCGAGCGCGATGAAGCCCACGCCCACCGCGACGGACATGTTGAAGTTCATGAGCCACATCAGCCAGACGCCGCCGACAAGCGCGAAGGGCAAGGACAGCATGACGATGAGCGTCTCGGTGATCTTGCGGAAATTCAGATAGAGCAGCAAAAAGATGATCGCGAGTGTCACTGGCACGACGACGCGCATGCGCGCCTCTGCGCGTTCGAGATATTCGTATTGACCGCTCCAGACAGCATAGGAGCCGGCGGGGAATTGAACCGCCTCGGAAACGGCCTTTTGCGCTTCGGTCACGAAGCCGCCAATGTCGCGGTCCCGGACATCGACGAAGATATAGACGGCGAGCTGCCCGTTCTCCGTGCGGATCGATGTCGGGCCGCGGACCAAATCCACCTTCGCGACCTCGCCCAGCGGGATGGTTCCACCCCCAGTCAGCGGGATCAGCACGTCGCTCGCAATCGCGCGCGGGCTCGATCGGAAGTCGCGCGGATAACGGACATTCACGCCATAGCGCTCGCGTCCTTCCACTGTGGTGGTCACTGTTTCGCCGCCGAGCGCAGTCGCTATCGTCGCCTGCATGTCGTCGATCATCAGGCCGTAACGCGCGAGCGCTGCGCGATCGGGGACGATGTCGAGATAATAGCCGCCCATGACGCGCTCGGCATAAGCGGAAGAGGCGCCGCGAACGCCTTTCACGACCTTCTCGACCTGGCGCGCGAGTCCTTCGAGCTGCGCAAGATCGCGCCCCATGATCTTGACGCCGACGGGGGTGCGAATGCCAGTGGCGAGCATGTCGATGCGGTTGCGGATCGGCATGGTCCAAGCGTTGGAGACGCCCGGGAACTGCAGCGCCGCGTCCATGTCCGCGACGAGACTTTCGACGGTTACGCCGGGCCGCCACTCTTCTTTCGGCTTGAGATCGATGACGGTTTCGAACATTTCGAGCGGCGCCGGATCTGTCGCCGTCGCAGCGCGTCCCGCTTTGCCGAAGGCCGATTTCACTTCCGGGAAGGATTTGATGATCCGGTCCTGCGTCTGCAGCAATTGCGCGGCCTTGGTCACCGAAAGCCCCGGCAGCGTCGTCGGCATGTAGAGCAGGGCCCCTTCGTTGAGCGCCGGCATGAATTCCGAGCCGAGCTGGCGCGCGGGGATGATCGTGACGGCGACGGCCGCGAGCGCCAGAACGACCGTTGGTATCTTCGAGAGCATCACGAGGCGGATGATCGGCCGGTAGAGATAGATCAGCGCCCGATTGATCGGGTTTCTCTCCTCGGAGACGATCTTGCCGCGCACGAAAATCACCATCAGCGCCGGAACCAGCGTGACGGACAGAAGCGCCGCCGACGCCATGGCGAAGGTCTTCGTATAGGCGAGCGGGCTGAAGAGACGCCCTTCCTGCGACTCCAAAGTAAAGATCGGCAGGAAGGACACGGTGATGATCAGCAGGCTGAAGAACAGCGCCGGTCCGACTTCGGTCGCCGCGTCGATCAAAATATCGATGCGCGGCGTATCGGGCGGCGCGCGCTCCAGACGTTTATGCGCGTTCTCGATCATCACAATCGCCGCATCGACCATGGCGCCGATGGCGATGGCGATGCCGCCCAAGCTCATGATGTTGGAGCCGAGCCCCAGGGCTTTCATCGCCGCGAAGGCCATCAACACGCCGACCGGCAGCATGATGATGGCGACCAGCGCGCTGCGGAAATGCAAAAGGAAGACGACGCAGACAAGCGCGACGATAACGCTTTCCTCGACCAGCGCGCCGCGCAGCGTTTCGATCGCCGCATGGATGAGTTCGGAGCGGTCATAGACCGGGACGATCTCGACGCCCTTCGGCAGGCTCGGCGCGAGCTGCGCCAGAGCGGCCTTGACGTTATCGATGACAGTTAGGGCGTTGGCGCCGTAGCGTTGCAGCGCAATGCCGCTCGCAACCTCGCCCTCGCCGTTGAGCTCCGTGATGCCGCGGCGCTCATCAGGACCTAGCTCGATGCGCGCGACATCCTTGAGGAGCAGCGGCGTGCCGCCGCCGGCGCGCAGCACAATGTTTTCGAGGTCAGTGACGCCCTTCAGATAGCCGCGGCCGCGCACGATGAATTCGAACTCCGAGAGTTCGACTGTGCGGCCGCCGACATCCGCATTATTGGCGCGGATGACCTCGCGAATGCGCGAGAGCGGGATATTCAGCGCGCGCAGGCGATTGGGATCGACGACGACATTATATTGCCGCACGAAGCCGCCGACGCTTGCAACCTCCGCCACGCCTTCCGCCTTGGCGAGCCCGTAGCGTAGCGTCCAATCCTGCAGCGAGCGCAGTTCCGCAAGCGTCATTTCCTTGGCGACGAGCGCATATTGATAGACCCAGCCGACGCCCGTGGCGTCGGGGCCGAGCACCGGCGTCGCGCCTGCGGGCAAGCGCTTGGTTGCGGAGCTCAAATATTCGAGCACGCGCGAGCGCGCCCAATAGACGTCGACTCCATCCTCGAAGATCACATAGACGAAAGAGACGCCAAAGAAGGAGAAGCCGCGCACCACTTTGGAGCGCGGCACAGTGAGCATGGCGCTCGTGAGCGGATAGGTGACCTGATCCTCGACCACCTGCGGCGCCTGACCCGGATATTCCGTATAGACGATCGCCTGCACGTCGGAGAGATCAGGAATGGCGTCGAGCGGCAGGGTGCGCAGCGCATAGAGACCCGCGGCGACAGCGAAGGCGGTCCCCACAAAGATGAGCACGAGATTGCGGGCTGACCAAGCAATGAGGCGGCCAATCATTTTCCGGCCTCTTTGTGATCGAGCGTCTGCAAAGCGGCCTTGAGGTTGCTCTCGGCGTCGATCAGGAAGTTCGCCGACGTCACGATGCGGTCGCCCTCAGCAAGGCCGTTGGCGATTTCCGCATAGCCGTCGCCGCGCTTCCCGATCTTAATTTCGCGCGGCTCGAAATGACCCTCGCCCTTATCGAGGATAACGACCTGTCGCTTGCCGGCGTCGATGATCGCGCTCTCCGGCGCGGCCAGAACCTTTTCCTTCCCGCCTGCTTCGATCTCTACGTCCGCGAACATGTCGCCGAGCAGGCGCCCCTCTGGATTTGGCAGCTCGATGCGCACCCGGGCCGTGCGCGTCTCCATGTTCAAATGCGGATAGATGAGCGCGACGCGGCCTTTGAACGGATGATCGGGATAGGATCGCGCGCGAATGATCGCCGTCTGCCCCGGCGCCACGGCCTCCACGTCGCGCTCGGGTATATCCGCCAAAATCCAGACGACGCTGTGATCGACGATGCGAAACAAAGTTTCGCCCGGCGCCGCGCGCATCCCGCTCAGCGCCGTGCGCTCGATGACATGGCCGTCCTGCGGCGCGGGCCAGTCGATCACGCGCGGAACGCGGCGGCTGCGCGCGATCGCGGCGATCGTCGCGTCGTCGAGGCCGAGATTGACGAGGCGGCGCCGCGCGCCTTCCATGCGCGCCGCCGAATGCGCGTTGAGCACGGCGACATATTCTGCTGCGGCGCTCGAGAGGTCGGGCCCATAGACGCGCATGAGCGGCTGGCCCTTATGCACATAATCGCCCTCGGCGACCTTCTCGACGGATTCGATGAAACCCTCGAAGCGTAGCGCCACGACTGCGGTGCGCCGCGGATCGAAATCCACGCGGCCGGCGGCGCGAACAGGAACGGTCACAGCCCGACGCTCGACAGGCTCCGAGCGCACGCCCGTCTTTTGCAGCTTTCCGGGGCTGATCGTGACGGTCGAAACGTCCTGCGCTTCGTCCTCATAGACCGGGACATAATCCATCCCCATCGGGTCTTTCTTGGGAACGGGCGATGTGTCCGGAAGGCCCATGGGGTTACGGTAATAGCGAATGCGGCGGCCGGACGATTGCGTTTGCGCAACTTCCGGCGGCTTATCCTCGAAGGAGACGTCCTCGCTGGCGCGGACGGCGACATAGTCCTTGCCGGCGGCGTTCTTCTTCGGCTTTGCCGAATAGAAGGGGCCATCCGGATCACGGTAGTAGATGATCGGTCCCGTCCCTTGCACATGGGACTCGGCCGGCGCGTGATCCGGCGCCTTGGCGCGCCACAGCCACAAGCCGGCGGCGCCGAGCGCGACCACAGCGAGGACGGCGGAAAAAATGCGTTTTGCGCGGCTCATAGCGCGCCTCCTGCCAGACGTTCGAGGTCGGCGTATTTGCTCTGCTCCTCGACCTTCAGGGCGAGCAGCTCCAGTTCGACGGCGCGCAGGCGCCGTTCGGATTCGAGAAGCGTCGCAAGATCGGTCGTTCCGGCGTCAAAGCCGCCGCGCGCCGTCTCGACGGAGAGTCTCGCCGGGGGAAGCTGGCGCTGCTCGAAAATTTTGATCGCCTTGCGGATGGCCTCCAAGCGGTACCACGCCTCGGCCACGTCTCCGTCGAGGCGGATGCGAAGCGCCTCGTTGCGCGCCTGCGCGGCGCCAAGGCTGGCGCTCGCCGCGCGCTGCTCGGCGTCCTTCGCCTCATATTGCAGCGGCACTTTGAAGCCGAGCAGGAACATGCCGCTGTTTTCGCCGCTCTGGCGCTGCACGAAATTCGCGCCGGCGGTGATGTCGGGATAGTAGTTGAGCTCGGTCAGCTCCTTCGTGGTCGTGGCGGAGCGCACTTGCGCATGCGTCGCCGCAAGCTGGGGGTTCGACGACCGCGCGAAGTCCTGCACGCCGGAGAGCGTGAGCTTCGTTTTCAGCGCCGGAAAGCCCTTGGGCGCAGCGAGCGCCGCACGCGCGTCGCGGCCGATGAGCGCGTTCAAGCGCGCGGCCGACGATTTGACGTCTCCTTCCCTTCGGGCGACGTCGGCGGCGGCGTTGGCCGCCTCCAGCTCGGACTTGATGACCTCCTGCTGATCGACCGAGCTCGCGCCATAACGCAGCCGCAACAGCTCCAGCAGCTGATCGACGCGTTGCTGAAGCGACTTCGACAATTCGAGCGCGCGCTGGGCGGCGCTATATTGGGCGTAGGCCGTCTTCACACGGGCGACGAGATCGACCTCCATCGCATGACTCTGGTGCCGCGCCGCATCGGCGTCCGCCTGGGCGACGCCTTTTTCGAGGTCCGTCTTTCCCCATAGCCTGAATGTCTGCTCGGCCCCGATCCAGCGCTGGCCAACGCCCTTGCTGTTCACGTCCCAAGCCTGCAGGGTGACCGTCGGGTCAGGTTGAACCCCGGCGGCGCCCACCCGCTGCAAGGCGGCGTCGGCGTCGAGAACCGCGGCCGCGAGCTCTGGACTGAGCCGCCGCGCCAAAGCGATAACGCTCTCCGCCGTCGCGCCCGGCACGCTCCGTTCCGCTCCCAGAACCGGCGGGGCGGCAAGGCCTAGCGCGACGCAGATCGACAAAAAAATGAGTCGCCTCATGGCGTCGCCTTCAAGATCAACCGGCCGTGGAGCGTGCCGGCCTCTCCCTGAATCTTCGCCGCGATGGACATGCGCCAGCGTCCCTCGTCCGTCAGATCGACCTTGAAGCGGTATAGGCCAGGCTCAGGGCTTTGCGTCAGCTCCATGGCGCTCGTCATCGATTCCATGTCGTCGGGCGCCATGTCGAGCCTCGTGGCGAAAATAATCGCGTCGCCAACAAGTTTGCCGTCCGGCCTATGGACAAGCCGCACATCGGCGAAGCTTTGCCCCTTCTGGATCTGGGTTTTGACCAGCTCGAACGCATAGTCGTCGACGGCGGCGCGGGCGTATCCCAAGCCCAGCGCGACGAAAGTCATTGCGCCGACCAGCCGTAAGATTTTCCGTGACATGTGAGTTCTCTCTCGCGCCGCTCGCAACCGTTGCTGTGCGCAAGTTGGATCGCCCCGCAAGGGGGCCTGAGACCGTAAGGGGGAAGATCTGGGCTGTTCGCGAGGAGGCTGAATTCACAGCCCGCAGCGCGACGTCAGTCACCAAAGCGCCCATGAAAGCGCGCACCGAAGCCGGCGGGCGCCGATGGAGCCTCAGAGAATTGGGGGACGAAGGTCCGGTGGCGTTGAGAGCCCTCGATAGTCGGCATCGTCGAGAATTCGACGCGCTGGCGCGGTAGCTACCGTGGTGGTCGCCACAAGGGCGAAAGGCGGCGTCAGCTGAACAGCACCGCAGATGAGGGAGTCGCAGCGCCGCGGCGCTGTCGCATGGTTGGCCGAATGGTCGGGACAGTCGTCCATCGCGGTCATCGCCGCGCAGGGATGGAGCGCAGGCCCGGCATAGCTCGGCGCCGCCCCTGACAGAGCGGCGATGACGAGCATCGCAGAGACGATAAGGTGCAGCCAGTTCAGCTTCATTGCGTTTCCCGGACGCACAATATCACAGCCGCTCTGGTCGGCAACTGGCCAGGGCCACGCTCTTTTGGCGCGCCTTGGCAAGGCGCGCTCATCGGCAAATCCAGACCCAGCCCTCTCCAGGCTCCCAGTTCCAGCAGACGCTGTGCATATGTCGCCCTGTCTGCTCGCTCCAATCGCGATGCATATGCCGGTAATGGCCCCCGAGGTGCTGCATGGCGCTATGTTCTCGATGTTCCTCGCTCTGCGACGCCGCGGGAAGCGTCATCGCGATCAAGATTGCCGCCATTATTGTTAGCCGCTTTTGCATTTGTTCGCCTCTTTCCGATTATCGGCCGTCCGTCGCCGAAACTGTCCGGACGGCCGAAGAAATGCCGTCCCTAACGCCTCCCGAGCCAGGACGTAAGCCGGTCCCGCAACTCGGCAAAGGTGTGCCTCGCTGCGAGCGACCGCGCCCTCTGGGCGACCTGTTCGCCGATTGATTGCCCGATATGTAAGACGCCGCCGTAATGACAGTCACAAAGGAGCGTATGCGCTTCCGCTAGCGACAGCTTGAAAAAGGATACGCCGTCCGCCACGCTGTCGCCTGCGAGGCCTTCTATTCGAAATATCGAATCCTTGAACGCGATCGCCAAAGGCGATCCGTTCTGACGCAAAGCAAGGCGCTTTTTCCTCGGATAGCATTCCATCGTCGAGAAGAGCCGCACAGGCTCCTTCTCGGCTTCCACCAAGCGCGCCAGACGTTCCAGTCTTAGCCTCCGTAGCGCCCAGTCGGGGCAATCGGGTCTCGAAACGGGAGCGGATGCTGGCGTGTCTTTAATAGAGCGGCGTTTCATGTCGCACCTATGATCCAGGGGCCCTTCGCCACGAACCCCGACATCGTCGCCGAGGTTCCGAAAGGACAAACATTCCTTGCTCTGGGACGCTGGAGCGCCACCAGACGCCAAAAAATTCCTCCACCCATGACTATGATGGCGCGCCAGCCGCAGCGGTTGCTTGTGAGCAAGAGCCCCCTAGATGCCAGTCGTAAGGGATAATTGTTCGTTGCAATCCGAGACTTTGAGGCGCTCATGCGCAAGCTTCGGTCGCGTTATGCTTACGTTGCAGTACCGCTGACGTGTGTCGCTTCGGCCTTTATCGCTGACGTGAATGTCGCAACGCCTTCTCTCGCGCAGCAGCAGAGCAGAAGCGAGACGCTTACCTCTCTCTACGCCAATGCCGCAAACTGGCCCATGGCCTCGAGAGACTATGCCAATACGCGCTTCAGCCCGCTCGATCAGATCAGGACCGAGAATGTCGGACAGTTGAAGCTTGCCTGGTCCTTTTCCGTTGGCGCCAATCGCGGACAGGAAGCGGCGCCATTGGTGGTCGACGGGACGCTGTATGTCGTCGCTCCTTATGACGGTCCGCACCCCAATCAGGTTTTTGCGCTCGACGCGGCGACGGGCGAATTGAAATGGTCCTATGCGCCTAAGCCAACCCCCGCGGCGAAGGGCGTCGCCTGTTGCGATGTGGTGAGTCGCGGCCTCGCCTACGACAATGGAAAAATCTTTCTCGCCACGCTGGACGATTACATGGTGGCGCTAGACGCGCGCACCGGCAACGAGCTGTGGGTGACGAAGCTCGGCGACATCAATCTCGGCGAGACCATCACCATGGCGCCTCTCGCCGTGAAGGGAAAAGTGCTCGCCGGCAATAGCGGCGGCGAGATGGGCGTGCGCGGATGGGTCACCGCGGTCGATCAAGCCAGCGGCAAGATTGCCTGGCGCGCTTATTCCACAGGGCCGGACTCGGACGTGCTGATCGGCGCTGACTTCAAGCCCCATTACGATTGGATGAAGGGAAAAGACCTCGGCGTGCAAAGTTGGCCCGCCGACCGCTGGCGCATCGGCGGCGGAACCGTCTGGGGCTGGCTGGCCTATGACCCCGATCTCAATCATCTCTATTACGGCACCGCCAACCCGGGGCCTTGGAACGCGGACCAAAGACCCGGCGACAATCTTTGGACCAGCACGATCTTCGCGCGCGACGTCGATGCAGGCGCCGCGAAATGGGCTTATCAGGCAAGCCCGCACGACCTTTGGGATCATGACGAGATCAACGAGAATGTCCTCGTCGATCTGGATATCAACGGCGAGACCCGAAAAGTTCTGATCCATCCTGGACGCAACGGCTATCTCTATGTCCTCGACCGTACGTCGGGCGAGGTCTTGTCCGCCGACACTTACGACACGGTGACAGTCTATTCCGGCGTCGATCTCAAGACAGGCCGCATCAAGCCTGTTGAATCGATGACGCCGGTTCTCGACAAGACCATCGAAAACGTCTGCCCAGCGCCGCCCGGCGCCAAGGACTGGCAGCCGACAGCTTGGTCGCCGCGAACCAAGCTGCTCTATGTGCCGCACCAGCATTTGTGCGCGAATTTCCGCACGAGCGAGGTGAGCTATATCGCGGGCACGCCTTTCGTCGGCGCGACGGTGGATATGTATGCGGGGCCCGGCGGCCATCGCGGCGAATTCATGGCGTGGGACCCTGTCAAACGCGCGAAGGTCTGGTCGCTCACGGAAAAGCTTCCTGTGTGGAGCGGGACATTGGCGACGGCGGGCGACATTGTTTTCTACGGCACGATGGACCGCAAGTTCAAAGCTGTCGACGCAAAGACAGGCCACGTGCTTTGGCAGGCGACGGGACCGTCGGGTTTCATCGGCCAACCGGTCACCTATCTCGGCAATGACGGCGTGCAATATATCGCGATCCTCTCAGGCGTCGGAGGCTGGCCCGGCGTCGTCGCGAACGCGGAAGTCGATCCGCGCGTGAGAAATGGCGCGCTCGGTTTCACCGGCGCGACGCAGGATTTGCCGCTTTACACAGTTGGCGGCAGCACGCTTCTCGTTTTCTCCCTCGGACCGTCTGGCGCGACCAATGCGCCGGCCAGCCGCTAGGAGGAGACGATGCGCCGCGCGCTTCTTCTCCTTGCGCTGATCATCGCGACAGCAGCGGTCGGTCGCGCAAGCTGGCCCACGCATGAGGCGGCGGATGATTTGCGCGTCTGCGCCGACCCGAACAATCTTCCTTTCTCCAACGCCGCCGGCGAAGGCTTCGAAAACCGCCTCGCGAAACTCATTGCAGAAGAACTCGGCAAAAAGCTGTCTTATGTCTGGCAGGCTCAGCGACGCGGCTTCATCCGCAACACGCTGAAAGCGGATCTTTGCGACATTGTGATGGGCGTACCCACAGGTTACGGCCCCGTCGAAACTACCGCGCCCTATTATAGATCGCGCTATGTTTTTGTCTCGAGACGCGATCGCGACATCGATGTGGCTTCGCTGAAAGACGCTCGGTTGCGAGAATTTCGAATCGGCGTGCATCTCATTGGCGACGACGGGATGAACACCCCGCCCGCGCATGTCCTGGCGCAAGAGGGAATGGTCGAGAATGTCGTCGGCTTCACCATCTACGGCGACTATCGGGAGCCCGCGCCGCCGCTGCGTCTGATCAAAGCCGTCGAAGATGACGCGATCGATATAGCGGCAACGTGGGGCCCATTCGCGGGCTATGAGGCGCTGCATTCTCGCGTTCCCTTACGCATAGAAGCGATCGAAGAAACGAGCGATTTCGCGCCACTCCGTTTCTCTTTCGATATCTCGATGGGGGTGCGGAAGGGCGACCATGCGCTGAGGCGGCGCCTCGACCAGATTATCTCTGACAAGAGCGCGGAGATCAGAGCGATCGTCGAGAGCTATGGCGTTCCCGTCGACCATGCTCGGAATGGGTGAGAAGCGCCATGCGCAAGGCTTGGGCTCCGGTTCTCTTCGCAACGGTCTCCGCCGTGACGGCATGCGTCGTCTTCACTGCGGCGGGTACGCTCGCGCGTCCCAGGCGCCCGGCGCCGCCGCCAAGAGCGCAGCAACCCGCCCCGCCGCAGGCTCCGCCCGAGTTAAATCAGGCGCAGCCTCAGCCGGCGCAGCAACAACCGTCAGGGCAAACGCAACCTCAAAATGAGCCAAGCCCGCCAGCGAACGCCGCCGCGGCTCCAGTCTTCAGCCTCTATCCTGCCGGAACAAATCTACTCGAGACGCCTGTGTCGAGACTGTTTCCGGGCAACGCCCCTCCGCGCCAGGAAATGAAAAATCCTGTCGCGAACAACTCGGAAGCCATTCAGCGCGGGATGAACTACTTCGCGACCTTCAATTGCGTCGGCTGTCATGCGCCCAACGGCGGCGGCGGCATGGGGCCGGCTTTGAGCAACAGCTTTTTCATTTACGGCGGCGCCGACGCCAACATCTACATGAGCATTTATCAGGGGCGTCCCAATGGCATGCCCTCCTGGGGCGCAATGTTGCCGGAGAACATCATTTGGGATCTCGTCGCCTACGTCCAAAGCATCAGCAAGGAGCCTGCGAAGAGCTGGGGCAAAACCGCTTCGCATGACGCGTGGAGAATCGAGCAAACGCCCGCCGAATTTTCGCAAACATCGACGCCCTGGAGCCAGACCGAGAACTTTAGCGCCGGTCAAAAGCCCAATGAGAAGCATCCATGAAAGGGAGAGCCGCACATGTTGCGGTTACCCTCGGCCTTGCGCTCATCGCACAATCGGCCGCGGGGGCCCAAGGGCCCTCTCCTCCGATGAACTATCTTGAGGCCTTTGGCGGAAAGGCCGGGTCGATTGCAACGCTCACCTGGGCCTTGTTGATCCTGTCCATTGCGGTCGTTGTCATAATCACTGCCTTGACGCTCGCCGCCGTCTTGCGTCGGCGAAGCCCGCGCCGCGCTACGGAAGCCGACCGAGAACCGCTCGCGCGCGAGGAAAGCGGCCTCTCCTGGATCACGATCGGTGTCGCCATTTCAACCGTTGCGCTTCTCGGCGGCATGGCGTGGAACGCCTACACAATGGCGGCGATCAACCGGCCGCCCCATGATCCGGCGCTGACGATCAGGGTTATCGGCCATCAATGGTGGTGGCAATTCCGTTACAAGAGCGACGATCCCTCGCAAATTTTCGACACGGCGAATGAGGCGCATATTCCGGTTGGTCAAACCGTGCGTTTCGAGGTCGAAACCGCCGACGTGATTCACTCCTTCTGGATTCCCGCGCTCGGCGACAAGATCGACCTCATTCCCGGCCAGACCAATGAGACATGGCTCGAAGCGGGTCAGCCGGGCGTCTATCGTGGTCAATGTTCGGAATATTGCGGCCGGCAGCACGCTCATATGGCGATCACGGTCGTCGCCGACGCGCCCAAGGATTTCGAAGCCTGGCGCGCCGCGCAATTGCGCCCGGCCAAGCCGCAAGCCGGCACGCTCGCAAGCGCTCAAACGCTCTTCGTCGCGCGGTGCGGCGCGTGTCACACCGTGCGCGGCGCCGGGGCAGGCGGCGCGCTTGGCCCGGACCTCACGCATCTGATGAGCCGTCGCGACATCGCCGCGAATACGCTGCCGAACACGATCGCCAATCTCTCGGGCTGGATCGCCGATCCGCAGACCATCAAGCCGGGAGCCAAAATGCCGGTTCTCGAGCTTTCGGCGCCGGAGCTTGCGACCATTCGTCAATATCTCGAAACCTTGGAATAGGCAGGAGACGGCCATGGCGATCGCGAATTACGACCGTCCCCTGGACCTCGAATATGTCCGGCCGCAATCGAAAGTCGAACGCGACCTTGCGCATATCTGGGAAAGCGAGCCGGGCCTTTGGGGATGGCTCACGACGGTCGATCATAAAGAGCTTGGAAAGCGCTATATCGCTACCGCCTTTCTCTTCCTTCTCGTTGGGGGAATCGAAGCGCTGGTCATGCGCCTGCAACTCGCGGGACCGAACAAAAGCCTGTTGTCGCCGGAGCAATATGACCAGCTCTTTTCCATGCATGGTCTCACGATGATTTTCCTTTACGCGCAGCCGGTGCTCACCGGCTTCAGCGCTTTTCTGTTTCCGCTCATCCTCGGAACACGGGATCTGGTTTTTCCACGGCTGAACGCCTTTTCCTATTGGATCTATCTTTTCTCGGGACTCTTCATCTATGCCGGCTTCGCCATGGGCTATGGTGCGAATGACGGTTGGTTCAACTACGTCCCCTATGCGCTCAGGCAATATAATCCCGGCCCCAACATGGATTTCTATGCGTTGGGCATGATCCTCTTCGGCGTATCCTCCACAGCGGCGGCGGCCAATTTCGTGGTGACTTTCCTGCGCGCGCGGGCGCCGGGAATGTCCATCAATCGCATCCCTATTCTTGCCTGGGGCACGACGACCACTTCTTTCGGCATCCTATTCTCCGTGCCGGCCGTCAGCCTCGCCTTCTTCATGCTCTGGACCGACCGCCAATTCGACACGCATTTCTTCAATTGGGCAGGCCGCGGACAGCCGCTTCTCTGGCAGCATTTGTTTTGGATCTTCGCGCATCCCTGGGTCTACGTCGTCGTGCTGCCGGCGATGGGCATTGTCTCGGACGCGCTGCCGATCTTCTGCCGACGTCCGCTTGTCGGCTACACGGTCGTCGTGCTCGCGACGGTCGCAACGATGGTGATGGGCTTCGGCGTCTGGCTGCATCACATGTTTGCAACCGGCATTCCTTACCTCGCGCTGTCTTTTTTCAGCGCAGCCTCCTTCATCATCACCGTGCCGAGCGCTGTCGCCGTCTTCGCCTGGATTGCAACCATCTGGACCGGCCGGCCAGTGCTTTCGACGGCCTTTCTGTTCTTCGCCGGATTTGTCGTCACCTTCGTCATCGGCGGCGTTTCCGGCGTCATGACGGCGGCGGCGCCGAGCGACCGTCAGCTCACCGACACCTATTTCATCGTCGCGCATATTCATTACGTGCTCATCGGCATCAATGTGCTCGCGGTGATGGGCGGCCTTTACACATGGTTTCCCAAGATGACCGGCCGCCTGCTCGACGAGCGGCTGGGTCGCTGGAACTTCTGGACCGTGTTCGTCGGCTTCAATCTTGCCTTTTTGCCCATGCATTGGACGGGCCTCGCGGGCATGCCGCGGCGGATATACACTTATCCGGAAGGGCTCGGTTGGAGCGCAGTCAATCTCGTCACGACGATCGGGGCCTTTATCCTAGCCGTCGGCGTTCTGCTACTTGCCATCAATATTGCGGTCAGTCGAAAGCGCGGCCTTCCAGCGGGACCAAATCCATGGGGCGGGCCGACGCTCGAATGGTCGATACCCTCGCCGCCGCCTGCCTATGATTTCGAGGTGATCCCCGCCGTCGCGAGCCGGCACCCGCTTTGGGAAAAGGAGCTCTCCGAGGCGGTAGGCGAATCCTCGATGAAGCGCGGCCTGCGCCTCGATGACGGCAAGGAAATGCTGACCACGACCGCCCTCGACGCCGAGCCGGACGCCATTGTGAAAGTGCCCGAGGATTCGATCGCGCCGCTCGCCGTCGCGCTTGCCGCGACGATGTTATGCGCCGGCGCGCTCGTCTTGTCCTGGATCGTTACGGCGATCGGCTTCGGCCTTTCGATTGTTTCCCTTCTCATCTGGCTGTGGCCCCGGCGCAAGCTCGGGCAGATTGCGGAGGCGAATCGTGGCTGACACAACGATCCGCCGCCCCAGACTGCCAGTCGGCAGTATCGGCCATAAAAGCTTCGGCTGGTGGGGCATGATAGCGATCATCATGAGCGAAGGCTCGCTCTTCGCCTATTTGCTCTTCTCCTATTATTACTTCGCCGTCCAATACGGCCGAGACTGGATTCCAGAAATGCCGGATTTCACCTTGGCGGCGCCAAACACGGCCGTCCTGCTTTCGAGCAGCCTCTTTGTGTGGTGGGGCGAAAGAAGCGCGACACGCGGGCGACGTGCGAAACAAGCGCTCGGCCTCGCAATTGGTCTCGCGCTTGGAACCATCTTTCTCATCGTCCAGTATCTCGAGTGGGGAGAGAAACCCTTCACCTATTCCTCCACCTCCTATGGCTCCAGCTACTTCATCACGACAGGGTTTCACATGGCCCACGTCGCGGTTGGCGCTGCGATGCTTGCGGCGGTCTTGCTCTGGTCGCTTCTCGGCTATTTCGACAGCGAGCGGCACGCGCCGATTTCGATCGCCGCGGTCTATTGGCATTTCGTTGATCTTGTCTGGCTCGCGATCTTCTTTACCTTTTACGTCACGCCTTATCTCGGAGTCGGCTGATGGCGAGCGAGCAACTCCTGCAAGCCTATGGCGTGGCGCCTCCAGCGCCGCAACGCATCTCCATGGCGGCGGTGTTTGCCGCCTTGCTGGCCGCGCCTCTGGCATGGAGCGCGCAGCTCCTGGTTGATTACGGGCTGGCGAGCCACGCCTGCTTTCCCAAAGAGACGCCGAGACAATTCTTCATGCGCGGCTGGGAGTGGGTTGGGTCGGCGATTGTCGCCATAAATCTAGCCTGCCTGGCCATTGCGATTTTAGCGGCTATCATCTCATTCTCGATATGGCGGCGCACGCACGAGGAGGCGGCAGGCGGCCATGAAAGCGCGCTCAATATAGGCCTGGGCCGCACCCGCTTCTTTGCAATATGGGGCGTGTGGTCTGGCGTATGGTTCGCGCTCCAAATCCTCTTTGCAACGATCGCCATATTCTGGGTTCCGCCATGCGGAAGCTGATGTCTGCGCGCGCTGCGCAAGTCGCAGCCATCAGGGCCGCGACTTTTGGCTTGGCGCTTGTCCTAACCCTCCTTGCCCTTGGCTCGCAGCTGAGCGAGCTGAGCGAATCCCTGTTTTCCGCGCATATGGCGCAGCATCTGATGCTCATCATGGTCTGCGCGCCTCTCTTTGCGGCCGCGCGGCCAGCGCATGTATTTTTCCGCATTTTGCCGCTGTCGGCACGACGATGGCTCGCCGCCCTTTCACGCCGACGCCTAGCCCGGCTCCTCGCATTTTTCTTCTCGCCCGTCGCCATCTGGCTTTACTTCGTCGGCGTCTTTTCGGCTTGGCACATTCCCGGCCTTTACGCGCGGGCGCTTGCCGACGAAGCGATTCATATCGCCGAGCATTTGAGCTTCTTCCTCGCGGCCTTCGGTTTCTGGTCCGTCGCCTTCGGCCTTTATCCCGCTCATGCGCTTTCGCTCGGTGCCCGCGTGCTTTACGTCGCGTCCGCGGCGCTGCTCAGCGCCTTGCCCGGCGCCTTGATCGCCATTGCGCCGCGCCCGCTTTACGCGGCCCATCGCCTCGGCGCCATAAGCTTCGGTCTCACGCCGCTGGAGGATCAGCAACTCGCCGGACTAGTGATGTGGATACCCGGCGGTTTCGTCTATATGGGCGTTATCCTGGGGCTTCTGGTGCTTTGCCTCAGAAGGGCCGAGCGCCGCGCCACTTTGCGGCACGCGTCGCCCGTTCTCGCGCTTTTGCTCGTGGGCTCCGGCCTTGCGGGCTGCGACGACGAGCCGGCGGCGAATCTGCTGGCAAAGGGAGAGGCGCCTCGGATCGAAGGCGACGCGCAAACAGGCGCGAGAGAGATCGAAAAGATCGGCTGCGGCTCGTGCCATACGATCCCGGGCATCGCAGGCGCGAGAGGGCTCGTCGGTCCGCCGCTGACCGCCATGGGCCGCCGAATCTATATCGCCGGCCTTTTGCGAAATACGCCCGAAAATCTTGCAACATGGCTCCGTGATCCGCAAAAGATCGTTCCGGGCAACGCAATGCCAAACATGCATCTCTCCGACGACCAAAGGCGTGACATCGCCGCTTACCTGACGACGCTGCGATAAGCGATCGTAACGTCGGGCGGCCGCGAAACAATCAAAAGAATATTTCGAACCACGTTCCTAGATCGAAGCTTCGCGCGTCTCAGAACAAAGGGAGGACTTGTCCTCGCCGATTTCTGAGCGGTGGAAGATGAACAAGACGGCGGCCAGGAGAGAGTGGAAAAGAACAACGGCGATCGCGATCGTCATGGGCGTGAAAGCGATCGAAGCAGGCAGCCCCGCCGTCGCGCACGCCTCGATGACCAACAGGGAAATCGCTGAGGCTGTCAAAATCTACCAAATTCCGCAAGGCTCGATGGACGCCGCGCTGAATCGTTTGGCGGACGTAAACGGCATTCACGTCCTCTATCCGACGTCATCGCGAGGGCAAAGACCGGCGACCCAGCCAGGCTGGCCTTGCGGAAGGAAGGAGGGGACGGCAGGTCGGAGGGAAGATCGGTCAACGCCGCATTGATCGCAGCCTGCACGTCGCGCACCGCGGCGTCGATGTTTCGTCCGAGCCGGAATTGAAGGGTGATCGAAGTCGAGCCGTATGAATTGGCGGAAGTGAGCTCGGCGACGCTGGATATGCCTGCGAGCCGCCGTTCCAACGGCGCGGCCACCGCGGCGGCCATGGTAGCCGGATCGGTCCCCGGACGAGAGGCGGAAACGCCGATTATCGGCAGCTCGACGGACGGAACGCTGGCGACCGGCAGAAAGAAATAGGCGAGAGAGCCGAGCAGGAAGCAGGCGGCGGCGATCAGTGTGGTCGCGACGGGGCGTCGAATGAAAGGCGCAGAGACGTTCATCTGCGCCGGGCAGGCGGTTGCTGGGCGCCGCCTGATTCAAAGTGCGCGTGCTTCGGCTCTAAAATCTCTACGCAGATGGGCGGCAAGCCCTGGGCCGTTCGATCGATACTGAACTTATCTCGGAGCCGCTGCGGAGTTCTTTTCCTTATTGCTTCTCGCTCCGTCATACATGCAGTCCCACGGCAAGGCCTCTAACCCTAGACGTGGCAAGGCAAGAAAACGGAACCTCTCCTTTAAAAAAATTCTCGTTCCTCGAGCGTCAATACAACAAGGTCACATATTCGGTCATGTGGATGGCGTGCAGGCCGAGCGAGATCTCCACTTCGTCGACGAGTTGCCGCAGGTCGTCGACGCCGAAAACGCCGGAAACACGGCGCGCGCAAACAGATGGATCGACGCAATAGATAATCCCGCGATGGTAACGTCCGACCGCTGCGAGAACATCGCGAAGCGGCTGCTTCGTCACGATCAGCTTCCCGTGTCGCCAAGCGGTGGCTGCGTCGATGTCCACGGCTTCAGGCGCGCGCGCCGCGGCGCCGCGCTCATAACCGCTCTGTTGGCCTTCCGCTACAACGACCGAGGCTCCCCGGCTCATGACCAGCACGCGATGTTCATTCACTGTCACGCGCGCGCCGGAGCCGTCCAAGGCGACGTCAAAGGCGGTGCCGAGCGCGGTCACGGAGCCCTCGCCGGCCTCGACGACGAAGGGACGCGCGGGATCGGGCGCAACGTCGAACCAGGCTTCGCCGGAAAGCAGCGTCACGCGTCTCTCGGCGGCGCTGTAATGGACAGAGATAGACGACCTCGAGTCGAGCTGCGCCCAGGAGCCGTCATCCAGCGTGACGACTTTCCTTTCCCCGACGCCGGCGTAATGATCGGCCCGAATTCGTGTTACGACGTCGCCCAGCGACAGCAGCATCGCGAGAGCGGCCGCCAGAGTGGCGACCGTGGCCGTGATGCGCCGCCTGCGG
Source organism: Methylocystis sp. MJC1 (assembly GCF_026427715.1). Classification (NCBI taxonomy): domain Bacteria; kingdom Pseudomonadati; phylum Pseudomonadota; class Alphaproteobacteria; order Hyphomicrobiales; family Methylocystaceae; genus Methylocystis; species Methylocystis sp. MJC1. The sequence goes on along the minus strand of NZ_CP107558.1, from coordinate 3,151,337 downwards.
CCACGGCGCGCGCGTCGGACCCGAAGGGACGGGCTCATCCCAGCGAGATGGCCAAACATGCGCAGGACCTCCTCGAACGCCGCGGCGTTTTCGGCATCTTCGGCGAGCCACTGCTCGAAAGCCGCCTTTTCCTCGGCGGAGGACAGCCCGCCCCTCAATCTCACGAACCAGTCGATGGCGGCGTCCCCGGCGTCGTCGGCGTCGGAACGCGGTGTTTCCTTGATTGGCTTCATCGATCGAACAGAAATCACAGCTCTTCGTCGCCCTACGCGCTGCTCAACTGAGAGAATATCGTCCACAGGGCTCCGGCGCCGAGAGCCTGCGCGAACATTGCCGGGAGCCTGGAGAGAGGGGTTACCACCCCGGGGATGGTCAAGGTATCATCAGGCAGTCAAATGTCTCGGGAAGATTTCGCGCGCGCTCCAAAAGGGGCCGCCGACCCCAACATACGATAAGCGCGCGCACGCGTTCGCGAGCGCCTCTATCTCGCCGCCGTTTGGCATAGGGTTGAGCAATCGAATCTGGAGCGAGTAGAAGTTTTCGCTCCGGCAACGAGATAGGCCGAAGCGCTCACGCGCGCTCAACTAGCTACGCTTCACGCCAAAATGGGGGAAACGCCCTATGCGGCGAATCGAGCCCTAGCGACATGGGCCAAAATGTTCGCTTGGGCCGAAAGTCGCGGCTTCGTCCAAGGGCATAACCCTGCCCGGCGCATCGAGCGCTACCGAGAGCAGGGCAGGGAGCGGTTCTTATCGTCCGACGAACTCTCCCGCCTGGGTGATGCCCTGCGCCTCGCCGAGATGGACGGCCTCCCGTGGGAGGTGGACGAGGCAGGCCCCAAGGCGAAACATCTCGCAAAGCCCGAAAACCGGCGTGTGAAGCTTGACCCTTTCGCGGTCGCGGCGATTCGGCTTTTGCTCCTTACCGGTGCGCGGCTTCGCGAGATCTTGGATGCACAATGGTCGCAGGTCGACTTGGAGCGCGGCGTAATCTTTCTCGATGACTCCAAGACGGGCCGCAAGCCGATCTATATCTCGGCAGCTGCTCAAGCTGTGCTTTCGGGCTTGGCGCGCGTCGAAGGCAACCCGCATATTATCGCTGGCGCAAAGGAAGGGGCGCCGCGCGCCGACCTTAAGAAGCCGTGGCAGGCTGTGACGCGCGCGGCCGGTCTTGAAGGCGTGCGGCTGCATGACCTACGCCATAGCTTTGCGTCGTTTGGCGCAGGCGCGTCGCTGGGCCTCCCGATCATCGGAAAGCTTCTCGGCCATTCGCAGCCCGCGACGACGGCGCGCTACGCGCACTTGGACGCGGATCCCTTGCGGCGGGCCGCGGATACGATTGGAGCGACCATCGCCGCGGCGCTTGATGGTACTTGCGCGCAGGCTACTCCCACACTGAGGAAATCAAGATGAGCATCCCTCATTTCATGGGTGTGGCTGAGGAGGAAACCTTCGGGTGGAACGCAGCTTTTGCCGCTCTTCAAGAACGCTCTGACGTGGCCCCTTTGGTGCAGATGTTGCGCTCTAAGAGAAGCATCCCGGCACCCATCGCAAGAAAACTCGCCCGTCTTCTCGACGATAAAGACGGAAGAAATTCCGTCGTTCTGAAGCCTGCCAAAAATGCGCGAAGAACTTATCGCTCGAAAAAAGATGAAAATGCACGTGAGCGCATCCTGCTAGGTGCAAAGATACTTCATGACATAAACATGGGTCGTGGAGTTGAGGAAGCGGTAACCAAACAGATGAGGGGCGACAAATTCAGCAGGTCATATCTTTATGATTGTCGTCTTGTCGCTGAAAACTATGTCAACGCGATTTTCACAACAGAGGCTGTACCCCAAGCGATCAAAATACTAGCTTCCGGCGATTTGGGAATCGATCTGCGTTTCGTCCGCGCGATTTCAAAAGCTAGCGCGGACTGACTGCGTGCCCGCTTTCCCTCAAATTCCGCCCCGTTCGCCGCTGGTCGGCGCGTCAAATGGGATGTGAACACGATGGAAGCGAAATCTCTTAATTACAAGCGCCTGCTTTCACCGCTGGAGACCGCCCATATACTGGGCGTGAGCGTTTCCACTCTCGCGAAATGGCGTATGACGGGCCTCGACGGCCCCAACTTCGTGAAGCTTGGGTCTCGCGTTAAATATGATCTGACTACCGTCGAAGCATGGATCAGGACGCGTGCGCGCACGTCCACCTCAGACCACGGGAAGGCGGCGTAATGACGAAACGCCCCTTTCCCACCTGGGCGGATCATTCGGACTGGCTTGTCCAAGTGGGCGAACGCTTGTTTGTGGTGCACACAGACCTCGCCGCAGATGCCTGCCGCCTAAGCATCATCAAACCGCCTGGTCCTCAGGCAGAGGAGAATTGTTCTCACGATGAGGAGAACTATTCTCATCATGAATTCCACGCGCCTGCTGCAGATCTGGGTGCCAGCCTCTAACCGGCTCGTACGCGAGCTTTCCAGACGAATCCGTATCCCTTCCTAGAGCGCGTCTCCCCACCGCGCTGCGTCACGATCCGTGGCGGGTGGGGATGAAATCGACGAAAAGGAAAACAGAAAATGAACGATGACATTGAGAAAAAACCCTCTTATCTGATCGCCGAGATCATTGAAAATGCGCCCGTGATCGAAATTGGCGAACTCGAGACCTCGGAAAACGACGTCTCCAGCGCCAAGACGAGCAAAGCACCTTTTAAGGCCGAAGGCTCCGGCGGCGATAAGAAGCGTCAGCCGCGCCCCCTCGGCTTCGGCGTTGAGGAGATGAATGGAGAGTATGGGCTCGTCCTGTTTGGCCCGAAGGCGGTCGTCTATTGGGAACAGCCGGACGCGCCTGTCAGCGACCAGCAGCGCTTCTTGACCATCGAGGCGTTCAATCATTGGTTCTCGAACAAGTGCACGGAGATCCGTGGCCCGGACGGCAAAATCAAGGAGGTCACCTGGGCAAAGGCTTGGATGCTTTCCGAACGCCGCCGGCAGTATTACGGCGTTGAATTCCATCCGGACCCGAACAATGAGACCGGAACGGCGGGTTATCTCAACCTGTGGTCCGGCTTTTCGGTGACGCCGGCCGCCAAGAGCAATCCGCAGGCTTACAGGACATTTCGCGATCACTTATTGATGAGTGTGTGCCGTGGGGACGAATGGCTTTTTGTGTATCTCTTTTCGCACATATGGTGCAGAAACCGCGCGAGCGCTTGGGCGTCGCGATCGTCATGCGAGGGCCCATGGGCTGCGGCAAGACGAAGGTGGGCGAGGTCTTCGGATCTCTGTTCCCGCGCCATTACTTCCTCGTCGACGACCCGCGTTATGTGACCGGCCAGTTTAACGCCCACATGGCCAGCTGCCTCCTCTTGCAGGCCGACGAAGCGGTTTGGGCCGGCGACAAGGCAGCCGAAGGCCGTCTCAAGGGCCTCATTACGTCGCCGTTCCAGCAGATCGAGGCCAAGGGCGTAGACCCGATCCGGTTGAATAACTACGTCCGCCTGATCATGACGTCGAACGAGGATTGGGTTGTGCCTGCCGGCAAGGACGAGCGCCGTTTCTTCGTTCTCGACATCGACCCGCGCTGCGCGAAGAATTCCGCCTTTTTCGCGCAAATGGAGGAGGAGCTGAACGCGGGGGGCCGTGAAGCTCTGTTGCGCGATCTCCTCGATTTCGATCTCACCAGCGTGAATTTGCGCCAGATTCCCAATACGAAGGCGTTGCTCGAGCAGAAGATACGCTCGCTTGATCCCGTGGAGTCGTGGTGGCTCGACCGCCTCAACTCCGGTGTGACGGAGGAGGGCGGATCGAAGTGGCACGATGAGGTCCCAACCGAAGCGCTTTTCAAAGACTACATCGCGCACAGCGACAAGATCGGGATCAAGCGCAAGCTCGATAAGTCGAGCTTTGGCATCAAGCTTCACAAACTGGTGCCTCACTTCCTGAAACGCAGGCCGACGAGACAGGTAATGGCTCAAACCGGCGCGATGGTTAGCCGCCGCGTCAACTGCTATGTCTTGCCGAGCCTTGAAAACTGCCGTGACTATTTCCAAGACCTGTTCGGGCAGGGCTTTGAGTGGCCGGAGATCGAGCCGGGTGACACGGAGAGCGTTCCCGAAGACAGCGAGGTGTAGCGACCGCCCGTAATATCCACCTCTGTTTTTTTACTTAACTCCGTGCGCAGCCTAGCTGCGCGCGGACTTGCGTTCCGACCGTTTTAGTCTCGTTGCTGCACGATCCCGTCCACCCACTTCTGCACTATCTGCGCGCGCCCACAAATGTGTGGGTATTGGCTAAACACGTACAAGGGTAGGCATAGCGGCCATACCTCCAACAATTAGGTATGCCAGCGGAGTCTTTAGAAGCTCCAATGGACGTCATACCCGTCAAACCTGAGATACCTTTTTCTCGCGCATGCGTGCATGAGATGGCCGTCTCCGAGCTTGTGAGACGAAAATCCAAAATCGCTAAAATAGGTATGCTGACTATGCCAGGCTTGGCACCGCTCACAAAATCAGGGCACTAAGGCTGTCATACCTCTCTTTGTCTTGAAGAAGAGGGATGGCAGGTGTGCCAACAACCTCTCTAATGACCGTCGATAAGATTCTCGAGAGCGGACGATGCGATTGGCACTGGCGCAGAGCGGTCCATCTATCGTCGTTTCTAAGCCGAGGGAAATAGAGAGACTGGGCAGGGGCGTTTTTGCGTTTGGCTTCTCTGCGAGAGCTCTAACAACGGACGCCGTATGGAATAGTCCGTTCCCCCAGCAGGGGCACCCTCGCGGCGGTTCCCCGTGCAAGCGAGTAGACAGGCCGGTTGACATCTACGGGTCCTTCCCGGCGCTTTGCGGCTCCACGGCCGTAAAAGGCGCGACTGGGCGCGAGTTGGAGTGTGAAAATCCCGCCCTGACACTCCTGACAAGCAAAGTTGGCACCCTGACTTTCGTTGCTGACAGGGCTTTAACGGGTTTGGCCGGAGGCCTGTTCCCGGCCGCCGAACTGGCAGCGCATGGCCCATTCGAGAGGAACGCAACGCGCTTGTATTTCTCGAGCGCTGCGCGGTATGCGGCGATCGCCTCCTCGAACTTCTGGGTTCCGCTGTTCCGCCAACCTAGCGCTCGAAGCGCATTGCCAAGGCTATTTTGTGTGGCGGCCAAGCCCAGGGGCACCGCTACGGTAGGCAAGGCGGCTTCCCACTGCTCGTGGCCGCAGAGAATGGCCACGCCGAATGCGTCCGCCAGTCAATCAGCATTGAAGTGGGGTGCGCCGAAAAGGGACCCCTTTGCGATGCGGGTTTGCCGTTATCGGCGTGACGGAGGGAGGGCGTAGCCCGACCGGCGTTCCGCCGTTAACGGCAGCGGCCTGCCGGGGCGTCGCCTCAGGCGGTTTTTGAAGCGCCAGCTTTCGTTGCCGGTTTCGACGATGTCGCAGTGATGGGTTAGGCGGTCGAGCAGCGCGGTCGTCATCTTGGGGTCGACGAAAACGCTGGGCCATTCGCCAAAGGCGAGATTGGTGGTGACGATCACCGAGGTGCAATCATAAAGCCGGCTGACGAGATGGAAGAGCAGTTGCCCGCCGGCCTGTGCGAAGGGCAGACAGTCAAGTTCGTCCAGAATGACGAAGTCCATCCGCCTGAGATAATCAGCCATGCGCCCCTGGCGTCCGGCACGCGTCTCCGCCTCGAGGCGATTGACGAGATCAACCGTATTGAAGAGAAGCGCCCGCGCAGGCCGGCGCGAATGCAGCTTCTGGCAATGGCGATGGCGGGATGCGTCTTGCTGGTTCCCGTGCCGCCTGCGAGCTGCTGACTGACGAAGGCACCGCTGACGAGATCGCGCACCAAGGTTTCGTTGACGCTCGCCCCGTCGAAGTCGAAGTCGTCGATGTCCTTCGCCAAGGGAAGCTTGGTGATCGTCATTTGATATTTGATCGAGCGGGCGTGCTTTTCGGCGATTTCAGCCTTGAGAAGGTCGCCCACGATCTACGGCGGCTCATGCTGCCGCTTGACGCCCGCAGCATCACCTCGTCGTAGGCGCTCCTCATGCCATAGAGTTTGAGTTCTGCCATGAGATCGAAGATTGCGTGCGTTCCATCATCAGCCCGAACTCCTCAGTTTGGCCGTATCTTGCGCAATCGGCGAAAGGGGCATGCTGGAGCTTCAGGGCGTCCGGCGTCAGGATGGTCAGCGGCGGCCCGGGATCGCGGCGGTGCGCCAAAATGTTGCGAATGAGACGTCGGCGGAATGGACGCCCTGATCCATGGCCCCCGCGCAGGCGGATTCGACCGCCGGCAGCCCGTCGTCGAGAACGGCAGCGAGGATTTTCACCATTTGCGGATCGCCGTCAGCATCCCCCGCGAGCTTGCGGCGGATCTTTTCCATGGCCGACGGCAACACCCAGTCCTTGAACGGCGCGCCGTCCCTCAGGGCACCGTGGCATGCTCGCCGGCTGCTCAAGTATTGACGAGTTACAGGTCCTGAATAAGTTGGTCTTGCGTGGGACCAAAATAACTGATTTGCCATCCGTGAAGGATCTACCTTCGCTGATGGAGTTGGTGCTCCATCGTTCGCCCATCTCACATATTACCTCACTTCAGGCGAATGCAATGATTGAGCATCTGAATTTCCACGGTACAAAAATTGTCCGGCATATTAATGCTCCCGACATTGCGGAGCCTCGGCCGTTTAAGATTGTCTGCAACCTCACCGTCCGTTTTTAGTGCCTCGAAAACCTTCTCTCGCTTCATTCGCTGAATTTGCAGCTACAGAATTCGCGCAACCGCGCGTTCTGGAGCGATTGGTTAAATTGACTAGTCTGAATTTGCGCGCCACGAGAATTGAACGACTGGATCATCTAGTCAACTTGGCAAAATTGGAAGTCATTGACGTCTCATTAACTGGCGTCAGGACGTATACGTTACACAAAAAGATTGCTGTTACGGCTAAGAGAGTTAAGAATATGAAGCTGCAAAAAGAAGATATCGAGATAATCGAGACCTAGAGGGTGTTATGTACTCTGTATTATGAAGTCGGCTGCGCGTTTGAGCATGAGGCAGGCGAAAGCGACGACGTGGAGGCCAGCGAGTGTGTCGGCGTAGCGTTCGTAGTCTTTGACCAGCCGCTTGCATCGGGTCGCCCAAGCGAAGGATCGTTCGACAACCCAGCGTTTGGGCAACAGCACGAAGCCTTTTTTCGCTTCGGAGAGTTTGACCACGCAGAGTTCGACGCCCTGCGCTTTGGCCGCCTCGGCGGCTTTCTCGCCGGTATAACCTTGATCGACATAAATAAGCTCGACGCTCTCGCCGGTGGCGTCCTGCACAGCGGCGGCGAGCTTGCCGATCTCGGCGCGGTCGTCGACATTCGCCGGCGTAACGTGCAGCGCCAGCAAGTGCCCCAGCGTGTCGACCGCCATGAGCAGCTTGGAGCCGCGCTTGCGCTTGGCGCCGTCATAGCCGGCCCGTGGACCGCTTTCCGGCGTAGAGCGCAGCGTGCGGCTGTCGATGATCGCCGCGGTTGGCTCCTCGGCGCGACCGGAGGCGACGCGCAACAAGGCGCGCAGGTCCTGCGCAAGCTCTTCGAACACGCCCGCCGCCAGCCAGCGCTGCGATTGCTGATACACTGCGGACCAGGGCGGCAGATCGTTGGGCATGGCGCGCCATGCTATGCCGTAACGCAGAACGTAGCGCAGGCCGTTGAAAAGCTCACGAAGCAAATGCTGACGTTGCGGAGCGCCCTCGTCCATCAGCGTCAGATACGGCGCAACCAGGGACCATTCTTCGTCGCTGACATCAGACGGATACGGTTTGCGAACCGGAGACATCCGATTCCTTTAAGACAATCAACCACCAAAGTCGGCGCGAATACCCAGCATTCCCGCGTGCGCGCAGTGACGGTCTTGGCCGTCCTCGGTGAACGAATCGGTTGTGAAGCCTTCGTGAGGGGAAACCTCGGCGAATGCGTCCGCGCGCGCCGCCTTCCAGTAGTGGTAAGGGCACTCGGGCCCATGCTGCCGATCCGTCTTGTAAAAGCGGTCGGTGCCGACGACGACCACGAATTCTCGCATCGTCACGTCCGACACGTTCGTAAACGCCTTCAACGCGGGCTTGGCCGGTGCCATATCTGTGGTCGAGCCAGGAGTCGGCTCGAACGGTCCGCGTAGCGGATCGGTGGTCCGGCGCGCTTGAGTGAAGCCGGGGAAATCTTCGAGCAGCGACGGTTCGATTGCAATGCCGAACAGGGCGGCGACCTGCTTCTCAAGCCGGGTCCCGGCCCGGTCGAGCGCCTCCAGGAAACCGGCGATGCTGTCCTCCGAGCGAGGCTCCTCGACCGGTCTCTTCCCATTGAGGTCCGCGATGGCGAACGACCGGATGCCGCTGCGGACGATCAGCGCGGGGTAGATGGCCCGCGTTGGATAGCTCGCCCGACGCGTGCCGGAGGATCCCGAGGTCGCGACGACCACCCCCCGAAACCAGCGTTCGATCCGATCAACCCGGATGTGCTCAAGCGCCTCGGTGACATCGAGCGCCGGTGGAAGTGTGTCTACGAGTCGCTCGCGGTGGAGCAACTCGAAGATGTCGTAGCTGCCGTCTTGGATCTCGTCGAAGCCGACGAAGCAGTGGATCAGCTCGGGCTCGGACGGATTGTCCCCGAGAAAGGTCGCGCATGGGTTCTCGAAGACTATCATCCAGCCACCGGACGAGATAACCGCGCGCTGGAGGCTTGCTCGTCCCTTGCTATCCATCGACTGTAGATAGCGGTGCATCGCGCCGAGATAGTCCGCCCACTCTACGAGCAGTGTGGAAGTTGCGTCGCTAAGCCGCAGGGCGTCTATCGCGTCCGCAATCAGTGCGGGCATCTCCCGCGACGTCGGTCTCTCGGCGCGCGCCGCGTGGGGCGGCTCGACGTCGAACTTCTTGGCCTCAAAGATTACGGTGGGCGTTTGGCTCTGCGGATCGATACCGAGATAGTCTAGGAACAGCCAATCGCCGGAGGGATGCCAAGTGCGCGCCTCCTCAGCGGTCTTCGCCGGGTCGCCTGGGTCCCAGTCGAGGGCGCGCAGGAACTCGTCGACGAGGAAGCGCCTCGTCGCCCGCTCGGTCATCTCCTTCGGAACGTGCGAGGTCTCGGGTCCGCGCGCGTATTCGTCGCGGATGCGCTTCTCGTTCCTGCGGAAGTCGTCGATGATCCTGCGCAGCCGCGCGTCGAACACCATCGGGTCGGCGCGGTGGCTCAACGCAGCAGGTCCGGCAACTCGTAGAGGAGCTTTAGCGCCTCGGGCCAGCCCGCGCCCGAGAAGAGTTCGAGAACGGCCACCAAGCGGCCGCGCCGTGCCGTGTTCTCAAACACCTCGCGGTGGTCGGCGAGGTAGCGGCGGACCAAGCGGACAAGCGCGTCCGACCCAAGGCTCTCAAATTGGTACCACTCGCGCTGGGCGGGGCCGACGAGAAGCTCAGCTACCCGGTCGAACACCATCTCGGGCGCGGCGTCGGCTAGGTATTCGTAAAGTTCGACGAGATGGTGCAAGGTGTGCGCGGTGCCTGAGTGGCCAATCACGTCGAGCGTGTCCGAGTAGGCGTCGAGGAAGGCCTTCTTGGCCTTGCCGTCAATGAGACCCGGGATGTCCTCCCCGGGGTTGCTCCCGCCATGGCGGAACACGCCGGATCCGAAGTAGAGCTGGTTCGAGACGTGGTCGAGCAGCGTCGCGGCGACTTGGTAACGGGTCTCGGCCCTGGCGCGGTCCTCAAGTGTCGCATCCTCGCTCTGGACCTGGTTCAGGCTCTCCCGCATCAGCTCGCTCGCGATCTGGGCTAACTGGTCGGCGAGCTCCTTGGAGCGCAGCTGGATGCCGACGGAGGTCTCGTCGTCGGGACGAACGTACGTCTCGAACAGCCCGGTCCGGATCGTCGAGATGAGTGGCCAGAGATAGGGTTCGCCGCTAACGAGGTCGAACATCCATTCATCGATCCAGCCGCGCGCGGCGGATCGGCCCCGGCCGATCCAAAGGCGGGCCGCGAGCCCCGCGATGGGCTCGGCGGCGGGCTCGCGGGCGCGCTCGGTCTTCTCGCCGTTCTTGCGCGGTAGGCGCTTCAGGATCTCGTCGGCGATCGCCTCGGCGCGTTCGGGCTCGGGCTCGGATATCCGCCTGAGGGGACCGCCAACAAAGAAACCGAGCACCCCAAGGTGGGGCTCCTCGCGGCCGATCCTCGTCGCAAGCTCCCACATCTTCGGGCGGGCCACGTCCCACAGCGCGTTGAGCGACTGGGCAATCTGGAGGCGGACCGTAGGTACCGGGTCGAACGCCAGCCCCTCAAGGCGGTCGATCAGTGACGGGTCGCGGTCGCCGAACCGGCGGCACAGGTCTATCAGCGCCGACGCGGCATAGACGCGCACGTCCCAGTTGCCCCATCCCAGTAAGTCGTCGTCGTCCAGGCCGGAACTCGGCTCGGGGTAGGGGTTCGCCGAGAGCCGGTCGACCAACGCGGTGATTTCGTCGAGCCGGGGATGGTCGGCGACATCCGGCGCATAAGCCCTGGCCTCGGCGATCTTCTCGACGGCGTTGCCGACCGCGCCCCAGCTGGCCTGCTGCACCTGTGCGTGAGCCGTTCCGTCCGAGGCGTCGTCCAAGATGGCGAGCACGTTCCTTGCCGCCGTCCAGAGCTGGCCGACCTGCGCGGCGTCGCACTCGCCTGTCAACTCGTGCAGCATAGCCTCAAGCTTGCGCGTCGATTCTCGGACCGCCTTGTCGCGGCCTTTCGAGAGATCCGCGCCCTCGTGCCGCAGCAGGCTGTCGACAATGTCGTAGTTCTCGCCAGTGCCGAACTCGAACGACACGAAGGGTCGGTTTCCGACGAGCCTGCCCTCCGAGCCTAGGCGGGCCTTCACCTCACGCCCTGATGCCGTGGCGAGTGCCTCGTCGGGTACGGTGGATAGAATGCGGGCGGCTAGCGATACGCGCCACTCCCCGCCGTCGGCTTCACCCGCCTGGGCGGTCGGCCCAGCCGTATCCTCGCTCTCTCGTCGAAGTGGCCGTCCTGTGAGATCTGGCGGCCGAACATCGTGCGGTAGATCTCGAAAGCGAACTCCGGGTCGACTGGGGCGATCGTCGCCGCCCCCTCCGCAAGCCACGGCATCTCCTCGTGTGCGTAGAGCTCGAAGCGCGGATCCTGGAGGATCTGCGTTAGCAGAGCGCGGGACTTAGGTACGTCCGACGCGTAACTCGCTGTCACGAAGCGGATCGCCTGGTTGGCAAGCCCCTGCATGTCGGGGGTTTTAGACCACGCGAAGGAGAGGAGGCCGCGCGCCGCCTCGCCGTACGTGCCCGCGAATTCGTCGTCTTCGAAGTCACCCTTGTCGGCGAGCGTCATCAGCAGGAAGCGCACGCCGTCGGAACATCCGGCCACGAGGTTGCGAACGCCTTCGCGCGCGACGGCCGCCCAGGCTGCCTTCGCACCGGCCGGCAGCCCACCCGGCTCACCCGCACGCATACCGACGAAGCGCGCGAGCCGTTCAAGCGCTGTGGCGAGCTCGCGCGAGCTTCTCTGGTTACACAGGAGGTCGAGGAGGCCGGCGACGTCCTCGGGGCCGGCGACGCCCTCGGCCGCGGTGCGTAACGCAACGCTCGTGATGATGGGATCGATGTCCTCGGTCGCGCACAACCCCGCGATCAGCCGCCAAGTGTCGGCATGGCCGAGGCCGCCCTCGCGCCATGCCTTTTCGACAGCGAAGCGGAGTGCGGGACCGAGCAGCAGACCGATTGCGGGATCGCGGGAGACCTGAGCTGTCAGCGCGTCCGTGTCGTCCCACTCAAGATAGTACCGGCTGGCGGCATGGTCGAACAGGACGTGGTGGGAGAAGGCGATGCGCTCGCCGGCCAGCGCGAGCACTCCGCTCTGCACCAAGTCCCCGACGGCCTCGTTGCGGATTAGCGAACGAAGCACCGTGATCCGCCGCTTGTTGACCATCACAGTGAGCGTGTCGCCGACGGCGACGCGGAGGCGGTCGGTGTTGAGCCGAGCGTCCTCGTAATTCCAGATGAGGTCGGACTGCGTCGTGATGTTCGCGATGCTCTCTGCAGTTGCGCCCGCGCTGACGAGCTCCGCCGCGAGCGATAGGTTGAAGACATTACGCAGAAGCTCCCGCAGCGGGGGCGGGGCCGCCGCGACCAGTCGCGAGAGTTCGGGATCCGACTGCGCGAGCGAGCCGATTTCGTCGGCGCTGAGGCGCGGGACGAGGAAGTGCCGGACGTTGCCGAGGCCGGCGTCCCGGAAGGTCGCGGACGGCGGCTCCCCCTCCATGATGGCGCGAAAACGCGTGCCGTTCTTGAGGTCGAACGTGCGGATCGACGCGACGATTGACCACCGCTCGCCGAGGCGCTGGAGCCCCTCCTGAATCAGGTTCGCGAACACCAGCTCGGACGGCCCGCCACGCGAGGCATCCAGGACGTCGATGATGAGGACGCCGGGCTCGCGTCCCGGCCAGTTCGCCAGCACCTCGATGAGGTCATGCTTGAGCTGGAGCTCGGTCCTCAGCATGTTGCGGCCCATGACGCCGCTGAGGCTGTCGACCGACAGTAGGACCAGCGGCGCGCTTCCCTGGGCGAGGCGCTCGGCGTGGGTTACGAGGATGCCGGTCTTGCCTGCGCCTGGCTCGCCAATAACGAGGAGGCTGCCACCATCGATCGCGTCGGCCAACTCGGAAAGGCACTCGCGTGGGATCGGTGCGCCTCGGGAGGTCGAAAGCCGCGCGTGGCGTGCGAGCCGGTGCAGCTCGGTCGAGGTTCTCGAGACGAGGAGCTGGATATCCTGGTCGTAACCCGGGCTGCGGGTGTCGGCGATCCCGGCAGTGCGAAGCCTCTGCATGAGGCCCCTGCGATCGGCAGGCGCCCCCGTGCGCGTCATCCGGTCGACAACCAGCCCTAGCGAGGCGAGTGCAGCGCTGCCGGCACCCTCGTCCCCGAGCAGCTTGGTCCCGATCAAGCTGGCGGCCTCGCGCTGGTCGGCTCCGCCGTCGTTGACGTCGAAACGCACGATGTGGAGTAGGCGCGCGAGCGCCGCAAGGTCGGTCTCGGTCGGCAGGCTCCCCTCCAATAACTCCCAGGCCGCGCAAGCGCACTGGGCGAACACCCGAAGCGCCGACCCTTGCCTAGCGCCGACGCGCCCCACCGCGTCAGCCCACCTCGCCCCGAGGTCGAAGTGGCGGCAGGCCTCCTCAAGGTCGTCGAGCGAGCCTGACGCGTCAGACGTGACTGCGAGCACGGCCGCAACCTTGATAGGGTCAGGCTCGGTACCCTCCTTCCGCTTGGTGAGGAGGAACGATGCCAGCTGGGTCACAGTATTGGCGAGTGGACCGTCCTTGGCGGCGGACATCGCCGGGCGCGTCTTGCATTGGACGAGGATCAAGCTTCCGTCGGACAGGTCCATCTTGATGTCGTCGAGGAACTGTGCGGTCTCAAACTGGAGCCTTTCGGGCAGCGCGGTGGCGGACAGCCCGAACCGCATGCCGAGCGGAGTCGCCGTAGCGAGGTGCGCGGCGAACCACGCGCCGACTCCGGCCTGGAAGCTCATGCCCGATGCGGTCGCACGACCGCCTGCCGGTCTTGGTTCGTTCGCCATGGTTGAAGGGCTATTCCATTGCGTGCCGCAAGTCGACAGCGGCTCGTAAGGCGCGATCCGTCTTTAGGGGGTCCGCAGCCGATCCGTCGGCTCTTTCCTGTGGAAAATTCAAATGACACTAAACAAGTGTGCATTTCGGCGGCAGCATTACGTCGCTGTCTGTGCATAAATTGCGTCGAAGATATGAGTGGCTAAACACCCTTGCGGAAACAACGCACAATCTGCGCCTAAGAGTGGCTACCGGAGTTGTGAGGAGAGGATAATGAAAAAGGTCGTATTTCCTCTCTCTACAGCTCTGATGATGTCTGCCTGTTCCGTCATGCCTGATGTGACCTATAGGTATTATCCTGCAAAGCTAGAAACTACAGTAACTGCGATTCAAACAATAGATTGCTCAGCAGGGGTACCATTGATCTCTACAGCCGTCACGCCTTCCAACAATTATTCCGCGGATCGTACCCAGGATCCCCGAGAAATTAGAATTACGTCCATGGACTCGCCCCTAGCAGATAATACTTTTGGTATAAAGCTTAGCGACGATGGCAGACTGAAAAACATTAATACTGACTCGACCGGGCAAGGCGAGGCGATCTTGAAGTCGGCCATTTCAATGGGAACTGCATTGGCTCCTTTAGGCATTACCGCAGCCGCAGAGGATCCCGCATGTGCCAAAATGAAAGCGACAGTCAGTGCGATGTCTGCCACGATTAAATATACTACCGTTTTAGATTACAAACAAAAGCCGGCAAAAGGTGGAGAAATACTTGCGCCCACAGCAGAAACAAGAACCGCTTACGCAAAATTGCGCCCAATATTTCCTAGTATCGATCTAAAGCTTCGAACTACGAAAAGAACCCTTTTGGAGCCGCCCGCGACCTATGACGGTGACATGACAGAAATGATACATGTTGACCTCAACCAAGTCGCGAACGTCCACTTGGCTATGACCGGCGGCGGACTTTCTACGCCAATATGGGAGGGAGATGTAAGCGTGCCAACGCCCCACGTATACACTCTGCCCGTGCCAAAATCTGCGTTATTTGGAGGACAAAAATTTGCGCTCGCTCTCAGCGACGCTGGGACAATTACGGAGATATCTTACAATAAGACGACAGGTTTGGCTGGCGCTGCCAATGTAATCACCGCTGGAGCAAACGCAGCTAAACCTAAGTCACCTGCGGATGTTGCGGCCGAGCTAAAGGCTGAGGCTGATACCATCGCTCAACAGACCCGTCTTACTCGTTGTCGGATTGACCCCTCTAAGTGCATTTGAGCGGACAATCTCGTTCCTAATTTTAAACCAGGGTCATGATCGGAACTTCAAACTGATCCATTATCGAATAACGCGTTAAATGGTTGTCTTTCTGGATTTTTGGCCAAAAATTTTTCATCGAAGACCATCAAGCCTGCCGGCCCTACGCATTTGCGCCCCCCCTGCCGGGGGGTGAGGAACAAGGAACTACTGTGAAGCCCCCCGTCGCGCTTCAGGCCCCTGCCGGGGAGGTTGGGGAGACAGTAGTTCCTTGCCACATCAGCCCGGTCTCGGCTCGGCGTCGGCGTTCGTCATCAGGATCGGCGGAAAGCTTTTGACCGGGCGTCGCAACTGAGGGTGGCTGGCGGTCGGTCGGCCGCGAGGTTGGCTGGCGGAGGGCACCGCATTAGCGACAAGCTTAGCGAGAACCAACCTGGCTAAGGAAATTTTTTCTCCGTGGCGACTTAGTGGCGACACAAACGGTAGGGGAGGGCCAATGGTCCCGCATTCCTTCCTACAAGTCTTTGATTTTGTTGGTGAGCGCGCTGGGACTCGAACCCAGGACCCCCTGATTAAAAGTCAGATGCTCTACCGACTGAGCTACGCGCTCTAACCGTTTTGCCCCGTCACATCTGGCGGCGGCTGTAGGCAGGCGGGTCGGTCCGCTTGCCTGCCGCTGGCGCGGCTAGCGTTCAACTACCGGCCGCCGGGGGGCGGGTCAACCCCGTTCGGCCCGTTCAGGCATTAATCGCCCCAAAAACTATCCGGCGAGGAAATTCGCCGCGACAACGACCAAGCCGAAGACAAACGCCGCGATCACGGTGGTGATGGCGGCCTTCTTGGCGAGTTGGGGAGCGACGGGCGAGCCCGGGTCGGCCCCTTCCGGCAAATCTTCACCCGCTTCCTCAGCCGAGCGAACGCCGAGCGGCAGGACGGCAAACAGGACGATCCACCAGATCGTGACATAGATCGCCAAAGCGAGGGGAAGAGGGAAGGGCATGGCTCAGGCCTGCTCGAGTTCGATCAGCGTGCCGCAGAAGTCTTTCGGGTGCAGGAAGAGCACCGGCTTGCCATGCGCGCCGATCTTGGGCTCTCCGTCGCCCAGAACCCTGGCGCCGGCGCCCTTCAGCTGCTCGCGCGCCGCGAGGATATCGTCGACCTCGTAGCAGATATGATGAATGCCGCCCGACGGCGATTTGGCGACGAAGCCGGCAATCGGCGAATTTTCGCCATAGGGCTCCAGAAGCTCGATCTTGGTGTTCGGCAGTTCGACGAAAACGACGGTAACGCCGTGTTCGAAAAGCGTCTCGGGCTCCGTTACCTTCGCGCCCAGCGCGTCGCGATAGACCGCCGACGCTTTTTCCACGCTTTCGACGGCGATAGCGACGTGATTGAGACGACCGATCATTCTTATTTCCCCAAGCCGGGCGGCTATGCCGCGATGTTCCTCGCGGCATTAAGGCCACGGCGGGGCAAATTTCAACCACCCTCGGCGATCGGAGCCTGACCGCGCAGATTGCTGATTTCATCGCGCAGGGGCGTCAGGCGCGGTTCATGCGACGCGAAAACGAACCAGGGACACCCTTCGTCATGCGCCTGACGAAGCGACTCTCTTGCTTCCGCATCGCGGCCGAGGGCGAGTTTTGCGGCCGTCTCGAACAAACGGGGGGGCGCCGCCTCCTCATTGGCCGAGCAGGCGGCAAAGGCTGCTTCAGCCTCCTCGAGCCGTCCCGCTCTCGCGAGAACATAGGAAAGCGCCGCCAGGATCAGCGGGTCGTTCGGAATTGTCTCTAATCCGCATCGGGCCGATTGCTGGGCGTCATCGTGATTTCCCGATAGGCTGCTGGCGATGGCCGCGACAATGCGCAAGCAGGTCACGTCGGGCCGCAGATGCAGCCCCCGGCGGGCCAATTCGCCGCTCGCCTCGAGATCGCCGGCGCAAAGCTCCAGCCAGGCCCGCAAGCTCAGAAGCCCTTCGTCGTAAGGGCAAATGCGAAGCCCGGCTTCGGCGTTCTGGATCGCCTCCGCCAGCCGATCGCCGCCCGCGAGCGCCCAGCTGCGATAAGCGCGGGCCTTGCCGTAATCCGGGTCCCGCGCCAGCGCTCTGTCGAGCATCTCCAGCCCCTCGTCGAGCCTGGCGGCGAGCGTGGCGCGCGCCCAGCCAAGCGCCGCCAAAGCGGGAGGAAAATCAGGAGAAAGCGCGAGCGCTCGTCCGGCGTCGTTCTCGATCATCGCCGCCGCTTGCGCGGGCCGCAGATGCCCGCGAACAACGCGGCCAGCCGCGATATCGGCGGAAAGCGACCAGATCGCAGGCGATTCGCAGCCGCTCTCGACTGCTGCAGCGATGGCCGATTGGGCGCGCGCATAGCCGTCGCGGGAATGCGTTCCCGCGAGCTCATAGGCCGTCCGCCAAAGATCGAGCGTGCGGCCCTCGACGGCTTGTGAGAAGGATAGCGTCGGCTCGCTCTCGGGCGCGAAGGGCTCCACCTTCGCGCGCAGGGAGAGGCCGCGGCCATAGGCGGTCGCGATCAGGTCGCCGAAGCCCGCCTGTCTCAAAGGTTTGCGCAAAAGATAGGCGCAGCGGTCGATCGAATCGTCCGACGGCGGCCGATCGGGCCAGAGCCGACTCGCGATATCCGCCTTGGAGACGACGGACCCGTTCGACTCGAGAAGGAGTTCGAGCAGCTGGCGCGCCTGGGGCCCAAGATGAATCTGGACGCCATCCCGCTGCAAGCCGGTCTGGGCGCTGTAAAAAAATCCTGCGAACCTGACGGAACCGACCATCGTCCCCTCCTGGGTTACAATGTCCGATTCCGACGGTCTGACGCAAGGCCTTAAAATAACAAATCTTTTTGCCTTTGCTAATGCGAGAATCTCGCAAGGGCCCGGCAAAAAAAACGCCGGGCGTACCTCCGGCCCGGCGCTTTAGAACTCACCAAGCTGTCGCCCAGCGCGTTCTTAGCCCGGTTTAGGGGGGCATGGTGACGGGCAAATGACATCACGCCGGCTTCTCGTCACGCTGGCCAGCGGAGCGCTGGTTGTCGTGAAGGGGAAGCGATACACTACCAAACAGGCTTCTTTAGGATAGGAAAGCGCGATGCGTCCTCTGCTCGCCTTGCTCTTGATCGTGGCTGCGCCAGCGGCGGCGGCCGATATAAACGACTACCCCACCTCGGCGCGCGCCGATTATGTGTTCGGCTGCATGAAAGCAAATGGCGACACGCGGCTTTCGTTGGAGCAATGTTCCTGTTCCGTCGACGTCATCGCGAGCATCCTGTCTTATGACAGCTATGTCGCCGCGGAAACGGTCGCGAGCGTCAATCAGCAGGCGGGGCAAATCGGCATGATGATGCGCAGCACGGGCGCCGCGCGCGATACGCTGGAAACCCTGCGCCGCGCCCAGGCCGAAGCGCAAGTTCGGTGTTTTTGAGCAAGCGCACATAGAAATTCATATTTGAGCCAACCGGCGAGGAGCCAATCGAACATGCTCGTTCTTATTCTCGGCATAGCGCTTTTCATTGGCGTTCATGTCTTTTCGACCATGCGCGGCGCGCGCGGCAAGCTCGTCGCGCAATATGGCCTGCAGGCCTATAAGGGCGCCTATTCGCTTGTCGCGCTTCTCGGTCTCGTGCTGATCGTCTGGGGCTTTTCGCGCTATCGCGCCGAAGGACTCATCCAGATCTGGGACCCGCCGTCCTGGACGCGCCATCTCGCCATGCCGCTGGTGTGGATCGCCTTTGTGGCGCTCGCCAGCCGCCGCGCGCCGCCCTCGCGCATCAGGGGCTGGCTGCGTCATCCGACGCTCGTCGCGCTGAAGAGCTGGGCGACGGCGCATCTTCTGGTCAACGGCGACCTCGGCGGCATGCTGCTCTTCGGCTCGTTCCTGGGCTTTGGCGTTTATGACCGCATCGCGGTCAAGCGGCGCGGCGACCTCGGCGCGCCACGCCTCGACGCCTTCACGAAGGGCGACGCCATCGCGCTCGGCGCCGGAACGGCGCTTTACGTGCTGCTCCTCCTGCTGCATCCCTATTTGTTCGGAGTTTCCGTGCTGCGGTGAACTGCATAAAATTCCCGCTTGGATAGATCGCATTGGTATCTGTCATTCCCGGCGGGCCGACAGCCCGGCCGGGAATCTAAAAGGCACAAGAACGCTATTCTGCTCTGGAGTCCGATCGCTCGCGTTGCGAGCGTCCGGAATGACAACGAACCAGTTGACCAAAAATACGTATGGACCCTCTCACCCGGCAAGGCGCGCGAACGCCGTCGCACGCCCGATCAGCGGCAATAGCGCAGCGAGCTCGGGCCCGCTTTCTTCGCCGGTGAGCGCGAGGCGCAGCGGGTGGAACAGCGCCTTTCCCTTGCGGCCCGTCGCCGTCTTCACGTCGCCGACCCAGGCGGACCAAGTCGTCTCGTCCCAGGGCTCCTGCGGCAGAAGCGCGGCGGCCTGCGCGAGGAAGTCCGCGTCCTCGCGGACCGGCTCGATCTCGCCCTCGACTACCCGCCACCATTTCAGAACATCATCGAAGGTCGAGAGATTGCCGCGCGCCGCGCGCCACAGCGGCTCCGCCTTATGGCCGACCACGTCGAGCGCGGCGAGACGTTCGCGCACATCTTCGAACTCGAAAAGCGCGAGCGTGCGATGCGTCAGCGTCGCGAGATCGTCGGGGTCGAAGCGCGCGGGATTGCGCGAGACATGGGCGAGATCGAAATGCTGCCCCAGCTCGGCGAGCGAGCGCACGGCCTGCACATTGTCGGAGGAGCCGGTGAGGGTCGCGAGCGCGGCGACCGCCATGGCCTCATAACCCTCCTCGCGGAGAGAGGCGATGGAGAGCGAGCCCGTGCGCTTGGAAAGACCCTCGCCGCTCGCGCCGATCAGCAGATTGTGATGGGCGAAAGCGGGCGGCGGCGCCTCGGGGGCGAGCGCCGCAAAGAGCTGGAGCTGCACAGCCGTGTTGGTCACATGGTCCTCGCCCCGGATGACATGGGTGATCTTCATGTCGATGTCGTCGGCGACCGAGGGCAGGGTGTAGAGGAAGCTCCCATCCTCGCGGATCAGCACCGGATCGGACAGCGCCGCGCAATCGACATGCGCCGGCCCGCGAATGAGGTCGTTCCATTCGGCGACGCCCGGCGCGAGCTTGAAGCGCCAGTGTGGACGGCGGCCCTCTGTCTCGAGCTTTGCGCGCTCGGCGTCGGAGAGGCGCAGCGCGGCGCGGTCGTAAATCGGCGGCAGACCGCGCGCCTGCTGGATCTTGCGGCGCTTTTCCAGCTCCTCCTGCGTCTCGTAAGAGGGATAGAGGCGGCCCTCGTCGCGCAATTTTGCGGCTGCGGCCTCGTAGAGCGGAACGCGCTCGGACTGCCTGAAAACCGCGTCCGGAACGACGCCGAGCCAAGCTAGATCGATTTCGATCGCCCGCGCGAATTCCTCGGTAGATCGGGCGAAATCAGTGTCATCGAACCGCAGTATGAATCGTCCATGTTGCATTGTGACGAATAAAAAATTGAACAACGCGACCCGCGCATTGCCGATATGGATGCGGCCTGTCGGGGACGGCGCGAAACGGACGATCGGAGAGGTCATGAGGAAGCTTCGTCAGGAGTTTTCGCAAAGCGGGAGCCGGGAAAAGATTCTCGCGCCGCAACCCTTTTGCCAAGAGCCGGCGTATTTGTCAGTCGGAATATTGAGCTGGCCGCGTCCCGGCCTCGCACGCCGCGCCAACCGTCAGACCGAAGCCAGCCTTCGCCTGCGCCGCCAATCCGCCCAAGTCGACGCGTGAGCCGAAAATCTCGATGATCCTCGCCTATATCTGCGCCGGATGGTGCGCCTTCATCCTCGTCCTCAACTTCGCCAGCATGTGGCTCATGGGCCGCAAATGCCGCGCCCGCGAGCGGAATATGCCGGCTCCGGCCGATGCGCCCTGGGTCAGCATCGTGCGCCCCGTGCGCGGCGTCGAGACCTTCTCGGAAGAGACGCTCGGCGCCACCTTCGAGCTCGACTATCCCCATTATGAAATCATCTTCTGCGTGCAGTCTCCGAGCGATACGATCATTCCGCTCGTCGAGCGGCTGATCAAGGCGCATCCCGAACGCGAGGCGAAGCTGCTCATCGGCGATGATTACGTCAGCGCCAATCCCAAGCTCAACAATTGCGTCAAGGGCTGGGAAGCCGCGCGCTACGATTACGTGATCCTCGCGGATTCCAACGCTTTGCCGCCGCGTGATTATGTGCAGACCATGCTCGCGGCCTTCCGGCCGGACACGGCGATGACCGTCTCCATGCCGATCGGCTCGCGCCCGGTCGGCTTCTGGGGCGCGGTCGAATGCGCGATCCTGAACACCTTCCAGGCGCGCTGGCAATATGGCGCGGAGGCGATCGGCGCGGGCTTCGCCCAGGGCAAGAATATGATGTGGCGGCGCGAGGTGCTCGACCGCGCCGGCGGCATTCGCGCGCTCGGCGCCGAGATCGCCGAGGACGCCGCCTCGACCAAGGTCATCCGCGCGCAGAACATGCGGGTGCGCCTCGTCGACATGCCTTTCGAGCAGCCGCTCGGCCAGCGCACGGCGCATGAGGTCTATTCCCGCCATGTCCGTTGGGCGCGCCTGCGCCGCGTGACGTTCCCCGCCCATTACGCGCCGGAGTTCATGAACGGCAGCTTCGCGGCGGTGGTGTTCGGCGCCTATGCTGCGCTGGAGTTCGGCGGCGACGCCGCCGCCGCGGCTCTGACCGCCGCGGCGATCGTCGGCTCGCTGCATGGCGGCGAATTGTGGTTGGCGCGCGTTTGTCGCTTCCCGTTCGACTGGCGCACGCCTTTCGCGCTGATCATGCGCGATCTGCTCCTGCCGGTGATGTTCGTCGATGCGCTTCTCTTCGATGATTTCGTCTGGCATGGCAACGCCATGACCGTGCGCGAGGTTGAGGATACGGTGGGCTGACGCCGCTCTTACAGGCAGGATAAAAGAAGGGCGCATTCAGCGCCCTTCTTCTTTTAGCAGTTCGATCGTCTTCGGATCATCTTCGCTGTCGAAGAACCGCGCCAATGCCTGCGTGAAAAGCGCTTCCTCCGACGCGGCGCGTGCGAAGAGCGTCATCGACGAGCGGAACTTCATTGCGTCGGTGGAGCCCAGCACGTCCTCCGCGTTTCGATCGCCGCTTGCCAGCATGACTTCCACACACTCGCGCAGCCGCGGGCCAAGGATTGGATCGGCGAGATAGGCGCGGGCTTCGTCGAGCCCTGACAGCCCATAGAAGCGACTCGCCTGGCTGAAGCCGAGGCCCGCCAGCTGGGGAAAGACGTACCAAATCCAATGACTGGTTTTGCGCCCGGCGCGCAGCTCGGAGAGCGCCTGCGCGTAAGAGCCCTTTTGCGCCTCGATGAAGCGCTGCAGATCGAAAGGGTCGTCGTTATCCCGAACGCTCATGTCCGCCAGCCCCATCCCTTTCCCCATCGTCGCCACTGGCATCTTAGCGGAGTGGCGACGGGTGGGGAGAGATATAGCGTGGCGGCTTGACGCCGCCCTTAGGGGCGGCGCCCGCGTGCTTTTACTCGGCCGCGTGTTGCTCCGGGACGCCGCGGGAAATCCGCTCCGCCTTGAGCAGCTCGGCCACAAGGAAGGCCACCTCGATGGCCTGTTCCGCATTGAGGCGCGGGTCGCAATAGGTGTGGTAGCGGTCGCGCAGGTCATTCTCCGAAATGGCCCGGGCGCCGCCGGTGCATTCGGTGACGTCCTTGCCGGTCATTTCTAGATGGATGCCGCCGGCATAGCTGCCTTCAGCCTGATGGACCTCGAAGAAGCCGCGGATTTCCGACATGATCCGGTCGAACGGCCTCGTTTTATAGCCGGCGGCGCTGATCGTGTTGCCGTGCATCGGATCGCAGGACCACACGACATTGCGGCCCTCGCGGGAGACGGCGCGCACGAGCGCGGGCATGGCGTCGCCGAT
This sequence comes from Methylocystis sp. MJC1, assembly GCF_026427715.1. Classification (NCBI taxonomy): domain Bacteria; kingdom Pseudomonadati; phylum Pseudomonadota; class Alphaproteobacteria; order Hyphomicrobiales; family Methylocystaceae; genus Methylocystis; species Methylocystis sp. MJC1. Next base: position 3,128,551 of record NZ_CP107558.1, on the reverse strand, counting down.
CTTGTCCGCGCCGAAGCGGCAGATGAGCGTCAGCCGTCCGGCCTCATTGTCGGGATTAAGCGCGTCGATGAGGCGCAACAGTCCGTCCGGCGTCAGGCTGGGACCGCATTTCAGGCCGATCGGGTTCTTGATGCCGCGCATGAACTCGACATGCGCTCCATGCTCCTGGCGCGTGCGATCGCCGATCCACAGCATATGGCCGGAGGTCGCATAAAAATCGCCCGTCGTGGAATCGACGCGGGTCAACGCCTGCTCATAGCAGAGCAGAAGCGCCTCGTGGGAGGTGTAGAAATCCGTCCCGCGCAGCTCGGGATGATGCTCCGGATCGAGGCCGATCGCGCGCATGAAGCCGAGCGTTTCGGTGATCTGGTCGGCGAGCTTTTGATAGCGCGCGGATTGCGGGCTGTTCTTCACGAAGCCGAGCATCCAGCGATGCACATTTTCGAGATTGGCGAAGCCGCCGGCCGCGAAGGCGCGGATCAGATTGAGCGTCGCGGCGGACTGGCGATAGGCCAGCAGCTGGCGCTGCGGATCGGGTTCGCGCCCCGCTTGCGTGAAGTCTAGGTCGTTGATGATGTCGCCGCGATAGCTCGGCAGCTCCTGATCGCCCTTCTTTTCGAGGGGCGAGGAGCGCGGCTTGGCGAACTGCCCGGCGATGCGGCCGACTTTGACCACGGGCGAGCCCGCCGCATAGGTCAGCACCACCGCCATCTGCAGGAAAACGCGGAAGAAGTCGCGGATGTTGTCGGCCGAATGCTCGTTGAAGCTCTCGGCGCAGTCGCCGCCCTGAAGCAGGAAAGCTTTGCCGGCCGCCACATCGGCAAGCTGGCGCTTCAGATTGCGGGCCTCGCCGGCAAAAACGAGCGGGGGAAAGCCGGCGAGCTGCCTTTCGACATCCGCGAGCGCCGCCTGGTCGCGATAGACCGGCGTCTGCTCGATCGGCAAATTCCTCCAACTGCTCGGCGTCCAGCGTTCCACTTTTTTAAACTCCACGAAAATCAGCCGCGGCGAGTCTATGGCCCGCTGAGGCCACGGCTTCGGCGTGAAAGGCGCTTATAGAGGAAAATTCGAGACGGCGCGACCCCGGAACCACCGGTTGCGAATTCTCGATGAAGGCCGCGTTTTACTCCTCTCCCCGCACGCGGGGAGAGGGGCGGGCCGCGGATTAGCTTCCGCTACCCTTCTCGCCGATTTTCCGCGCTGGCGCCCGCATCGTCACCAGCTCTTCGGCTGCCGTCGGATGGACGGCCATGGTCGCGTCGAAGTCGCGCTTGGTCGCGCCCATGTTGAGCGGAATGGCGAGGAGCTGCGCCATCTCTCCCGCCTCGGGGCCGAAAATATGTGCGCCGACGACGCGCTGGCCTTCGGCCTCGACGATGAGTTTCATATAGATGCGCTCGGCCCGGCCGGAGAGCGTCGCGCGAATGGGGCGGAAGCTCGTCTCGTAAATATCCAGCGCGGCGTATTTCTCTTGGGCGGCCGTCTCGGTCAGCCCCACAGTGCCCACCTCCGGCGTGGTGAAGACGGCGCTCGCCACATTGTCGTAGTTCACCGTTGTCGGCAGATCGCCGAAGACCGTGTCCGCGAAAGCATGGCCCTCGCGGATCGCCACCGGAGTGAGATTGATGCGGTCCGTCACATCGCCCACCGCATAGATCGACGGCACATTGGTGCGCGACTGCGCGTCGACGATGATCGCGCCATTCTCGCGCGTCGCCACGCCTGCGCGCTCGAGCCCGAGATTTTGCGTGAGCGGCCGGCGGCCGGTGGCGACCAGCACGGCGTCGACCTCGCGCGTCTCGCCGTCGCTCATGGAAACCGCGTAGCCCTTGGCGCTTTTGTCGATGCGGATCGGCAGCGCGCCGGCGTGATGCGCGACGCCGGCCGAGGTCAGCGCTTCGGCGACGCGCTTGCGCAAGTCTTCGTCGAATCCGCGCAGGGGCAGATCGGCGCGATAGGCGAGATAGACCTGCGCGCCGAGCCGCGCGAAGACGCTGGCGAATTCCACGGCGATATAGCCGCCTCCGACAATCAGCAGCCGCTGCGGGAAGGTCGGCAGGTCGAAAACTTCATTCGATGAAAGACCCCATTCGAGGCCCGGAATATGCGGCGCGAGCACAGGCGCGCCGCCCGTCGCGACGAGGATGTAGCGCGCGCTTGCCGTGCGTCCGTCGGAGAAATGCACGGCGTTGGGGCCCGCGATGGTCGCGCGGGCGCGGATCAACTCTACTTTCGCATTGCCGAGCGTCTGCTCGTAAAGGCCGGAGAGGCGGGTGATCTCCTTCTCTTTCGCGCCGACGAGCGTCGGCCAGTCGAAAGAGGTCTCGCCAACATGCCAGCCGAAGCCCTTGGCGTCCTCGAAGTCGTCCTTGAAGCGGCTCGCGAGCACATAGAGCTTCTTCGGCACGCAGCCGCGGATGACGCAGGTGCCGCCGACGCGAAACTCCTCGGCGATGGCGACCTTGGCGCCATGGCTCGCCGCGACGCGTGCGGCCCGCACGCCGCCGGAGCCCGCGCCGATGACGATGAGATCGTAATCGAAGCCGCTCATAGCGCGCCGCCTGTCACGTCGCCGACGATGCGCACGCCATCCTTGCCGGCGACGAAGATCGCCGTGGCGAGGCCGATGAAAAGGCCGTGGTCGACGACGCCGGGAATGGCCTGCAGCCGCTCGGCGAGCGTCTCCGGCGCATCGATGGCGCCGAAGGCGCAGTCGTAGATATAGTGCCCGCCGTCGGTGAGATAGGGCGTCTCCGGCGCGCTCATGCGCATCGTGATCGGGCCCTCTAACCCAAGGCCTCGCGCGACGCGCTCGATATGCAGCCTTGTCGAGAGCGCGCCGAAGCGGTCGATCTCGACGGGCAGGGGAAAGGCGCCGAGCGTCTCGACTTCCTTCGTCGCGTCGGCGACGACGAACATGCGCTTGGAGGCCGCCGCGACGATCTTCTCGCGCAGCAAAGCGCCGCCGCCGCCTTTGATCAGCCGCAGCGCTGCGTCGAACTCGTCGGCGCCGTCGATCGTGAGATCGAGCTCCGGCGTTTCATCGAGCGTCGAGAGCGTGATGCCGAGCCCCTCGGCCTGGAGGCGCGTGCGCTCGGAGGTCGGCACGCCGACCACCTCCAGACCCTCGCGCACGCGGGCGCCGAGCAGGTCGACGAAATGCGCGGCGGTGGAGCCGGTGCCGAGCCCAAGGCGCATGCCGTGGGTGACCGATTGAAGCGCCGCTTCAGCGGCGGCGCGCTTCATGGCGTCAGCGGAAAAGGGCGACATGGTGTGATCCCGCGCCGCAGGAGAGGCGGCAAAACCCGCGAATAGGAGCTTACGCGCCTAAAATCAATCGTCGCTGCAGCAATGGCGCGCTCGGGCCCGCCGCATTCACTCGAGCGCGTTTTTGGCCCGAAGCACCGCGTCGGCGATTTCAACGAAGCCAGCGCCGCCCGGGCCTTGCGTGATCCAGGCTGGCGGCGTCGGGATTTCCGACAAATAATCGCGGACAGTGCTGACGCCGACCGTGTGACGGAAAAAGGCGAACATGGGCGCGTCATTCGTTGAGTCGCCGGAATAGAGCACCGCGTCGCGATCGTCGTCGATGTCGAGACGGAACGTTTCGGCGAGGATGCGACGCGCCATTGCGAGCTTGTCGTAACCGCCGATCCAGCCAAGAACCCAGAGGTTGTTGACCGTCGCATCTGCGCCGGCGTCCCTCAGTGCGGAAAGAATTTTGTCGCAAAGAGCGGGGTCGTCCGGCCGCGCAAAGGCGACGCTCGTCAGGCGGAATGGCTGGTCCTGCGCGAGCCGCGCCTGCGGGAGCGCGCCTTGCACGGCGACGGCAATCGCCTGCAAGCGGGCGGCGACCTCCGCGCGCGTCGCGTCCGGATGCCAAAAAATCCGCCTGATCTCGTGCCCGCTGGGATCGCGCTGGAAGAAGAAACCGCCGTTCTCGCCGATGACGCCGTCGACCGGCCACATGCGCGCCATCTGATCGCACCAGCCCGCGGGAGCGCCAGTTACCGGGATGACCGTCACGCCGGCGCCGCGCAACCGCTCCAGCGCGGCATATGTGTCGGCGGAGAGGCGGCCTCGGTAGGTCAGCGTTTCGTCCATGTCCGTCAGAACGAAGCGAACGCCCGCGAATTCAGTCATCTTCGCCTGCGCCAGTGGCTTCATGCCGTCATCTCCCTCGCCCTGGCGCTGTTCGAGGGCCTGCGCGCGTTCTCTTACTTTGCCTGTGGCGTGCAGACGACCGAGCTTTCATTGAGCACGAAGCAGATCGACATCATGCCGGATCGCAGATCGACGCGGAAGACGCCGCCTTCGCCGGTATGGCGCGAGGCGACGAGCGCATATTCGCTGAAAGTGCCGGCCTTGGCGCCTTCGCCGGGCGGATAGCAGAGCGTGACGCCGATCGTCGAGCCTTCCTTCAGGCCATATTGGCAGGCGCCGATTTCGCCCGTCGCCTTGTCCAGGCGGAAGACGCGGTTGAGGTCAGTCTGCGGGGCGGCGAGGAATTCGTAATTGCCGGCAGCCGGCGCCGCGTCCGCCGGCAGGAGCGAAGCAAGGAAAAGCGGCGTCGCCAGCAAGAGGCGCCGCTGGCGGAAAAATTGCGAAAGACGCATTCATTCTCTCCTGTCGCGAATCGGCGCCGGCAGTCTACACGCGGCTCATCAGCGCGAAAATTGCGTCACGACGCTTGATCCCCATGCGCGCGCCCTTTAGGCCCTGGCGCATGACCCAGCGCGCGCCCATTCTCGTCTTTGATCTCGACGGCACTTTGGCGGACACCGCCCACGATCTCATCGCCACCCTCAATGTGCTTCTGGCCCGCGAGGGCTTGCCCCTGGCTCCGCCCGCTTCGGCGCGCAGCATTGTGGGAGCGGGGGCGCGGGCGCTGATCGAGCGCGGCTTCGCCCTCAGCGGTGCGCCGCTGCCGCCGGATCGGGTGGAGCCGCTTGTCGTCGAGTTTCTGGCCCATTACGAGGCCCATATCGCGGACGAGAGCCGCTTGTTTCCCGGCGCGCTGGCGGCGCTCGATCGCTTCGGGGACGCCGGCTTCAAGCTCGCGGTCTGTACCAACAAGCCCGAGCGGATGGCCCGGCTGCTGTTGGAGAAGCTCGGGGCCGCCGATCGTTTCTCCGCGATCTGCGGGCGCGGCACCTTCCCCATGCATAAGCCCGACCCGCGCACCCTGGAGCTGACGATAGAGACCGCCGGCGGGGACCTGGCGCGGGCGGTGATGGTGGGCGACTCCAAGACCGACATCGACACCGCCAAAGGCGCGGGGGCGCCGGTGGTGGCTGTCGATTTCGGCTATACGGAGATCCCCGTGACCGAGTTCGCGCCGGATCGGGTGATCTCGCATTTCGACGAGCTGTGGGCGGCGGCGGAGTCGATTCTCCCGCCTTCCGCCTTCACGCGCACTTGACGGAACGCCCCGCCCTCTCTTACAGGAGGGTTCTCCGCGTCCAACGCGACGGGCGATTAGCTCAGCGGGAGAGCACTCCCTTCACACCGGATATGCTAAGACCAAGGCTGGCGAATCGTAAGTCTTTGATGTAGAAGGAAAAATGGGCGGCTAGCTCAGCGGGAGAGCACTCGCTTCACACGCGAGGGGTCACAGGTTCAATCCCTGTGCCGCCCACCATCATATTGAAATTGCGCGATTTTCGGGATTTGGGCGACCGGCGCTATCGGCAGAAGCTGGTCGTTTCTCGGCACTCACTGGACCAGAGTCACCGCCTGCTCTGCGGCTAGCCATCGACACCCTGTGCACGCGGCCGCGGCAATCTATGGTTGAATCAGCATCTTTCCAGCGCAGCTCATCGGGGCTTTCCAAGTCGTGAGCTGAAGGTATACCGTCTGAGTCGCAGCATTTGGCCCCGCGAAAGAAGTGCCTAGCTTGTCGCGGTGCGGGGATTTAGCAAGGCCGGACTAAACGTAATGTCGAACGAGACTTATAAGGCGCTGATAGAAAATGTAGTTGACGAGCGTGCAAAAGAATTAGGCCTAACAGACAAGTCGGAAGCCTTTGCTAACATAGCGAACTCGCTTCTACTTGAGCCATTTGATCTCAGTGTTGATGAAATTGATGCCGGCGACACAGATGGCAACGGGGATGGTCAAATCGACGCGTTATATATATATTGGTAAATGGAGCTGTTTTAGGGGATGATAGCGGGCATATACCTGAAAAAGGTCCGTTAGAGATCGATATAATCATAATTCAATCAAAAAATACAGACAGCTTTGCGGCGACTCCACTTAAGCTTATTCGCTCAACAGTAGCTGATCTCATCGATCTTAAGAGGGATTATTCAAGCTACCTAAGTCAATACAGTCAGACTCTACAGGATAAATTCGCGCTGGCTCGGAAAGTTCTCCTCGCCTCAGCTGGCCGCACCGCTAATATCCGTGTGCGTGTCTACTATGCGACGAAAGCCAGCACCGAAAATATCCATGATACCGTGCAGGCTACAGCCAAAGCGTTGCAGTCCTAGCAACCCTAGCGGCCACCCCGAATGTCGAGGTGATCTTCGTTGGGGCCCAAAACCTCATTGAGATGTCACGTGTTCCGAGGACGCGAACGAGGGACCTAGAGATTCTACAAGCTCTATCATCCGACAGCGGAGATTCGTTCGCGTGCTTGGTATCGCTGGAGGCGCTCGTCTCATTCTTGAGTGATGTGAAGGGGAATTTGATCAGAGGGCTCTTTGATGCCAATGTCCGCGATTTCCTTGGAAAAACCGAAGTGAATGACGCAATCAGAGCGACGCTTGAAACCTTGCGCGACGACGAAAATTTTTGGTGGTTGAATAATGGCGTTACGATTGTCGCTTCTTCGATTGATCAGAAGGGGAGGAGGCTTGCCTTGAGCGAGCCTCTGCTCGTCAATGGCCTGCAAACGTCCAACGTGATTTTTGAGTTCATGACGGATACTGTCGTCGACGAAGAGGTCAAGAAGAAGAGAAGATCTCAAATCATTTTAATGAAAATAATCGTTCCGCCTAGTGAGCAGGTTCGGGATGAAATAATTAAGGCAACGAACAGCCAGACAAATATCCCCAAACCCTATCTCAGAGGAATGGACACTGTTCATCGCAACATTGAGGATCACCTAAAAGCAGCTGGTCTATATTACGAGAGGCGAAAAAATCAATACAAGAACATGGGAAAGACGCGCCCGACGATTGTAACTCTGGCCGAGATGGCGCAGGCATTGATGGCTGCCCTGCTGTTCAGGGCTGGCGATGCACGCGGTCGACCGAATTCACTGCTAAAATCCGATGATGATTACCAATCACTGTTTTCGGAGAGCTATCCTCTAGACGCTTTTAAGAATGTTATTTTAGCAAAACGTGCAATAATTAAGTCATTTGATAAAAGAATATCCAAATGAGGGATCGCGGTTTCGTAACGACGTCGTTTATCATATTTTGGCGTATATTAGCGCCAAACACTTCTATAACTTGTCGCACGCCGTGACGGGATGGAAAAACAAGGCGGTCGATGAAGGGGAGCTCAGACAAGATATAGATGCTGTCATAAAAATGTTCCGCGACGCCGGAGGGACTGACGGTGTAGCCAAGTCGCCCCAGTTTCAAGACCAGGTTGTCAAGGCCGCTGAGGCCCTGAGGACTGCTATGGCTGCGAAGTCGAGTAACTGACGAGGGGTCAACATCTAACGCTCAGAGTCCATTACAGGCTTTGGTGGAAGGCGAGGTCGAAGTCGGCAATGCGCCACGAGCGGACCTTCCCGCGCAGTTCCATAATGACCGGTTATGCGAAATTGACGCCTCGGTCGTGAGGCGCCAAATGCTGGCGTCAATTGCCTACTTCAGCTCGACAATGAGCACCTCATTCACGCCCTCGCCAGCGTTCTCGATCACGTGGCGGGACTTTGGCCGCCAGACCACGTCGCCTGCGGAATGCGCGATCTCCTCGCGCTTGCCGCCTTCGGTGCGCGTCACGCGGCCATCCTCGAGATAGATAATCAGTCTATCGCCCCGCGACGCCTCGCCCTGGGCCTCGTGCGGTTTGTGATGGCGGCGCAGCACCCTGACCTTATCGTTCTCGAGGACGAGCTTCTCGTTTTTCTGCGTCATGTTGTTCCCCTACCAAATTGCAATTTGCAAAGCGGTTCATGCCACCAACAGCGCGTCCGGCGATCCGTAGACGGCGAAGCCATTCGCAAGTCCGATCAGCACATTCGTCGAACCGCAGGCGATCGGCGGGAAATGCGCGATGCCGCCGAGCGAGCCGCCGCCATGAACCGACGAATTGAACAGCTCCTTGCCGGTCTTGGCGTCGAAGCCGCGAAGCGCCGGAATCGTGTCGTCCACGATCCAGACCACCGCCTCGCCCTCGGGGAAGCTCTGCGTCGTCGACGAGCCGGGGAAATCGCCCAGATTAATGCCCTCCGGCGACCCCGCCTTCCAGAGCGGGCGCAAGCCAGCCTCGGCGGCGCTGTGAACCACAACCTTGAATGCCGCGAGGCCCGGCTTACCGCCGCCGATGACATAGACGAGATCGTCTCCCGCCTGCGTATGGAAGTAGGACGCGCAGCATTTACTTTCGCTTCCGAAAACGTTGGACCGCCACAGCGCGCCGCCCAGCCGTCCGAGATCATTGCGGTTGAGCAGGTAGACGCGGCCGTCCTTGCCCGTGACCACGACCATCTCCAGCCCTCCGATTGGCGGCAGGACCAACGGGCTGGACCCGCCGATGTCCTCATCGGTGGCGTCGAGGACATTCGCGTCGAGCGGCGTGTACCAATCGGTGACGAAAGCGACTCGTCCATCGATGTTGAAGCGGACCACCGACTCCTGAAAGTCGCCGATCTCGCCTTGGCTGGCGAGACGCATGACGTTCAGCTGGTCGTTACCGTTACCACGCCAAGCCACGAACAGCATGCCGTTGAAGGAAGCGAGCGCCAGGCTGGCCGGACTCGTGTCGGAGAGGACGACTTTGTCCACGCCGCGCACCGCGCCCTCGAACCAGAACAGCTGTGCGACATTGAGGTTGTCGTTGCCGTCGCCCTTCCAGCCGAGATAGAGACCGTTGTGATGCGCGCAGAGCGCCGGCGCCTCGGGGCTCGTGTCGCCGGAAATGAACTTGTTCTTGAAGGTTGATCCGTTGTCCTCCGAAAACATCACGTTGAGGTTGTCATTGCCGTCGCCTTTCCAGGCGAGGTAGAGCCGCCCGTTGAACGAGGCGAGCGCCGGGGCCTTCGGGCTCGTGTCGTGAAGCACGACCTTGTTTGCAAAGCCCGTGACATTGGCCGCTGCGGTCACGACCTGCGCGACATTGAGCTGGTCGTTGCCGTCGCCCTTCCACGCGATGAAAAGGCGCCCGTTATGGGCGCAGAGGGCGGGCGGCTCGGGACTCGTCTCCGGCGAGGTGAACTTGCCGCCGAAGCTGTGCCCGTTGTCGCCGGAGGACATCACATTGAGGTTGTCATTGCCGTCGCCCTTCCAGGCGAGATAGAGTCGAGCGTTCAGCGACGCAAGCGCGGGGCTGACGGGGCTCGTGTCGCCGAGCACGACTTTGTTCACGAGGCCGGTCGGGCGATTGCCGGTCACGACCACCTGCGCGACATTGAGCTGGTCGTTGCCGTCGCCCTTCCAGGCGATGAAGAGCATCCCATTATGGACGGCAAGCGCGGGCGCTTTCGGGCTCGTGTCGCCAAACGTAGCCTTATTTCCGAGTCGGCCGCCGCCGTTGATGCTATGCCAATAATTGCCGTCTGTCCCGCCATTCCCGGTCGCGACATAAAGCGAGCCGTCCGGTCCCGCGGCGGGACCGCCCGGCCCCCAGGCGCCGCCCCCGATGATCGTCTTCGTGGTCGGGACGAAGGTCTGAATATTGGGGTTGTTGGCCTGCCAGCCGACGAGCCAGCCGTGATAGTCGCCCTTATCAAAGGCCAGAAAGTCGGCGAAGGTCGCGTAAACGAAGCCCTGCGCGACGTTCAGGGCGCCCCGCTGATCCAGCACTGCGCCGTTGAAGGTCGGCCGTCCGGCCGCGCCGGGGTCGGAGAGCGGCGTGGAGCTCTTGATAGAGCCGGTGTTCACGTCGAGCACATTGACGTGGTAGCCGGGCAGGCCCGAGACATTGAGATTGTCGTTGCCGTAGCCCTTCCAGCCGATGAATAGGTCGCCCATGAACGCTGCGATGGTCGGGCTCTCGGGGCTCGTCTCGTCGAGGATCAGCTTGCTGCCGAAGCCTGCAATCGCCGCGCCGTTGAAGCCGACGACGGCGATGTTGAGCTGGTCGTTGCCGTCGCCCTTCCAGGAGATCCACAGATCGTTGAGAAGAATGGCAAGCGCAGGCGCGCGCGGGCTCGTCTCGCCCGAGATGTGCTTGTGGCCGAAGGTCCTGCCGTTGTCCTCCGAGAACATCAGGTTGAGATTGTCGTTGCCGCTTCCCTTCCAGGCGATGAAAAGCTTCCCGGCGAAGGAGGCCAGCGCCGGCGACTTATCGCTGGAATCACCAAGCACGACCTTGTTCGCAAAGCCCGTGACATTGGATCCTGCGGTCACGACCTGCGCGATATTGAGCTGATCATTGCCGTCGCCCTTCCAGCCGATGAAGAGCATCCCGTTATGCGCGACGAGCGCCGGTGGCTCGGGGCTTGTTTCCGGCGATGTGAATTTGCCGCCGAAGGTGCGGCCGTCGTCGCCAGACGACATCACGTTGAGATTGTCGTTGCCGTCGCCTTTCCAGGCGATGTAGAGGCGGCCGTTGAAGGAGGCGAGCGCGGGGCTCACCGGGCTCGTGTCGCCAAGCACGACCTTATTGGCGAGCGCGACCACGCGGTTGCCGTTCAAGACGACATGCGCAACGTTGAGCTGGTCGTTGCCGTCGCCCTTCCACGCAATGAAGAGATGGCCGTTGTGCGCAGCCAAGGCCGGAGAATGCGGGGACGTCTCGCCCGAGACGAGCTTGCCCGCGCTTTGCAGGGCCAACACATGCAGGTCGCCCGTAGATTCGTTCAAGACCGGCGTGCTGGAGATGCCGACAGGCGGCGGAATATTGCTGCCCGAGCGCATGGACGCCGGCGGCAATTGCGTCGACCACAGCGGCCGCGTGTCACCGGCGTAGAGTTGACGGAGCGTGTAGGCGTTCAAAAGATTGGTCGAGGTCGTGACGATCACGATGTCGTGCGTCTGGCCGCTCAGCGGCCCGCCGCGCAGCGTCCAATTTTCCATGACGAGGGGCGCGCCGCGCACGGCCCCGCCAAGATTAATCGAAATGATCTTCTTCCAAGCCGCGAGGCCGCCGCCCCCCTGCTTGACGCCCTTGAACCAGCCGGTGCGGGCGGCGTCGACGTGATACGTTGATGAATTCGACATAATAATTCCTCAGCTATTTCAACGCCGCAATATGACGATAACGCCGGTTTGGCGGTTTGGTTGCATAGCAAGCTTGGGGCGGCCTCCAGCTAAGTGCAAAAGCCCAAGACTTTTGGTGCGCCGGGAGACCGGCAAGGAGTAGGCGGTGGAAGTCCGCTGCAATGAAGGAGTAGCAATCCGCATTGGCCCCGAGCCGTGCGTCGGCGTCCGCGAGGGCTTCGGCGAAGCGTCGGCAGGGGAGCGCATAGGCCAGCCATGGAGCCGCGAAAGCTTGATAGTCCCGGGCGCCGACGTGGTCAAAATCACGGAAGGCGACACGAACGGAGGCGTTATGCGAGCCTTCGTCCGGCCCGGCGTGGTCGGAGAACCTGGCATGTGCGGAAGCTCCTTGAACGGGAACCGGGAGGTCTCGGGTTCGGCCTACGGATGGACGCCGCAGGCCCGCATCGGGAAGACGAGGAGTCGTAGCCGATGACGGACGAGCCCGAGAAGTCTGACTCCGCCGTAGTAGCTGCGAAGCTGGCGAACAAAGCGGAGCGATCCGCTGCGGAGCCGGCGGAGCCAAGGGCGGAGACCGAGGGGAACGCGGACCAGCAAAGCACTCGCCGGGCTCAGAACCGGGGAAGCGTGTCACAGGCGCTGGACCGCGTGCGGAAAGTCGCAGGGGAAAGGAAGAAGGAGAAGTTCACGGCGCTCCTGCACCATGTTGACATCGCCATGCTGGAAACGGCGTTTCATGCGCTGAAGCGGTCCGCCGCGCCCGGCGTGGACGGCATGACGTGGAGGACCTACGAGCAGGACCTCGATCGCAGGATCGAGGATTTGCATGCGCGGGTTCACGGCGGGGCGTATCGGGCGCAGCCGTCGCGTCGGAGCTACATTCCGAAGGACGACGGGAGCAAGCGCCCGCTTGCAGTTGCGGCTCTCGAGGACAAGATCGTACAGAAAGCCGTCGCCGCAGTGCTGAGCGAGATTTACGAGGAAGACTTCCTCGGGTTCTCGTATGGATTCCGGCCGGATCGCGGCCAGCACGATGCGCTGGACGCGCTGATTGTCGGGATCAGCAGCAAGAAGGTGAACTTCATTCTCGACGCCGACATCCGATCGTTCTTTACGGAAGTTTCCCAGCAATGGGTCGTCCGCTTCCTGGAGCATCGGATCGGCGATCCGCGCATCATCCGGCTCGTCCAGAAATGGCTGCGCGCTGGAGTTCTCGAAGATGGGATCGTGACGGTTGAGGAAAAGGGGACGGGTCAGGGCTCGGTGATTTCGCCGCTGCTCTCCAACGTCTACCTCCACTACGTCTTCGATCTTTGGGCCGAACGCTGGCGACGGCGCGAGGCTACGGGCGACATGATCATGGTTCGGTATGCCGACGACATCGTCGTCGGCTTCCAGCATGAGAGCGACGCCCGGAGATTCTGGAACGCGATGCGCGACAGGTTGGCGGAGTTTTCGTTATCGCTGCATCCGGACAAGACCCGGCTGATCGAGTTCGGGCGCTTTGCGGCGCAGAACTGCAAGAAGCGTGGGCGCTCCAAGCCGGAGACCTTCAAGTTCTTGGGTTTCGTGCTGATATGCGACCAAACCCGCCGCGGCGACTTTCGTGTCAGAAGGAAGTCGCGGGGTGACCGCATGCGGACGAAGCTTCGAGACATCAAGGAGGCGTTGCGACGGCGCACCAACAGGCCGATCTCGGAAACGGGTAAATGGCTTGCAAGCGTCGTCTCGGGCTATTTCGCCTATCACGCCGTGCCGACCAACGGGTTGGCGCTGACGGCGTTCCGCTATCACGTCACCGCGCTCTGGCGTCGGCAGCTTTCGCGCCGCAGCCAGCGGGCGCACGTGCCGTGGGAACGGATGGGGAAACTGGCCGACGAATTTCTCCCCAAGCCGAGAATCCTTCATCCCTGGCCGAGCGCGCGCTTCGCCGCCAGACACCCGAGGTAGGAGCCGTATGCGGGAATTCCGCTCGTACGGATCTGTCCGGGGGGCGCTCAGCAATGAGCGTCCCTACCGGGAACACGGACGGTGCACCCTTGAATTTTCGATAGGTTATGGCGTGCAGAAGATAGATGCGAAAAGCGGGTGTCGTTTGATGGCCGCTTCGGGTCAATTCCGCGTTTCCCCTCGCGATGGTGGCGGAGGCGCATATTATCTGAAGCGCCATACGTTAGGTGCTGAGGCGGGAGGGTCGGCTCTGAAGGAGACGACCATGAACTCTTCGCCTGAGGTCGGCCACAACTATACGCCGTGGAATAAAGGCCGGCTGCTGGGTCAGAAGCGCCCGCTTCGGCCAAAGGATGTTTGGACCATTCGGGTTCGGCTACAACTTGACTGCCGCAAGCGCGACCTCGCCATGTTTAAGCTTGCTATCGACAGCAAACTGCGAAGCTGCGACCTCGTAAGTTTGCAAGTGGATGACGTTTTTGCTGGCGGTCGAGTGCGCGACCGCGCGGTCGTGGTTCAGAAGAAGACGGGCCGCCCTGTGCAGTTTGAGTTAACCGAGCAGACTCGTTTATCCGTTCGAGAATGGCTCGACGCTCGCGGTATGGCAAATAATCGCACTCTGTTCCCAAGCCGCCTTGCGAAACGCCCTCATATCTCGACCAGGCAATACGCTCGCATTGTGAAGAAATGGGTAGCGAGCGCCGGGCTTGATGCCTCCGCCTACGGAACGCACTCGATACGACGAACGAAGGCAGCTCTGATTTACAAGAAAACAGGCAATCTACGAGCTGTCCAGCTGCTACTCGGCCATACCAAGTTGGAAAGCACTGTCCGCTATCTCGGCATCGAGGTAGACGACGCTCTCAGCATCTCAGAGCAGGTTGAGGTGTGAAAAGAATAGCGTCGCGGCCTAGCGAAGCGCCAGGCCCGCGACGCGCCAGAAGCCGCCGTTAGGAGCCTGCTCTGGCACAGCAGTCCAGATGAGCGCCCTTTTGTTTTTTCAAAATTCTCTCTAGTGGGAAAAATCAGACGGAAGATCCTCCCGAACGTTGTCGGCACCGGCGCGCTTCCATCGCTGCCGAGGAAACCATAGGAAGGTCATTACCGTCGGGGAAAGTCTCCGCTAGAGGAAGTCATGTCAGAATTTCAAAAGTCGGACCTGCAAAGTCTTCGTCGCGGCGATCTCGCCGGCACACGCGAGCTTCGTTTGCCGGGGCTCACCGAATTCCCGCGGGAGGTCTTTGGCTTGGCTGATACGCTCGAGGTCCTGGACCTCAGCGGTGGCCGGCTTAACGAACTCCCCAATGACATGAGCCGCCTTCATCGGCTGCGCGTATTATTTTGCTCAGGCAATAACTTCGAGCGACTTCCCTCAGCGCTTGGGGATTGCCGCTCCTTGAGCCAGATCGGGTTCCGGGCGTCCGGGCTACGAGAAGTTCCAGAAGAAGCTCTGCCGCCAAAATTGCGCTGGCTGATCCTCACTGAAAACCGCATTGAGCAACTCCCCGAAGCTCTTGGCGAGCGACCGCTTTTACAGAAGTTGATGCTGGCGGGGAATCGGCTCCGCAAACTTCCGAGCAGTCTGGCCGATGCGTCGTCTCTGGAGCTGGTGCGGCTGAGCTCCAACGGCTTTGATGCGCTTCCACCGTGGCTCGTGCAGCTTCCCAGCCTCGCCTGGATTTCCTGGAACGGAAATCCTCTGCAGCGCGATTTGGTGCCCGCAGTCGCTGCGCCCGTTTTTTGGGCGGATCTCGACATCGGAGCGCGTCTGGGCCGAGGCTCCTCCGGACAAGTGCATCGCGGGCTTTGGCGAGCAGAAAGGGTCAATAAGCCGATCTCTGTGGCGGTGAAACTTTTCCTGGGCGCCATGACGAGCGACGGTTCCCCTCTAAGTGAAATAACGACATGCCTGGCTGCGGGGGAACATCCTAACCTTACGGCGGCTTTGGGTCGTTTGGTGGATCACCCCGAGGGGAGAGATGGGCTATTGATGCCGCTGCTACCGGCTCATTGGCGCCCGCTCGCGGCCCCCCCAAACCTCACGACCTGTAGCCGTGATGTGTATTCCTCCGAATTGCGTCTAACACGGACGACTGCCCTTCAGCTAGCGCGTGGCGTAGCTTCGGCCACTGCTCATCTGCATGCGAGGGGGTTACTGCATGGCGATCTTTACGCTCATAATGTTCTTTGGGACGGGCAAAACGGCGACGCGGCGCTTAGCGATTTCGGCGCGGCGTGTGTGCTTCCGGTCGGTGAAGAAGGGAGTCTTTGGCAACGAACCGAAGTCCGCGCATGGGGGCTGCTTCTTGGCGAATTGCTAGCGCGGTGTACGGCTGCGCCTACAGAGCTAATTAAACTGCAAGAGGTGGTCAACGCCTGTGTGCAACCACACACGGCGAGCCGCCCATCAATGGCGGACGTTGTAGAGCTCCTGAGCGACATGTGACGCAATGGAATGGTCAGCACCACCGACTAATGGAGATTGTTCGAATAATCGGCGATCGCTGGAATCGGTCCTGAAGGAGAAAGATGCGCCAGAAGCGGTCGTTGGCTGATCCAGAAAGCCTCGCTCCAAAAGCCCCGGGTAATTGATGCGAACCCTGCCCGGAAGGCACGGCAACCATCTCCCAGGGGGCTCGTGACACGCCCGGTATTGCGAGTTCCGACAAACCCGTCAGCTCGCGAGCGGCGCTTGCGCGTCATCTCGATCGCAAATGGAGACAAAGGACATCGGGCTTTCGCACGATTATTTGGGCATCACGAGGAAGAGCGGCTTCCGTTAGTTAGGGGCCGGCCATCTTAGCCTGTCGGCGGACTCCAGGTCCCGCAGGAAAGCGCCACGACCTCGGATTGACGGGCGCGGCGCTATTTTGGCTTTAGGGTATTCGTTGCTGCTTCCAAATTCATCGAGTTTTTTTTTGCACAAGCGCGCAACGCTCAGCCTGCGGCCTGAAGCTGAGCCTGTGCTTTCTTCGCTAAAGCGGCACCCCTGCGAGAATAGCTCAGCAAATGCGTCCCGTAGGCGATCCTGCGTGCGCGGCGCAGATAGCGGATCGCTTTCTTGACATGCGAATTAGCGTGTGCCCTTTGCGCCATCACAGCGTGATCGATCGCGTTGTCGATGTGCTGGACGAAAGAAGAGCTGTGTTGGGGCTCCTCGCCGTATGGGATGGCCTTGTTAATCTGGGCTATCGCTTGGGCGATATGATTCTCGGCGGCGAGCCCGATCCCAGGGGCGACAAGTGTTGTCAGCGCGAGACCAACCGAAGCGCGTAGGAATCCACGTCTTAGCATATTCCGCTCCATAGTGAATAAATTGCGGTCAAACCGCCAATTGGCGTTCTTGCGTGCACGATGGTGCACATCGAGCTACGTAGTGCGTAGCCGCGAAAACCAAAGGGCTGGCTAGAGCATTAGCTGGAGAGCAGTGCGGGCGCGTGGGCGCGAGTGGATATGTCGTACCTTGGCGGCTCAATCGAGATTAGCTCGGCGGCTCGAAGTCAAACTTCCCGCATCTCGCCACAAGCATTCGCTGAGAGAATTAGTGAACGTCGGAGACAAACGGAAGGTCGGTATCAACGAACGTCCGCTTTGGGTCAAAAGCGGTCCGCTGGCACCGTCTTGAGCCCTCATTGGCGCAGGAGCCAAGCTTCAGCCCGCCGCTTGAACTGCGCCTTCTTGCGCTGTGCTGGGGCCTGAGCAGAACGGCTTACCCAAGGTAGCGCTCTTGTTTAGGCCACCGGTAATTTCTCCGAACCCTTCGGTGCTGAAGCTTCTTCATCAGGTCTGCGAGCATATCTTGTCAGGTGAAGGCAGGGCTTCGATTAGACGCCATATGTCATCATCATTGAAGACCTTTCTTTTTCCAGCAATTCTGTAATAAGGCGCTTTTTTAATCAGCTTTTGAAGCGTTCTCCTTGATATCATCAACTTGGCGGCCGCCTCCTCCATTGTGTAGAGGGCCGTCCTCCGGCGGTATTGGTGCTCGTCGTGATCGGTATCGGACATAGCGCATGAATACCACGTGTTTTCGCGAAAGTAAACATTCAATAAATGATGAAAAAATAACATGTATTGCGGAAAGTGTTGAGGATATTGACATTATCTCATGTCGGTAATTCTATAATTCTGGTGTGGTGGCGCTAGGTTTTTTAACAAAAGGCGTGAAAGTTGGATGGCTTCTCTGACACTCAGTGGGGACGGACTGGGGACCGTCCCCACTTCATCTGCTAAGCACTTGAAATTAAAGGGGGCACTTTTCCCCATTTCTTCCTTCACACGGGAGGGGTCGCAGGTTCAATCCCTGCATCGCCCACCATTATCCTGATGAAAAACAACCGCGTTCTGAAGCGCCTGCGTCGCGAACTGCACACCATGCGAGGTCAAGACTCGCGGCTTGGGGCGTTGGCGCGCCCCGGCTCTCGCCCTTTTTTCAGGGCTGGAGAACTGGATTTTGAAGTTTTTTCGGGGGTAGAGACGACAACGCCCGGCAGCCTCTTTCAGGCTCCGGGCGCAGCGATGCCTATTCGAGGTACGATTTGGGTGACAGCGTCAAGCCAATAGATCGTCCGTCGGACCCGGCTAAAAATGGAGGGCGGGACCAACGTCTTTTGGCGGCGATTTTTCTCCCGGATGTGGGTGCTTATTTTTCTTAGCTTCCGGAGGTGCAATGGTGAATTTTATCGATTGCACGTCGTTTCTGGACTCATTTTGAGCGGCGCTGGCGCTGAGGAACACTACATCGAAGTCCAGACCGGCGTTGTCGGCGGCTACTACTCCAAACGTTGCGCTGTAATCGATTTTATCCACAGAGCCGATCGGCTGGAGTTTTGCCTTTTCGTCGAGCCCCGCGATAACGCGCGAAAGCCATTCAGAGAATCGGTATTTTGCTTGATCAGCCGAATCGTTGCATGCCTTAGAGTCCTTTTGGAAATCATGGATGAGAGATGCGTCGGAGCATCAGCCCGCCCATGGCGATGAAGATCATGGCCTCTGACACGTCGATCCTTTGCTCGTAGTCTCGCACGAGGCGGCGCCAACGGACCATCCAGCCGAGCGTTCTCTCGACGACCCAGCGTCTGGGCAAAACCTCGAAGCCTTTTTGGCAGTCGTTGCGGCGGATGATTTCGACCGCAAAGTCGAGATAGGCGGCCTTATCCATGAGCGTTGTCCTGTCATAGGCGCCGTCGGCGAACAGATGTTTCACCCATGGCCAGCGCTTTCGGATCGCCTCGAGGATGGGCAGCGCGCCAGCGCTGTCGGAGATGTCGGCGGTGGAGAGATTGACCATCAAGAGTCGCCCGTCGGCGTCCACGGCGATATGCCGCTTGCGGCCGACGATCTTTTTTCCGGCGTCATAGCCGCGCGTCTCGGCATGCGGCGCTTTCACGCTCTGGCTGTCGACCACCGCTGCGGTAGGCGAGGCTTCGCGGCCAGCCTCCTCCCGGTCGCACGTCAGGCAGAGATCGTGGATCGTCTGAAAGAGAAAACGGGCGCATCAAGCGCCGAAACCACCAGTAGGTCGTCTGCCAGGGGCCGAAGTGAACCGGCAGCATTTCCCA
This sequence comes from Methylocystis sp. MJC1, assembly GCF_026427715.1. Classification (NCBI taxonomy): domain Bacteria; kingdom Pseudomonadati; phylum Pseudomonadota; class Alphaproteobacteria; order Hyphomicrobiales; family Methylocystaceae; genus Methylocystis; species Methylocystis sp. MJC1. The sequence continues at coordinate 3,109,695 of NZ_CP107558.1, read as the reverse complement.
GCCGCAGCCCGAGCGAACAAGATAGCGAAGCACGTTGATAACCTCGCGGAAATCCACCTCGCGCGGTCGCCCGCGCCTCTTCGCCGGCGGCATCAACGGTGCGCGATCACAGCCCACTCTTCGTCCGCCAGATCAGACGGATAGCGTTGCGTCTTTCGGGCAATGGAGGCCATCCGGCCGCGGCTATGATTCGTCCATATTCAAAGCTTGAATCACAGCTCAAGCTACGGCGAAACCTTCTCGAGCCGATTTTCCAAAAAGCCTCTTAGCGTTATCGGCCTTGAGCAGGTAATGCAGTGTAATTGTTGTGTCTATCGTATCAGTTATTTGCACCGATGTGGAAAATGAAGGGGAAATACTTGCCACTCCACTGCCAAGCGCAAATACGAACGGCCCCCCAGCTGTGGCCTTCCCCTTTAACCCGAAGCTTGTTTTCTGATCGTCTACAACCTTCAGGTCCAGAGTTACTTTCGCAATTCGATCCTTAAGGCGCTCAATCCGCCCCGGTTCGCGCTCGCTTACGAGCGCTTTCGCAAACGCGCATTTCAGAGAGCCAATGATGCTGGGTACCGCAACCAGTTCGCTCTCCGGAGCAGGACTAACGCCGGCGCAACCCGCGAGTGAGAGAGAAATTCCCCCAACTAAAATAATCCTTCGCATGAGTAACCCACCCCAAAATGCCCAGTTGTTAAGCCGCACCTCAATCTGGGGGAGGCATCATCAATCAGTCAAATTCACTTTGCATCTCGTCCACAATCATCTGCTAGTACAAAGCAGGCGAACAACAACAGAAATTCTCGATAAATCTCCAAAAGAACGTCTTGACCTTGGCAAGAGGGGCTTCTTCAGTCTCAATTGCGCTCCGTCTGCCAGGCAACGGCTCATTCTTTGCCGGAAGGGGATGCGGCTGCCCCACAGCTTCGCAGCGCCGTTTCTCCAACCGCGCCGGCCGACCGGGCGCGTTCCAATAAGTCTTCCACGGCCTCGAGGGAAGCAGGCTTCGTGAGATGCAGATCAAAGCCCGCTTCACGGGTGCGGCGGTGATCCTCCTCCTGTCCCCAGCCGGTCAGGGCGACGAGAAGGAGCGGACGCCCGCGGCTTGCGGCGCGAATGCGCCGCGCGGCCTCATAACCGTCAATGTCAGGCATGCCCAGATCGAGGAAAACCATGTCCGGCTCGAATTGGTCGATCGCGGCTACTCCGGCGTGGCCGTCGTAGACCGTGCAAACCGTCGCCCCCAAAGCCTCCAGCAACAGGCTGAAGCTGTTGGCGCCGTCACGGTTATCGTCAATGACGAGCGCGCGCGGCGTTCCCACGGCTTCGGCGGCCGCCTTTTTCGCAGGCGAGGCGACAGCCGCGGGCTCCGTGCTCAGCGGCAGCCAGGCAACGAACTCTGCGCCGCGCCCGACGCCATCGCTATAAGCCATGACGCGCCCGCCATGCAGCTCAACGAGATCGCGCGCGAGCGCGAGGCCGATGCCGAGTCCCCCTTCGGAAAGCCGGATTTGGCTGTCCGATTGCGCGAATAAATCGAAGACGTGCGGCAGCATGTCGGGGTCGATGCCGACGCCATTGTCACGAACGCGCAGCGCAACCTCGTCCCCCTCGCGCGCGGCTGCGACTTCGATGAGGCCGCCCGGCAGCGTGTATTTCGCCGCATTGTTGATGAGGTTGGCTGCAATCTGCGCGAGGCGGACCGGATCGCCGAACAACCATAACGGGTCCTCCGGCACCTTCACAATCAAGTGATGTTTCTTTTTGTCAATGAGCGGCTGACAGGTCTCCAGGGCGGGGCGCAGAAAATCCGCCAACAGAACATTCTCCTTGCGAAGCTCGACCTTGCCACGGCTAATGCGCGATATTTCGAGAAGCTGGTCGACGAGGCGCGTGAGATGATCGACCTGGCGCTGCGCCAGGTCGAGTATCGGGCCGCAAGCGTTTTCGGAGACGCATTTTCTTTTCAGGACATGCACAGCGCTGCTGATCGGCGCGAGCGGGTTGCGTAACTCATGCGCGAGCGTCGCCAAAAACTGCTCCTTGCGGCGATCAGCGTCCGCTAGCGCGGATTGCGCGCACACAATGTCGTCAATGTCGGAGCAGCTTCCTACCCAACGGAGAATCCGCCCCTCGGCATCGAGCTGCGGCAACGCGCGCCCAAGAAACCAGCGATAGGAGCCGTCGGTTGCGCGCAGGCGGTAGCGGCAATCAAAGCGCTCACCCGAAGCGATCGCCTCCGCCCAGTCGCCTGAAAACCGTTCTAGATCGTCGGAGTGGAGGGCCTCCATCCAGCCGCAGCCCACTGATTGGGAAGCCCCCAATCCGGTGTAGGAGCGCCAAAGATCGGTGACGAAAGTGTTCTCGCCTGCGGCGTCAGTTTCCCAAATGATAGCTGGGACAGCCTGCGTTAAAGCGCGGAACCGCTCCTCGCTCGCGCGCAATGCCGCCTCGGCCTCTTTGAGCTCGGTAATGTCGCGGGCGACGCCGATGAGGCCGATGACGTTGCCCGAACAATCGCGCAAAGGCGCTTTGCTGTTGCGATAGCAGCGCATCCCGATAGGCGTAAGCAGGCTTTCATCGAAATTTTCGGCTTGTCCCGACTCGATGATGCGCCGGTCGTGGGCCATGATGGCGCGAGCGTCGTCGGGGTTGAGCAGAAACTCCTCGTCGGTCTTGCCGATGCAGAATTCCGCCGGCTTGCCGATCGCGGCCAAGGTTGCGGGATTGGCGAGCAGCATCCTGCCTCCGCGATCTTTTACGAAAATCGCATCGGGGCTGCTGTCTATGACCGTCTGCAGCAGCGCGTCTTTATCGCACAGTTTTTTTTCTGTCTGCTTTAACGCACTGATGTCACGGCCGGCGACGAAGGCCCAAATACTCGACAAGGTCATGCTTTCTCGCTCACGCTTGGCATAGCGGGAGCATAGCCAAGCATCTACCTTTCACAAGCTTGGCCGATAGCGAGGCAGGTCTACTTTCGGCGCTGGATAAAGCGTTGGTTCCAGTGGCGAATAACCCACTCAAGGAAAAGACTTGCTGTGACGTCTAGCGTAGCGCCGAGCTCAGCAACCGCGCCAATCGCGCCCGGCCAACGCCACCTGCATTTGCGCGACGCGATAGGCGTCGGTCAACGCAAAAGGCCCAGCGCCGTCGCCGATCGACCCCGCGTAAACGAACTGCTCCACCAACCACTCGCTCTCGACCAAACTGCCAATTTCGTAATCACTCTGCTAGGCGTGCTTTTCTCAGCAGCTAGCTCTTGACACTTTCGAGGCCCGTGGCATCTTCGCACCCTATGTATTGGGGGCGGACCAAGCACGATCTTTTTCGGCGCGCGATTGTCGCATGCGCCTTAGTCTGCTTGCTCGCTCTCCAATTCGCGCCGCTCTTCGGCCTCCTCAAATGGGCGGATGCTCCTGGCTTTTCTCCGACCGCTGAGGCCGCAGGCGCTTTGTGCAGCCCCGATGGCGGCCATGGGCCGGCACAGGGGCATGATCATAATCAGAGCAAATGCTGCGCCTATTGCTTGGCGAGTGGCCGGGCCGCTTCCTTGCTCGCCTTCGCGGTCATTTACGACGCCATTATCTACCTGCCGGCCGAGACGCAGGGCGTTTCGCTCGACCGGCATGCCGATCATTCCAGGCCCGCCGCGGGTTGGTTGATAAGCTGGTCGTCGCGCGCGCCGCCCGTTTCCTGAAAAATTCAGCCATGCGCGAGCGCGTGGCGCCCATCCATTTTCTCTTGCCCTGAGGCGCAAGGGGATTTTCGACGCTTATGGCGCCTTTTTCTGACGCCGCCCGAACCTCCTGAAGTGGTTCGCCTCGGCTGACGGACAGGAAATGTCCGAGGGCAAAATGCAGCTCATCCGCCATCTTTTCGAGAACAACAAGATACAGCTTCTGAAATTCCTCACGCGCCGCGTGGGCAGGGAAGCCGCGCCCGATCTTCTTCAGGAAACTTACGCCAGGATGCTGGCGATCGGCGACGGAAAGGATATCGTCGATCCGTCGGCTTATCTGCGCCGAACCGCCGCCAATCTGGCGACCGATTTCGCCCGCCGTCGCCGGAACGATTTCAAGGTGCTGGTTTTCCACGACGATGCGCCCGAGGCGCTATCGCCCGAAGCGACCCCCGAAGAGAACATGGAGGCCCGCGATGCGTCGCGACAGCTCGACGCCGCGATCAGGATGCTTCCCCCGAAATGTCGGGAGGTCTTCACGATGCGCATGCATGAGGGCATCGGCCACGACGAGATCGCCAGGCGCTTGGGCATCTCGAGGAAAATGGTGGAGCGACATATGAGGATCGCCATCCAGCGGTGTCGCACGGCGGTGCAGTAAGCTTTTCCCGAGCGAGGCTTTTGCCTTTTCTGCTGGGCAAGGCAATATAAGCAAGCAGCGCGCCTATTGTTGGAACCGCAGAAGGGGGCATGGCTTCGCCCGCATGAACCACGAACATGATCGGTCCAAGGGCGACGGCATTCACGACGTCGCGGTCGACTGGTGGGTGAAGCGCGACGCCGGCGGCATGTCTCGAGCGGATCGCCGCGCCCTTGAAGTATGGCTCACCGAGCCGGAGCACAGACAGGCCTTCGAAGAGGTCGAGCTTCTTTGCTCCCAGGTGAGCGCCCTGCGACCGGAAAAGGCGCGCGCCAAGGCAGCGGCGTCCCGTCGCCGAACCGCCTTCTTTGCGTCTGCGATGCTCGCGGCGTCATTGGCGTTTGTGCTTTTATGGGGCGAGCTCTCTCTCCTCTTGCGCGCCGACTTCCGAACGGCGACGGGAGAGACGCGGACCGTCACGCTGAATGACGGATCCCGCGTCCATCTGGGCGCCAAATCAGCCATCGCGGTGAATTATCGCGAGGCGGAGCGCAAGGTGACGCTGATTGAAGGCGAGGGCTGGTTCGAAGCGACGCCGGACGCATCTCGTCCCTTTGTCGTCGCGGCGGCGTCGGGGTCGGTGACGGCGTTGGGCACGACTTTCGACATCGCCCTGATCGGAGATAAAGCGCGCGTTACAGTTGCAGCGAATCGCGTCGCCATTTCCAATCGGGGGGACGCAGAGATCGTTTCGGAAGGGCAGCAAAGCGTTTTTGGACCAGGCGTGTCAATTTCGAAGCCCACCGCCGTCGATGTAAACGACGAAACGGCCTGGCGGTGGGGGAAGCTGATTTTCAGAAACCGGCCACTGGGCGAAGTCGTAGCGACTCTTGCACGCTATCATCAGGGATATCTTCTGACGCCGAACGAGGCGGTGCGTCAGCTGCGGGTGAGCGGCGTCTTCGATGTCGACGATCCTCTCGGAGCGCTCGAAACAATCGAACAGTCGCTGAATATAAGGGCGACGCGTCTCACCAATTATTTCGTGATTCTGCACGGATAGTTACAGGAAAGAGACGAGCCGTTAATCCACGAATTTCCTGTCGCAGCTTTCGGGTTCTCTCCGTCATTGCGAGGAGCGTAAGCGACGAAGCAATCCAAGGTAGCTACGGCGGCCCTAGATTGCTTCGTTTCGCTCGCAATGACGAGCCGACTTTTTTCGGAAAGCAAAATCGCCCGCCTTTCTGGGGGATGGGGGCGGTCGACCCCGATAAAAATTTTAAGCGTCAAACGTTTCCAAACCAGCCGCCCGCTCGTCAGAGGAAACAGAGGGACGAAAAGTCCCCTTGGTTTCCTTTGGGGTGGCTATGACGACCAAATTCGGGCTGCGGAAAAAGTTAGCGGGGACGACGGTAATTGCCATAGGGATCGGAATGAAGGCGGCCGGCTTCGGCACTCCTGCCGTCGCTCATGCGTCCATGACTCAGAAAGAGCTCGCCGAGGCGGTCAGGAATTATCAAATCCCCCAGGGTTCGATGGACCTCGCTTTGAACAGGCTGGCGGATGAGAGCGGCGTGCGGATGATTTACCGCTCGCAGCTCACTGAAAAGCTGAAAACGTCAGGTTTGACCGGCAATTATACGCTCACCGGCGCGCTCGACGCCTTGCTGCTTGGAACCGGACTCCATTACCGGCTCAGCGAGAGTGGCGAGTCTGTTTCGGTGGTGTTGGCGCAAGCCGGCGATGTGGTCAATGACGCAAGCCCGCGCGGCGCGCATTCCTTGCCGACAATCGACGTGGGGGCGGCGCAGGCGCAGCCAGCTCAGCCGGCGTCACGGGGGGGAGGGAGCGGCCGGTATGGCGCTGGCGCCTCGAACGGGAAGGGGGCTTTGGGCGGGCGGCTGACGGGCTATAACGCCGCCACCGCGACTTCGGCGCTGAAAATGGATGCGCCGATAATGCAGATTCCTGTATCGGTGCAGGTCGTCACGCGCCAGACCATGGACGATCAGCAGGCAATCAGCGTCAAGGATGCCGTCGTTTCAAATGTCAGCGGCGTGACCTTGCAGCCCAGTTTTCTCGAAATGTTGAAGATTCGCGGTTTCTCAAATTCTGCGAACACTTATAAAAACGGTCTTATCGAATACAGAATGCGTGGCCTCGACACGACTAATCTGCAGTCGATCGAGGTGTTGAAGGGGCCTGCGGCGATGCTTTACGGGCGTGTGGAGCCTGGCGGCATCATCGACCTCGTCGTCAAACGCCCGCTCGACACGCCCTATTATTCTGTCGAACAGCAGGTTGGGTCGTTTGGCAATGTGCGAACGACGCTCGACGCCACCGGACCGGTGACGACCGATAAGTCCATTCTCTATCGATTCAACGGCGAATTTTACCGCACGGACTCTTACCGAAACTTCGTTTCCGACAGAAACGTCTTCATCGCGCCAACGGTTTCATTTCATCCGATCGAGCAATTTCGGATGAACATAGATTTCGAATACCAGCGCCGGGATTATGTCGACGATTACGCCCTGCTGCCGGCTTCCGGCGGATCGGTCGCGAATATTCCGCTGAGTCGGTACCTCCAAGAACCAAATCTTACGACCAAATATCCCGATAAGATGGATAAGAAGCGCATCGCCTATGATTGGACATTTGATCTAACAAAGGACTGGAGTCTGACGAATCGCTTGAGCTATACAAATATTGGATATAGCGTAAATGACACGTCAAGTAGTGGATTTAATCCTATTACTGGAATACTGAATCGCACTGTAAGTTTTATACGAGGAACGGATAAGAACTTCGCAACAAATCTCGACCTAAAAGGAAAGCTGACGACCGGCGTCTTCAACCATGCAATGCTGCTTGGATTCGATTATTTCAATACATTTACGCCGCCGTATCTATCATACTTTGCTCCAATAAATACGATCAACATCTACAACCCGACTTATTGGCAGCTCGCGAACCCATACAGGGGTCCGTCCTACCTTATGCTCGGGCAGCAGTGGACGGGCGTCTATGGTCAGGACATGATTTCTTTCCTAGACGACAAGGTGCACCTATTGCTCGGAGGGCGGTACGATTGGGCTAAATACAGCATCAATTCGAATTCGAGTACAGCCTTCCTGGCCCAGGCGACCTATGCAACTCAAAGCGCCAACGCGTTCAGCCCCCGGATTGGCATATCGGTCCAACCGCTACCTTGGATTACGGCCTATGGCAATTTCAGCCGATCCTTCGGTACGAATAATGGCTTGAACCAGGGGACTCCTCTCGCGCCCCAACGCGCCGAGCAATTCGAAGGCGGCGTCAAGGCGGAGTTCTTCGACAAACGGCTTATGTTGAGCGTCGTCTATTTCGACCTGACCAAAACCAATGTGCCGACGCCGGATCCTACCAACGCCAGGAATACACTTCTGATCGGCAAAGCGCGAAGCACGGGTCTGGAAGTCGACCTCACCGGACAAATCAATGACCAATGGAGCGTCATTGCGAATTATACGCATGATGATGTCCGGACAGTTTCGGGTTCCCCGCTCAACCCGCTGACGGAGATCACGACGCAGAGGCCCGTCGCCGGTTTTGTATTGGCCGGAAGTCCGCGCAACTACGGCAATATTTGGTTGAAATACGACGCCGACGGCATGTTCAAGGGGCTGAGCCTGGCGGGTGGCGTCAATGCGTCGGGCAATTTCTTTGGCGACAATGCGAATTCATTCGTGTTGCCCGGATATGCGCTGATCAACGGAATGATTGCATATTCGACAAACATCGAGGGGCTGACCGTCACCGCGCAGCTGAACGTCAAAAACCTCAATAACGCGATCTATTATCCATCGTCGATGGACAGGTTCACCGTCCAAACCGGCGTGCCGCGCACCTTCCTCGGGTCGCTGAGGGTGGAATTCTGAAGGATCGTCCCCTCTCCGTCTGCGCGCCCGTCACATTTACGGAACGGCGTTTCCCGCCAGCGCGCGGACCCTGGCGGTCAATTCGTCCAAAAGGAACGGCTTGCGCAGAATTTGGATATTTGGCGCGAGCTGCATCGTTTCCAGCGAATTTCCCGCATAGCCGGTGATCAACAGCACGGGCAGTTCCGGCTGCTTGGACTGAGCGGTCTCGGCTAGTTGTCGCCCGTTCAAACCCGGCAGGCAGATATCGGTAATCAGCAGATCCAGCGGCGCGCCGGACTCCAGTTCCTTCAGGCCGGCGAGGCCCTCGCTGGCTTCGACGACGGTGAAGCCCAGTTGAGCGATCGCCTCGGCAATTTGCGCGCGCACCTCTGCCTGATCCTCGACGACGAGGGCTTTTCCTCGATGGGTCGAATGGGGAGAAGCGGCCGCTTCGACGGTCGGGGGGGCTTCGGCGACGCTATCTGGTAGCAGCTCGTGCCCGGGTAGGTAAATCCTCACGCTGGTTCCCCCGCCAGGGCGGCTGTCAATCCGCACGAACCCACCGGATTGCTTCACGAAACCATATATTTGGGACAAGCCCAGGCCCGTCCCTCTGCCGGTCGGCTTTGTCGTGAAGAAAGGTTCGAAAACCCGGCTGAGGACCTCCCGGGTCATGCCCTCGCCGCTGTCGGTGACCTCGATCTCGACGTAGTTTCCCGGCCGTGCGCCGGGGGTGTCGGGGTCGGCGATCAGCTCCCGATCCGCCGTGGCGATTTGAAGCGCGCCGCCTTCGGGCATGGCGTCGCGCGCGTTGATGGCGAGATTCAGTAGAGCGCTCTCGAGCTGCGAGGGGTCGCAGGTGACGTTCCAGTGCGCCTGGCCCAAGCGCAGCTGCAGCTCGATTTCAGGCCCCAGAGTCCGCCGCAGCATCTCTTCCATTCCGGCGACGAGCTTATCGGGCTCGATCACGCGCGGCGCCAAAGCCTGGCGCAGAGAGAAGGCGAGCAATCTGTTGATGAGGCTCGACGCGCTATTCGCGGCTTTTTGTATGGCGGCTACCGACGGCTTTATCTCATTGCCGCGCCCACGCTCGATCTGGTGCTCGATGACGCTGATCGATCCCACGATCACCTGGAGCAAATTGTTGAAGTCATGCGCGACACCGCCCGTCAGTTGCCCGATCGCCTCCATTTTTTGCGATTGAGCCAAACGTTCTTCGCTCTCGCGAAGCGCGGCGTTGGCCTGCTGCAATTGCGCGATCGACGGAAGCGAGAGAAAACACGGCAGCTTCCACCACAGCGCGACCGCCGTGGAAATCGAGGCTAACGCCGTCGCCGCTTTGACGACTCCCTGAATGCCGTAGAGCGGCGTCCACAGCGTGGCCAAATCGAGCCAATGGGTGGTGCCGCAAAGCATGATGAAAGCCGCGAACAGCCAGAGCATGGGTCGAAAGACGAGATCGCCCCGCCGTCTACCGATAATGCCGAGCGCCATCGGAATGGAAAAATAGGCGACCGCGATCGCGGTATCGGAAATCGCGTAAAGCCAAATCAGCTCGGGCTCCCAAAGCAGGCAGTATCCATGGGGCGCGAGGCCGGACGCGCCAAACAGCCAGTCACTCAACGCGGATAACATGTGCCGCAACTCCCGAGGCCGAGAAACTGCTAAGACTCCGTTGATGCAAGTACCTGCATCGGGAGCCGTTTCGGCTATGCTCCCCAAGCAGGTGCAGGCCGGAATTTCAAGCTACGCCATGCACATAAAGTGTCGAGGGCGGCTGTTTTTCGCTCCGCGCCGCCTTGCTGAGCGGACGTAAGCTTTAGTTTTCCGACAGCGAAGACTTTACGGCGTTATGGAAAGCGGCGCCCCGCAGGACGCCCTTGCCATTGCCGCACGCAATTTAACACGGCGCTCCTCTGCCGCCTGCAGTTTCGCGCGAAGGTCTTCCTCGGCGACCCCTTGCCTGCCGGGGTCTGGCCGTATCCCATATCTGCGCCCTTGCGAAGCGTCGAAGAGGGAGACGCTATGTTTTTGGCACAGACCTACGAGATCGTTTTCTTCTATTGGGGTGAGCTCGAGCACGATCGGCCTGTCGCGCAGAAACGGATCGTTGCGGACGAGGTCCTCGCTGAAGATCATGTCGCTCTCGTCGAGAATGACGACGTCCGTTGGGGCGCGCGCGATGGCGGCGCTGGCTCTGGCGTAGGGGGCCGCAAAGTCGTGCGCCTGCTTTGCATGCGCTGGGAAAAGGAGGAGTGCAGCAAAGAGGCTCGAAACGGCGACAGTCGATCGGCAAGCCGCCGTCTGCACGGCGCTTGCCTGCGCTGTAACGCTGATCCAGCCATAGGCCGCGAGCAGCGCCAGATTGCCGATCAGCCCGTGCAAATAACGGTAACCCCAGCCATGGCCTTGATAGGTCATGACGATCGTCATCGCGTAAAGCGTCAGCGCGACGCCGGCGGCCAGCTCGCGCGCAATGCCCGATCCCTGACGTATCTGGCCATAGGCGAGGAGCGCCAAAGGCAGAAGAAGCGGGTTCTGCCAGCTGACGAAGCGCAAAATGTTCATCAGCATGATGGCGAAGCCGTTCCTCTCGCCGGTGAGGATCTGCTCCACTGCGCGACTGATGAAATCGAGAAGTCCCGCGCCTCGCGCACTATCCGACGCCATGCCTTGAAGCTCCAGGGCGATCTGGAAGTAGCGCATCCAGAACAGGCAGATCAGCGCATAGCTGACGCTATAGACAAGCGCCAGAACGCGGCGCTTCTCCCACCACAGGCGAAGGATGAAGGGCGCGACAAAGAGAGGATGAAAAACAACCTGATGTAAGCCGCACGCGAGCGCGCCGATGAGAATGGCGCCCGCATGTCCGGCTTTGTCGTTGCGGAGAAACAGCGCGAGCCACAAGAGGTTGAGCGCCAAATGGGCGGTCATCGCATAGCTCGTCATCGCGGTGACGAGCGCCTGCGGGGAGGTGGCGATCAGCAGTGGCGCGATAATGGCGACGTCGCGGCGGTCGGGCCAAAGCCGCCGTGCCACGCTATAGGCTGCGAGGACGGCGATCGCCAACAATATCGGGCTCGTGAGACTGGAATCGGCCCATAAGCCGACGAAAGCGCGAAGCAGGGCGTTGCCGGGGAGATATTGGGAAGCAAAGCCCATCTGATCCGCGATGGGAAGCATGAAACGCGGGGCAAGCGCTTGCGAGAACGGGCGCCACTCCGGCTCGACGGGGGCAATCAATTGACCCGTCCGCAGGACCACGGCATCGAATTCGGCGAGAATTTCATCTCGGGAAAGATGGAGCCCGTCAAACACGAGGCTCGAACCGATCGCGCCGCAAAGAAAGGCTAGTGCAGCGAGTCCGAAGGCGACAAGGCGGGTGGGGACGCGGGGAAGCGCCGCGGAAAAGACTGTGGGGAAACGCAAAAAGGTGCAAGCGACCAGGAGAGCGGCAGTCGCAATAAGCCAGAAACTATCCTGCGTGCGGAAAAAATACTCCGTCAGCCACGCCGCCGGTCGAAGCGGATAGAGCGTGAGCGCGACATAGGCGCCGGCGATGGCGGCAAGTGTGGACGCGGCGCAGAGGATCAGAGCGTGACGCAGCGCCAAAGGCGCGCGGCTTTCTGCGCCGCCCTCACAAGAAATGTCTTTCCTACGGAATGCAATATTCATGGTGGAAACCAAATCTGAAAAGGTGCGCGGCTCAGCCCGCCTTGCGATCCAGGCGTCTTGGTTGGTTCGGCTCCTGGCCCGCTTGTTCCGGCCGCCGCCCAGGCTGCGAAAGATCGATAAATTTCGCTTCATTGCCGTTAATGATCGCGAGCAGAAACCCGCCCAAAGCGTTTTGCGCCCCGAGAACGATCAGCGTTGTTCCGAGGACCGCGGGTAACACATTGCCTATCGCCGCGAAGTGATGCCCGGACCAATAGCCGATCACGCCGAGGAGAATGGCGAGACCCGCGGCGACCGCCCCGGCCCCCGAGACAAGCATGGCTTCGAGCGTCGCCCATTTGGCGAGGCGCGCCTCCCAGAGGGCGGGCCGGCGATAGCCTTGTCGGCGCCCATAGAGGTGGCCTGCGGTCGCGAGAAGCGTGGCGACGTGCGAGAGGCCGAGAAGCGCGCCAGCCAGGATGATCCAGTAATTGCCGAAGAACGACTCTTTGGCCGATCCCAGAAGCGCGTTCGAGCCGGCGACGCCGAGGATGACGAGTGACAGTGCCGCCGCAACGGCCGCTGGCGCGGCGAAGACCCATGCCGGGCTCAGCATCAGCAGAAAGCGAAGATGCCGCCAGCCGTCCCGCCAGGGACGCAGATGCGGCGCGCGCTCGCGCAGATCGCATCGCAAGGTCACCGGCGTTTCGGCTATCTTCTGCCGCTTGAGCGCCGCTTTGATGATCATCTCGCTGGCGAACTCCATGCCCGAGCCGCCGAGCGCCAGTCGCTCGAAACAGTCTTTCGTCAAGGCGCGCAGGCCGCAGTGCGCGTCATCCACTCTCGCGCCGAAGAAAAGATTGAGGATGAAGGTAAGGGCGGGATTGCCGATGTAGCGATTTTTCCAGGGCATGGCCCCGGTTTCGATGCCGCCCTTGAAGCGCGAACCCATGCAGAGATCTGCGCCTTGCACAAGGGCGCGCACCATGGCGACCGATTCGGTGAAATCATACGATCCATCCGCATCGCCCATCACGAGATAGGTTCCGCTGGCCGTCTGCATGCCGCCGATCAAGGCGGCGCCATAGCCGCGACGCTCGACATCGACAACGCGCGCGCCCAGCGCCCGCGCGATCAGCTGGCTGCCATCCGTGCTGCCATTGTCTGCGACAACGATCTCGCCGGAAAGGCCGAGCTCGGCGCGCATACGCTCCAGCGTTTGGCGGGCGTTCACGATGCAGGTTGGAAGCGACTTGGCTTCGTCGAGGCAGGGCATCACAATGGAAACGTCGGGCCCGCGAGAACAATCCCCCGAGATCGCAATCAGACCGGTCATAAACATCCTCGGACCTTAAGGAACCAGCAGCGCAGTTAGCATCAAGCCTGCGGCGATCCTGACGAGGGAGGGTTTATCGACGATTAATGGCGCGCCGGCCCACGGTGCACGAGAGGGGGCAGCGCCGCGTCAGCGATGCGAACGGGAACCCAGCGCAAAAGCGGCGCGATTGGCTGGGGGTTCTGGAGTGAAGCCGCCCCTCAGGCCGCGAGCCTTGGACGCGCCATGCTGCAATCGACCAGGAGATCGGGTTCCGCGGCGCTGTGACGGCCCGAGGCGCGGAAATGTTTTAGCTCTCTTTTTAGCGGGCAGTCTTCGGCGCAGCAGTTCTCGATGGAGGAAAGTGCGGTCGAGACGCCCGCGCGGATCAGCGGCTCGCCGCGCGCGTTCTTGACGCGGATGAAAGCGCCTTGCCAGCCCGCCAATTTGAGCGCCAGGGCCTCGACCGCGCCCCATAAAGCGCGTTCGTCCGGGAGCGAGAGAAGCGTGGTCTCGGGCCGGACTTTACCGCGTTCGATGATCTCGAAAACGAAATCCGCCATTGCAGCGCTCCTGTCTCACAGGCAAATGCGATCGGATAGCGGCCCCGGAAAAAACATAGGAATGTTACTGCTCGAAGACAAAAGACGCTGGCGGCGGCTTTGGCGCGCGTTCTCACGCGGGCTAAATCGGGCATATCGCTCTTTCGCCATAGGTTACGCTCGCTCTCTATTTTGGCGGCTTGACCAGCAAATTTGCTTTCAACAAAGCCATCTCCGATTGTATCTTTTGCTATGCTTCCCCGGCATGGGAGCTTTGGGCCGCCATTTTTTGATTCCGGCGACTCCATGCGTGGCGCGTCAGTTCCCGGCGTTTTGACCCTAAACCAGGCGAGAGCATGCATATTATCGCATTCGTCACGCAGAAGGGCGGGGCCGGGAAAAGCACGCTGGCGAGCAACGTCGCTGTCGCCGGCCATCTTGCCGGCGAGCGTGTTTTCATCTGCGATCTCGACCCCCTGCAGTCGCTCGTGAAATGGTCGAAAGCGCGCAAGGCGCTCGATATTCCCGTCGAGCATATCCCGCCGGGCAAGCTCGCGCCCGCCTTGGCGGCGCTCGAAAGTCGGGGCGTCACGCTGGCGGTTATCGACACGCCGGGGTCCGATCTGGCGGCTTCCGAAGAGGCGATTCGAGCCGCGGATCTTTGCCTGATCCCCGCGCGGCCGAACACGCTCGACATATGGGCGAGCGAAGCCACCCTCGGCAAGGTGCGATCCTGCGGCAAGGACTACGCTTTCCTTCTCAACCAGTGTCCGCCCGCCCAGCAAGGGGTCCGCGTCGAGCGCGGCGTGCAGGCCTTGCAGGAGCTCGGCGCCCTGCTGGCGCCGCTTGTCTCCACCCGCGTCGATTATCAGGACGCCATCCGCCTCGGCCTCGGGGTCGGCGAGCTCAATCCCGATGGCGCCCCCGCGCGCGAGATGCGCCGCCTCTGGACGTCGCTGCGCAGGCGGCTCGAGGAAAAGGCTAAATTGGCGTCCGAGACGCAGGCTTCCCTGCTCCCATACCGGAGCTTCTTCGATCAGGCGATCAAGGCGCATGACCTTTACGCCAGCTTCCTCAACGCGCTTCTGCCGGCCAATCTGGCGAGGCCGGCCGAAAAAACGCCGTCCAAGGACGCTGCCGAGCGGCGTGGGCATTCTTGATGATTCGCCGCTCGAACCTTCTGATGGAAGCCGGCGTTAGGAGCCTGTTGGCGCCCGCGCCATTTCGGCCAGCTTGGCCCATGATCAGGCGGAGGAAAGCAATGGTCGTCGCAGTCGAGACGCTGTATCTTACTGCCGTGCTCAGCGCCTTTATTGGCCTTGTCGGCCTATTCGCCCTGGCCAGTCAGGCGGGGCGGACCTCGATTCGCGCCAGGCAAAGCCTTGCCGGAGTGATTGTCGCCGCGACCGTGGTCTCGCTGGGGTCATATGTTCTTTATGCCCTGAGTCCACATCAGGAGGCGCGTCAGGCAGAGTACGGGGCGCTGGACAGCCCCAAGGCGGCAAATCCCCTTTAATTTGTCGCTGCCGATCCCAATATGGTGGCAAACAATCGGAAGGGTTCAATGACTGACAATACCCACGACGATATGGACGGCCTGTCCGACCCCTTCAGCTATGAGGATCTCGTGTCCCAGCGGGCGATGGCCTTCTACCATGTTGCGCGTTTGACCGACACGGTACAGGACGAAGCGGTGAAGGAACTGTGCTTGACGATGCTGCGCAAGCTCAACTCCAGCATCAAGGCGCCCTCTACGGCCGAGCTGCGCACCTTCGAGGGCAGCAAGCCCCGCTGACCGTTGTGGTAAGTCGGCAACAGCACAGCTTTTTTGGCTCCCGCGTCCTGCCGAACACAGTTTTGCCATAGCCTGCGCGTGCAATCGTAGGCGTGCTCTCCTTGGGCATTTCCTCCCTGAACTTGGGCCGCTGGCCGACCAGCGGCTCTTTTTTTGCCGGACGGACGTTTTTCCGGCCCGGCGCGGGCGATCATGGCCGCCAGGCGGTTTCGTCTGGGCTTCCGGTCGCGTATGATCCGCTCAGCCTGCGCTGAGTTCCGCAGGAATCTCAAATCAATCGAGAAGGGACGTGTGAATGCGCATTTTTATCCGGCTCTCGGCTTTGCTGGCGATCTTCGTGGCCGCGCCGGCCCTGGCTGACGGCACCGCCGCCCAGCGCGCCGCCTGTGAGGATGACGCTTACCGTTTCTGCCAGGCCCAAGTGCCGGATGCCATCGCGATCGAAAAATGCCTGCGCGCCAGCGCGGCGAGCATCAGCCCCGCTTGCCGAACCGAACTGGGCCTCGTCGCGCCGGCGTCGGAGCACGAAGCTTCTGCTGGCGGCAAGAAGCGCAAGCGTTGACCGAGTGGAAGGCGCGGGACTGTTTTTCCGCGCCTTCCGCATTTTGCCTCTCTCTTTATTTTAAGCATTTGCTGTTGAGCGGCTCGAGCCGCGCGCGACGGCTTGTCGCGTCGCTACACGCCGCCGGCCGCCGACATAGATATCCAGATAATAGATAGAAGTCCGCCGGGGTGGCGAGGTCTTCCATGGCCGAAGCGTCACAGTCACATAATCGCTACGCCGAGGCGGGGTTAAAGACCGGCTGGACGATCCCACAGGAATGGCGCTCTTACACACGGGAAGAACACGACCGCTGGAGCCGTCTTGTCGCGCGGCAGGAAAAGCTGCTGCCGGGCCGCGCCTGCGACGCTTTCCTCGAAGCAAAAGAGACACTGAAGCTCCCGTCACATAGCATTCCGGATTTCGAGATGCTGAGCGACAGGCTCTCGCGCCTGACAGGCTGGCGCATTGCGCCCGTCGCGGGACTTATCCCCGACGACGTCTTTTTCGATTGCCTCGCCAATCGGCGCTTTCCCGCCGGCGCCTTCATCCGTTCCGAGCGCGAACTCGATTACCTTTCCGAGCCCGACGTCTTTCATGATGTCTTCGGCCATGTCCCGCTGCTTGCCGACCCTGTCTATGCGCGTTTTCTCGAAGCCTATGGCAAGGGCGGCCAGCGCGCGATGCAAAGAGGCCAATTGCATAATCTCGCAAGGCTCTATTGGTATACGGTGGAGTTTGGCCTCATTCGCTCTCGCGACGGCCTGCGCATTTTCGGGGCCGGCATATTGTCATCGCCGGGCGAGACCATCTTCTCGCTCACCGACACGTCGCCCAATCGCATTGCTTTCGACCTCATCCGCATCATGCGGACGAAATATGTGATCAGCGATTACCAGCAGAGCTATTTCGTCATCGAGAGCTTCGAGCAGCTTCTCGACCAATGCTACCAGGATTTCGGCGCGCTTTACGATCGGCTGCAGGCGGCGCGCGATGTAGAACCGTACGAAATTCTCTCCGACGACCGCGTCATCACAACAGGCGATATGCGATATTTCCAATCGCGACATTGAGTAACCCATTGTCTCGCCGCGCAGTCGCGCAGCGCTGCCTGGCAGCAATGCGGCCCCTTGGAACAAAAGCGTTTTCCAGCTGTTTCGACAAGGGCGGCAGAGCAACGCCCGTGCAAAGCCAATGCTGGCGGGAGCTAAGCTGACAAGGAGTCACCAATGGCGCGTGCGGTACCTGAGACTTCGAGCGCTTCATCCCATCTTTTATGTTTTTCCCATTTGCGTTGGCGTTTCGTCTTCCAACGTCCTCAACATCTCATGAGCCGCGCCGCGAAAGAATTCAGTACCTGGTATTTCGAGGAGCCCGAGTTTTTCGACGGGCCGCCGGTCTTGCGAATTGAGACGGATGAAGCTTGCGACGTCTCGGTCGTCACGCCGCTCGTGCCGCGCGGGCTGACGGAGCCGGAGACCAACGAGACATTGAAATTGCTCCTTGCGCGGCTCTTGTCGCGGATCCAGCCGAAGCGTTTGATCGCCTGGTATTACACGCCCATGGCGCTTCGCTTTACCGATGAACTCGAACCGGACGGCTGCGTTTACGACAATATGGACGAACTCTCCGCCTTTGCGGGCGCGCCGGGAGATATCGCCGATTGGGAGCGTCGCCTGCTTGCAAAATGCGATGTCGTCTATGTCGGCGGCCGTTCTCTTTACGAGGCGAAACGCAACAGGCATCCCAACATCCACGTCTATCCCAGCAGCGTCGACGTCGCGCATTTTCGCGTGGCCAGAACCCTGCGCGACGCGCCCGAGGATCAGGCGCTTATTCCGCATCCGCGCCTGGGGTTCTTCGGCGTCATAGATGAGCGAATGGATCTCGATATCGTCGCGCGCATTGCGGCGCTTCGTCCACAGTGGCAATTGGTGATGGTCGGGCCGACGGCGAAGATCGATCCGTTGCGGCTTCCACTTGCGCCCAACATCCATTGGCTCGGGTGCAAAAGCTACGAGTCGCTGCCGCGTTACCTGGCGGGTTGGGACATTGGCTTCATGCCTTTCGCGATCAATGAGGCGACGCGTTTCATCAGCCCCACCAAGACTCCCGAGTTTCTCGCAGCCGGCGTCCCGCTCGTGTCGACGCCGATCGCCGATGTCGTCGAACCCTATGGGAGAGCAGGTCTCGTCGAAATTGCGCGGACTGCCGAGCAGTTTGTCGAACGCGCCGAATATTTGCTTCGCAGGCCGAAAGGGCCCTGGCTCAGAGCGGTCGACGCGCAACTTTCCGGCATGTCGTGGGACAGCACATGGGCGGGGATGACGCGGCATCTCAATTCGATCTCGCACAGAGGCATGGAGGCGCGCCGTGTTTGATTGGTTGATCGTTGGCGCGGGCTTCGCCGGAAGCGTTCTTGCCGAACGCATCGCCTCTCAACGCGGAGAGAGGGTTCTCATCATCGACAAACGGGCGCACATCGGCGGAAACGCCTATGATCGGCATGATGAAGCGGGCGTTCTGATCCATCAATATGGACCGCATATTTTTCACACGAACTCCGAAGCGATTTTTGGCTACCTTTCCCAATTTACGCGGTGGCGTCCTTATGAGCACCGCGTGCTGGCGAAAGTCGATGGGATGCTTCTGCCCATTCCTATCAATCTGGACACGGTCAACAAGCTCTTCGGCCTCGCGCTCGACTCCGAGGGACTTGCGGCGTGGTTTGCAGCGCGCGCCGAGAAAAGGGAACAAATCAAGACGTCCGAGGATGTGGTCGTCGCCACCGTCGGACGCGAACTCTATGAGAAATTCTTCAGGGGCTACACAAAGAAGCAGTGGGGCGTGGAGCCCTCGCAGCTCGACAAATCCGTGACCGCCCGCGTTCCGACCCGCGTCAACAGGGACGATCGCTATTTCGCCGACACGTTCCAATACATGCCTGCCGATGGATACACCCGCATGTTCGAAAGCATGCTCGATCATCCGAACATCAAGGTGATGCTGCAGACCGATTTCGAGGAGATACGCAACGAAGTGAATTACCGGCGTCTCGTCTTCACGGGACCGATCGACGAGTTTTTCAAGTTCCGTTTCGGCAAGCTGCCCTATCGATCCTTGCAGTTCAAGCATGTGACGCTCGATCAGCCGTGGCTCCAGCCGGTGGCCGTCGTGAACTATCCGCAAACGGAAGCCTATACGCGCATCACCGAATACAAGCATCTGACGGGGCAGCGCCACGAGAAGACGAGTGTGACCTTTGAATATCCGTGCGACGGCGGCGATCCCTATTATCCGGTGCCGCGAGCGGAGAATATGGAGCTTTACAAGAGATACGAGAAACTCGCGCTGGCGCAGAAGGATGTCTGGTTCGTAGGGCGGCTCGCGACATACCGCTACTACAATATGGATCAGGTTGTCGGACAGGCGCTCGCTACTTTTCGTCGAATTTGCGTGGAGATTGCGCCGCCGAAAAGCCGCGCGCTGGCAACCGTCGTCGCGGCGGAATGACGTCTCGTGCGAGACGCGCCGGCGCGCTCGCGCGCGCCTCGAATTGGGAACCGGGTTGGCCGACAAGCGTTTCGCCGGGAGCGCCTGTAACAGGAGACGGCCATGTTCACCCACAATAAGAAGCTGCAATATACGGTTCGGGTCTCGGAGCCTAATCCTGTGCTGGCGAGCCTCATTCTCGAGCAGTTCGGCGGCCCGCAGGGGGAGCTTGCCGCGGCCATGCGCTATTTCACGCAGGCGCTTGCGGAGGACGATGCCGGCCGCAAGGACATGCTGCTTGACATCGCCACGGAAGAAATGAGCCACCTCGAGGTTATCGGCAGCATCGTCGCCATGCTGAACAAGGGGGTAAAAGGCGAGCTTGCGGAGGCGACGCAGTCGGAGGCGGATCTCTATCGCTCGCTGACCCAGGGAGGGGATAGCCATACCCAGGCGATTCTTTACGGCGGTGGACCCGGCTTGACCAATTCTTCCGGCGTCCCATGGACGGCCGCCTATATCGACACGGTCGGCGACCCCGCCTGCGATCTGCGCTCGAATATAGCGGCCGAGGCGCGCGCCAAGATCGTCTATGAGCGGCTGATCAATGTTACCGATGACGCTGGGGTGAAGGAGGCGCTCGGCTTTCTGATGACGCGCGAAATCTCCCATCAGAAATCTTTCGAGAAGGCGCTCTATTCGATCGAAGGAAATTTCCCGCCCGGCAAGCTGCAGGGCATTCCCGAATACGCCGACCTTTACGTCAATACCTCGCAAGGCGAGGGCGATACGACAGGCCCGTGGAACTCGGGCGAGCATTGGCGGCGCATGGATGACGTCATCGGCGCCATTCCGGTCGACGGCGGCGAGGGCGATGCGAGCGTCGGCCTGACGAGCTCAGAGCGCAGCGACTTGTCGAGCTTTGCGGCGCGGACCATGTCGAACCCCGCGACCGACCCGACGACGGGCGCGGAGCTTGGGCAATCCGGGAGAGCGTGATCTCCGCGTCAGAACGCCTTGCGCGGCGCGCGATGACGCGCCGCGAGCCCACGCCATAATTCTTCGAGATAGGGCATGAGGCCCAGCAAGGTCGCCCCGGAAAGAACGGCGACGACGTAGCGTTGGGGCAGCGGTTCTGGCTTCCACGCGAGCGCCATCCGGGGGACTTCGTCCCCCGCGCCGAAAAGGGCGAGAAACTGCGGCCAGTTGCGCGCGATGATGAGAAGCAGCGCCATGAGCGGGATCATTTCTAGAAAGCTGTGCACATGCTGCTCGAAAGGCGTCACGCGCCGCGTCGAGACAGCATAGGAGACATCCCAGAAGGCGGTCGCCTCATGCAGAAGAAACATGGCGATCATGAAAGCGATCACCAGCGCGTTCACATCGAGAAAGATCGCCGCCAGCAAGGGCAGGCCGAGTTCCGCGAACATGAGAAGATGGAGGAGCGACTCTTTGGGGCCGGACGTCGTTTCGATATCGGTCGCTCTGTGACACATCCAATCGACCACGCCGGCGAGAAACCAGACCGGGACAATGAAATACATCAGGATCAGCGCCGTCGGGTCTTGGGCCATCGGGCGCTCCGGCGTCAGCTCTCGATTTTTCGCAGCGGCGAGAAAGCCGGCGCGTTGAGCGCCTCGCCATCCGGCGCGAATTGAGAGCCGTGGCAGGGGCAATCCCAGCATTTTTCGAAGTCGTTCCAATGAACATGGCAACCCACATGCGTGCAGGAGGCCGAACGCGGGTAAAGCGTTCCGTCCGCTTCGCGATATGCGGCGACCTTTTCCAGGCCGTTCCTGACGATCGCGCCATGTCCTGGCGCGATCTCTTGGGTCGAAGCGACTTCCCCGCCTTTCAGATAGTCGACGAAATGTTTGGCTGCAGACACATTCTCTTTGATGAACTCGCCCGCGGCTTTCACCGGCTTGCGCGAAGGATCATAGACGCTCTGCCAGGGGCTTTCGCCGCGCAGGATGAGATCGCAGATCAATAGGCCAGCAACCGCGCCATGGGTCATGCCCTGGCCCGAGTCGCCGGTCGCGACATAGACGCGCTTTTCGCCCGGCGAGCGTCCGATGAAGCCCACGTAGTCCATCGGCTCCAAGACTTGCCCCGACCAGCGCGCCGTCTCGCGGCCGAGAGCCGGAATAAGGCCCCGCGTCCAGCTCGTCAGTGATCGGATGCGTTCGGCGCCGTCATTGCTCTCGCCGGTCTTATGGTCCTCTCCGCCGACGATGAGAATGTCGAATGCGCCGTCGCCTGGCTGAAGCCTCACATAATGATAGGGATCGAGCGTGTCCCAATAGAGCGCGTCCGGAAGGCTTGCGCGCGGAATCTCGAAAGCGACGACGTAGGTGCGGTACGGAGCCTGTTTGGCGCTGATCGCTAATCTGTCGTTGATCGGCGCATTGGTGGCGACAACCGCAACATCGGCCAGCACGCGGGCGCCGTCGAGCGTCGTAAGAACAACGCCATTCTCGTCTTCTTCCACCGACGAAACCGGGCTCTCGGAAAAAAAGCGACCCCCGCTTCGAGAGACGGCTTCGGCGAGCGCGCCGAGATATTTCGTTGGGTGAAAGGTCGCCTGGTTGGGAAAGCGCAGCGCTGGAGTCGCCTCCTGCCCAGCAAAGGGAACGCCCTCTTGCCGCAGCGCGATCATGCCGACCTGTGCGCTTGCCACAAGCTCCGACTCGATGACGCCTGGGTCGGTTTCTGGAGCCAAAAACAGGAACCCATCCAGGCGTCGGAAGTCGCATGCCGCACCGAGTTCGGCCTGGATCGCTTCGATGCGGGAAATAGCGGCTGCCTGACTTTCCTGCCAGCCCTTGGCGACGTCGAGCCCGCGCGTATCAATGAGCGCGCGAAAGCCATCGTCGCTATAAGACGAAAGATGCGCCGTGGTTCGCGCGGTCATGCCGCCGCCGATGGGGCCGCGGTCGATCACGGCGACCTTTTTACCGGCTTTGGCCAGCTCGTAGGCGACCGACATGCCTGCGATGCCGGAGCCGATCACCGCCACATCGGCTTGTGTCTCGCCCTGCAAGCGCGAGGCGTTGGCTGCAACGCCTTCCCAGATCGATTTGCTGCGTTCGGAGCTGACATTCATCTCGCGCTCCTCCAGCTTTGGGCGCGCTTGCGCGCCGGTCCGGCGCGCGCCCGAATGGATCGAGCCCGGGGCGGAGAATGAACCGGAAAGCGAGAATGAATGTTCCGGGGGATAACGCGAAGACGGACGAGCGGGCGGGGGTAAAGCGAGCCTTGCTTATTCGGAGTCGGACTTCGGGGGTTCGGCTGCGAGCGCCATCTTGACGAGCTCGGCGAGATTTCCGGCGCGCATCTTGGCCATTATATTGGCGCGGTGGACCTCGGCGGTGCGTATGCTGATGCCGAGATCGTGGGCGATGACCTTGTTCGAGAGCCCCTTCAGCAGACCGGCCAAAATTTCGTTTTCGCGCCGGGTCAGCGTCGCGAGCCGGTTCTTGATGGCGATCGACTCGCGCGAGCGCGTTTCCTCGGCGTTGCGGCGTTCCAGCGCGGCGTCGACGGCCGCGAGCAATGCTTCATCCTCAAAGGGCTTTTCCAGGAGATCGACGGCTCCGAGCTTCATCGCTTCGACCGCCAGGGGCACGTCCGCATGGGCGGTCAGGACGATGACAGGAATCGAGATCCTCTCTTCCCTCATCTTGGCAATAAGCTCGATCCCGTTCATCTCGGGCATTCGAACGTCGGTGACCACGCAGCCCTCACCCTGGGCGGCGGCCGTTTTGAGAAAGGCCGGCGCAGATGGATAGGCGTGGACTTTGTAGCCTTCCGTGCTCAATAACAGCCCGACCGCATCACGAACGGCCGCGTCGTCGTCGATGACGTGAACCACCTTGTGACTGTTCATGAATCAAGATCCGAGTCTTGCAGAGCAGCGTGAAGCTGAAGACGGCGACCCGGACATTTGGCGTCATTCGCCCGTGGCGGGTCAATTTCAGAAATAGACAAGCCCACGCTTATCCCCTTTCACCTTGGTCGGGATGAATAATTGGAAACAGCCTTCATCCAAGGAGTCCGGCAGTCCACACCTCTGTCAGCGACATCCACGCTGATGGTCTTATCATTTGGGTTGTTTGTTGCAATCAGGAGTTGACCAGCCACATTTACGGGCATCGCCTGATCGGCGTCGTGGATCAAGTTGGCGAGCGCCTGCCTGAACGGCGCCGACTCGGCCAGGGCCCTGCATTTCTCGGCGGCGCAGGAGCGCCTGATGGCAAATCCAGCTGGCGCGGCGTCCGGAAGGAATGCGTTGCGGGCGTCGCAGAGAAGTTCGTGCATGCTTAGTAGTGTCTTATCCGGTTCGTCGCGACGCCTGATCGCATCAAGGCGCTTGGAGTGCGGCTCGTCGATTTTTCGCGCCATATTGCTGTGATCCATCAAGTCTTTAACAATGACGACAAAGAGCCTGCGTTCTTTTTAATCCGTCTTGGACGTTAGCTTAGCTGCAAGGGTGATCCATTCTTGCGCCGCTTCTGGATTGCTTTCGTTCCTCCATGCATAGGGCCTCGGCGCGCCCGATCAAAGGTGACTTAAGGTCAGCGAGCAGATCGAAGAGGGGCTCCGCCATCATGTCGATTATCTCATCGGCGGGATAGTCGAACATGGCGGCGCCCGCTCGGTTCGCCGAAAGGATACGTCCTCGACCATCCATCGTCAGAACGGCGTCTTGCGCGGCGTCCATGGCGGTCGGCTCAACACGCTCGCCAGTTTGGCCGTCAGACCGCGCGCTCGCGAACACTGCGGGGAGGCTGGGATATCGAGCAAAGCTGAAGCTTCGTTTTAACAGGTTGCGCAAGGGACGACGTCTCCGATGGTTGCGGCCTTCGCACTTCCCGCCTTCAGAGTTTCTGCAAAGGGCATAGCAGCGGCTCAGGCGACGCTCCGTTTGGCTCTTTTGTACGCCGTCTGGGAATTGGTAACCGGGGTGAATTGCACATAAAATTGAGTGTGCGCTGTCAGGAAGAAACCTTCTGGTACGCGCAAGCTTCTTCCTCGAAAATAGAATGCGCAAGAGCCTTGAAGTGGTCGTCCGGGTCGGCCCGTCGCAGGGGCGCGACGTCGAAATTTCTGTGTAACGCTAACGGTTCTACACGAAGCTCTTTGCTCTAAAAATTAAGGGAAAACACTTAGATGCAGTAGTGCACTGGGAATGACCGAAAGTCTAGGTAGCGCTTTCCTTTGAATCTCAGTTAGGCATATTCGAGCGCTATCAATTTCAGAAGGCACGGATGCGGGAAGCCGGAGCTCTCAATTTGATATTCCAGAATGACGCTGTCGATAAGGGCGTGGAAGTTGAAACCTTTATGATCCCTTTTCTCGACGTGTTGCCGCAGGAGTGCCTGATCTTTGATCAGTTGGGCGCTGTCACTGCGATAAACAAAAAGTGGGCCCGCAATGCGGCGCCCACCCTTTTCGGCGTACCCTTGGAGATTGGCCTCAATCTCTTCGAGGTTTTCAGCGCATCGCCGCAAGGTTCAGATGACCGCAGATTACTCGAAGGATTGGAGGCCGTCGCCAGCGGCGCCGTCGAAGAGTTTCACACCGCATATGCGGGCTCTCTCGCGGAGGAAGGACAAGCTTTCGTCATCGAGACGAGGCGGCTGCCGCCTGCCCAGGGCGGAGCGATCCTGACGCGAAGCAAGATCACGGCTTCGCTGACATCTGAAGCTGATCTGCACGAAAGCGAGGCGCAGTTCCGCGCGATGTTCGACCTAGCCGGAGTCGGCATGGCCCAGGGCGACGCAGAAACAGGCCGGTTGCTGCGCGTAAATGAAACCTTAGCCAATATGCTCGGTTATGAAACATCCGAACTTGTCGGACGGGCCTTCGGCGACTTCACATATCCGGACGACCGCGCGGGGGATTGGGAACGGTTCTCTCGGATGAAACATGGCGAAGCTGCCATATACGACGCCGAGAAGCGTTGCCTGCGCAAGGACGGCTCCCATTTTTGGGCGCGCGTCACGGCAACCTTGATACGGGAGCCCGGCAAGGAAAGGCCGAGCGCGGTCGCCGTGGTTCAGGACATCACCCTTCAAAGACAGGTCGAAGGCGCTCTCCGGAAAGGAGAGGAACGCCAGGCCTTCCTGCTGAAATGCGCGGATGCGTTGCGCCAGATCGCCGATCCGGAAAAGATCCAGGAGACGGCCTGCAGGCTTCTTGCCGAACATCTGCGGATCGATCGCGTGTTCTGCGCCGATATCGAAGGCGAGGAGCTTGTCATCCGCGGCGATTGCGCAACGGGCGGGCGGCCTTTCGCCGGCAGGACGCCAATAGAGTCGTTGGGCGAGGCCGCGCTTGCGGCTTTCCGAGGCGGAGACGCCTTCGCCGTCGAGGACATATCAAGGGATGAACGTTTCAGCGCCGCCGAGAGGGAGCGTCTGAGATCGGCAGGCGTCACGGCGTCGCTCAGCGCCATGCTCACGAAGCAGGGGCGTTGGGTGAGCGTCCTCTGCGCGCAGCATGGCGCGCCGCGCGCATGGGCGCCTTTTGAGACCGCATTGATACAGGAAGTCGGGGAACGCGTCTGGGCCGCTTCTGAACGCGCCCGCGCGCAGGAGACCTTGCGCGAAAGCGAGTTCCGCCTGCAGCTTGCTCTAAATTCAGGCAACATTGGCATTTACGAATGGCGTATCGAAAGCGAGGAGCTGATTTGGGACGATTGGCTGCGCAAGAAATGGGGCTTGCCCGCCGGTCTGGCGACGAGCTACGCGCTGTTCATGCAAGGCGTTCACGCCGCTGATCGAAAACATGTGCAGGACGCGGTGGATCGCGCTCTCGATCCCCAAGGCGGCGGGAGCTTCTCTCTCGAATATCGCCTCTCGAGACCCGATCGAGCGGAGTGTTGGATCGCAACGACAGGCGCCGTGTTTTTCGAGAATGGCCGGCCGATTCGCATGGTTGGCACTGCTCAAGACGTGACGGAGCGAAAGCGCGCAGAAGCGGAGCGACAGAAATTTGTGTCGCTCGCAGAGCAGAGCATGGAATTCATCGGCATCTGCAGTACGGAATTCGTGCCGCTTTACATAAACCCCGCCGGCGCGAGGCTGGTCGGTTTGGACAGAGAGAAGGCGCCGGGCACGCCCATTCAGGATTACTTCTTTCCGGAAGATCGCGCCTTCGTGTTCAACGAGTTTCACTCTTGTGTCAGGCGCGATGGCCACGCCAATGTCGAAATTCGCTTCCGCCACTTCAAGACGGGCGAAGCCTTATGGATGCTTTACAACGTCTTCGTTCTTCGAGATGCTAGCGGCGCGCCGATCGGCTTGGCGACGGTGAGCCGTGACATAACGGCGCGCAAGCGAGCCGAGGAAGCGCTCAAGGCGGCAGACCGTCGAAAGGACGAATTCCTGGCGACGCTCGCTCATGAGCTGCGTAATCCGCTCGCGCCCATTCGCAACGCTGTCCATATTCTGCGCCATGACGTCGTCGAGAAGACGAAGGGAAAACGCGATCTTGCTCTCTTGTCGATGATGGATCGGCAGATCGAGCATCTGATCCGCCTGGTCGATGATCTGCTCGAGGTGTCTCGCATCACGCGCGGCAAGATCGACCTCAAGAAGCGACGCGTGGATCTTAGCGAGGTGTTGCGGCATGCGCTGGAGACGGCGCAGCCGATGATCGACGCCGGCGGTCATGAGCTCAAGGTCGAGCTGCCCAGCGAGCCGATGGAGCTCGACGCCGATCCGGTGCGCCTGGCTCAGGTTTTCACCAATCTCCTCAATAATGCCGCGAAATACACGGAGCACGGCGGCGTCGTCGAGCTCGTCGCCGAGCAACGCGGGAGAGAGGCGGTGATCGCCGTGCGTGACAGCGGCGTCGGCATACCGCCGGAAATGCTGCCGCGCGTTTTCGATCTTTTCACGCAGGTCGATCGCTCTCTGGGCCGCGCGCAAGGCGGTCTTGGCATCGGGCTTGCCCTGGTGAAAAGCCTGCTCGGATTGCATGGGGGAACCGTGGAGGCGCATAGCGACGGCTTGGGCCGCGGCAGCGTCTTCCTCGTGCGTCTACCCATCGACACCCAACACAATTCGGAGGCCCTCATGCCGGCGACGACCGGAATTGAAGAGAGCGGTGCACGGCGCATTCTTGTCATCGACGACGACCACGACGTCGCAGACAGCCTCGTGATGTTTCTGGAAACATTCGGCGCCGACGTGCGCGTCGCCTACAGCGGCCCGGACGGCGTCGACGCTGTGAAGGCTTTCGAGCCGGAGCTGGTCTTCCTCGATCTCGGCATGCCGGGCATGGATGGATATGAGACGGCGCGGCGAATTCGGGGGCTGCCGAATGGCGCAGGCGTGAAGCTCGTCGCGCTAACGGGATGGGGGCAGGATCAGATACGGGACCGCGCGCGGGAAGCCGGCTTTGATCGGCAGCTCACCAAGCCTGCGGGGCTCGACGCCCTGCAGGAACTGCTGGGTTCGCTCTGATCCCTCCGCTAAAACACAGCTCGGGGTTTGTCATTAACGGCGGGCTGAAAGCCGGCCGGAAAATCCAGAGCCAAATATTTCCGTCATTGCGAGGAGCCAAGCGACGAAGCAATCCTGGGCCGTAGTCGCCGCTCTGGATTGCTTCGCTACGCTCGCAATGACGAAAAGAAGTCGCTTTCGGATTCCCCATCGCTCGGTTCGCGAGCGTCGGGAATGACAGCGGTCAGAGAAAAGTCCATCGCGCGAAAGTCGCCGCCTGCCCGACGG
The DNA here is from genome assembly GCF_026427715.1 of Methylocystis sp. MJC1. NCBI lineage: Bacteria > Pseudomonadati > Pseudomonadota > Alphaproteobacteria > Hyphomicrobiales > Methylocystaceae > Methylocystis > Methylocystis sp. MJC1. The sequence continues at coordinate 3,081,397 of NZ_CP107558.1, read as the reverse complement.
GATGGCCGGCGTCGTCCGCCACGTTCCAAATCGTGGCGTTGGAGATCTGGAAGCGCCGACCGGTCGCACTGATGCGCACGCCCTCATAGCCGCGCACAAAGCCGTCGCGCGCGGCTTGCGCCAAGAACCTCTCGCGCGCTTCCCTGAGCGGCGCCTCTGCGGTCAGACGCGAAGGCGTCGCGATCAGTTGCGCGGGCGTCATCTCCCACAGCGCCAGCGCGACGCGATTGCCATAGTTGAGGATTGGGTCCGTCTCGGTCCCGTGCGAGACGACGACGAAAGGCGCGGCAAGCAGGCGCTCGGCCTCCGCGGCAGCGTCGCCGCCGCGCGGCATGAGATCGTGGCCCGTCGCCTTGCGATAGGAGTCGAGCAAATGCGTGGAATGCGAAATCCAGCGCTCCCAAAGGTCGGGCGGAAATTCAGCGCGAAAGGTCGACATTTTCCCTCGTGAGGGCGCGCCCTTATTGCTCTGGCGACGCCAGATGCGCCTTTAGCACTTCATTCGTCGTCGCGTCGACCTCTTCGAGCAGGACGTCATAGCCCCAGAGCAAAGTGAGATGGCGCAGGACCAGCGCGGCGTCGACGACGTCGAGCAGCTTTCCGGAAAAAACGCGGTGTTGCAGCACGAGCTTGCGGGAGCCCGCCAGATCGACGTCGACGACCTGAATGTCCGGCGCATGCCGGCCGACCTCATATTCGGCGGCGAGGCTGCGCCTCAGATCATGATAGCCGCGCTCATTATGAATCTTTTCCACTTTGAGCTTGGGCGCGTCTTCCTCATCGACAATATGGAAAAGCCGCCATTTGCGCATGAGATGCGGGCTGAGGAATTGCGCGATGAAACTGTCGTCGCGGTAATTGGCCCAGACCTCTTTGAGCACCGCCATCTCATCGTTACGTCCCGCGATCTCAGGGAACCACAGCCGATCCTCTTCGGTCGGCTCGCGAACGATGCGTGCAATATCGGACATCATGTCGAAGCCGAGCGCGTAAGGATTGACCCCGCCATAGGAGGGATCATGCGCCGTCGGTTGTCGAATGGCGTTGCTGTGGGAATGCAGGAATTCGAGGAAGCTGCCGTCGCTGATCTGTCCTTTCTCATGCAGCCGGCTCATAATGCGGTAATGGCAATAGGTCGCGCAGCCTTCATTCATAACCTTGGTTTGCTGCTGCGGATAGAAATATTGAGCAATGAGACGCACGATGCGCAGCACTTCGCGTTGCCAGGGTTGCAGCTTGGGGGCGGTCTTCTCGAGGAAGTAAAGGACGTTCTCCTGCGGGAGACGCAGGAGCGCGCGTTGGTGATCGATGTTTTTCTTCGTCTTCTCGCCGCTGCGCGGCACAGTGCGCCACAGATCGTCGTAGAGCCGCTCGTGCTCCTCCCGCCGATCGCGGTCGCGCCTTTCTTCGTCTGAAAGACTGATCGGCCGCTTGCGCGGGTAGCGATCGACGCCCTGAGGCGCAAGCGCATGAGCGGCGTCGAGAAGTCGCTCTACTTCCAACTCTCCGTAGCGCTCCTCGCAGGCGGCTATGTAGTTCTTGGCATAGGCGAGATAATCGAGGATGCCGGAGGCGTCCGTCCATTGGCGGAACTGGTAGTTGTTCTTGAAAAAGTGATTGTGGCCGAAGGCCGCGTGAGCGATCACCAGCGCCTGCATGGTGGCGCTGTTTTCTTCCATTACATAGCTGATGCAGGGGTTGGCGTTGATGACGATCTCATAGGCGAGCCCTTGCAGGCCTGCGCGATAAACCCCTTCATATTGAGCAAAGCGCTTGCCGAACGACCAATGCCGGTAGAGCAGCGGCATGCCGGTCGACGAATAGGCGTCGAGCATCTGCTCGGCGGTGATGACTTCGATCTGATTGGGGAAAGTGTCGAGGCCGAGCTCTTGCTTGCCGACGACTTCGACGGCGTCGTGAATGTGCTGGAGCGTCTCGAAGCTCCAGTCCTTGCCTGTGAAGAGAAGCGCATCGCTCATGTCGCGGGCTCCGCGCGCGCGCCTTCGCGGCGCTGAAACAGCTCGCGAAACACGGGGTAGATATGCTCGCGGCGTGAGACGCGTCGCATCTGGAAATTTCGCTCGCTCGCCGCAAGCGGCGCATAGGCGTTCCACAGCGAGCTGCCGCCCACATAGGAGAGGGGAGAGCCCTCATGTGAGTTCGCGACTTCGAGATAGGCGAAATATTGGCAGAGCGGTAAAATCTTGTCCTGCAGCAGCTCCCGCGTGCGCTGATTGTCGCTCATCATATTGTCGCCGTCGGACGCCTGGGCACCGTAAATGTTCCAATTCGCCGGATCGAAGCGATCGACGATAATGCGATCCATCTCGGCAAGCGCCGACGAGACGATCGTGCCGCCGGTTTCCGCCGATCGGAAGAAGGTCTCCTCGTCGACCTCCTGCGCTTCGTCGGTATGTCTGATGAAGACGATCTCGACGCGCTCATAGCGGCGCGTGAGAAACACATGCAGCAGCATGAAGAAGCGCTTGGCGAGATCCTTCATATGTTCCGTCATCGAGCCGGAGACGTCCATGAGGCAGAACATCACCGCCTGCGCCACGGGCTTGGGGAAGCGCTCAAAATGGCGGTAGCGCAGATCGACGGGGTCGAGAAAGGGAATCCGCATCCGTCGCGCCCGCGCGGCGCGCAGTCTTTCGTCGATGATCTCGAGCGAGTCGCTTTCCTTTGCGCCGGCAATCTCCTCTTCGAGCTGCTCGACTGCCGCGCGCGGGGGCCGGCCCATGGCGATGCGCCTTGCGAGCGACATTCGCATGGTGCGGCCAAGCGCGAGATTGGCCGGCGTGCCGCTCGTCGAATAGCCGGCGCGGCGCGAGCCGAGCTTCTGAGCGTCGACAAGACCGCGCTTGGCGAAATCGGGCAGCTCCAGATCGTCGAGAAAGATGCTGAGGAATTCCTCGCGCGTAAGAACGAATCTGAAGGCGTCTTCCTGGCCGTTGCCGCGCCCCGGCTCCGTCCCGCCGCCGCCGCTCTCGTCCGTCGGCCGGTCGATCAGATCGCCTTCGATGTAATCGCGATTCCCTGGCAGGATATAGTCCCGACGTTCGCCGCGCGTATGCCGAAACATGGGCTCGCGCGCGCCGTCTGCGGGCACGGTGACTTCCTGGGCGTTCTCCAGATCTTCGATGGCGCGCTCGCGGCTCGCTTCACGAACGGCGCGCTCCACCGTGTCTCGGACACGGCGGAGAAAACGCTGACGATTGGAGAAGCTTTTGCCCCCTGGATTGAGCCGGCGATCGACGATGCGCATCTCTTCCTTCACGATCCTTGCAAGCGCGTCGCCGGCGAAACCTTATCAGCCCGCCTGCTTCACGCGCATGTACCATTCGACCAGGCGCCGCACCTGCCGCTCCGTGTAGCCGCGAGCGACCATGCGGTTAACGAACTCCGTATGCTTGCTTTCTGTTTCGTTGTCTTTCTTCGTTCCGAAACTGATGACCGGTAAAAGGTCTTCCACCTGCGAGAACATTCTCTTTTCGATCACGTCCCGGATCTTTTCGTAGCTTGCCCAGGAAGGGTTGCGCCCCTTGTTCGAGGCGCGCCAACGCAGCGCGAATTTGACCACCTCGTTGCGGAAGTCCTTGGGATTGGCGATGCCGGCCGGCTTTTCGATTTTTGTTAGTTCCTGATTCAGCAGCTCGCGGTCGAGCATCTGTCCGGTGTCGGGATCCTTGAAATCCAGGTCCTCAATCCATGCGTCTGCATAATCGATGTAGCGGTCGAAAAGATTCTGGCCATAGTCCTGATAAGACTCAAGATAGGCTTTTTGAATTTCCTTGCCGATAAATTCCGCGTAGCGCGGGGCAAGTTCCCCTTTGATGAACTCAATATATCGCTTCTCCGTCTCCGCGGGAAGCTGTTCGCGCCGCAGCGCCTGCTCGAGCACATAGATGAGATGGACGGGGTCAGCCGCGACCTCGACAGTATCATGATTGAACGTCGCGGCGAGTACTTTGAAGGCGAAGCGCGTCGAAAGACCGGTCATGCCTTCGTCGACGCCGGCCGCCTCCCGATATTCGAGAATGCTGCGCGCGCGGGGGTCCACCTCGCGCAGGCTTTCGCCGTCGTAGACGCGCATCTTCGAGAAGAGGTTCGAGTTCTCGTGCGGGCTCAGGCGAGACAGGACGATGAAGCGCGCAAGCATTTCCAGCGTGTTGGGCGCGCAGGAGGCGTTCGCCAGTTCGGATTCGCGCAGCAGTTTTTCGTAGATGCGCTGCTCCTCCGTCACGCGGAGGCAATAGGGCACCTTGATCACATAGATGCGGTCGATGAACGCTTCATTGTTGCGGTTGGACTTGAAGCTTTGCCACTCGGCCTCGTTCGAATGGGCAAGAACGATCCCCGAGAAGGGAATGGCGCCGATATTCTCCGTCCCGATGTAATTGCCCTCCTGCGTTGCGGTGAGCAGGGGGTGCAGCATCTTGATGGGCGCCTTGAACATCTCGACAAATTCGAGAAGGCCCTGATTGGCGCGGTTCAGGCCGCCGGAATAATTATAGGCGTCCGGATCGGCCTGCGCATGCGCCTCGAGCTTGCGAATATCGACCTTGCCGACGAGGGAGGAGATATCCTGATTGTTTTCATCGCCGGGCTCTGTCTTTGCAATGGCGATCTGGCGCAGGCGCGAGGGCGAGATCTTGGCGACCGTAAAGCGGGAGATGTCGCCCTTGAATTCATCGAGCCGCTTCAGGCACCAGGGGCTCATGATCGTGCCGAGCCGGCGCCGCGGAATGCCGTAACGCTCTTCAAGGATAGGTCCCGCTTCCGCTGGATCGAATAGCGACAGCGGGCTTTCGAACACGGGGCTGAGCTCGGAGCCGGCCTTCAGCACATAGATGGGATTGGCTTCCATCAGCGCCTTGAGGCGTTCGGCGAGCGACGACTTGCCGCCGCCGACCGGTCCGAGCAGATAGAGGATCTGCTTGCGCTCCTCCAGTCCTTGCGCCGCATGGCGGAAGAAGCTCACGATGCGTTCGATCGTCTCTTCCATGCCGTAGAATTCGGCGAAGGCCGGATAGACGCGGATCGTGCGGTTCATGAAAATGCGGCCGAGCCGCGTGTCTTTCGACGTATCGAGAAGCTCGGGCTCGCCGATCGCGGCGAGGATACGCTCTGCAGCGCTGGCGTAGGTTTTTGGATTCTCTCGGCAAAGTTGCAGATATGACTCGAGCGACATCTCTGCCGCCTGCCGCTCTTTATAGAAGTGAACGAAATCTGCGAAGACGTCGGTGTTCGCCATAGGTGGGGCCCCTCCACATGAACGCGGGATCGTGCGCGTTCCAACAGAAGGTACCTGAGCAAGCCTGCGCTGATTTCAATATGAGACAGAGCGATAAGACATGTGGACGCCAGTCTCTTCGGCGCAGCGCCCGGCGCTGGGGCGGGATAACTCTCGTCGGACGAGGCGTTATGACTGCTTGGGCGGGGCCACCGCCGAGGGCGCGCGCCTCTTTGCTGAGCTTAAGCTGGCGGCAGCGGCAAGCTACCGATAGGCTGGGGGGCTTTTGATGCGGCCCGGCGATCAGGCCGGGCCGCGAGTTGGGCTCAGTAGTAGTGGCGACGGCGGTAGTAACGCGGCTGCGGGGCCGTAGCGGCGCCGACGAGCGCGCCGCCAGCGGCGCCGATGGCCGCGCCTGCGAGCGTCGGGCCCGCCATGCCGCCTGACGCGAGCGCGCCAATGCCCGCGCCGCCCAGGCCGCCGATCAGGCCGCCGCCGAGGGCGCGTTCGCCAGGCGTATAGCAGCCATAGAGCGGCAGGGCGCCCATGAGGACGGCGGCGACGATAAATGCCTTCTTGGCTGGGCGGCGAAGAGCGATGTTTTGCATTGGAAGACCTTTTTTGGATTGCGAATGATTCGCCTCGGGCGAGGCGGCGCCTTCAGCGTAGCCCATGAAAAACCGACGTTTGCGCCATTACGATGGCGGGGGGCGCAGACGGGCCCCTGCGCTCGTCTGGCTTTCGCCCAGCCTGCCTTCCGCCTCCTTGAGAGCCTGGAGGAGATAGGCGCCGCAGCAGCTCCTTGAGAGGCGCGGGGCGGCCTCGCGCATCTCTTGCGCGCCGATCCAGCCTTTCAGGAAGGATGAGGAAGCCTAATGGGCCTCGTCCCAGTTCTTGGCCGCACGAGCGTCGACCTGTAGCGGAACGGTAAGCGCGACGGCAGGGAGGGGCGCTTCCTCCATCACGCGACGGGCGAGTGCGATTGTCGCCTCAGCCTCGGCCTGCGGCGCCTCGAAGACGAGCTCGTCGTGCACCTGCAACAGCATCTGCGCCGACAAATCCGCTTCGACCAGCGCGGCGTCCATGCGCACCATGGCGCGGCGGATAATGTCGGCGGCGGCGCCCTGTATCGGCGCGTTGATCGCGGCGCGTTCGTAAAAGGCGCGGTCGGACGCATTGGCCGAAGCAATGCGGGGGAAATGCAGCGCGCGGCCGAAAATGGTCGTCACGCACATCTTCTCGCGCACGGTCTTTTTGGTGGCGTCCATATAGTCGCGGATGCCGGGGAAGCGTTCGAAATAGCGCTTGATATAGGCCCCCGCTTCCTCGCGCGGGATGGAGAGCTGATTGGCCAGGCCGAAGGCCGAAATGCCGTAGATGATGCCGAAATTGATCGCCTTGGCGCGGCGGCGCACTTCCGGCGGCATATCCTTCACCGGCACGCCGAACATTTCCGAGGCCGTCATGGCGTGGATGTCGACGCCGTCGGCGAAGGCCTTTTTCAGTTGGGGAATGTCGGCGATATGCGCGAGCAGCCTCAGCTCGATCTGCGAATAGTCGGCCGAAATCAGCACATGGCCCGGCGAGGCGACGAAGGCTTTGCGGATCTTGCGGCCGGCCTCGTTGCGCACGGGAATGTTTTGCAGATTGGGCTCGGACGACGAAAGCCGCCCCGTCGTCGTCGAGGCGAGCGAATAGCAAGTATGGACGCGGCCGGTTTCCTTGTTCACGAAGCCCGGCAGCGCGTCGGCGTAAGTGCTTTTGAGCTTGGAGAGCTGGCGCCAGTCGAGAATGCGGCGGCAGAATTCGTTGCCTTCCACTGCGAGATCTTCGAGCACGCTGGCGGAGGTCGACCAGGCGCCCGTCGCTGTCTTCTTGGCGCCGGGCAGGCCCATCTTGCCGAAGAGAATGTCCCCCAATTGCTTGGGAGAGCCGAGATTGAAGCTCTCGCCGGCGAGATCGAAAATATCCGCCTCCAGCCGCGCCATGTCCTGCGCAAATTCGCCCGAGAGGCGCGAGAGCATATGCCGGTCGATGGTGATGCCGCGCCGCTCCATATGCGCCAGCGTCGTGACCATGGGGCGCTCCAGCGTCTCATAGACGGCGGCCTTTCCTTCGGCGGCGAGACGCGGTTTCAGCGCGCGCCACAGGCGCAGCGAGACATCGGCGTCCTCGGCTGCATATTCCATCGCTTTATCGAGGGGAACGCGCGCGAAGCCGATGAAATTACGGCCTGAGCCCGCAACCTGTGCGAAAGTGATGTTCTCGTGTCCAAGATGTTTTTGCGCGAGCTCATCGAGCCCGTGATTGTTGCGGCCCGTATCCAGCGCGTAGGAGATCAGCATCGTGTCGTCCATCGGCGCGACGTCGATGCCGTAGCGCGAGAGCACGAGCAGATCATATTTCATATTCTGCGCGACTTTGAGCACGGCGTCGTCCTCAAAGAGCGGCTTGAGTTTTTCGATTGCGGTCTCAAGCGGAATCTGGCCGGCGACGAGGTCGGCGCCGCCAAAGAGATCGCCATTTCCGCCCTCGCGGTGCTGCAGCGGAATATAGCAGGCGCGACCCGGCCCGAGCGCGAGCGACACGCCCACGAGGTCGCAGCTCAACGGATCGAGCGAGGTGGTCTCCGTGTCGAGCGCGACGATCCCCGCCTCGAAGGCGTCTGTGACCCATTGTTCGAGCCGCTCGACGGACATCACCGTCTCATAGGTCGAGCGGTCGATCTTCTCGGCGAGCGCCGCCGCTTTGCGGGCGCCGACGAGCGTTGCAGGCGAAAAACCTTCCGTGCCTTTCTCAGCTGCGGGCGTGCGCGCCTCCTTCGGCTTTGGCGCCGCCGGCGCCGCGGCATGATCGACTTCGCCATTGCGGGCGCGCCAGCCCGCGGGGCCGACAAAATGCGGATCGGGTTCGACCTCGTGAATATCGACGCCATAGAGTTCGCCGACCCGACGCGTAATGGTCGTGAACTCCATCGCCTGCAGGAAGGCCACGAGCTTCTTTGGATCGGGTTGGTGCAGACCCAGATCGTCGAGCTTCGTTTCCACCGGCGCGTCGCGCACGAGCTCGACGAGCTTCTTGGACAGACGGATGAGATTGACCGCATCGGGGTCGGTCAGCGCCTCGCGGCGCTTGGGCTGCTTGATGCCCGGCGCATTTTCCAGCAGCGTGTCGAGATCGCCATATTCATTGATGAGCTGGGCGGCGGTTTTGATGCCGATGCCCTTGGCGCCGGGCACATTATCCGTCGAATCGCCGGCGAGCGCCTGCACGTCGACCACCTTGTCCGGCGTCACGCCAAAATAGTCGATGACCTCCGCCTCATTGATCAGCCGTTCTTCACGCGAGCCTTTGGCCCCCGCCGCCCCGGAGGCCGGGTCGTACATGGTCACGCCCGGCCCGATGAGCTGCATGAGGTCCTTGTCGGCGGAGACGATGAGCACATCCGCGCCCTTTTTGCGCGCCTGCGCGGCGTAGGTGGCGATGAGATCGTCGGCCTCGTAGACGTCCTGCTCGATCGGCGTGAGGCCGAAAGCGCGCACGGCTGCGCGCATCAGGGGAAACTGTGGGACGAGGTCTTCCGGCGGCTCGCTGCGATGCGCTTTGTATTCTGGATAGATTTCCTTGCGGAAGCTGTTCTCGCTCTTGTCGAAGATGATGGCGAGATGGGTGGGTGTCGCGCCCGCCGCTCCCTCGCGCACGAATTGCAGGAGCTTGGTGCAAAAGAGCCGCACCGCGCCGGTCGGCAGCCGGTCGGAGCGGTAGTTGTATTTCGCGTCCTGCCGGATCGACTGGAAATAGGCGCGAAAGACGAAGGAGGAGCCGTCGACGAGGAAGACGTGAGAGCCTGGGCCGACGGGCTTGTGCGTGAGAGTCATGGGGGCATTTTAGCGCCGACTTTCCCTGCCGTCTCCCGTCATTGCGAGGTGAGCGCCAAAGGCGGTCATTGCGGCTCTGGATTGCTTCGCTGCGCTCGCAATGACGGTTGTGGTGTCTGATGAAGGCGCCAATCTGCTCCCTCTCCCGCCATAGGGCGTCGAAAGACGCCCGTCTTTCGACGGGCTTTGGCGGGGGAGGGCCGGGGAGGGGGCCCTTACCCCAACCGCCCCATCGCCGCCGACAGCTTCTCGATGCGCGCCTGCGCCTCGTCGCGGCGCTCCTTGTGCTCCTCGATCACGTCTTCGTCCGCCTTGGCGAGGAAGCCCGGGTTGGCGAGCTTGGCGTCGACCTTCTTCACCTCGCCTTCGAGCTTGCCGATTTCCTTGGCGAGGCGCGCCTTCTCCGCGCCGAGGTCGATCACGCCTTCGAGCGGAATGGCGACGACGCCCCCGCGCACGATGATCTGCGCCGACGACTTCGGCGCGGCGTCGGCAAAGCCGATCTTCGACTGGCGCGCCAGCTTGCGGATCGTCTCCTCCCAACGCGTCGCGCGCGCCTGAAGGCCGGCGTCGGCGCCGATGAGCAGAAGCTCGGTTTCAACGTTCAGGTTCATCTCGGCGCGCAGCGAGCGGACTTCCGAGATCAGGTCCACCACCCAGCCGATTTCGCTCTCGGCCTCGGCGTCCTCCAGGCCTTCGAGCGACGGCCATTGCGCGAGAACGAGCAGGCTGTCGCGCGCGGGGCCTTCCGCGCCCTTGATCGCCCACAGCTCCTCGGTGATGAAGGGCATGAAGGGATGCAGCAGGGCGTAAATCTGGTCGAGCACGAAGGCGGTGGTCGCCCGCGTTTCATCTTTCTCGGCGCCGTCGGGGCCGGTGAGGAGCGGCTTCGTCAGCTCCACATACCAGTCGCAGAAGACGTTCCAGACAAAGCGATAGGCCGCGCCCGCCGCGTCGTTGAAGCGATAGGCGTCGATCGCGGCCGAGACATCGCGCACCGTGCGCGCCGCTTCCGTGACGATCCAGCGGTTGAGCGTCACCTTATTGGCGCGCGGGTCATAGCCCGAGACGCGCGCGCAGCCGTTCATCTCGGCGAAGCGCGAGGCGTTCCAGAGCTTGGTCGCGAAATTGCGGTAGCCTTCGACGCGCTGCGTCGAGAGCTTGATGTCGCGCCCCTGCGCCGCCATGGCGGCGAGCGTGAAGCGCAAGGCGTCGGCGCCATATTCGTCGATGAGCTGCAGCGGATCGATGACATTGCCCTTCGATTTCGACATCTTCGCGCCCTTCTCGTCGCGGACGAGGGCGTGGATATAGACGTCGTGGAAGGGAATCTCCTTTTTGAAGTGCAGGCCCATCATCATCATGCGGGCGACCCAGAAGAAGATGATGTCGAAGCCCGTGACCAGCACATTCGTCGGATAAAAGCGGGCGAGCTCCGGCGTCTCATCCGGCCAGCCGAGCGTCGAGAAGGGCCAGAGCGCGGAGGAGAACCAGGTGTCGAGCACGTCCTCGTCGCGCGTGAGGGCCACATTCTCGCCGGTGCGCGCGCGGGCGGCGGCATGGGCCGCTTCTTCGCTCTCCTCGACATAGACATTGCCGTCGGCGTCGTACCACGCGGGGATGCGATGGCCCCACCAGAGCTGGCGCGACACGCACCATGGCTGGATGTTTTCGAGCCAATCGAAATAGGTCTTTTCCCAATTCTTCGGTACGAAGCTCGTGCGGCCGTCGCGCACGGCGGCGAGCGCCGGCTGCGCCAGCGTTTTCGCGTCGACGTACCATTGGTCGGTGAGGCGCGGCTCCAGCACGGCGTTGGAGCGGTCGCCATGCGGAACCATATGCTTGTGGTCGTCGATGCCGTCGAGAAGGCCGCGCTCCTCTATCATCTCCACGACGCGCTTGCGCGCATCGAAACGGTCATGGCCGTCGAGCGCGGCGACGGTCGCCGCGAGTTCCTCGGAGGGTTCGACGCCTTCGTGGAATTCGGCGTTGGCGGCGAGCGTCATGCGCGCTTGCGCATCGAGCACATTGATGAGCCGCAGCCCATGCCGCTTGCCGACTTCGAAGTCGTTGAAGTCATGCGCAGGGGTGATCTTCACCGCGCCCGTGCCCTTTTCGGGGTCGGAATATTCGTCCGCAACAACCGGGATGAAGCGGCCGACGAGCGGCAGGCGCAACCTCTTGCCGACGAGCGCCTTGTAGCGTTCGTCCTCTGGATGCACGGCCACCGCCGTGTCGCCGAGCATGGTCTCAGGGCGCGTCGTCGCGACGACGATGTAATCGCCGGTCTCTTTGCCGGCGTCGTCCACGACCGGATATTTGAAGCGCCACAGGTGACCCTTCACTTCCTGCTGCAACACTTCGAGATCGGAGATCGCGGTGTGCAGCACCGGGTCCCAATTGACGAGGCGCTTGTCCTTATAAAGCAGCCCGTCGCGAAAGAGCTGCACGAAAACCTTCGCCACCGCGCGCGATAGGCCCTCATCGAGCGTGAAGCGCTCGCGCGACCAGTCGCAGGAGGCGCCAATGCGCTTCAACTGCTCGACGATCTTGCCGCCGGATTCCGCCTTCCACTCCCAGACGCGCTCGAGGAATTTCTCGCGGCCCATCTCGCGGCGGCCGGGCTCCTGGCGCTCCATGAGCTGGCGCTCGACCACCATTTGCGTGGCGATGCCGGCGTGATCCGTGCCCGGCTGCCACAGCACGTCGAGGCCCTTCATGCGGTGATAGCGCACGAGAATGTCCTGCAGCGTATTGTTGAGCGCATGGCCCATATGCAGGCTGCCGGTGACGTTGGGCGGCGGAATGACGATGGAATAGGGCTTGGCGGCGGCGCGCTCGGGCCGCCCGGCGCGGAAGACCTGCGCGTCTTCCCAGGTGGTGCGGATGCGGCTCTCGATGGAGCGGGGATCGAAGGTTTTTTCCATGGTCATCGGGTAAGCCGGGCGTTTGTTACAAAAATCCCTCCCCTTGTACGGGGAGGGTGGCCCCGCGAAGCGGGGTCGGGTGGGGTAGCGTCGAGCGCCTCCGTCATTGCGAGGAGCGAAGCTCCGAAGCAATCCAGCGGCGTCACGCGGGCTCTGGATTGCTTCGCTTCGCTCGCAATGACGATGCGGACAGCAAGGCCGGACCCCGCCCGGCTCGCTGCGCTCGCCACCCTCCCCGTAAAGGGGAGGGATGGAGCCCCGAGATCGCGGCGCGCGATCAGGCCAGCTGCTTGATCGCGCTCTTGCCGGCGTAGATCGCCGCCTCGCCCAGCTCCTCCTCGATGCGGATGAGCTGGTTGTATTTGGCGGTGCGGTCGGAGCGGGCGAGCGAGCCGGTTTTGATCTGGCCGCAGTTCAGCGCGACGGCGAGATCGGCGATCGTCGAATCCTCGGTCTCGCCCGAGCGATGCGACATCACGCTGGTGTAGCCGGCGCGATGCGCCATATCGACGGCCGCGATCGTCTCGGTGAGCGAGCCGATCTGATTGACCTTCACCAGGATCGAATTGGCCGTGCCGCTCTTGATGCCCTTCGAGAGGCGGGTGACGTTGGTCACGAAGAGATCGTCTCCGACGAGCTGTACCTTGCTTCCGATGGCGTCGGTAAGCTTCTTCCAGCCCTCCCAATCGTCCTCGGCCATGCCGTCCTCGATGGAGACGATGGGATAGCTTTCGGCGAGCTTCTTGAGATAGGCGACCTGCTCGTCGATCGTGCGGGTCACGCCCTCGCCTTCATAGACATATTTGCCGTCCTTGAAGAACTCGGTCGCCGCGCAGTCCGAGGCAAGATGCACGTCGACGCCGGGCTTGAAGCCCGCGTCCTCGATGGCCTTCATGATGAAATCGAGCGCCGCCTCGGCGGAGGGGAGGTTCGGCGCGAAGCCGCCTTCGTCGCCCACCGAGGTGCTGAGGCCGGCCTTCTTCAACGCAGCTTTAAGCGTGTGGAAAATCTCGGCGCCCCAGCGGATGCCTTCGCGCACGCTGTCCGCGCCCGTCGGCATGATCATGAATTCCTGGAAGTCGATGGGGTTGTCGGCGTGGACGCCGCCATTGACGATGTTCATCATCGGCGTCGGCAGAACGCGCGCCTGCGTGCCGCCGATATAGCGGTAGAGCGGCAAAGCGGTGGCCTCGGCGGCGGCCTTGGCGACGGCGAGCGAGACGCCGAGAATGGCGTTGGCGCCGAGGCGGCTCTTGTTCGGCGTGCCGTCGAGCTTGATCATCGCCTGGTCGATGGCGATCTGATCCTCGGCCTCGAGGCCAAGGAGCGCGCCGGCGATCTCGTCGTTCACATTATCGACCGCCTGCAGCACGCCCTTGCCGAGGTAGCGCGACTTGTCGCCGTCGCGCTTTTCTACGGCCTCATGGGCGCCGGTGGAGGCGCCCGAGGGCACGGCGGCGCGGCCGGAAGACCCATCTTCCAGCGTCACATCGACCTCAACGGTCGGATTCCCGCGCGAGTCGAGAATTTCACGGGCGTGGATGTCGATGATTTCGGTCATATATGGGCCTCTGTTCGATGCGCCGCAAAGCGAGCCGCCGCCTTTTAGCCCCATTAGTCGGCGCGGGGAAGCCTAGCTGGGCGGATTAGCATGGCAAGCGTGAGTATTGGGCGCGCCGGGGTGATTGGGTAAAGGACCCCGCCTCGACGAGCTGCCATTCCCCCACGCTCGCGCAAGCGGGGGATCGGGAACCGAGAGCGGCTGCAAATTACTCGGATTTTTGCCCCTGGGTTCTCGGTCAGGCCTGCGGCCCGCCGCGAATGACTGCCCCTGCCAAGCCAAAAGGCCACCCGCCCGCCTGATCATCAAGCCGGTTGACTGGCGTGGGGCGGCCATTACCGTGAGTTTTATCAAATAAAGGCGGGCGTTCAGAACGCCTGAAAAGCAAAGAATTGGTTGGGAGGAAATCGGAAATGGCTTTCGGCAAAAGACAAATCGCTCTCGCGGCGGTCGCGATGATATCTGGCGCGCAAGGCGCGGTTGCGCAGACGGCGGAGCATGTCGCCGCCATCAAGGCCATTTTCGACAAATCTCCCGTTCGCGCGGGGACATGCGCCCCCGTCTCGGAGGATTTCCAGGGCTGGCCGGCGGCGCTGGTGCAGCGCTGCGACTATGGCGGGAACGTCGCCTACATCCTCGATGTGACGCCTGAAAAAATGGCGAAATGGATCGAGACCGGATGCGCCGCTCATATGTCCGGCGTGGCGGCTTGTTTCGACCGCATGGCGAAATGCGCGGTCGAGAAGTCCAAGGCCACTTTCGTCATCGGCGGCAATCTTGCGGCCGAGCGCAAGGGCGCCGTGACCAATATGTTCTACCGCAATGGCGTCGTCATCGCCGCGGCCGCAAACGGCAAAAGCGACCCCGTGCCGCTCGCCGAGCAGGAAAAGCTCGCAAAGACGCCCGAGTCGGCCGTCGAGGCCATGCAGGGCGGGGGCGCGGTCGCCTTCTGGCACGCGATGCCGTTTCAATTCGCCATCAAGGCCATCGATCTTGGCGTGCCGGCCGAGATGAACACGCCCGACCGGCGCCAGAAATGGCTGGAAATCATCCGCGCCGAGATGCAGGCGGCGCTCAAGGGCGACGGAAATCGCTTTCTTTCCGGCTGGATGACTGCGCATCCCATCACGTTGCGCACAGGCGAGTGCGCCGATGACAGAGATCCTTGATTAGGTCTTGTATTAAAACCGCAATCAAGTCATTCTTCCGCACGAAAAGCGTAGCCATTAGTCTATTTTTTCGTGCGAGGGAAAATGAACGATATCCTCTGTTTTAAACAACGTCAGCTTTGCCTTATGCGCTTATGGCATAGCTCCAGTTATATCTTTATCGTAGCTGTTTCAATTATGTATTTTGGCGTCGGGTCAGTCGCATCAAGGGCGGAGGAACTCGGGGTCCTCCCATCGTTTTGGCGACAATCGCCCGTGAGCGGGCAATTTCTAGCCCCCAACCCTCAGCCGACGCTCCGAATCGGGGCCTATGTTGGCGCGCTCAGTGAACAATCCCTGATTGGCGTCACCGTTCTCCGGCCCTGGCAGCCGAAAATCCAGTCGGACTCACTTGTCGATGTCCACGCCATTTACACCGCATACCGCTTCGAGAGCATCCCTATCGACCTCGAAATAGAAGGAGGGATCGCGAAGCACTTCGGCTGGTCGCATCAAACCGAATTTAATCTTGAGCCTATGGTACGTTGGAAGTATTTTCCCTGGAATGACTATGTCTACACCAATTTTCGTCTTGGACTCTTCGGGGTCAGCTACGATACGTCGATACCCGAATGGGAAAAACGTCAGGTCGGTCAGAATGGCAGGACGAGTCGCTTTTTGAGCTTCCTTGTTCCCGAGTTTACTTTTTCGCCGAGCAAGGATTCGCCTTTCGAGGTCTTCATTCGCGTGCATCATCGCTCGGGGATCTACGGAGTCATCATAAAAGACCAGTCTTCGAACTATATTTCAGGGGGAATTAGGTTTAGCGTCTTTTGACGGCCTTCCCCTGTGCAAGGATAGAGATCGCTTGACGGGGCCGGCCCCGCGTTATCTTTAACCCCCATGACCAAGACCCATGAAGGTGCGCTCCTCCTCGGTGAGAAAGCGCCGCTGCCCGCTTCGCCCGATGAGGCCGAGCTCGACCTCGTGCCCAATCCGCACAAGGACGCGGCCTATCTCGTGCGCTTCACCGCGCCGGAGTTCACCTCCCTCTGCCCGGTGACTGGCCAGCCCGACTTCGCCCATGTCGTGATCGATTATGTTCCGGGCGACTGGCTGGTCGAATCGAAGTCGCTTAAGCTCTATCTTGGGAGCTTCCGTAATCACGGCGCGTTTCACGAGGATTGCACGCTGCGCATCGCGCGCGATCTCGTCGGGGCGATGACGCCAAAATGGCTGCGCATCGGCGGCTATTGGTATCCGCGTGGCGGCATTCCGATCGACGTCTTCTGGCAGACCGGCGCGCCCCCGGAGGGGCTGTGGCTGCCGGATCAGGGCGTGCCGCCCTATCGCGGGCGCGGCTAGAGCGCATTCGCAAAAGTTAATAGACTTTTGCGGAAAGAATGGGCTCTAGCTTTTTGTGTCTGCGCGCTTTCTCATCGCTCGCATGATTCCATGCGAACGGAAAGCGCGCTAGCCGACCGGCTCCCAAATTTGCCGCTTTTGGAGAGCGCTTGAACGCGTTCCACCGCCCGGAGGCGCAAGATGCAAAAGATCAAATACCGGATGAGCGGCGAGGATTTACGCCCGCGGCGCACCAAGCTCGAAATTCCGGGCTGGGCGGGCGAGCCGGAGCGGCGGACCGACGGATCGCATGAATACGCCTGGCACTGCGTGCCTTTCACCGAGGCCGCGAAATATGGGGTGGAGGTCTTCTACCCCTATGACAATGAGCTTCACGTCTCGACCAGAGGCGGCAAGCTTTTAATGGAGGGCGATTTCGGCCCGCCGCCGACGCCCGGCCGCAACTGGCCGCCTTTCAGGAACTTCGGTGAGTCCTTTTACACCTATCAGATCCTGCTCGATCTCAAGGCCGAGCCGGGTTATGCGATGAAGGTCGAGACGCATCCAAGCTTCTATACGGACACCACGGGAACGGCGCCGATCGCCGTGCCGGCGCTGATCCGCGAATGGTGGCCGATGCTCTATTTCATCGTCTTCAAGTCGCCGCCAGAGGGGCAGACGCACATCTTCCGGCCGAATGCGCCCATGGCGCAATTCACCATGGTCCCGGCCGAATGCGACATCGAGCTGGTTGCGATGAGCGAGGAAGAGGCGGCGGAGCGGGAGCTACAGTCGCGGCGCATCTATGCAAGCCGCCAGACGCTCGGCGCCGATTCGCAATGGCTCTCGACGACCGACACGGTGTTCGACGGGACCTATCGCCGCATGCATGGGGCGGCGCGGAAATTGTCGGAAGGCTGAAGCCTTTTCATTGTCATTCCCGACGCTCGCGAAGCGAGCGATCGGGAATCCGGCGCAAAACCAACGCTCTTGTAGCTCTGGATTCCCGGCCAGGCTGTCAGCCCGCCGGAAATGGCAAAGCCCCAAAGCGAGTTCTTCAGTAGCCGCCCCAGTAACTATTGTGATGATGGTGGTGGTGATGGTGATGGTGGTAATAGGGCCCCCAACCGCCGTAGCCGCCCCAATAGTTGTTATGATGATGGTGATGATGGTGATGGTGATAATAGCGCCGGCGCGGCGGATAATAATAATTGTAGTTCGGGTAGTAATATTGAGCCTGCTCAACCCTGGCCTCGGACTGGGGCGCCGCGGCGGCGGCTTCCTTCAGGAGTTCGGCCGCATTGGGAATCGGCTGGAGGAGTTCGGCGTATGAGGTCGGCGTCATGACTTCCGCCAGCGTCTTGACCGCCGGGGCGGCCGTCGCCGCCAGGGGGGTCAGAGCCGATATGGCGCCGACGAGGCCGGCTGTCTTTTTGTCCATCGTGCGTTTCCTTTCGGGCGGGGACGCTTGGGAAATGTCGTTCTCCAAAGCGCTTTCAAGAACCGGCGAAGATTGTCGCCGATATCTCATGAACTTGCCGTGAACGATTTGGCCAGGCGGTCGAAGCCCATGAGCGTTTCGACCAAGGGCCCAAGGTCGCGCAGCGGAAGCTGCGTGGCGCTGTCGGAGAGGGCGGCGTCGGGATTTGGATGGGTTTCCACGAACAGCCCTGCGACGCCCACGGCGACCGCCGCCCGCGCCAGCGCGGCCACGAAGCGCCTGTCTCCCCCCGAGGAGCCGCCGCGCCCGCCAGGCTGCTGGACGCTATGCGTCGCGTCGAAAATCACCTGCGCGCCGGTCTCCTGCATGATCGGAAGGGCGCGCATGTCGGCGACGAGCGCGTTATAGCCGAAGCTCGTTCCGCGCTCGGTGAGGAGAACGCCGGCGGCGCCCGCCGCGCGGGCCTTTTCCGCGGGATATTCCATATCCCAGGGCGCGAGAAACTGGCCCTTCTTGATATTCACCGGTCGCCCGGTCCGCGCCGCCGCGACGATGAGATCGGTCTGCCGGCACAGGAAGGCCGGAATCTGCAGGAGATCGACGACCTCGGCGACGCGGGCGCATTGCCAGCTTTCATGCACGTCGGTGGTGACGGGAAGGCCGGTCTTTTCCTTCACCTCTGCGAGGATCGGCAGAGAGGCCTCGAGACCCAGGCCGCGCGGGGCGTCTGAGCTGGTGCGATTGGCCTTGTCGAAGGAGGCCTTGAAGACCACGCCGATCCCGAGCCGGTCCGACAGAAGCGCCAATTCCGCCGCGACCTCGAGCGCCATTTCCCGGCTCTCCAGCGCGCAGGGCCCGGCGATCAGCGCCAAGGGCCGGTCGTTGCCGAACGAGACTTGGCGCGCGCCCTCTCCCACAGCAACGATGCTCATGGCTCTTTTCCCGGTATGCCGACCAGCCGCGCGACCTCGGCGCGCAGAGCCGGCAGGACCTCCGCCTCGAACCATGGATTTTTCTTGAGCCAGCCGGTGTTGCGCCAGGAGGGGTGGGGCAGGGGGAAGATCAGCGGCTTTCCGCCCTGAAACGCGCGCCAACCGGCGACGGTCTGAGAGACGCCGGCCGATTTCGGCAGCACATGGCCGAGCCGGGCGAAGTGGTAGGTCTGCGCATAGCGGCCGATGGCGAGCACCGTTTCGATCTGCGGCATCACCTCGAAAAGCGCGTCGTGCCACAGCTTGCGGCATTCGGGGCGCGGCGGCAGATCGCCGCCGGCGGCGTCATTGCCGGGAAAGCAGAACCCCATGGGGACGATGGCGATGCGCGAGACGTCGTAGAAAGCGTCGCGGTCGACGCCCATCCAATCGCGCAGCCGCTCGCCGGACGGGTCGTTGAAAGGAATGCCGGTCTGATTGACCAGATTGCCGGGCGCCTGGCTTGCGACGAGCAGGCGCGCGGTGGGCGAAACCCGCAGGACCGGTCGGGGCGCATGGGGCAGGGGGGCCGGCGCCTCGGCGCAATGGCGGCAGGCGCGAATCCGCTCGGCAAGCGCCTCCAGCCGCTGTCGCTTGCCTGAGGCCATCAGGCCGCTGCGCTCGGACGCGCCGAGACGTCTTGCCGCCAGCGGGCGAGGTGGAGCAGGTCGTCCGGGACCTCGATTCCCGCAAGCTTCGTAAGCCCCATCGCGACGAAGGCGGTGATGTCGGCGACGGTAAACGCGTCTCCTGCGACATAGGGGCGCCCCGACAGCTCGCCGTCGAGGAAGCGCATGACCTCGATCGCACGCGGCCGCAGTGACGCGGCGTAGTCCGGGAGCTGGGGCTGCTGCATCGCCGCGAGCTTCGGGTGGGTATGGCGGAAAACCATGGCCACCGGCAGGAAGAGGGAAAACTCCATGCGCCTTTGCCACATCTCCACGAAAGCCTGCTCGCGCCCGTCGCGCCCGAGGAGCGGCGGCTCAGGATGGAGCCACTCGATGTAGCGGCAGATGGCGACGGATTCAGTAAGGACTTCCCCGTCGTCGAGGGCGAGGGCCGGGACGGCGCCCATCGGGTTGATGCGCCTGAAATCCTCGCCTTTTTGTTCGAGCGCGAGCAGATCGACGCTGCGCATGGGTATGGAAATCCCCTTCTCCGCGAGGAAAATCCGAACCCTCTTGGAGTTGGGGGCGAGCGCCGTATCGTAAAGAAGCATCGCGGACCTCTTTGTTTACCTGCAATTCAGAATTTCGTCGAAAGCGTGGCGGCTTGTGAGGAGGCTGTTAACATTTACTGGGGATTATCACATTCGTCGGCTTCCGACGCAGTAACTTCGTGCGTGTGTAAAATGAGTGAAGTCACCGCGGAAATGATCGAGCGCGGCCGCGGGCTCGATCCACAAACTGCGACGCAAAAGCGTCGGCTCGGCGCCCGCGTGCGCCAGGCGAGAGAACGTCTCACGACCTCCGACACCGGATATCGCGGGGCCGATCTCGAGCTGCTGCGGGCCTATGCCGAAACGCGCGTCAGTTCCGCCGTGTCGGCGGTGGCGCTCATTCTGATGATGTCCTTTCTGGCCCTTTATTGGGTCCCGAGCCAACGGATCATCATCTGGCTCGTTCTCGCCTTTTCGAGCCTCATCCTCTGCTACGGCACGGCCAAGAGCTTGCTCGGCCGGGAGGATTCCAAGATCACGGTCAAGGAGTGGCGCACCAAATTCGTCGTCACGGAGCTAGTTCATGGCTTCGTCTGGGCCGGCGTCGCGGCGACCCTCCTGAGCGTAGGCGACCCCAACGCCCGCACGCTCGTCATCTGCATGATGCTGCTCTCCTCCGCCTTCAACACAATGGTGACGGCGACGATTCCGGCGGCCGTTTACGCGGCGATTCTGCCGGCCTCGTTGGCGAGCGTCGTCTATATCGCCATTGCCGCGCGCGGCGCCCAGACCATCGCTCCTCTTGTCGCAATGGTGGCTGCGAGCCAGGTCTTTTTCTATGTTCTGGCCAAACGCTTTCACCAGCTCGCCTCCGAAAGCTTGTTCTTCCGCGCCGAAAAGAACGAGCTCATCGCCGAGCTGGAACAGGCCAAGGCAAATTCCGACGAAGCGCGCCGCCGGGCGGAAGAGGCCAATCTAGCGAAATCGCGTTTCCTGGCGACCATGAGCCATGAGCTGCGCACGCCGCTCAACGCGATCCTGGGCTTTTCCGAGGTGCTCAAAAACGAGCTTTTCGGCCCGCATTCCAATCCTGCCTATAAGGAATATTCCAGCGATATTCATTCGAGCGGCCAGCATCTTCTGATGCTGATCAATGAAATTCTGGATCTCTCGCGCGTGGAGGCGGGTCGCTACGAGTTGAAGGAGGAGAGCGTCTCGCTGGTAAACCTCGCGCAGGAGTGCCGCTATTTGTTGACGATCCGCGCCCAGAAGCGCGACATCAAATTGATCGAGGCGCTGGAGCCGAGCCTGCCGCGGATCTGGGCGGATGAACGCGCGGTGCGCCAGGTTGTTCTCAACCTTCTCACCAACGCCATCAAATTCACGCCGCAGGGCGGGCAGGTGACGCTGAAGGTGGGCTGGACCAGCGCCGGCGGGCAATATGTCGCCATCAAAGACACCGGACCCGGCATCCCGGAGGCGGAAATCGCCGTCGTCATGTCGTCCTTCGGGCGCGGCACCCTCGCGCAAAAGAACGCCGACGAGGGCACCGGACTCGGCCTGCCGATCGTCAAGGGGCTCGTCGAGCTGCATGGCGGCCAATTCATGCTAAAGTCCAAAGCGCGCGAGGGCACGGAGGCGATCGTGATCTTTCCGCCGCAGCGCGTGATGAACGCTCTGCCGAAATTCGAGACTCCGGCGGCCCAGAGCGCCGAGCGCCGTTCAGCGGCGTGACGGCCTAATCAGCATCAGCGGCTTTTGCTCTGGATTTTCGATCGGGCCTTCGGCCCGTCGGGAATGACCATCATGGCCAAGAGCGCTCCATCGGCAATTCCATGGGCGTGGAAAGCGCGCTAGTTTCGTCGCATGACCACCCATGACGCAAATCCCGCCGCCGACACCGCCGCGCTGGTGCTTTTTTCTGGCGGACAGGATTCGACCACCTGCCTCGCCTGGGCGCTGGCGCATTTCGCCCGCGTCGAGACTGTGGGCTTCGATTACGGCCAACGCCATCGCATCGAGCTTGCGCAGCGCGCGGTCTTGCGTGAGGGCCTCGCCGCGCTCTCGCCGCTATGGCGCTCGCGGCTCGGCGAGGATCATACGATTTCGCTCGAGGCGCTCGGGGCCGTCTCCGAAACGGCGCTGACGCGAGAAGCGGAAATCTCGCTCGGGGAAGGCGGCCTGCCGAATACCTTCGTTCCCGGCCGCAATATTATCTTTCTGACTTTCGCGGCCGCGCTCGCCTACCGGCGCTCCGTCGCCGACCTTGTCGGCGGCATGTGCGAGACCGATTACTCCGGCTATCCGGACTGCCGCTACGATACGATTCGCGCCGTGAACCGGGCACTGAGCCTCGGCATGGCCACCGATGTCGAAATCCATACGCCTTTGATGTGGATCGACAAGGCGGCGACCTGGCGCATGGCGCACGACCTCGGCGGCGAGGGGCTCGTCGAGCTCATCGTGGAGGAATCGCACACCTGCTATCTGGGCGAACGCGGCAAGCGCTTCGAGTGGGGCTATGGCTGCGGAGAGTGTCCCTCCTGCAAGCTGCGCGCGGCGGGCTGGGAGAAATTTGCTGCGACGCTGTGAGGGAACCGCTCGGGTTCCAAATGCATCGCTGCGGCGTGAGCCCCACCCGGCGCCCTTTGGCCGCCGACCTCCCCGTAAAGGAGAGGTATTGGGCTAACGACGCCAGATCGTAATTCTCCCGATCGCACGACCAATTTGGCAGTTTCGACTTGATCGACGGCGTAAAATTTGGCATATCCGGCCGTAACGAGGCGCTGGGCGTTATCCCGGCCAGTGTTGTATTGCCGAGGATAGACCGATGAAAGTCCGCAACTCTCTGAAATCCCTGCGTTCGCGTCATCGCGCCAACCAGATCGTGCGCCGCAAGGGCCGCGTTTACGTTATCAACAAGGTGCAGAAGCGCTACAAGGCCCGCCAGGGCTGAGCGTCCGGGGCTTTCCCCGCAAATAACGCCTTTTTTAAAAGCCGCGACGCCGACAGGCTCGCGGCTTTTGCTTATTCCTAAAGGCCTAAGTAGTTTCCCAGTATCGGCCGTGACCAAAAGGCCGAATTTCGCAGGCTATGCTTTCCTGAATATCTTCAGCTCGAGACAAATCCTTGAGGTCGGCTGAATGCGTCCCTCCTGGCGGCGCATAAGGCACAACAGGAAGGCTCGACATGAACGATCTTCTCCATATCCCTGCGCAATACGCCATTCCGGACGCAGGCGCCGCCCATGCGGATGCTAGCGCCCAAAACCCGTCATCCTTTCCGGAGTGGACGCTGGATCAAATTGGCGCGGAGGATGAGGAGATCAAGAACCGCTGCATCGACCTCGTTCAGAAGGTCGAGGAGCTTTGCGCGGTCAAGGCCCACTTCGTCGAGATCTCGAATTGGATCGGCCATATCCTCGCGGCGCGCGAGGAGACCAACGCCGCGCTGGTCGAGCGCGGCATGATGATCGCCCTGACCGAGGGCGCGCTCGCCGACATGAAAGAAGAAAACCGCGCGCTCTATGAGGAGAGGGACGAGGCGCGGACCGAGAACAGCTTGCTATCCTTGGAAGCTCAGCGGCTGCGCGAGGCGACGCAAGCCCATGAAGCGCGGATCGAGACGCTGGAGGCCGATCTGCGCCAGGCGCAGGGCGTCGGCGCGCAGTATCAGGAGGCCTACGAAGCCGAGCGCGCCGAGGTCTATCATCTCAAGGGCGACCTCGACGATCTGCAGGACGCCGTGGCCAAGAACGACAGGCTCATCACCCAGCTGCAGCTCGATCTTTCCGCGGCGCGGGACGAAGCCGCCTTCGCACGCCAGCACGCCGACGTCCTGCAAGCGAATCTCGTCGAAGTTCAGACGCACGCCGGCGCGCTGCAGAACGAGCTGGCGGAGGGGAAGGTCTACGCCGGGGGCCTCGTCGAGCGCATCCGCGAATTGGAGATCGCCCTCGAAACCGAGCGGCGCCAGATCGGCAAGCTCGAGGAGCTGATCGCCTCGACCCATATGGAGCATCAAAGGGCGCAGGCCGCGTCGCGCCTGGAGCTCGAAGAGCATCGCCGCCAGATCGCGGAGCTCGAAGCCAAGCTGGATGAGCAGATCTCCCGCGCACAGGCGGCCGAGCGGCTCCTTGTCGAGGCGCGGTCCGAGCTGCAGGAGAAAAGCGACCAGTGCCGCGTCGGCGAGCGTCTGGTTCAGGACCTGGAGCAGAAGCTCCTGCGTCTTTCCGAGCACTCCGAAGCCGCCGCCGCCGATATGTTGGCGCTCAAGGAAAAGCTGGACGCGCGCGAGCGTGCGCATGCGCGGCTCAGCAGACGCGCCCGCTCGCTGATCCGGGCGATGCGCGACCTTTCCGCCCGGCTTGAAAAATCCGAGCAGAAAGCGGCGCTTTCCGGCGAGCGGCTGAATGCGGAACGCAGCCGATTCGCCGATCAGACGGCGCATCTCGAACAGGCCAACCGCGACCTCGTCGAGCAGCTCGAAAGGGAGCGCGCCTCGGGCAAGGTGACGGCGGGCGCCCTGGAGGCCGCGCGGCAGCAACGTTTGCAGCAATCCCGCGAGGAGGAGCCGTCGCGCGACGATCTGATCCTCGCCGATATTCTGGCGCGGGCGGAAAGAGCCCATCTCGAGGCGGAAGCCGCCGCTCAGGCGCCCATCAAAGCCTGAACATGGGCGGCGACGCTGCGGCTCAAGCCTTCGAGGTCGTAGCCGCCTTCGAGAAGAGACACCACCCGTCCGCCGCATTTCTTGTCGGCAACGTCCATCAGGCGCTTCGTCGTCTCGCTGAAATCCCGCTCGGTAAGGAGAAGCCCGCCGAGCGGGTCCCGCTCATGGGCGTCGAAGCCGGCCGAGATGAGCAGTATGTCCGGGCCAAAGTCTCGCAGCCGCGGCAGGACGCGGTCGACCAGCGCCTCCTCGAAGGCGTGGCCAGAGGAGGCGGCGAACAGCGGCGCATTGACGATGGTGCCGCGCTCGCCGGTTTCGTTGCGCCCGCCTGTGCCGGGATAAAACGGCGCCTGATGAAGCGAACAGTAAAGCACGCTGCCGTCGGCCCAGAAAATATCCTGCGTGCCATTACCGTGGTGCACGTCGAAATCGACGATAGCGACTCGCTCCGCGCCATGCGCCGCCTGGGCGTGGCGCGCCGCGATCGCAATATTGTTCACGAAGCAGAAGCCCATGGGAGTCTGTGCGCCGGCGTGATGGCCGGGCGGGCGCGTGGCGACGAAAGCAGTATCCGCCGCGCCGCTCATCACGGCGTCCACTGCGGCCACGGCGCCGCCCGCGGAATGCCACACCGCCTCGATCGTCTTGGCGCACATCAGCGTGTCGCTGTCCAGCGCCGCATAGCCTTCGCGTGGCTCCGCCTCTTCCAGCGCCGAGAGATAGCTTTGCGGATGCACGCGCAGAACGGCCTCGAGCGGCGCGCGCGGCGCGTTCACGCGCGCAAGCGATTGGAAGCGCTCCGCATCCAGCTCCCGCTCGATGGCGCGCAACCGGTCAGGGCGCTCGGGATGCCCCGGACCCATTTCGTGATCGAGACCGCTCGCATGCGTGACGAGAAGCGTTTTCACAAGATCGCCGCTATCGGGGCGGACGATTCGCGCCCGGATTCCTACGTTTTTGGCCCATGTCTGTGAAAAATGAAAGACGTCAACCCCTCTGGGGGCGTCGCTTGGGGCAATTTCTTCGCATTGCAACGTGGCGCCCTGGCAACACCGGGGGAATATTGGCCCTAGTATGGCGGTGAGGCGGATTGTCTCGGGCAAGTTCGTGCTAAGGCTTTCAACCATTGGCGGCGGAAAGGAGTGTTGGCATGAATTCGAGGCTTTTGGTTGCGACGGCGCTTTCCGCGCTCGCGCTCGCCGGCTGTTACAGCGGGACGCGGCTGCCCGAGCCCAAGCTTTCCGGCCGAGATGCTGAATTCATGGCGCTCGCGCCCAAGGCCGAAATCAGCGCCGAGTTCGATCGCTATCTCGTGGATTACAAGACGAATGAGCCGGTCGGCACCATCATCGTCGATTCCCGGTCGCATTTCCTCTATTACGTCATGCCCGGCGGCAAGGCCGTTCGTTACGGCGTGGCGACAGGGCAGGACGCGATGGGTTGGAGCGGCCGCGCCTATGTCGGCGCGATGCAGGAATGGCCCCGGTGGATTCCGCCCAAGGACATGCTCCAGCGCTGGCCGCATCTGCAGCCGACCGCCGACGCCGGCGGCCTGCCGGGCGGCCCCGATAATCCGCTCGGCTCGCGCGCCCTTTATCTCTATCAGGAAGGCAAGGACACGCTTTACCGCATCCACGGCACCAATGAGCCGGAGAAGATCGGCCAGGGCGTTTCCTCGGGCTGCATCCGCATGCGCGATATCGACGCGATCGACCTGTACGGCCGTGTGAAGGTCGGCACCAAAGTCGTCGTGATCTGATACAGCTTAATTAGCTGGAACCCTTTCTTCCAAAAGCCTCCTCCCGCGCGAGGAGGCTTTTTCGTCCGCATTGCCGTTCGGCCAGTGCGCCCTTCTCCTTCGGCTATGCGCTCCGCCGTTAAATACGCTTGCGTGCGCGAATGATTGCGAGGAACCGGAGCCGTAGGATCGGCGTTAGTCGGCCAAGGGGCCGCATGAGCGTCGATTGAGAGGCAGGGCTGCCCCCAATATTGCGGCGCAAGAAATTTTGGGGGAGGGGCTTATGAGAAAATCACTTCTATTCGGTCTCATATTGCTGATGGTCGCGGCAAGCTTCGCCAGCGCGGGGGCCTTGTTCAAATCCCCCGCGGAGGCGGAAGCGGATTTCTGCTTCGGCTACGCCATCTGCGAGTGATATCCGTTCGATCGGTTCGTCGTCATTCCGGCGCTCGCGAAGCGAGCGATCGGAAATCCAGAGCAAAATCCGCGCTCTTGTGACTCTGCACTCCCGTTCGGGCTGCAGCCCGAACGGGAGTGACAAATCCTAATGCGCTCACGCCGCGCGCCTCGATTTCACGAGCGCGCGCAGGCGGGCGATCTGTTTTCTCAAGATTTCGCTATTCCCGCCGAGGAAGGACGCGGCATAGGCGCGCAGCCTGCCGAGTCCTTCGAGCAGGCGTTCTTTATAGGGCTTCACGAGCGCCGACGCCCAGGCGCGCACGTCGAGGACAATCGAATAGAAACGTGCGAACCATTGCATCTGTAAGAGCTTGTCGCGGCAGATGTCGAACAGGAAGGCCTCGACGCCCAGCGCCAGCATTTTTGCGAGCAGAATGACGGCGACGCCCGTCAGAATATGGCCATGCGCCAGAAGCGCGAGGGCCGCGATCTTGAGCGGCAATATGGCTATGATCGGCCCGACGAAAAGGACGAGCGCCATGGGCGGCGAGAGCCGCGCCACAAGCCCTTCCAGCCAGGCTTCGAGCCGCTCGACGCCGAGCCAGCGCTCGAGCGCGCGCAGTCCATCCCTGAGATGGTCCCACAACCAGCTCTCAATCAGGAAAAGAAGCGCCAGCGCGAACCAAAGGGCCCGCGTCAGGCGCGGCTTCAGCCGGCGTAGAAATTCATTCACTTGTTCCATCGGGCGCTCCACTCCCAGCAACAGTCCCGCAAGAATGTAAGCGCCCGATCCGAAGCGCCAAGGCCTCGCCGGAATGGCTCAGATATGGATCGCCCGCTTGGCGACCGCTAGCGCGGCCTCCTTCATTGCCTCTGACATGGTCGGATGGGCGTGGCAGGTTCGCGCGAGGTCCTCGGAAGAGCCTGAGAATTCCATGAGCACGGCCGCTTCCGCGATCAGCTCGCCGGCGCCGGCGCCGAGAATATGCACGCCCACGACCCGGTCGGTGGCGGCGTCGGCGATGAATTTCACGAAGCCGTCGGTCTCGCGCATGGAGCGGGCGCGGCCATTGGCCGAGAAGGGGAATTTGCCGATGGCGACGTTGAGGCCCTTCGCCTTGGCGTCTTCCTCCGTGACGCCCACCGAGGCGACCTCGGGCATCGTGTAAACGACGCTCGGAATGACGTTGTAATTCACATGGCCGGCCTGGCCCGCGAGGATTTCGGCGACGGCGACGCCCTCATCCTCCGCCTTATGGGCGAGCATCGGCCCGCGCACGACGTCGCCGATGGCGTAGACGCCCGGAATATTGGTGGCGAAATGGTCGTCGATGATGACGCGCCCGCGCTCCAGGGCGACGCCCGCCTCTTCGAGCCCGAGCGCCTGCGTATAAGGGGTGCGGCCCGTCGCCACCAAAACGACGTCCGCCGTGACCTTATCGGAAGTTGCGCCATCGACGGAGGAGTAGGAAACGACGACGCCCTCGCCCTCGCCCTCGCGCGCGACGCCCGTGACCTTGGAGGAGAGCTTGAAGGCGAAGCCCTGCTTTTCGAGGAGCTTCTGAAAGCGGCTGGCTACTTCGAAATCGAAGCCCGGCAGCACGCGGTCGAGATATTCGATTGCCGTCACTTGTGCGCCAAGCCGCCGCCAGACCGAGCCGAGCTCCAGCCCGATGACGCCGGCGCCGATGACGATGAGGCGCTGCGGGACCTTTTCCAGCGACAGCGCGCCGGTGGAGGAGACGACGACCTTTTCGTCGATCTGGATTTCCGCGCCGGAAGCGTCGCGCAAAGGCGCGACCGCAGAGCCCGTCGCGATCACGATATTCTTCGTTTCGATGGTCTGCGACGCGCCATCGGCGCCGGTCACTTCCACTTTGCCAGCGCCGGCAAGTCGGCCGACGCCGCGATAGGCGACGACCTTGTTCTTCTTGAACAAAAAGGCAACGCCGTTGACATTTGCGCCGACTGTTTCGTTCTTGTGCCTCATCATCGCCGCGAGATCGAGCTTCGGCGGATCGACGATCACGCCGAGTGGCGCAAGGCCGTGGCCGGCCTCCTCGAACATATGGGAAGCGTGCAGCAGCGCTTTCGAGGGGATGCAGCCGACGTTGAGGCAGGTTCCGCCATAGGTCGGGTCTTTTTCGACGACGGCCGTTTTCAGGCCAAGTTGCGCGGCCCGGATCGCGCAGACATAGCCGCCCGGCCCGGACCCGATCACGACGAGGTCATAAGTCATGAATGCCGCTCTTCAAGATTGGCGCCGAAAGCTCGGAGCGAATGCGCTCGCACCGTCCCAAAGCGAGTGGAACGCGCTCTAGCCCGCCGCCCAGAGGAAGATGACGACAGCCAGGACGCCGATTGCGGTCTGGCCGATTTCCAGCTTGCCCCAAAGATCGATCACCTTGCGCGCCTCATGCGCGGCCTCGGCGCCGATGAGGCCGAGGATGCGGTTGTTGAGCGGCACGATCGCCCAATAGGTGTAGGGCCATGACGCCAGAATGACGAGCGCGCCGAACAGCCAGCGGATGTCATCGAGCTCCCGATAGGCAATGAAGCCGAACAATGCGGCAATTGCCGCCAATCCCGCGAGCACGATGAAGCCGCGATGGTCGGAGGGCTCCCATTCCTTGATGAGCGCGTCGTCGGTCAAGGCGAGACGCGCCGGCTGCTCGACGTAATTCACGTAAAGAGAGGCTCCGGTAAAGGCGCCCGCCGCGGCGAGCGCGAGTGAGCCAATAATCATCTTCGATCCTCCGGCAATCGACAGTCTGGCTTCGGCAGTTCAAAAGCCAGCGGATCGACTGCCGATTGTCGATCCGCCGAACGCCGTCTCAAGCGGACTCGATTGCCTCCTCGTCGCAGACGACGCGGGCGCTGGCTTCGGCTTCGGCCGCGACGTCGAATTTGAGCGAACGAATCGCCTCCTCTTCGCGCGCCTTGTCGGTGAAGTGATCGAAGAACATCTTCATCGTGCGGTCGATGCCATGCGCATTGATGCGCCTCGTATCGTCGCGATAGAAGCGTCCCGTGTTGGGAGAGATGTTGACGAGATCGAAGGACGGGAAATAGGCGATGTTCGGCCGCGCCCGCACGACCTCGTCCGCCGCCGCCCGCAAAATAGATTTGACGGCCACGTTGGAGACGGCGACGTGCCGGTCTTCGTAGGTCGCGATGATCCCGACCGGCGACACGCTCAGGATGATGCGGACTTTCGGATTGACTTCGCGAATGCGATCCACGGCGGCGAGGAAGTCGCGCACGACTTCGCTGACCGTCATATTGTAGAATTCGTAAACGTTCTCGTCCCATGTCCCGCCGGCGACGCCGGGCGCGAGCTGCAAGATTGCGCCATCCGCCTTGTGGCGCCAAGTTTCGGTGTGGCCGAAGGTGAAGACGAAAACGTCCATCGTCTCCAGCATGTGACGCACGGCGGCGAAATGGCTTTCGCGATCGGCGCGCATCGCCTCCACCGTCTCATAGGCGTCCGGCTCGATGCGCGGGCGGAAGGGGTCGACAAAGCGGCCGTCCTCCGGGCGATTCCAGTAATCGAGCGACGGCGTGAAATGCCCGTAGACGCGCTCGATCAGCTGCCGCAATTGCGCGGTCGTGTAGAGATTGCCGTAGCGGCAGGAATACATCGAGTAATTGCGCCGCAGCGCTTCCTCGGCCGACATCCCCTGCGGCGGCTTTTCGGCGAGATAGTAGGTGTAGCCGCTCGTCTGCAGGCGATGGGCGATTTCCTGCGCGAAGCAGCTTCCCGCGGTCGCCACGCGGTCTTCGCGGGCGATCTTGAAGGGCATGGAAATCACCGGATCGATGGCGAAGGGCGGCAGTCCGGTCACAGCCTTGCGCCAGAAGCGATGGTCGGGTAGGGAGCTATAGGGGTTGTCTGCCAAGGGCAAACTCCTCGTCGATTCGAATCGATCTTCGCAAACGGACCTCGTAGCGCTCGTCTTCGTTGCGCATATGGCGCGCCGTTGCGTGTGAGCGGACCATAGACGCGGCGCCGCCTCTTGTCACCAGCCCAAGGCCGGAAGACTGGACGCGCCCCGGCGAAACTGGTGAATGACCGTATGTTATCCCAAATCGACAAGCAGATTTTCCGCACCTGGCGCCAATATGCGGTCGAGCCGCACATCGCCAAGCTGACGGGCCGCGTTATCCGAACCTCGGGGCCGCGAATCGCCGTTATCGGCAATTGCCAGGCCTTCGGGATCGCCTATGCGATGAAGGTCATGAATCCGAGCGCCGTGGTCGATCACTTCTCCGCGATCGGCCGCGCCAAGGCCACGATGGACCTTCTGGTCAGGACGCTGGACACGTACGATTACATCTTCACGCATGATTTTCTCGCCGGCCATGTGCGCGGCGGCGGAGATTCGGAGGAGCTGCGGAGCCGCCTGCCGAAGACGACGCTGACGCCCGCGATCAGTTTCGCGGCGTTTCATCCCGACCTCATCTATATCGAGGACAAATCGCAGCCGCTGCACGGCTTCATCTTCGGCCCGGTCGGGCCCTATCATTCGGCGCTCGCCCTTTTCGCCTACCGCGCAGGGCTTTCGGTGGAGGAAGCACGGGCGCTGTTCAATGAGAACGTCTTTCAGGCCCTGGGCTATTTCGATGTCTGGAACGACGCTGCGCGGGAGCTCCTCGAGACGTCGAAAGCGCGTTTCGGCGTCGATCTCTCGGAAGACCTCATGAAATGGGCGCGCCGCGGCGTCTTCATGTACAGCATCTTGCATCCCAAGAGCTTCGTGCTCTTCGATATTGCGCGGCGGATGTGGGAGAAAGTCGGCCTGAAGCCGCCGTCGACGGATTTCAACTATTACGAAATCCACGATCTCGCGCGCGCGGAAATCTTCCCGGTCTATCCGGGGATCGCGAAAGTGTTCGGCGCACAGGGCGGCTATCTGTTCAAGCTGCAGAACCATCATCTCGCCAATTCGGTCGGCGATTTTCTCAACCTGCCACAATATCTCGCGGCGTCGTTCAAGACCTATGAAAAGACGGGCCCCGAGCGGCTCTCCAATCCGCGCGTCGACGCGTGGATCGCGGATGAGAACACGAAAAATCTGCTCCTTGGTCTCGCCCGCGAAAACCTCAAAGCTGGGTTGACGCCGACGTTGTGAGCCGCAAGCGGGGACCCGCGAGCCTTCAGGCTCGCTCCCCTTCCTTGAGCGCGCCTGAAGGCGCGCGGTCCTGGCGCGTCAAGCTTCGACTTTCTCGATCTCGCCGGTGAAGGCGCAAATGCGCGGCGCAATGTCGCGGCGGAAGCGCGAGCCGTTGAAGACGCCGTAATGACCGACGCCCAGTTGCAGATGGTGCGCCTTGCGCGCATCGGGGATGCTGGGGCAGAGCGCCTGCGCCGCAAATGTCTGGCCGACGCCTGAAATATCGTCCTTCTCGCCCTCGACGGTCAGCAGCGCGGTGCGGCGGATCGCCGCGAGGTCGACGAGTTCGCCGCGATGGCGCAACAGGCCGAGCGGCACCTCGTGCCGGATGAAGACATGCTCCACCGTCTGCAAATAGAATTCAGCAGTGAGATCCATCACGGCGAGATATTCGTCGTAGAAGTCGCGATGCTTTTCCGCGGAGTCGCCATCGCCCTCGACGAGATGGTTGAACATTTCGACATGCGCCGAGACATGGCGCTCGATGTTCATCGCCATGAAGCCCGAAAGCTGCAGGAAGCCGGGATAGACCTCGCGGCCCATGCCGGCGTGCGGGAAGGGCACGGTATGAATGCAGTGACGACGGAACCAGTCGATCCCGCGCTTTTCCGCGAGCTGGTTCACGGCCGTCGGATTCACGCGCGGATCGATCGGGCCGCCCATCAGGACCATCGAGTCCGGCGCGGCGGGATCATTCGCCGCTTCCATCGCGGCGATGGCGCAGATCAGCGGGACAGACGCTTGGCAGACGCCGAGCGTATGAACCGGCCTGCCGTCCTGCGCCAGATGGCGCAGCATGTCTTCGAGATAGTCGATGTAATCGTCTAGATCGAAACTGCCGTCGATCAGCGGCACGGTGCGCGCGTCGGCCCAGTCGGTGATGTAGACGTCGTGGGTCGGCAGAAAGGCTTCGACGGTGCCGCGCAGCAGCGTGGCGTAATGGCCCGACATGGGCGCCACGATCAGCAGCTTTGACTGGCTCGGCTCCTCGCCCTCGAAGGCCCGCTTGAAATGCAGCAGGCTGCAGAAGGGCTTCATCCAGACATGCTCTTCGACGATCGAGACCTCGACGCCATCGATGGTCGTCGTATCGAGTCCGAAGAGGGGCTTGCCGTAGCGGCGCGTCATACGCTCGAAGAGTTCGGCGGAAGCGGCGATGCTGCGCCCGAAGGACGTATGCGAAAATGGGTTTAAAGGGCTCTTGATCGTATGGAGCAGGGCGTCGGTCGCCGCGCGCGCAGGCGCGAAGGCCAGATGCAGCATCTCATAAACCTGGTACGACATACGGTCCATAATCACGCGTCTCCTGGCGCTTCTACGCCTCCGTTATGTTGCGCTGCACAATCTCCCTTAACATATTCGAATTCTGGGAAAATGAAAGGGCGAGCTCTACCTGGTCGTCCGGGGGAAAGGATCTCGCGATTGTCCTTGAAAAACAGACTATCTAGCGCCCGCGAGGGCGCCGACGACTATTATAAGCCAAAGCACGGCAAGCGCCGCCTTGTAAATCGTCAGGCCGCGAAAAATATCGTCGGCTGTCGCCTCGCGCCGTCCTGTCCCCAGGGTGGCGCCGGAGATTTCAAGTTCGTGATAGCTGCGCGGACCGCCGAGCGAAAGTCCCAAGGCGCCGGCCATCGCCGCTTCCGGCCAGCCGGCATTGGGCGAAGCGTGCTTGGAAGCGTCGCGCAAGGCTGTCTCATAGGCGCCTTGCGCCGACGCGCCGGTCGCCCATGCGGCTGCGACGATTAGCCCCGCCGCCATGCGGGCGGGGATCAGGTTGAAAACATCGTCGCAGCGCGCCGCCGCCCAGCCAAAAGCGAGATAGCGTGGCGACCTGTGGCCGATCATGCTGTCGGCGGTGTTGACCGCCTTGTAGAGCAGCGCGCCTGGCAGGCCAAAGAGCGCGAGAAACAGCGCGGGCGCCACGACGCCGTCGGAGAAATTCTCGGCGAGACTTTCGATGGCCGCGCGGGCGACGCCGGCCTCGTCGAGCAAAGAGACATCGCGGCCGACAATTTTGCCGACCTCTTGGCGGCCGTCGTCGAGCGAGCGTGAGAGCCCGCGCGCGACATCCGCCACATGGGCGTAAAGGCTCCTTTGCGCGAGGAGGCTCGATGAGAGGACAGCAAGCGCGATCCAGCCGTAAGGCAGCGAGAGGGCGACGCTGTCGATGAGAGAGCCCGCGACGAGCGCCGTCGCGGCGAGCGCGACGAGCGCGGCAATGCCTTTGGCGCGGCGCAGGGCGAAAGAGTCGCCTTCGAGATTGAGGCGCTTGTCGAGCGCCGAGATAAGCGCGCCGGCCCATGTGACAGGATGGCCCACGCGCCGGAACAGCGGGTCGGGATAGCCGGCGCTTGCTTCGATGGCGAGCGCGAGGAGGGCCGTTGCGGTGGTCATGCGGTCGTCAGAGACAGCCCGCGACGACGACCCTGTCATTCCCGACGCGCGCGAAGCGGGCGATCGGGAATCCAGAGCCGAAGGCGCGCGCGGTTGCTCTGGATTCCCGGTCAGGCCTTCGGCCTGCCGGGAATGCCAGCGCCATCATTGCGAGCGAAGCGAAGCAATCCAGGGCCGCATCACGGTCGCTGGATTGCTTCGTCGCTTTCGCTCCCCGCAATGACGGACGCGCCACGTCCGTTACCGCCCGAACAGCGCGGTGATGGACGCCTTGGCCAGCGCATTGCCGTTGATGGTGAAGCCGGCGACCGCCGTGCGGCCATGCGCCGCGTCGCCGAGCTTGTCGAGCTTGAGCGCATAGACGGTGAAGATGTAGCGATGCGGCTTGCCGGGCGGCGGGCAGGGGCCGCCATAAGCCTTCTCGCCGAAGTCGGTTTCGAGCTGATGCGCGCCGGGCGGCAGCTTCTTGCCGGAAACGTCGCCGGCGCCCAGCTCGAGGCCGCGCACGTCCGGCGGAATATCGACAACGAGCCAGTGCCAGAAGCCGGCGCCGCCCGTCGGCGCGTCGGGGTCGTGGACGAGCACGGCGAAGCTCTTCGTGCCGGCCGGCGGATCGGTCCAGTTGAGCGCGGGCGAGAGATTGCCCCCCGTGCAGCCGAAGGAGTTGTAGACATGCTTCATGTCGATGGTCTTGCCCTCGGCGATGTCCGGGCTTTTCAGCTCGAAGGCCTGCGCGCCGCCGGCGTCCGCCGCCGCAAGCGCCGCAAAGGCGAAGAAGGACGAAAGGCTGCGTCTCATGGCCCAAGCTCCCTGTCGAATGAAACCGGCGCCCCTTTTAGCGGATCGTTCGGCCGGTGTCGCGTTGCGCCGCTAATTGCTAAAGATGAGCGCATGACAGACGCGCCAAAAGATCGCCCGCTGCGCCGGGGCTGGACCACCGGCGCCTGCGCCACGGCGGCTGCGCGCGCGGCATTTCAAGCGCTTGTGACGGGAGCGCCGCCGCCGGACCCTGTCGAGATCGCTTTGCCCTCCGGCAAACGCGTCGCTTTCGCGCTCGCGGAGTTTACGCGCGGCGATGATTTTGCGCGCGCCGGCGTCGTGAAGGACGCCGGCGACGACCCCGACGTCACCCATGGCGCGTTGATCCGCGCCATGGTGCGCCGCGCGGCGCCGGGCGCGGGGGTGTCTTTCAAAGAAGGGGAGGGCGTGGGCGTCATCACGCGTCCCGGCCTGCCGCTGCCGCCGGGCGAACCCGCGATCAATCCCGTGCCACGTCGGATGATGCGCCAGACGATCGAGGAAGCGGCTTTGTTGCTCGGCGTTGGCGCCGACGCCGAGATCGAAATCTCGATTCCCGGCGGCGCGGAAATGGCGAAACACACGCTCAACGGGCGCCTAGGCATTATCGGCGGCCTGTCCATTCTCGGCACGACGGGCATCGTCACGCCTTTCTCATGCGCGGCCTGGATCGACAGCATTCATCGCGGCGTCGACGTCGCGCGCGCGAGCGGGCTTACGCATATTGCGGGAACGACGGGTTCGACGTCGGAAGCCGCGGTGAAGAAGCTCTATGATCTTCCCGATGCAGCGCTCATCGAAATGGGCGATTTCGTCGGCGGTTTCTTGAAATATCTGCGCGCGCATCCGGTCGCCCGCGTAACGATCGGCGGCGGATTTGCGAAGATGACCAAGCTCGCGCAGGGCCGGCTGGATTTGCATTCCGGCAGGTCGAGCGTGGATTTCGCACGGCTCGCGCAGCGCGCGCGCGAGGTCGGCGCGACCGACGAGATTGCGCGCAAGATCGAAGAAGCGAACAGCGCACTGGAGGTGTTGCAGATCGCGCAGCATGCGCATGTCGATCTCGCGGCGGCAATCGCCAGGCTCGCCTACGCGACGGCGGCGCAGACGCTGGGCAATAGCGAGACGGAGGTCGAAGTCATCGTCTTCGATCGCGAGGGCGGCCCATTGGCGCGCACCGGATTCAGAAGAGTCGAGAATGTGTAATAGCGACTTCCGGCCGGCTTGCTGTCATTCCCGACGCTCGCAAAGCGAGCGATCGGGAATCCAGAGCCGAGCCAGCGCTCTCATGGCTCTGGATTCCGGTCGGGCTTTCAGCCCGCCAAGAATGACGGATGGCATGACCGCAAGGGCCCGTCATTGCGAGGAGCGGGAGGCGACGAAGCAATCCAGAGCCTCCGCGCGGCTGCTGGATTGCTTCGCTTCGCTCGCAATGACGGGTGGCCGCGATGAGTGAAAACCCGCATCTCACCTTCGTCCTCGGCGGCGCGCGTTCGGGCAAGAGCGCCTATGCGGAGAGCCTCGTAATGGCGCATCCCGGGCCGTGGACCTATATTGCGACGGCTGAGGCCCTTGACGATGAAATGCGCGCGCGCATCGCGGCGCATCAAGCGCGCCGCGGCGGCGAATGGCGCACGGTCGAGGCGCCGCAGCATTTGCCCGAGGCCATCAGCGCCGCGTCCGCGGATTTGCCGCTCTTGATCGATTGCCTCGCGATCTGGCTCTCCAACAGAATGTTTGTAGAAGCCGATCTCGTCGCGGATCGCGCCGCCTTGGTTGCCGCTTTGTCGTTGCGCGAGGCGCCGACGGTCGTGGTGTCACCGGAGGTCGGACTGTCGATCGTGCCTGAAAACGCGCTCGCCCGCGCCTTCCGCGACGCCGCTGGCCTGCTGCATCAGGAGGTCGCGAGGATCGCCACGCATGTGGCGCTGATCGTGGCTGGCTATCCGGTGAAGGTGAAGTGAAATCCCCCTCCCTGTCCCTCCCCCGCTAAAGCGGGAGAGGGGACGCTCAAGATCAGCATTCTCGTTGAAGGCCACGATCTGCTCCCTCTCCCGCTTTAGCGGGGGAGGGTTGGGGAGGGGGCACGGAAGTTGGGGAGGGGGTCAAACGCCCGCCGCTTTCAGCCCCTTGTCCAGATCGGCGAGAATATCGTTGATATGCTCGAGACCGATCGAGAGCCGCACATAGCCGGGCGTCACGCCGCTCGCGAGCTGCGCTTCTTCGCCGAGCTGCGAATGCGTAGTCGTTGCGGGATGGATCGCGAGGCTGCGCGCGTCGCCGATGTTGGCGACGTGATAGAACATCTCCAGCGCGTCGATGAAACGCCGCCCTGCGTCCGCGCCGCCCTTGAGCTCGAAGCCGATGAGCGCGCCATAGCCGCCCTTGAGATATTTATCGGCGCGGGCGCGCGTTTCGCCGCTCTGATGCGAGGGGTAGATGACTTTCGTGACTTCGCCGCGCTGGCCGAGAAAATCGGCGACCTTTTGCGCATTGCTCACATGGCGCTCCATGCGCAGCGTGAGGGTCTCGATTCCCTGCAGTGTAAGAAACGCGTTGAAGGGCGAGGGCGCGGAGCCGAGATCGCGCAGCAGCGTCGTGCGCGCCTTGATGATATAGGCGATGGGGCCGAGTGGCTTCACCGCCTCGACCCACACAGCGCCGTGATAGCTCGGATCAGGCGTGTTGAGCGCCGGCTGGCGCGCCGGGAACTTCTCCCAATCGAAATTGCCGCCGTCGATGATGGCGCCGCCGATCGACGTGCCGTGCCCGCCGAGATATTTCGTCGTGGAATAGACGACGATCGCCGCGCCGTGATCGAAGGGGCGTGCGAGAAGCGGCGCCGCCGTATTGTCCATGATGAGCGGGATGCCATATTCGCGACCGATCGCCGCCACTTCCGCGATCGGAAACACTTCGAGCTTCGGATTGGGGAGCGTCTCGGCGTAATAGGCGCGGGTGCGCTCGTCCGTCGCGCGGCGGAAATTCTCGGGGTCGGTCGGATCGACGAAGCGCACCTCGATCCCCTGGTCCTTCAGGGTATTGGCGAAGAGATTCCAGGTGCCGCCGTAAAGACCGGTGGAGGAGACCACATTGTCGCCGACACGCGCGATGTTCTGGATCGCGAAGGCCGAGGCCGCCTGTCCGGAGGAAAGCGCCAGCGCGGCGACGCCGCCTTCGAGCGCGGCGAGGCGCGCTTCCAGAACGTCGGTCGTCGGATTGCCGATGCGCGTATAGATCGGCCCGAGCTCCTTCAACGCGAAAAGATTGGCGGCGTGCTCGGCGTCGCGGAACTGGTAGGACGTCGTCTGATAAATCGGGACGGCGACGGCGCCGGTAGACTTATCCGCGCGCCAGCCTGCATGAAGCGCAAGGGTTTCAGGATGTTTTGATTCGATGGCCATGGCAATTTCCTCCTGCAAAGCTCAATTAAACGAAAAATGCAGCGCAAGGCGATCTTTTCTTGCCGGCTTTAGCCGCTCTCCCATCTAGGCTCTTGGGGCTTGCCCGGTCCGCCTCGGGGGGCGGCGGCAGGAGTGGACGCCATGAAGAAGTTTGTCGTGATCTCCGCCCTTCTCGCGGCGGGCGCCTTCGCGCCGGCGCTCGCGCAGGATCAGGGAGATCCCAATCCGCCCGTCATCCCCGGGCCGCAGAAAAAACCCGCGATGAACGAGGGCGCGGCGAAGCCCGCCGTCGTCTCGCAGCAAACCGGCGACACGGCGAGTCCCGCTGCGGCCGGCGGCTCGTCGGGAGCGGGCGACACTTCCGGCCCCGCCGCAGGCACGAATGTTCAGCCGCCGACTGTGGTGCAGAAGGAAAATCCTGAGGCGCAGAAATACGCTTCGCCTGCCGGCGTCGCGGGCCCCAGCGGAACGGCGGCGGGTTCGCCCGGCATCGAAGCCAAGCGCGGCACGCAGGCCGGACGGGAGTGGCTGCCGCCGGAGGAAATCCAGCGCAAGCGCCCCTCTATGTAAGGCGCGCCGCGCAGGCGATGGCGAAGGCGTATTCCAGCGCCGTATCCTCCAGCGCCTCGAAACGGCCTGACGCGCCGGCGTGGCCCGCGCCCATATGCGTATGGAGCAGCACGGGCCCGCCGCCTGTCATTGTGGCGCGCAGTTTCGCGACCCACTTCAATGGCTCCCAATAGGTCACGCGCGGATCGGTCAGTCCCGCGATGGAGAGGATCGGCGGATAATTCTGCGCGCGAATATTGTCATAGGGGGAATAAGAGGCGATCCGGTCATAGACCTCAGGGTCGGCGATCGGATTGCCCCATTCGAGCCATTCCGGCGGCGTCAGCGGCAGGTCGTCGCGCAGCATTGTGTTGAGCACGTCCACGAAGGGCACGCCTGCGATAACGCCCGCGAAAAGCTGCGGCGCCTCATTGACGATCGCGCCCATCAGCATGCCGGCCGCCGAGGCACCTTGCGCGACGATGGCGCCCTCGCGCGTATAGCCGCAAGCGATGAGATGACGGGCGCAGGCGATGAAGTCGGAGAAAGTGTTCGTCTTTTTATCGAGCTTGCCGTTCTCGTACCAGCCCCAGCCTTTGTCGGTTCCGCCGCGCGTATGCGCGAGGGCATAGACGAAGCCGCGATCGACGAGCGAGAGCGCATCCTCGTCGAAATCCGCCGCGAGCGAATGGCCATAGGCGCCGTAGCCGTAAAGCAGCAGCGGCGCGCCGTTTCCGCCGGGCGTGAAATCCGCGCGATGCAGCAACGTGACCGGGATGCTTTCGCCATCCTGCGCCGGCGCAAAGATGCGGCGCGTCACGTAATTCTTCGGATCGTGCCTGGAAGGAATTTCCTGCCGCTTGCGAAGGACGCGCGTGCGCGCGCCCATGTCGTAGTCGTAGGTTTCTTCCGGCGTGGTCATCGAGGCGTAGACGAAACGCAATTGCGCCGTATCGAACTCGAGCCCGGCGTCGAGCTCCAGCGCATAGGCTTCTTCCTCGAAGGCGATGGCGTGCTCTTCATTGGTTTCGAGATCGCGCACCACAATGCGCGGCAATGAATTCTCGCGCAGCATCCACACCAGATAGCGCTTGAAGACCGTAAAGGTGACGATCATGGCGCCGGCGCGGTGCGGAGCCACATCGCGCCAATTGGCGCGCTGCGGCGCGTCGAGCGGCGCGACGGAAATGCGGAAATCGTCGCAGCCGTTGGCATTGTTGTGGATATAGAGAAGATCGCCGTGCGGCTCGATGTCGTAGCGTAACTTCGGCTCGCGCTTCGCGACGAGTCGCGGGCGCGCCTCGGCGTCGCGCAGATCGATAAGCCAGCATTCGGAAGCGTCATGGCCTCGGATCGTGACGATGGCGAAGCGTCGGCAGCGGCTTTCGTCCAGCCCCACGAACCACGCGCCGTCCTTCTCTTCGACAATGAGACGGTCAGCCTTCGGATCGGCGCCAACGACATGGCGGAAGACTTGCGCTGTGCGATGGTTTTCATCGATGCGCACATAATAGAACGCCGTCGAGTCGGCGCTCCAAACGACAGCGCCGTCCGTGTCGTTGACGACGTCGTCGCGATCCTTGCCGTCGCAGAGCGCGCGCGTGCGGATGGCGTAAAGCTCGGAGCCCTTGTCGTCGACGCTCCAGGCGAGCTGCGCATGGTCGGGCGATTGGGCGGTGTCGCCGATGTCGAAGAAGTCGTGACCCTCCGCCAGCGCCTCGCCGTCGAGCAGCACGGTCTCCGGCCCGCCGTCGCGCGGCGTGCGGCAATAGAGCGGATGCTCCGCGCCGTCGCGGAAACGGCCGTAATAGGCGTAGGGGCCGTCCTTGTCGGGAACGTCCGCGTCATCCTCCTTGATGCGGCCGCGCATTTCCTTCACCAGCGTCTTGCGCAGCTCCTTCAGCGGCGCGACGACCTTGGCGCAATAAGCATTCTCGGCTTTCACCAGCGCGGCGATGTCTTTTGGCAGAGTCTTCGGATCGCGCAGCACATCCCGCCAATTCTCGGCGGCGAACCAGCCGTAGGGATCGTCCAAAACCCGGTCATGAGTGGCTTTTCGACAGGGGCGTCGTTCGGCGATTGGCGGCGTCGAGGTCAGATCGAATTGTGCTGAGTCTCTTTTCTTGATCTCGATCATGTTTCCTCGGCAGTCTTCAAGGCGTCCTGGCGCTGCCGAGACATTTTCTCAGAAATGTCATAATCTTCGCCCGGCCACGCTCGCGTAAGCGTGTGGTCGAGGGAGTCACGAAGCCGCGCGGGCTTCAATAACAACAAAAGAGACGTCATGTACAAGAGCATCAAGATTCTTTCCGCCGCCGGCGCCTGCGCCGCGCTGCTCGCCGTTTCGGCCCATGCCGAGACCGTTTGGAAGCCGCCGGCGGAGATCGCCCAGAAGGCTAGTGAAACTGTCGCCGCGCCGGCCGCTCCGGCCGCCGCCGCCCCGGCTGCGCCCGCTCCGGCCGCCGCGCCCGTGTCCAAGGCCGAGAAGGAAAAGAGCTGCGCCGATCAGGCCGTCGCCAAGGGCCTCAAGGGCAAGGCGAAGCGCCAATTCAAGGCCGAATGTGCCAAGTCCTAAAAAATAGGCCGGCCGCGAGGGGCTCGCGGCCGGCGTCTTGAATGCTTGCGTGGCGCGTCGCTCAGCGCGCTTTCTCATCGCTCGCATGGAATCATGCGAGCGATGAGAAAGCGCGCAAATTCAAAAAGCTGGAGCGCATTCTTATCACAAAAGTCTATCAACTTTTGTGGAATGCGCTCAGTAGACGCGCTCGATGCAGAAATCGACCACTTCGAGCAGTGCGTCCTTCCACGGCGAGGCCGGGAAGATCTCCATGGCGTCGCGTGCGATCGCGCCGTAATGGGCGGCCCGCTCGATCGTGTCGTCGAGCGCCTTGTGCTTTTTCATGAGGCCGCAGGCGGTCTCGACGTCACCGTCGTTGATCTCGCCCTTTTCCAGCGTGCGCCGCCAGAACTCGCGTTCTTTCTCGCTGCCGCGGCGGAAGGCGAGCACGACCGGCAAGGTGATCTTGCCCTCGCGGAAGTCGTCGCCGACATTTTTGC
Source organism: Methylocystis sp. MJC1 (assembly GCF_026427715.1). Classification (NCBI taxonomy): domain Bacteria; kingdom Pseudomonadati; phylum Pseudomonadota; class Alphaproteobacteria; order Hyphomicrobiales; family Methylocystaceae; genus Methylocystis; species Methylocystis sp. MJC1. Next base: position 3,039,545 of record NZ_CP107558.1, on the reverse strand, counting down.
CGAGCTTGGCGGAGGAGCCGCCGTAATCCAGCGCGTCGTCGATGAGCTGGAAGGCGATGCCGAGATTCATGCCATAGCTGCGCGCCGCGGCTTCGTCCGCCTTGGGCTTGCCGGAAAGCATCACGCCCACCTCGGCCGCGGCGGCGAAGAGCTCCGCCGTTTTGCGGCGGATGACGCCCATATAGGCGTCCTCGGTCGTCGTCGTGTCCTTGGCGGCGTTGAGCTGCAGGATTTCGCCCTCGGCGATGACGGCGGCGGCCTGGGAGACGATGGTGAGCGGCGGGATCATGCCGGGCTCGACCATCATTTTGAAGGCGTGGCCCAGCAGGAAGTCGCCGACGAGCACGCAGGTCTGGTTGCCCCAGAGCATGCGCGCGGCGATCTTGCCCCGGCGCATGTCCGATTCGTCGACCACGTCGTCGTGCAGCAGCGTCGCCGTGTGCATGAACTCGATGCCGGCGGCGAATTTCAGATGCCCGTCGCCCTTGTAGCCGCACATATTGGCCGTTGCGAGCACCAGCATCGGCCGCAGGCGCTTGCCGCCAGCCGAAATCAGATGGTTCGCGACCTCCGGGATCGTCGTGACATCGGACCCCATGCGCTGGATGATGAGTTGATTGGTGCGCTCGAGGTCCGGGCGGATCAGTTCGAGAAGGCTCTCAAGGCCCGCGCTTTTCTTCTCTTCGAGCGGAATAACGATACCCACGGACCCCCCTGCGGACGAAACGACCTAGCTTGGGGGGAATTTACGTCCTTGTGTCCTTACCGGCAAGTCGAGGGCGCGGCCGCCTGTTTGCGGCTTAACGTTTTGGCGCCGCAGGCTTAGTCGAGCGGCTCCCCGATCTCCGCGGCCAGCGCCCGGGCCAGCCGCTCGCTTTGCTCCGCGAGGCGCGACGCTATTCCAGAGAGGCGACGGCCCGAGTCATTTTCCTCTCCGGCGCAGAAATCCTCGATGGCCCATTCCAGCCCGCGGCAGCATATGGCTAATTGGTTGAGCCGGGCGCCGAGCTCTGGGTGGGCGACGAGACCCTGATTCTTAACGTTGCCGTAGAGGCGGATGGTCATGGGAAAGCCGTGACTTTCGTGAGATTGGCTGCAGGGGATGCGTCGTTCTGCCACGGGGGCGCGAGCGTAATCTTAATCGAATGGCTAAAATTCTATTCAAGGCGTGAACCTGCGACTGCTCAAAGACGTAAGCCACTGGATTTCATGAGGATGCCCTGGCTGTGGCCGGAAGGTTAAATATGCTTCACTCAACCGACATCATGCTTGTGGGCGAAGGACGCGCGTGGAACTGTCCCGGCGATGAGCATTGAGGCGGCGGACGGATTTCTCGACGGCAGGCTGCGGCTGAAGCAGGGGCGCGGCCATCGCGCCGGCCATGACGCGGTGCTGCTCGCTTCCCTGACGCCTCCGAATCAGGCTGGGCTCATTCTAGACATTGGCGCGGGGGCGGGGGCTGTGGGGTTGATGGCCGCCACGCTTGCGCCCGGCGCGACGGTCGGCCTCGTGGAGATCGATCCCGAGAGCTGCGCGTTGGCGCAGGAGAATGTCGCTCTGAACGCGCTTTCGACGCGCGTTCGCATCCACTGCTGCGACGCCACCTTGGCCAAATCCCGCCGCGCCGCGGGGCTCGTAGATGAGACGGCGACGCTCGTGCTCACCAACCCGCCCTTCTATGAAGCCGGCCGCGTGCGCGTGACGCCCGACCCGGACAAGGCCCGCGCCCATGTCGCCGCCGTCCCGCTTTCCGAATGGGTGCGCGGCTGTCTCGCCTTGCTCGCGCCGGGCGGCGTCTTCGCCATGATCCACCGCGCCGACGCTTTATACGAATGCCTCGCGGCGGCGGCCGGGCGGATCGGGGGCGTGACAGTGCAGCCGGTTTACTCCCGCCCCGGCGCGCCCGCGACGCGGATTTTGGTGACGGGGGTGAAGGGCTCGCGGGCGCCGATGAGCGTGTTGGAAGGGCTGATCGTGTGAGCTCAGACGCCCTGAAGCCCTTATGGCGCGCGATGGGAGCAGGCGATCTCGAAGGGGTCTGCCGCATCGCCGGCGACGTCCATTCAGAATTGCCGGAGCGACGGGAGGTCTTCGAAGAAAAATTCCGGCTGTTTCCCGCCGGCTGTTTTGCTTTGGAGCTTGGCGGATCGCTCGTCGGCTACGGCATTTCCCACCCCTGGAGGCTGTTTGAAATCCCCCCGTTAGACGCTTTTCTCGAGAGGCTACTTTCGTCGCCCGACTGTCTCTATCTGCACGATATCGCGGTGACGCCCGCAGCACGCGGGCGCCGAGTAGCCTCGCAACTGATTGATCGGCTCGGCGTCCTCGCCGGTCGAGAGGGAGTCGGTTTCATTGCGTTGGCGTCTGTCTATGAAACGAGCGGATTCTGGCGCGAGATGGGATTTGCAGCAGCTTCCAGCGAGAGGCTCGCCGAGAAGCTGCAGAGCTACGGCCCAAGCGCCTGTTATATGGTGAAGTCACTCCCGACGCTCGCGGAGCGAGCGATCGGGAATCCAGAGCAAAACCAGCGCTCTTGCGGCTCTGGATCCCCGGTCGGGCTTTCAGCCCGCCGGGAATGACACTCTCTGAAAGAATTCCTTCTCTTACTGCACGATGCTCGCGCGGATAATCAGCTTCGCCCCTTCACATTCGACATAGCCGAGCAGCCCGCTACTCTGCGCGCCGGCGCCGGTCGGCGCATGTCCGGTCCAGACGCAGTTCTTCTTGCCGTCCGTGCGGTCGCTGATCTTGATGGTGTAGACGCCGCCCTCGACCGAGCCGTCGACTTTGTAGGTCAGCGGCGCGCCATTGCCCATTTGCATCGAGGCGTCGCCGCTCAGCTTGTCGCCGTCCTTCTTGACGTTCCAGGAACCCTGAGCGCCCTGGACGCCGGCGACATTCTCTTCGGTGACGAGCCATGTCGTCCCGGCTGCCGACGCGGGCCCGCTGATCGCCAGGGCGGCAGCAGCCGCCGTGAAAGCCAATTTGTTCATGATGTCCTCCCTCTTCCTTTTTTGTTGGCGCATTTGAGGACCGTTCTAGCGGCGAGGCAAGCAGGGGCGCTGCGCTGGGAAGACTGGGAGGCGGAGCTATCGTCTCCCGCTGATCGAAATACGCGCGCCCTCCCGCCGCACCATGTCGTAGAGCATCGCCGCATGCCCTGGGGAGAGGCGCACGCAGCCGTGCGAGACGGGGCGGCCCAGCGAGCGGGTCTCATAAGTGCCATGGATGGCGTAGCCGCCCGAAAAGAAGATCGAATGCGGCATGGGGGCGTTTTCATATTTGCTGGAGTAATGGATGGGCTCCAGCGATTTCGCGGCAAAGCTTCCGCGCGGCGTCCGATAGCCCCGGCGCGCCGTCGAGACCCGCCAGATGTAACTCCCCGACGATGAAGCGACATACATCCGCTGGGTCGACAGATTGATGTGCACGCGCACGACGGCCTGCGCCGTCCCGCCAGCGACGAGGGCCAGGGGCAGCGCGAGGAGCAAAGGCCAGTAGCGCATAGGAGAACTCCGGGCGCCTGGGCGGGCGAGAGGCTGCCCGCCGCTTGGGCGTCTGATTAAATATGCGCCGCCAAGCCGCGCCGTCCAATCCTGCCGCACGAATTAGGCTGGCGGGGCGCCCGGTTGATGCGCAGGTTCCGCTTCCCGCGCCAGATAGCGCTCCAAGGCCGCGGGCCGGCGCCGGCGCGCCTGCGCCAGGATGGGATCGCTGTAATAGGCCCGTGGGCCGCCGTTCGCGCCGAAGCCGTCGAACCCATAGCGCGCGGCGCGGGACCTGGGCTTGGTCGCGGCGAAGAGGCGCGACTCGACCTGGGAAATCGTGATGTTGTCCACCACATAGGCGCCCTTGCGGTCGACATGGGCGATCTCGTCGCGCACCAGCCGGTTGAGGATGGCGACGAGATTTTCCTGCACATTTTGCGCAAGGAGCTGCAGCGCGGGGTCCTTGGGGTCGATCGCGCTCATATCGCCGCGCATGGGCTTGGCGACGCGCAAGAGGGCCTTCATGGCGCGGATTTCAGTGGGTTCCTCCTCGTCGTCGGTCAAATCCATGGGCGTCATGAACTGACGCCGCTCGCGCGGCTCGAAGCCGCGTTTGAAGATTTCCGACAGGAATTTCATGATGAAGAGAAAGGCGTCCTGCGCCATGGCGACGCAAATCGCCATGGTCGAATCGGGGGTGAAGCTCCAGAAGGCCTCGCGGGCGAGCTCGAACTTGTTGCGCTCGGTGGAATGCGCCCGAAGGTAGGCGTCGCTTTTCTTCAACAGCTCCCGCACATCGTCTTCCGGGAGGCCCACCGCCTTGCCGGCCATGACGCAGGCGTCGACGAGGCCCTTCGCCTCGTTGAAGCCATTGGCGGCGGCGGTCCTGTCGGCGGCCGGGGCCGCCCGAATTTTGGCCACGACGGCTGTCAGCTCGTCCCGCAGCCCCGTCTCCAGCCCGCATTTTTTGTCGAAGGCGGCGCGGGCGGCGATGGCTTCCTCGCGCGCCGAGAGGAGGTCGCGCGCCGCGCCCTGCGGCTCGCAGGCAAAATCGTGGGCGACCGCCGTGGGAGAAGCGTTGGACTGGCGCGCGGCGGCGAGGATCGGCTCGCAGAGCGGCTTGGCCTCATGGACGCGCGCCCATGTCGGCTCGACGCGAAGCTGGTCGCGCAGCGCCGTGAGATCGCGCAGCGTGGCGTCGAGATCGAGGCTGGCTTCCGCCTTGGGCATGGGCCGCCTGGCGGCGTCGCCGGCAAGCTCGGCCTTCTGCTTGAACGAGATCGACTGGGCGGCCAGCGCGTCGCGTTTCTTCAGGGCGCTAGCCCGCTCGGCGGTCGGCCCGGCGAGGGTCTGGCGGATGGCTGCAATGCGGCGATTGGCTTCCTCGGCCTTGAGCCGATGGGTCCGGCAGTTCACCCCGCAGGCCGCGCCGCGATTGTCGAGGCCGTGCTCCGCGTCGACCGCGAGCTGCTCCTCCTGTCGCGCGGTGAGGCTGAGAGCGGCGATCTCTTCCTGCTTGGCTTTGATGGTGGCGTCGAGATTCTCGACGCTTTTCTCGAGCGCCGCGATCTCGGCGCGGCCTTCGTCATATTGGCGGCGTGCCGCGTTGGCGCTTTCGAGCTCCGCGGCCGCCTGTTGCGCCGCCTTCGCCAGCACGGCCTGCTGGGCCTCCTGGCTCTTGCGAATCGTGTCGCGCAGGGCCGGGCCGGCGGTCCGCGCCGTGTCGATCAGCGCGTCGAGAGCGTCGAGGTAGGTCTTGAAGGCGGGGTCGGCGACGATCTTGGCCGAGGCGGCTTCATAGGCGGCGTTGATCTGCTTCGTCGCCGGCAGGACGACGTCGGCGGCCAGCTCCATGGGCTGCAGCTCGGCGACGATCTTGCGCGAGGAGAGCTTGAAGATGTTGTTGTAATAATAAGTGAAAGAGAAAAAGGCCGAGATCGAGAAGACGAACAGAAACACGGCCGCCGTCACGCCCGTCTTCACCACCATGCGCTCGCGGGCCATGCGACGGCGCGCGATCAGCGCCGCGAGATCGGCGCCGAGCGACCAGGAGGTCGAGGCGAGCATCACCAGCACCGCCGTGGTCGCGACGAAAGTGCCGGCGATCCCGACCACGTCGCCCTGCTCCTTTTGCATGATGTCGATCATGCCGGAGGAGGTCGTGTAGAAAACCCAGGCCAGGACGGGCAGGGTCACGGCCATGCCGATGCGGCCGAGGTCGATGTCCCCCGCCCAGAAGCGCTTGAGCGGCGTGAAAAGCGCGGCAAGGCGGCGCGGGGCCGCACTCACGGCGGGACGGGCGGGCGGGCTCGCGGCAGTCATTGAATAGCGCTCCTCCAAACAGCCCCGCATCATGGGCTCGGGCGAATAGCATTCCAGCTAGCGTGGTCCCCATACCTCCGCTTCACGGGGAGGGCGGCGGCCGCAGGCCGCCGGGGAGGCAGCGCTTGCCAGCTCGCTAACCGTCGCGGTTGATGCGATGGAAATGAGACCTATTTTTGCCGTTTCGCAAGCCGTCGGGGAAGGACCCGGCTCTTGGCGCCGCGAGCCTTCAGGCGCGCCGCCGAAATGCGCGCCTGAAGGCTCGCGGTCCGAATAGCTGGCAGGCCCTTGGCTGGGCGGGTTTTCCTCCCTAGCTTTTTCGTGTTAGACGGCCGAACCGGCGCGATGGTCGCAGCAGGACGCGCGCCGGCACCTCTTGTCTCGCGGCCCCTTGACGGTTCGCGCACCACAGCAGGAACAAGCAGTGTCCATACCTTTCCGTTACGTCGCGAAAATCGGCGCCTATATCGTCAAGCAGCATCTTCTGGGCAGGAAACGTTATCCGCTCGTTTTGATGCTGGAGCCGCTCTTTCGTTGCAACCTGGCCTGTTCCGGCTGCGGCAAGATCGATTATCCCGATCATATTCTGAACAAACGGCTGTCGGTCGAAGATTGCCTCGCCTCGGTCGACGAATGCGGCGCGCCGGTTATCGTCATCGCCGGCGGCGAGCCGCTGCTGCACAAGGATCTGCCGCAGATCGTCGAGGGCATCACAAAACGCGGCAAATTCGCGATCGTCTGCACCAATGCGCTGCTGCTGGGCAAGAAAATCGACCAGTACAAGCCCTCGCCTTATTTCACCTGGTCGATCCATCTCGACGGCGACAAGGAGATGCACGACCGCGCCGTGAGCCAGGAAGGCGTCTATGAGCGCGCCGTCGAGGCAATCAAGCTCGCCAAGTCAAAGGGCTTCCGCGTCACCACGAACAGCACCTTCTTCGCCGACGCCGATCCGGCGAAGGTCGCCAAGTTCCTCGACGACGCCACGGCGCTGGGCATCGACGGCATGACGGTTTCGCCCGGCTACGCCTATGAGCGCGCGCCCGACCAGACCCACTTCCTGAACCGCCAGAAGACCAAAGAGCTGTTCCGCGACATCCTGCGCCGCGGCCGCGGCGGGCGCGCCTGGGCGTTTCAGCAGTCCGGCCTGTTCATGAACTTCCTCGCCGGCAACGAGAGCTACGCCTGCACGCCCTGGGGCAATCCGCTGCGCACGGTCTTCGGCTGGCAGCGCCCCTGCTATCTGCTCGGCGAAGGCTATGTGCCGACCTTCAAGCAGTTGATGGAAGAGACCAATTGGGACGCCTATGGCGTCGGCAATTACGAGAAATGCGCCGACTGCATGGTCCACTGCGGCTTCGAGCCCAGCGCTGTGGCCGACACGGTGAAGCGCCCGTGGAAGGCGGCGGCCGTTGCGCTCTTCGGCGTGCGCACCGAGGGACCGATGGCGGCGGATATCTCGCTCGAGAACCAGCGCCCGGCCGAATATGTCTATGACGAGAATATCGCCCGGCTCTCAGAGATCCGCGAGCATGAGGCGCGCGAGCGGTCCGAGAAGCGGTCCACAGCGGCCTAAGGAGCCGAAGGCCGCGCGGGAATCGAGGCCCGCGAGGATCAATTCGCCGATTTGACGTGGCGCGCGGAGCAGTTCGCGCGCCACAATTTTTCCGTCGACGTCGCCCTCGGGCGTCAGCGCCTTGGCGGCGAGCGGCGGCAGGGCGCGGGAAGCCGGATCGCTGATGGCGCGCAGCGCGACAAAGGGGATTCTCCAGTCGCGGGCGTATTCGGCGGCGAGGTGGGATTCCATGTCGACGGCATGGGCGCGCGTTGATTCGCGCAGCGACGCCTTGCTCATCCTATCCATGGCCGGTACATCGACGCCCACGATCGCGCCCGGAACGGCTTTGCAGCCCGCGGCGGCGACGGCTTCCGACAATGCGCTGGAGAGGTGGCCATGCGTCTCATGGCGCGCCGCGCCGGAAACGACAGTGTCCGCGACGACGATATCGCCCGGGCGCAGCGCGTAATCGAGCCCGCCGGCGAGACCGAAGCTCACAATCGCCGAGAAGCGCTGTCCATTTAGCCCGTCGAGCTCGACGCGCAGGCGCGTGACGCTGGCGCCGCTGCAAAGGACGACGACGCCGTCCCCCATCGCGCAGGCCGCCTCACGCTTCATGCCGGTGACGACGAGCACGGGGCCGGGCGCTTCTGTCCGGACCGCCTCCCTGCGTCGGCTCTGAACGAGCGTCATGGCGTCTCCCTGCTTACCAACCGGCTTCTACCTCCGATGTTTCGGAAGGCGAAGTCAACGGTAAACAGGGAAGCAGGCGGTATGAACCGGCGAGATAGCTGATGGGGTCGTGGAAGAACGGATTTCGTTGTTCCGGGATTTTGATACGGGCGCATATGCGGTTTCGGATCTGTGTCGCCGCTACGGCGTCAGTCGCGAGACGTTTTACGTTTGGCGGCGGCGCCGCGAGAGCCTCCGGCGGGCAACTGGATCGAGCAGCAGGCGCGCTTCGACCTGTTCCGTCGCGTCTATAACGAGGAGCGCCCGCACGAGGCGCTCGGGCAAAAGCCGCCCGCGCTACCGCATCGCGCCCTGCCGCCGCGAGGATCGGGGAGCCTTGGCATGGCGCGGACCATGAGGTGCGCCGGGTCCGATCGGCGGGCGCGATCAAGTGGCGCGGCGAGACCGTGTTCGTCGGCGAGGCGCTGACGGGAGAGCTGGTCGGCGTCGCCGAAAATGGCGGCTATATAAGTTCGTTTCTGCGGCCGAGATCTCGGCGTACTCGACCGCGCGTCGTTCCACCGCTTCGCTCCGCCGCGTGCTCGGCTGCGCTCCGCGATGGAACCGTGACACTAATTCAGGGATGTCCCCGGTCTAAACCAATCCGCAATGTCGCCGGTCGTTCAGGGCTGAGAGGCCCCCTCCCCGACCCTCCCCCGCTTCGCGTGAGAGGGGGTTGATCGCGGCCTTCATCCACAGTGCTAATCGTGAATATGCTCCAGGAGTGGGCCGACATGGTCGATGCCTGGGTGAACGGCCAAAAGCGGGCGCCGACGCTATTGCCGCGGTCGACGCCGTTTATGGGGGAAGGAAGAATGAAACCTGACAGGAAGTTCGAATGGACGTTATCGAAACCGACCGACTGATTTTGAGAAATTTCAGGCAGGGCGACGCCGCCGATCTGTTTACCTATTTGCGCCAACCAAGGTCGAATTGTTTCGCCTCTCTCAGACTCGCAGATCTCGACGCTGCGCAAGTGGAAATGGAGGCCCGCAGTCGCAGTGATGAGCATATCGCTGTGTGCTTGCGGAGCGTCGACAGGCTGATCGGCGACCTGTTCTGTGTCCACGAGCCTCCCGACACATATTCAGTGGGGTGGAATTTCAACGCGGATTTCGGCGGCGCCGGTTACGCCTCCGAAGCCGCGCGGGCGCTCTTCGATTACTTGTTCACGGTGAAGCGAGCCCGGCGTCTCTACGCCTATGTGGAAGAAGATAACCTCGCCTCGCAGCGCTTGTGCGAAAGATTGGGGATGCGGAGGGAGGGGTTGTTTAAAGAGTTCGTATCCTTCGTGACCGATGACGAAGGCGCAGCAATATTCGAGAACACGATGCAGTACGCCATCCTGCGTAAAGAGTGGACGGCGTAACGATAGCCGTCCCGGGGGAGGGGCAGGGAGGGGGCGTATCACCTCCACTTTCGCAGGCTATGAAGTCTTGCGTCGCGTCGCGGCCAAGGCCTCGCGCGCCTGCGCCTCCAGCGTCTCGGCCGCTTCCTTGCTAAGCCGCCCGCGCGGCGTCGCAATATCGAGCGTCGCGACGACGCGGGCCGGGCGTGGCGAGAGCAGGAAAATCCGGTCCGCGAGCGCGATCGCCTCCGCGAGGTCATGGGTGACGATCAGCGTCGTGATGCGCTTCTCGTCGATCAGCGCCGCGATCTTGTCGCGAAGCGCCCGCGCGAGCGCGGCGTCGAGCGACACGAGCGGCTCGTCGAGGATGAGAAGGTCGGGTTCCAGGGCGAGCGCTCGCGCGAGCGCCACGCGCCGCGCCAGGCCAAGCGACAATTCGCCCGGATAATGCGTCGCATGTTCGGCGAGCGAAAGTTCGTCGAGCAGCGCGGCGATCGCGTCCTCCGTCGCCTCCGGCGCGGCGATGCGGATATTGTCGGCGACGCTGCGCCAGGGCAGCAGGCGAGGTTCCTGAAACACCATGCCGAGCCGGCCATGGGCGGGCAGGTGAATATGGCCGGCATAATCATGGTCGAGCCCGGCGATCAGCCGCAGCAGGGTCGTCTTGCCGCAGCCGGACGGCCCGACGAGGGCGCCCGCCTGTCCGATCGGCAGCGTCAGGCGCAGATCGTCGAGCGCGCGCAGCGGCCGCCCGTCGGCGCTCCTATGATCCTTATGCGCGATCGCGACGTCGAGCGCCGCCGCGCCGCCAGCGGGCGACATGTCGTTCAAGAGGCTGCACCAGAAAGGTTTCGACGGCGAGCATGAGGCCGACGAAGGGAAGAGCGTAGGCGAACAGCAGCTTCATGTCGAATTGCTGAAACGCCATATTGATCTCGAAACCCACGCCGTTGGAGCGCCCCAGCAGTTCGACGACGAGCACGATTTTCCAAACGAGCGAGAGGCCCGAGCGCGTCGCGGCGGCGAAATAGGGCGCAAGCTGCGGCAGGACGACATGCCGCAATCGCGTGGGCGGCGAAAACTTGAAGGCCTGCGCCATTTCCTCGAGCTGCGGATCGAGCGCGCGGGCGCCTTCGCGGATCACGACGACGGCGTTCGGCAGCTTGTTCAGCGCCACGGCGCCGATGGCGGCGGCCTCCGTCAACCCCGCCCAGACATAGGCCAATACGATTACGACCAGCGCCGGCAGATTGAGCAGCGCGACGAGCCACGGGTCGAGCAGACGGTCGGCGATCCTGTTGCGGCCCATCAGATAACCGATCGCCGCGCCGAGGCTCATGGCGAGAACGAAGGCCGAGATCACGCGCGCGAGCGTGATGGCGAGATTGGAAAACAGCGCGCCCGAACGCGCTTCCTCCATGATCGTCTCGAATACGAGCGCCGGCCCGGGCAAGCGGCGCGGCTCCGAGAGCCATGCGCCGATCTGCCAGAGGCCGAGAAGCGTCGCGAGCGATATGAGGCGGATCAACGCGCGGCGGCCTCGAGGCCTTTGTAGAAGGTTCCCGGCGCGAGGGTCTTGCCGGGGCCGACGAGCTTCTCGCCCCCGGTTTCGGCCAGCACTTTGTAGAGCGCGGCGGCGTCCTTCTCCTCCTCCGCGATCGGTCGCTTGGGGATTCCCGCGACATAGCGCTTGCGGTAGATGTCGAGCGTCGCGGCGTCCTTCTGGCCGATGCGGCTTGCCGCCGCCGCCCAGGCTTTGTCGTCCGTGGCGATGAGCGCTTTGGCTTTGCCCGCCATCGCGAAAAATCGGGTCAGCGCGCCTTTGTTCTTCGACGCGAACGCCTCGTCGAACACATAGCCGGTGATGACGACATTGCCTTTGGCGCCGAGCGCCTTCTCCACATCGACGATGTCGATCGCGCGCGCCAAACCCTTGCCTTCGAGATCGGCGGCGAAATTCCAAAACTCCAGCGCCGCGTCGATTTCGCCCTGCAGCGCCTTTTCGGCGATGAGCGGCGGCGCGCCATAAAGGATGGTGGCGCTTTTCGCGAGATCGACGCCTTGTTTCAGCGCGAAGGCTTCGAGCATCAGCCAGCTTTTATCCAAAGGCCCGCCGGCGACGCCGATTTTTTTGCCGATAAGGTCTTTCACACTTTTGATCGACGCGTCCCGCGTCATTACCGCGCCGACCCCGGAGGAGTAAGGGTAAAGCGTGAGCTTCGCGCCTTGGGCGCGCTCGCGCGCGACCCAGAGCCAGTCCGAGACGATGATATCCGCGCTTCCGCCTTGGATGGCGATCTTGCCGGCCTCCGGCGAGGCCAGCTCCGTCACCTCGAGCTCTAGTCCTGCCGCCTTGTCGAGGCCGAAAGCCTTCACGACCGCCATCTCCCAGCCGCTCGTGCCGGTCTTCTGCAAGGCGAGGCGCAGTTTTTCCGCGTGTGCGGGCGCCGCGAGAAGAATGGCGGCGGCGAGAAAGGCGAGGCGGCGCTTCATGTGGTTCCCTGTGTCATTCCCGACGTTCGCGAAGCGAGCGATCGGGAATCCAGAGCAGCCCGCGCTATTTTGGCTTAAGGATTCCCGCTCGGACTATTCGCCCGCGGGGAATGACAAAAGCCCTATGCGAGCTGTTCGAGCGGAAAACGGTCTTACCGCAGGAAGGGGCCTGCGTCGATGCGCTATTCGGTCTCGCGCGCAAGCATCCGGTCATAGACCGCAAGGGTTTCCGCGACATGGCGCTCCAGCGTCGCCGGCGACGACCAATAAGCGTCATAGGCGTTGTCCGACATTTGCGCGACCACCGCATCGTTTCCCAATTCCCGAATGGCGGACGCAAGAGACTGCACATCGCCGCTCTTGAACCACAATCCCGTCACGCCATGCTCCACCGCCTCTCGCGCCGCGCAGCCATCGGCGACGATCGTCGGCGTGCCCATGGCCTTGGCTTCCAGCGCGGTGAGACCGAAGGTCTCGTACCAGAGCGACGGGAAAACCAGGACGCGTGCCGCACGCATCGCCGCGCGCGCTTCCGCCGGAGGGCGCCAGCCCAGGAGTCGGGCCTGCGGATAGCGCGCGGCAAGCTCGTCGGTGATTGGCCCGTCTCCGATGAAAATCGGCGTCACGCCCGCGCGCCGGGCCGCTTCGGCGAAGAGAAACGCTCCTTTTTCGGCTGAAAGCCGGCCGACGAAAAGGAAGTCGCCTTCTGTCTGGTCCGCCTTATGGCCGAGCGGCTCGGCTTCCACCGGATTGGTCACGCGATGGATGGCCGCGCCAGGCGGCAGACAGGAGGCGAGCACTTTCTCCTGCAGGTCGGAGAGCAGCAGAATGTCCGAGAAGGTTTGCGCAAGATGCGCAACATGCTCGGCGACGAACTGGCGGGCGCTGCGCCAGAGTTTGAACGGATAGTTGCGCGAGTCGCAATTTGTCCTCAAGCAGGCCAAGGACATGGGGTGCAGGGGGCAGACTTCGTTTTTCTGGAAATTATAGAAGCCGCCATTGGGGCAGTTCAGAAAGAACTCGTGCATCGTATAGACGGCCGGCAAGCCGCTCGCTTGTATGGGCTTGGCGATCGACGGCGACAGCGCCTTCGCCCAGCCATGCACATGAACGATCGCCCGGTCCCCCGAAAGCGCGCTCAATGTCTCGGCGAGCGCCTTCGAGGCTTTGAAATTCCAGATCCCCTGCCGGGCCGCGTCGAGGCGGGAGGGGTTGCCGAGAATGTCATGCTGGCTGAGGCAGACGGTTTCGACGCCCGCCGCCTCTAGGCGCGGATCGACCGGGCCGCAGGCGGAAAAGAAAATCACCCGGGCGCCGGCGGCCTTGAGACCTAACGCGCTTTCGATCGCGACCTTGGATTGGCCGCCGCTGACAAAGGCGTGATCGACGCAGATGACGATGGTGAACGGGGACATGGCGTCTCCAGGGAAAAGGAGCTGGAACCCTACCGAGGCGAGCTTGCGGGGGCGTAAATGGGCGACGCCCCCAATGTATTCATAGATTTACGGCTAAGCTTTATTAATCTTTTCCGCGCAATCTCGATAACAGCGCAACTATCAAGTGTTTTGTCGCAAGACGCATCGCGAACGAGGGACAATTCATCTGATTTCAGACTGGCACGGGACGCGCTTCATGGATGTGGCGGACATGGATTGCAGCGGGTGCAAGAAGCCTTCCATGCTCGGGCTGAAAGCGATTCAGCACGCGGCGCTGGAAGGTGTCGCGCGCGACTTGCCCGTGAAGACGATCATGAGCCGGCTCTGCCTTCAGGCCGAGCAGCTGGCGCCGGGCGTCATCTGTTCCATTCTTTCCGTGGACTCTCTGGGAAGGCTCCATGTGCAGGCTGCGCCCAGCCTTCCGGCGGATTACTCCGCCGCGATCAACGGCCTGCTCATCGGTCCGTCGGTCGGGTCCTGCGGCACGGCCGCCTATTTCGGGAAATCCGTCGAGGTGACGGACATCGCCACTGATCCGCTCTGGGCCGACTTCAAGGACCTGGCCCTGCCGATCGGGCTGCGCGCCTGCTGGTCGTCGCCCATCCGCGCTTCTGATGGCCGGGTCATCGGCGCTTTTGCTTTCTATTACCGCACCTGCCGTGGCCCGAGCGCGATCGAACGCACGATTGTGGAGGCCTGCATCAATCTCTGCGCCATCGCTCTGGAGCAGGAGGAGCGCAAGGCGAGCATCCATCGCCTGGCTTATTTCGACGGCCTGACGGGGGTCGCCAATCGCGCGGCGTTCGAAAAGCGCGGGCGCGAGGCGGTGTCGGCGGCCGTCAAGAACGACTCCTGCCTCGCGATCCATTGGATCGATCTCGACGGCTTTAAAAACATCAACGACACGCTCGGTCATCAAGCCGGCGACACGGCGCTGCAAATCATCGCCAAGCGGATTTCGGGCGTGCTGCGCTCCGGAGAGTATCTCGCCAGAATTGGCGGCGATGAATTCGTGGTGCTCCAGCAAGCCGCCTCAAAGCAGCAGGATGTAGAGGCGCTCGCCCGCCGGCTGATCGCGGCGGCTAGCGAGCCGGTCGATTTCGGCTTCGGGGTCTTCACCTCCATCGGCGCCAGCATCGGCGTCGCGCGCGCGCCGCAGGACGGCCTGGCTCTTCCTGATCTGATGAAAAAGGCCGACCTCGCGCTCTATGAGGCAAAGCTGGCCGGCCGCAGGCGATTCTGCTTTTTCGACGCCGAGATCGAAGCCCGTTTCGCTTCTCGCTGGCAGTTGGAGCAAGATCTCAAGCTGGCGCTCGCCCGTCAGGAATTCGAACTTTATTTCCAGCCGATCGTCGATCTTGCCGGGGCCGAGCTCGCCGGCTTCGAGGCGCTGCTGCGCTGGCGTCGGCCAGGCCACGGATTGCTGAGCCCGCCGCTGTTTCTCGATATTGCCGAACGGATGGGGCTGATCGGCGACATCGGCGCCTGGGTTTTGAAGGAGGCCTGCACACGCGGCGCATCGCTTCCTTACCCGCTTCGCATCGCCGTCAATCTCTCGCCGACGCAATTGCTCAAGCCCGGCTTTGCGTTGGAGGTCGCCAAGATCGTTGGCGAAAGTCAATTCTCCCCGCGCCGGCTCGAGCTCGAAATCACCGAGTCGGCGCTTTTTCTGGAGAACAGCGCTACGCTCGCCTGCCTGAACGACTTGCGGCGCCTTGGCATATCGATCGCCCTCGACGACTTCGGCACAGGATTTTCCGCCTTGTCGCATTTACGGGTTTTTCCCGTCGACCGGATCAAGATCGACAGGTCCTTCGTTCAGGAGGCCGACAAAAATCCAGAAACAGCGTCGATCATCCGCGCCATTACCGGGCTGGCGCGGGAGCTCGGTGTCAGGACGACGGCCGAGGGAATCGAGACTGAGGCGCAGTTGCGCACGCTCAAGAGCCTGGGCTGCGACGAGATCCAAGGTTATCTCGTCAGCCGCCCCAAGCCGCTCGGCGCCTTCCCGAATCTGGAGGAACTGGCTGTTGGCGGCTCACGCCCCGCCAAATCGGCGTAAGCGCGGCTGTTGACCGACGGCCTTTGGCTGGAGCCTCGCGCATCGCCTTCCGAATCGCGCTAAGATGGCGGCATGGCCACGAAACCTGATCTTTTCGGCGGCGCGCCGCGCAAGGCGCCCGCGCCCAAACCCGCCGCGAAACCGACCCCCGCGGAATATGACGCCGGCTCCATCGAGGTGCTCGAGGGGCTGGAGCCCGTCCGCCGGCGCCCCGGCATGTATATCGGCGGCACGGACGAGACCGCGCTGCACCACCTCTTCGCCGAGGTGCTCGACAACGCCATGGACGAGGCCGTCGCCGGCTACGCCACCTTTATCGAGGTGACGCTGGAGCCCGATGGCTGGCTGACGGTCAACGACAATGGCCGTGGCATTCCGATCGGCCCGCATCCTAAGATGAAGGACAAATCCGCGCTGGAGGTCGTCATGACCGTCCTCCATGCGGGCGGCAAATTCGATTCCGGCGCCTATCAGACCTCCGGCGGTCTGCACGGCGTCGGCGTGTCGGTGGTGAACGCGCTGTCCGAGAAGGTCGAAGTCGAGGTCGCGCGCGAGCAGCAGCTCTACCGCATGGAGTTCTCGCGCGGTCTGCCGCTGGGCAAGCTCGTCAATGTCGGCAAGATCAACAATCGCCGCGGCACGCGCGTGCGCTTCAAGCCGGACGCCCAGATTTTCGACGCCAGCGCCCATTGGAAGCCGGCGCGGCTCTTCCGCATGGCGCGCTCCAAGGCCTATCTCTACGGCGGCGTGGAAATCCGCTGGCGCTGCGATCCCTCGCTGATCGAGCCGGGCTCGGATGTTCCCCCCGAGACGGTGCTGTGCTTCCCCGGCGGGTTGAAGGACTATCTCGCCCGCGAGACGCATGACAAGGAGCTCGTCACCGACCAGCCCTTCTCCGGCAAGGTGACGCGCGAAGGGGGGCATGGCTCGCTCGAATGGGCGGTCGCCTGGTTCGCCGAGGACGACGGCTTCATCCATTCCTACTGCAACACGGTGTGGACGCCGGACGGCGGCACGCATGAGGCGGGGCTGCGAAATGCGCTGTTGAAGGCGCTGAAAGATCACGCGGACCGCACCAATCAGGCGAAGCGCTTCAAGGACGTGACCGCCGACGATCTGATGGGCCAGGCCGCGGCGATGATCTCGATCTTCATCCGCGACCCGCAGTTTCAGGGCCAGACCAAGAACCGGCTGATGAGCGCCGATGGCGCGCGCATCGTCGAGGGAACGCTGCGCGACGCCTTCGACCATTGGCTCGCCGCCGCGCCGACGCAGGCCAATAAGCTCCTCGACTTCGCGGTGACGCGCGCCGAGGAACGGCTACGCCGCAAGGCCGAGAAGGACGTCGCCCGCAAGACCGCAACGCGCAAATTGCGCCTGCCGGGCAAGCTCGTCGACTGCACCAATAATTCGGCGGAAGGCTCCGAGCTCTTCATCGTCGAAGGCGACTCGGCCGGCGGCTCGGCGAAAGAGGGCCGCAATCGCGTCATGCAGGCCATTCTCCCTCTGCGCGGCAAAATCCTCAACGTCGCTTCGGCGACGAAGGACAAGCTTCTCGCCAATCAGCAGCTCGCCGATTTGACGCAGGCGCTGGGCTGTGGTCTCGGCGCGCATTATCGCGAGGAGGAGCTTCGCTACGAGAAGGTCATTGTGATGACCGACGCCGACGTCGACGGCGCCCATATCGCCTCGCTGCTCATCACCTTTTTCTACCGGCAGATGCCGCGGCTCATCGAGAACGGCCATCTCTATTTGGCGCAGCCGCCGCTCTATAAGCTCACGCAAGGGGCGAAAACGGTCTATGCGCGCGACGACGCCCATCGCGACGAGCTGATCCGCACCGTGCTCACCGGCAAGGGCAAGGTTGAGACCAACCGCTTCAAAGGCTTGGGCGAGATGAGCGCCGCCCAGCTCAAGGAGACGACCATGGACCCGACCAAGCGCACGCTGCTCAAGGTGATCCTGGTCGGCGAGGAGCGCGAGGAGGTGGCCGATTGCGTCGAACGGCTGATGGGCAACAAGCCCGAGGCCCGCTTTGCCTTCATCCAGGAGAAGGCGGCTTTTGCTACGGAATTGTTGGATATTTGACGCCTACCTCAAAAGCCGCGCGTCATTGCGAGCGAAGCGAAGCAATCCAGGGCCGCGGTGTCGCCCCGGGATTGCTTCGTCGCTGCGCTCCTCGCAATGACGGATGTGACTTCATAGCGGGCGGCGCCTCCTCGCGATGACAGTCGCCCGCCTCCCAAGCTCTCGCGCCCGCGCCCGTCTGCCTCTATAATGCCGCATCTCCGAAAGGTGATGCGTGAGCGATACGGACACATTCCCGGACGCCGGCGAGGCGCGCGGCGCGGCTTCGGACTGCGGCGCGATCAAGGATCAGGCCTATGCGCTCGAGCGCATGCAGCTCGCGCTCGACGCCGGCCGCACGGGCGTCTGGGACTGGAATCTCGTGACCGGCGCGGTGCATCTCGACGCCCGCGTGCGCCAGCTCTGGGGCCTCCACGACGACACCGAACCGAGCTTCGACGTCTTCCGCAACGCGCTGCATCCGCAGGATAGGCGCCGCAGCAAGGAGGCGGTCGGCCTCGCGCTCGATCCCACCTTCGAAGGCGATTATGAGATCGAATATCGCGTCGTTGGCGTGAAGGACAAGATCGAGCGCTGGGTGTCGATCCGCGGTCGCACCTTCTTCGAGAATGGGCGGCCGGTGCGCATCCTCGGCACGGCGCGCGACATCACCGAGCGTAAGACGCGCGAGCAGCATGTGCGCGTGCTGCTGCGTGAATTGGTGCATCGCTCGAAGAACTTATTGGCGGTCGTGCAGGCCATGTCGCGGCAGACGGCGGCGGGCGCTCCATCCGTGGAAGAGTTCCAGCGCAAGTTCAGCGCGCGCCTTCAGGCGCTCTCCATGGCGCATGACCTTCTCGTCTCGCAGGATTGGCGCGGCGCTTCCATGCGCGAATTGGTGGACGCGCAGCTCGCCTATTGCATGGACGTTCCCAAGGACGACCTTCCTGAGCATGCGCGGATCGAGGGGCCAAAGATCAATCTCAAGCCGGAGGCTGCGCAGAACATCGGCCTGGCGTTGCATGAACTTGCCACCAATGCGCTGAGCTATGGCGCGCTCTCTGTGCCGGAGGGAAGCGTCTCGCTGACATGGGACTTCGACGGCGACCGGCTCAACATCGAATGGCGCGAGAGCGGCGGACCGCCGCTCGTCGCGCCGCCGAAGGAAGGCTTCGGGCATAAGGTAGTCAAGAAACTTGTCGCGCAGGCGCTCGATGGCGAATGCACATTGAGCTTCCCGCCGGACGGGCTGATCTGGACGCTGTCGATCCCCGCGAGCTTCGCGATGCGGCGGGAATAGCGCCAGCGTTTTCCTCTTGCGGCGAAGCGACCATTAAGACCCGGCCGTCATTGCGAGCGAAGCTAAGCAATCCAGGGCAGCTACGGCGGCCCTGGATTACTTCGTCGCTTTGCTCCTCGCAAATGACGGCGGGTGGTTGTCAGGGGAAGTCGATTACGTGGACTGCGCGGCGCAATAAGCGTCAAAATCGTCTTTCGTCTGCTTCGCGTAGAGCATGGCGAAAGAGGCCAGCGCGTCCTCAAAGGCCTCTCCCTTGCCCATATAGCCCGCGAGCACGGCGGGGCGTGACGAGCGCGCATGGGCGCGCGCCAACGTGCTGCCGCAGAGCTCCGCGTAACGCGGGAAGGCTTCGTCCTTCAGCAGTTCAGAGATCGAGCCGAGACGGCGCGTCTTGAGATGGCGCATATAGAAGCGCCGGCCGGTTTCCGGCTCCTCCGCATGGGCGAGGAAAATATCCGAGGCCGCCTGCATGACCCGCTGTCCCGTGGTCACGCGCTTTCCTTGCGACTCTTTCCAGCCTCCCTGGCCGAAACGCTCCAGCACGGAAGGCCGCGCTTCCTTGATCTGTAAAGCGAGGGGCTGTTCGTCCTCCGACATATAGAGGCCGATCGCGCAGAAAGTGCCGACGCTGCCGACCCCCACGGCCTTGAAGGCCGTGTCGCACAGCCGATAGCGCTCGAAAAGCGTGGCGAAGGGCGCCTGTAGACCATCTTGGACAAGACGCTCGAAGAGCTTCGGCAAATCCACATCCGCGCCGGGGTCGCGCATCGACTCGAGATGTTGAAGCTTCGGCGGCTTTTCGACGAAGCGCCAGCCGTCGCCGACCTTTTCGATTTTCGGCAGGCCGTCGATGCGGTCCTGCGCGCCTTTTCCCTCATAGATCGCCGCGCTGAGCTTGTCGTGCAGCACGCGGTCGCGCAGGGCTTTGACAATGTCGCGCAAATGAACGCGCACGTTCCAGACCTCGATCGGCGACATGGCCGCGAGCTCCAGCATGCGAATGCGATAGGTCTTGACCGTGCGGCGCGCAAATTGGCGCGCTTCGCTCTTGGAGAAATTCATGTCGAGCGCCGCGACTGCGACGCTCGTCGCCAAGCGGCGCAGGTCGAAGATGATGTCGACATGCGGCAGAGTCTCGTCGAAGTCATTGACGTCGAAGAGGACATTACCTTCCGGCGACGAGAAAGCGCCGAAGTTCATCAAATGGCAATCGCCGCAAGCCTGCGCGGTCACGCCGGGCGTGAGCTGGCTTGCGAGATCGAAGGCCATGACATCGGCCGCGCCGCGCAGGAACGCGAAGGCCAATTCCGTCATCGCCTCGCGCCGCATGGGCAGCAGGGATTGCAGACGTGGGCGTTCCGTCTCGGCGATGATCGCGATTGGATCGCGAATTTCAGGGGGCGCGAATTCCGCCAGGGCCTCGCGCGGGACCGCTTCGCGCAAGCGTTTTCCAAGCTTGTAGCAGTCGCGCCGGTCAAGGCCGGCTGCGTCGCGATGTCCGAGGTCTTGCCAATCGATTTCCGTCATGAGCGGATGTTAGCCCGCCCGCATGGCGATACCAAGTCGGCGTTCTAGCCGAGGAGATCGATCAGCGGCGCGATGAGCGGCGCGTCGGCGGGCGGCATGGCGTAATTGCGCAAATCCCGCGCGCGCGCCCATTTCACCGCTTGCCCCTCCGCAGGCGTCACGAAGCCTTCCCATTTACGGCAGACATAGAGCGGCATGAGAAGATGAAATTCCTCATAGGCGTGGCTCGCGAAAGTGAGCGGCGCGAGGCAGGGGGCTTTCACGGCGATGCCGAGCTCCTCCGCAAGCTCGCGGATCAGCGCCTCCTCGGGCCGCTCGCCGGGATCGATCTTGCCGCCGGGAAACTCCCACAATCCCGCAAGCTGTTTGCCCTCGGGACGCTGCGCGATGAGCACGCGATTGTCGGCGTCGACAAGCGCGCAGGCGACGACGAGGAGGAGTTTCATGCCAAGCCCTATTTACCGGAGACGACGACCTCGACCGGCTTGGTCTCGGCGCCGGTCACTGTCGCTTCCTCATATATCAGGCCGCCTTCCGTCACAAAGGACTGCTCCGGCCTCCAGATCACCTGCGTGGAGAGATAGTAGCGGCCCGGCGGCACGTTTTCGAAAGCGAAGCGCCCGGTCGACCCGGCCTTGGTCGTGCGCGTGTGGGCGAGATAATCCGGATCAGGGTCATTTTTCGGGATCGACGACGCGGGCGCGAATTTGGCGCCGTGGAAATAATAGTCGAGCCGCGCCTGAGCGTAGCTTGTCACTGGGATAAGCCGCACGACTTCGCCCATCGCGTAGTGAACATGTGCGCCGGTCTTATCCGGCAGGAAAGCCTGGCCTTGAATCGTGGTCTTGCCGGGCTTGTCGAGAAAGGCGGCCTCGGCGGCCTCGAAGCGCGCCTGCGGCGGGGGGGAGGACGTCGAATTGCAGGCGAGGAGGGGGAGAGGAAGGAAAAGCAATAACAGACGCGGGAAAAACATGCGCAACGCCTCGGAAACGATCTACTGTAACCGATGCAGAGTTTCAGCTTGGCGGGAGGAAAGCAAGGGGGCGGCGATGCGCTCCTCACGCATTACATTGACGCAGCGAGCGCCGTCATTGCGAGCGGAGCGGAAGCAATCCAGAGCCGCAGCGACGCCGCTGGATTGCTTCGTTGCTTACGCTCCTCGCAATGACGGTGGGAGCGTTTTGCATGGCCAGCTCGCCTCCGTCATTCCCGGCAGGCCGAAGGCCTGACCGGGAATCCAGAGCAACGACGACACTCTTTGCGAGCCTTCCGGGTTCCCGAGCACGCTTCGCGCAGGACACTCAGCTCCGATAATCTCCGTTGATCGCGACATATTCCTTCGTCAGATCACACGTCCACACGGTCGCAGCGCCGTCGCCGAGGCCGAGGTCGACATTGATGACGATCTCCTGCCGCTTCATGATCTCCGAGACTTCCTGCTCATTGTAATCCGGGTCGCGCAGGCCCTTGAAGGCGACGCGCACGCCGCCGAACCAGATGGCGAGCTTGTCACGCTCGGCATATTCGCCAGCCTTGCCGACCGCCATCACGATGCGGCCCCAATTGGCGTCTTCGCCCGCGATCGCCGTCTTCACCAGCGGTGAATTGGCGATGGAAAGCGCAACCCGCTTCGCGGCCTTCGCGCTTTCGGCGCCGGTCACCGTCACTTCCACGAATTTGCGCGCGCCCTCGCCATCCTTCACCACCTGATGGGCGAGGTCGAGCAGCACGGCGTCGAGCGCCTTCTTGAATTCGACGAGACGCCGGTCGTTGGCCTTTTCGATCTTCGGCGCGCCGCGTTTCTTCGCTGCGCCGGTGGCGAACAGCAGCAGCGTGTCCGACGTCGAGGTGTCGCTGTCGACCGTGATCGCGTTGAACGAGCCCTGCACGGATTTGGCAAGCATCGTCTGCAACGCCTCGGCGGCGATGGGCGCGTCGGTGAAGACGAAGGAGAGCATGGTCGCCATGTCCGGGGCGATCATGCCGGCGCCTTTGGCCATGCCGCTGATCGTCACTTCCACGCCGCCGATGATCGCGGTGCGCGTTGCGAGCTTGGGGAAGGTGTCGGTGGTCATGATGGCGCGCGCCGCCTCTTGCCAGGCGTCGGGCCGCGCCTCGGCCGCGAGCTTCTCCAGCACGCCCTCGAATTTCGTCGCGTCGAGCGGCTCGCCGATCACGCCCGTGGAGGCGATGAAAATCTGCCGGTCGCTCGCGCCCGTCGCGGCGGCGGCGATCTTGGCGGAGAGCTTCACCGCTTCGGCGCCGACCTTGCCGGTGAAGGCGTTGGCGTTGCCGGAATTGACGAGCAGCGCCTTCGCCTTGCCGCCCTTCAATTTCGCGCGGCACCAGTCGACTGGCCCCGACGGGCACTTCGATTTGGTGAAGACGCCTGCGACGGCGGCGCCCTCGTCCATGATGGCGAGCATCACGTCGGTGCGGCCGGCGTAGCGAATGTTCGCCGCGCCGGCGGCAAAGCGCACCCCGTCGAGCGGCGCGATCTCGGGAATGGTTGCGGGCGCGAGCGGGGAGAGGGGAGCGTCGTGGGCCATGGTGAAAACCCTGCGTTTATCAATGCGGCCGCTCGGGGAGGGCGGCGCGAGAATGTGTTGGCACATGGGGTTTGGCGGCATGGAGCTCCGCCGTCAAGCCGTGACGCGCGCGGCGTGAGCATTTTGCGCAGGCATTCGCTGCTGCGTGAAAAAGTTTATATTGTCGTCACGGCGGCCTGCTTTTCTGGCCCTTCGCCGCAAAGCACTTTTTAAGGAGGATAATGTGTCAAAGCCTTTCTACGAAATCGGAGTGGTATTATCCGGCGCCATCTCGGCGGGCGCCTATTCGGCCGGCGTCATGGACTTTCTCATCGAGGCGCTCGACGCCTATGAGAGCGCCAAGGCGCATCCCGCCTGGGACGGCCCCACCCATGACGTGCGTATCCCGATCATGGCCGGCGCCTCGGCGGGCGGCATGACCGCGGCGATTTCCGCGCTCCACGCCTTTCGCCAGCCCGAGCATGTGTGGCCCGGCAAGCCGCTGCCGTCTCCGTCCGCCAACCGGCTCTATTCGAGCTGGGTTCACGACATCGATATCATCCGGCTTCTCGAGACCACCGATCTCGACGGCGCCAAGGCGGCGCAGGGCGTGAAATCGGCTTTATGCTGCGACGTCATCGACGAGATCGTCGCCAACGCCTTCAAACTCTCGGGCAAAATGCGGCAGCCGAACTGGGTGGGACGCGGCGCCTCACGCGATCTGCGCGTCTTTCTCACGCTCACCAATCTGCGCGGCGTGCCCTATTCCTTCCAGCTTTTCGGCTCGGACGATCCGCGCCGATACGGCATGCTCAATCACGGCGATTACCTCGATTTCAACATCGGCGTCGAACCAGCGCAGGCCGATGGCGCGCTGGCGCTGGACATCGAGAGCACGCAGACCGACGGTTGGGAGCTTTTCCGCACGGCCGCGAAGGCGACAGGCGCCTTTCCCGTCGGCCTCGCGCCGCGGTTCATCCAAAGGAACGAGCAGGATTACTGGCATAGCGAGCGGGTCGGCTTCGAAACCAATGGCGGGTTCACGCCTGTCTATCCGGACGACTGGGTGAAATCGGTCCAGCCCTATTCATTCGTCGCGGTCGACGGCGGGACGATCGACAACGAACCGCTCGAGCTCGTACGACGTTACCTTGCGGGGACAGGCGGGAGCAACGAGCGCAGCGGAGACAGGGCGAGCCGATCGATCATCCTGATTTCGCCCTTTCCCAACCTGCAGAAGACGACCCTCGAGGGCCGGGGCGAGAGGCTCCTCGACGTCCTGCCCAGATTATTCTCGACGCTCATCGATCAAGCGCGCTTCAAGCCGGACGAGCTGGCGCTGGCGCAGGACGAGCGCGTCTACTCGCGCTACATGATCGAGCCGGAGCGGGCGCCCAATGCGCATCCGGATTCCAAGCGTTATCCGATCGCCTGCGGCGTTCTCGGCGGTTTCGGCGGCTTCCTGCACCAATCCTTCCGTCACCACGATTATTTGCTCGGGCGGCGCAATGCGCAGGCGTTCTTCCGCGCCAATTTCTCGCTCCCCGTCAGCAATCCGCTGTTTGACGGATTCCCCGAGGCTTTGCGCGAAAAATGGCTCGTGCGCGACATAGATAGCGGCGAATTGCATATGCACGACACCGAACGCGGCAAGGAGCCGGGCTTGCCGATCATCCCGCTCACCCCCGAGATACCGGGGGTCACGCCCGATATGATGAAGGAAATCGCCATTGGCGAGAGCGACCTGCCGCATCCTCAAGCCTTTGACGATCCGGTGGTCAGAGGCGATCTGCAGACCGCGATCGAGAAGCGCGCCGTTACGGTCGTCACCGCTTTGGTGGAGAACGACCTCAAAGCCTTCACCTCGGGACCGCTCGGCTATTTCAAGCGTCTCGGCGCCCGACATTTTGGAAAGGATATGGTGGTCGCGAAAGCCAATGACGCCATTTTCGGCGACGGCGGCGCGATCGACAGCGTCAGAAACGCGTTTTTCGAAACGAAATTCTGAAGTGGGAGAATCTGCTGTCATTCCCGGCGGGCAGAAAGCTCGACCGGGAATCCAGAGTCAAAACAGCAATGGTCGCTTCCCGATCGCTCGCTTTGCGAGCGTCGGGAATGACAACGAGCCAACCAAGCGGATTTCGTCTTACTTCTTCTTCTCTTCCGGCTTCGCCGCCGCCGCCGGAGCCGCGCCACCCTTGGCGGCGTCGGCCGGCTGGTCGGTGCGCTCGATCTTGGCGCCCTCGCGCAGCTTCATTACCAGCTCGCTTTGCGCCTTCTGCACGACATAGCGGGCGACCTGCTCCTTGACCTGCTCCATCGGCGGGAAGGTCTTCGGGCGGGACTCGTCGAGCTTGATGATATGCCAGCCGAACTGGGTCTTCACCGGCTCGGAGATCTCGCCCGGCTTCATCTTCGACGCCGCCTCGCCGAATTCCGGAACCATGCGGTCCTTGGTGAACCAGCCGAGATCGCCGCCCTTGGAGCCGGGGTCCTTCGAGACTTCGCCGGCGACCTTGGAGAAATCCTCGCCGCCCTTCACGCGCGCGAGCGCCTTCTTGGCCTCTTCCTCGGTGGGCACGAGGATGTGATGGGCGTGGTATTCGGTCTCGGGCTTCTGGGCCTTCGCCGCCTCGTCATAGGTCGCCTTGATGGCGGCGTCCGTCGCGGCGTTCTTGGCGACATTGCCGAGCAAGGTCTCCATCAGCGCCTTGTCGCGCAGATAGGCCATCTTCTTGGCGAAATCCGGGGTTTCGGCGAGCTTGTCGGCCTGCGCCTTCTGCACGACGAGCTGCTCGTCGATGAGGAAGTCGATGATATAGCTGTCGCGCGCCTTGCCTTCGAGCTGACGCGGAATGCCCGGGCCGAGATCTTCCATGGCGATCTTCAGGTCGTCGTCGGTGATCTCGACGCCATTCACCTTGGCCAGCACCTTGGCCTGCGCGGGCGCGGCGGCGGCCATCAGGGCGACGACGCCGAGCGTCCCGAAGGCGGCGCGGGCCAGGGAACGCGCGTTATAGCGGGCATTTGACATGATATGCTCCAGAAATCGAGGCAGAAGAGCCCCAGAAAAGCCGCCGCCACGGTCGGCGCGGAAGGTTCCTGCGTGACGAATGGGGCGTATCTATGCCGGAGGCGGCGCCTCTGACAACTCCCCAGAGCCGGTAATCGGCCCAGAAAACGGTCCGATGACAAAGGTGAAAATTTCCCGAGTCCGCTTCTGAGAATCAGCAAGCAGCGCCTCCAGATGGGAGAGATCTGGCGAGTCGCCAACCCGCAGGAGAAGCTCGGTCAGCCCGCGGGGCGCGTCGGTCGGCCGGAAAGGACCGTCGACGGCAAGGCGCAGGACTTGCGTGAGCCCTTGGTAAAGGCTCGAGGCGGCGTGAAGCGTCTCCGCTGCGCCGGCGTCGAGGAGGCTGGCGTCGCGCAGCATGCGCAGCGCCACAGGCGTCGTCGTCGAGAAAACCTCTGGATGCGCCGCGCCATGCAGGAGCATCAGATATTGGGCGATGAATTCGATGTCGATGAGCCCGCCCGGAGCCTGCTTCACCTCCCAGGGGTTGTTCGAACCCTTTGCTTGCTCGATCCGCTTGCGCATGGCGAGGACGTCGATCTTCAGCTTATGCGGATCGCGCGGCCGGACCAGCGCGGCGCGGATCGCCGCCTCGACGCGGGCGGCGAATTCCGCCGGCCCGGCGACGACGCGGGCGCGCGTCAGCGCCATATGCTCCCATGTCCAAGCCTCTTCCGCCTGGTAAGCCTCGAAGGATTTAAGGCTCACCGCGATCGGCCCCATATTGCCGGAGGGGCGGAGGCGAAAATCCGTTTCGTAGAGCGTGCCTTCGGCCGTCGGCGCCGAAATCGCGGTGATCAGACGCTGGGTGAGGCGGGCGTAATATTGCGCCGTCGAGAGCGAACGCTCGCCCCCGACCGACTCTGCGTGCGGATCGGCGTCGTAGAGCAGCATGAGGTCGAGATCGGAAGCGGCCGTCATCTCGCGGCCCCCGAGCTTGCCCATGGCGACGACCGCCGCCGCGCCCTTCTCTATGCGGCCATGCGCTTTTTCGAATTCCTTGCAGATCTCCTCGAAGAGGCAAGCAATCAGCGTCTCGGCAAGGCGCGTATAGGCGGCGCCGACGTCCGCGACCGAGATCGAGCCCGTCAGCACGCGCACGCCGATCAGAAACTTCTGCTCCTGGCCGAAGATGCGGGCGCGGTCGAGCGCGTCTTCATAAGAGCGCGCCTCGGCGAATTGCGCCGCAAGGCGCTCGCGCAGATCGGCGTCGCTCGGCAAAGTGTGGAAGAACGCCGGCTCCATCAGCGCGTCGAGCACGCGCGGGCGTTTCGAAATGGTGGCGGAGAGCTTCGGCGCCGCGCCGGTGATGGCGGCGAGCAGCGTGAGCAGGCGCGGCTGTGAGACGAGCAGGGAGAAGAGCTGCACGCCGGCGGGAAGCTTCTGGATGAGCTTGTCGAAAGCGAGAAAGGCTTGGTCGGCGTTGTCGGTCGCGGCGAGGGCTTCGAGCAATTTCGGCGTGAGCTCAGTGAGGCGTTCGCGGGCGACGGTCGAGCGCGTCGCGGCGTAGCGGCCGAAGTGCCAGCCGCGAATAGTGGCGGTCACCATTTTGGGGTCTTTGTAGCCCATGCCCGCGAGCGTCTCGATCGTCTCGGGATCGTCCTCGTCGCCGGTGAAGACGAGATTGCCGCCTGCCGAAGAAAGCTCGGGCGCCGTCTCGAAAAGCCGCGCATAATGCCCCTGCACGATGTCGAGCCGCTTCATGAGCGCCTCGGCAAAGTCGTCATAGCCGGCAAAGCCCATCATGCGGGCAATATTTTCCACTCCGTCTCTCGTGTCGGGCAGCGTATGTTTCTGCTCGTCGGCGACCATCTGAATGCGATGCTCGACATCGCGCAGGAACAGGTAGGCTTCACGCAAATCGTCGCGCGCCTGCGCCTCGACCCATCCGCTCTCGACGAGCTGGTCGAGCATGGGCAGCGTCGCGCGGCCGCGCAATCTCTTGTCGCGTCCGCCGGTGATGAGCTGCTGGGTCTGCGTGAAGAACTCGATCTCGCGAATGCCGCCGCGCCCCAATTTGATATTGTGGCCGATGACGGCGATCTTGCCGTGGCCCTTGTGCGCGTGAATCTGCCGCTTGATCGAATGCACGTCGGCGATCGCGGCGAAGTCGAAATATTTGCGCCAGACGAAGGGCGACAGCTCCTGCAAAAATTGTTCGCCCGCGTAAATGTCTCCGGCGACAGGCCGCGCCTTGATATAGGCCGCGCGCTCCCAATTCTGGCCCATGCTTTCGTAGTAAGAGAGCGCGGCCTCCAGCGGAATGGCGATGGGCGTGGCGCCGGGGTCCGGGCGCAAGCGCAGATCGGTGCGGAAGACATAGCCGTCGCTCGTGCGCTCGCTCATGATCTTCACGATGCGCTTGGTGAGCTTCACGAAGAGATCGACGTCTTCGGAAGGGTCGGTGAGGCGGGCGCGGGAACGGTCGAAAAAGACGATGAGGTCGATGTCCGAGGAGTAGTTCAGCTCATAGGCGCCGCCCTTGCCCATGCCGAGGAAAATCCACCCCGAGGCGCGTTCGGGGTCGCGCTGGTCCGCGAGCTCCAGCTTGCCTGCGCGCTGGGCTTGGCGCAGCGTGAAACGAATGGCGGCGGAAAGCATGGCGTCGGCAATGCGGGTGAGCGCCTCCGTTGCCTGCAGCGTGTCCCACGCCTTGGAGAGATCGGCGAGCGCGATGACGAGCGCCGCCTCCTGCTTGATGAGCCGCAGCCGGCGCATGATCTCGGCTTCGTCGTCGGTTTCCAGCGCCTTGGTGTCGTCGATCAACGCGCCGATGCGTGTCTGTGGATCGGCCGCGAGCGCCGCCGCCAGACGCGCCGGATCGCGCGCCGCGAGATCGGTGAGATAGGAGGAGGAGCCCAAGACGCCGAGGAGCAGGTCGCGCGCCTTTGGCTGCGCAGCGAGGAAGGACGCGAGTGCGCCCTTGTCCTTCTCGAGGACGCGGTCGAGCGCCTTTTGCGCTTTTTCGGGCTCGGCGCCCGAGATGATGATTTTGGCGCGGGAGAGCAGGGCGTCGGCGTCGAGCGTCAAGGCTGTCCTCTAATGTTTCGATCAACGCGGCGATCGCCCGCCGCGCCGGTACCTCCTCTTAACACGCGAAAGCGGGGTCCAGGGGTTCTCCCCTTCTCCCGCATGCGGGAGAAGGTGGCCCTCGCGTCAGCGAGGGGCGGATGAGGGCGCGCCTCCTGAGCGATCTCGATTGCAAAGCGACTGTCGCGTGCGTTTTGCGCCCGTTGTGGCGAAACAGTGTTTGGCACGAACCGGCTCGGCATGCGAGTCCTTCTCAACAGCTTCGTCGCCCGAGCCGCAGGCGGCGAACTGCCCGAAGAAATGCAGGCGACGATGCATCTGTTCTATCGACATCGGATTATCGACATAGATGACGAACTGCTAAAGTACCTCGACGGATGGGACGGGCCGATTTACGACGGTTCGTCGTGCGGCGAGTCCTGATACACATCGCCATCGCAAGGTTCGGCAGAGTTCGTTATTACGCACGGCGCCAGCTTCATGCTCGATCCGCGTCACCCATTGCCGGGGACCCAGATCGCGAGTTCAGCCGACTGACGCGTCGTAGCGCTTGCGGTGACTGGCCGTAGATCCTCACGAATGCCCTGCGCATTCTCTCCACGTCGCCAAAGCCGACGCTTCGGGCGACTGATTCGATCGGTTCGGTCCCCTTTTCAATCAGTGGGATTGCGGCCTCGGCGCGCAGGCGCTCGATGGCCTTTGCAGGCGTTTCTCCTGTCTCGTTAACAAACGCTCGAGCAAACTGACGCACGCCGATGCACACCGTTCCAGCGAGCCTTTCGACCGTGAGCGGCTCGTGCAAATGTTCACGCGCGAAGGAAAGCGCGTCCTTGATCCGGCCCGACGCGGGCTCGAGCTCGAGAATGGTAGAGAACTGGGACTGGGCTCCCGGCCTGCGGTGATAGACCACCAAGTCTTTCGCGACGGCTTTGGACAGCCCAGCGCCAAAATCCTCCTCGATTAGCGCAAGCGCCAAATCTATGCCGGATGTGATCCCCGCCGCGGTCCAGACGTTGCCATCCTTGATGAAGATCCGGTCCGCGTCGACGCGAAGTTTTGGAAAGCGCCTTTGAAGCGCAGTGGCATATCGCCAATGTGTCGTTGCCTTGCGACCATCAAGCAGCCCCGCTGCCGCCAGTAGGAATGCGCCTGTGCAGACGCTCGCAACCCGCCGCGTTCTTGGCGCTAGGTCCTCGAGCAGCGCGACCGTTCCGCGATCGCACTCAAGAACCGCACCTTCGGGACCGCCGACCACCAGGAGTGTGTCGATGCTGCGGTCGCGTATCGCCTTGGATGAACCTACCGACACCCCGGAACAGCTGACGACCGAACCACCTCGCGCCGAGATGACGGTGAGCGCGTACGGCGTCTCATGCATGCACGCGGCGACATTGAAGGCGCACAGCGGGCCGCTGAGATCGAGCAATTCGAAGCCGGGGTAAACAACGATCGCTATGGATCGTTCGACATTGTGAGCCATCGTTGATCAACCTTGAGCCATAGACTGCTTCCATTTTGCTGGCGCCGTCAATGACTGATTTTGAGGTTTATATGTCATTTCTGACATCATCTGCGTTGGTTATGGTGTCACCGATAATCACGGTCAGGGAGTAACGCGCATGCCCATTTTAGACGAGAAATTCAGTGTGCCTTCGATCGAGAAATTCCGCGCCATGATATCGCCGGAGGGAGTGGCGCCACTCCATGTCGGCATCGTCATCGGGCCCGGCTTCGTTCCCATGGACATGGTCGGCATCCAGACAGTTTTCGGGCTAATGCCGGGCACTGAAATTCATCTGGTCTGGAAATCTCTGGACCTCGTCGAAGGTTTCCCGTCCTGGTGGACGAAGCCGACGACGACCTTCGCAGATTGCCCAGATCTTGACGTCATCGCTGTCCCGATGCTGCCTCCGGAAATCCTGAACGATGCCGAGGCGGTTGAATTCGTCGCTGCGCAGGGACGCAGGGCTCGCTGCGTCATCGGCATTTGCTATGGCGTTCTTATGCTGGGCGCCGCAGGTCTTCTCAGGAACAGGCGAGTGACCTCCAGCCATAATGCGTTGCCGATTCTATCCCATCTCGGGGCGGCAGAGGTGGTGCAGGGGGGCGCTGGCGTTGTCGTCGATGGCAATCTTTACACCGCGGGCCCTGGCGTCGGCAGCTTCGAGGCCGCCCTGCTCGCAGTCGAGCGCATTTTCGGGCGATCTAGCGCTGAATTTGCCGAGTGGATTATCGAGTACGATCCCCATCCGCCCTTTGGCACAGGAAACGCTATACGCGCGCAGCCCTTGCGTGTCTCGCAGTCCGAGGCGCTGATGGCCGACATAACTTTCCAGTACTCACACGTCGCGGTGGAGGCGTTCGCCAAAATTTCGCGGCGTTGACCAAGAATCCGCCTGTTTTGCGTTCCAGCAGGCGCATCGCGACACGCTACAATCGGAGCGCGACCAACTTCCTCGCAGCCGTCTGCATCGCAGCGGCTGTCAGCTATTGGTCGTGAGTCTAGATGTGGCGTATAAGGAGGTCGTTCACCCGAGCCAAAGACTCGAGAGGGGTCGTTGCCACGCGATGCACTCGGGACGGGGCTGTCGCAAATTTTGCGGGTTAACCGAGTTTTGAGGCAGGGCTGGGCAAAAGGCTCTCCGACAGGAGGGACCGCCAATGCTCTTGACCGCCGTTGCCGAGAAGCTGAAGCGCCGAGCGAAAGACGACTTCAAGGGGCGTCACTTTGAGCCCTGGCTCATTATCCAGGCAGTCTCCTGGTTTCTCCGCTATCCCCTGAGCTGCCGCGACGTCGAGAGCTTGTTCGCTGAGCGCGGTTTCGAGGTCGACCACAGCACGATCAACCGCTGGGTTCTCGCTTATGCGCCCGAGATCGAGAAGCGCCTGCGCCAGTTTCGGCGTCTGCATTGCGGTTCGATCCGTGTCGACGAAACCTATGTAAAAATCCGCGTGGAGTGGCGCCATCTGTACCGCGCCATCGACAAGCGCGGTGTTCCTGTCGATTTTTGCTGACCGCCAAACGCTGCTACCTCGCCACGGATTTGCGACAAGCCCGGCGATTCAGATGCGTATGTTTCCACGAAAGGCGATAAACTTTGCGGTAAAGAAGGTGCAGAGATTTAGGTTTGCCCCGCCCGCTAGGACGCCTCATGTCGAAAAAGCATATCGCCGCGCATCTTTCCCGTATCGCTGACGCTCTCGAGCGCCTCGCGCCGCCCGCGCCGCCGGCGCCGGATTTTTCAGCCGCCGAGGCCTTCGTCTGGCGCGCGGCGGGCTCGGTCTTCCATCCGGTCGAACGCGTCAACCGCGTGAGCCTGGGGCTCCTGGAGGGGATCAACCTCCAGCGCGACATCCTCTTCTCCAACACCGCCCGCTTCGCCCGGGGCCTGCCGGCCAATAACGCGCTGCTCTGGGGCGCGCGCGGCATGGGCAAATCCTCGCTCGTCAAGGCAGTGCATGGCGCGCTGGCGGGGGAGGGGCGGCTCAAGCTCGTCGAAATCCATCGCGAGGACATCGAGGCCTTGCCCGATCTCCTTGGCGCCCTCGCCGGCGCGCCCTACCAGTTCATCGTCTTCTGCGACGATCTCTCCTTCGACGGGCCGGAGACGAGCTACAAGGCGCTGAAAAGCGCGTTGGAGGGTGGCGTCGAAGGGCGCCCTAGCAATGTCCTCTTCTACGCGACCTCAAACCGGCGCCACCTCATGCCGCGCGACATGATGGAAAATGAGAGCGCCAACGCCATCCATGGCAAGGAGGCCGTTGAGGAGAAGGTCTCGCTCTCCGACCGTTTCGGGCTGTGGATCGGCTTCCACAATTGCAGCCAGGATGATTACCTCGCCATGGTCTTCGGCTACGCCCGCCATTATGGCCTGGAGGCGCCGGAGGCCGATATACGCGCCCAGGCGCTGGAATGGGCGATGACGCGTGGCGCGCGCTCGGGCCGCGTCGCCTGGCAATTTGTCACCGACCTTGCCGGGCGGCTGGGGAAGACGCTTTAGATGAGACGGACGGCTCTCCTCATCGTGGCGCTCGCGATCGCTCTGCTCCTGCTTTGGCTGTTCGCGCCGAGGCAGGAGGAGGCGGGCCAGCGCATCGAGGGCCGCGCCAAGACCGAATTGGTTGAAGCCTGTAATCAAGCCGCCGCCGATAACGGGCGCGCCATTCGCTTCACCACTGCCGATGTCGTCGCGCCCCGCCGGGAAGCGATCGAGACGGCGAGCGGCGTGGCGCTCCTCGCCTCGATTTTGCAGGCGCGCCGAGAAGGCCAGCTCTGCGTTTGGAACGGGATCGACCCGGCGACGATCAGGCCGGCCGAATAAGGCGAATTGTCTGAAGCTTGCGCGCCTCAGGGCGCCGGATGCGAATGGCCTTCGCCCTCCTTGGGCTCGGGGATCAACGAGCCTTTGCCGTCCGGGAGGTTCGCGGGCAGCAGCTCGAAATTCAGCAGCACCACTGGCGTCTTGCCGACATTCGACGACTCATGGGTCTGGGCGCCGGTCTCGGTGAAGCAGTCGCCCGCTTTATAGACGGTGGTTTTGCCGCCGATGGCGTAGGCCATTTCTCCAGAGACCATGCAACGTATGCCCGGCCCGACATGGTGATGGGCGTGCATATAGCCGGCTTCGTCCATGGTCACTTGCGTCACGCGGATCTTGTATTTGCCGGTGAGCTCGGCGAGATGGCCGAGGTCCGAGAGCTCCGCCAGGGACTTGGCGTGGAAGCCCTTGAGATCGACGCCATCGGCGCGGGCGGCCCCGGTGAAAGAGAGGCAGAGCAGGGCGAGGCAGGCTGCAAGCTTATTGGACATGGCGCTTCCTTTGTTCCTGGCGCGCCAGTCTATCGGAGCCCGGGCGCCCGGCAAGCGACCTTGTCGCTCTACTCCCGCAACTGGAGAGGCGTCCGCCGCCCCCCTTCACTCTCGCGGCCTGCTGGCCTAAGAGAAGCGCCATGCGCGACACGCCCGAGCTCACCTCCGCCGCCGACATGCTTGCCGATTTGCGCGGCGAGATCGACCGCATCGATCTCGATATGCATCGGCTGCTGATGGCCCGCGGCGAGATCATCGACCGGCTGATTGCAGCCAAGCGCGCTCAAGGCGGCGGCTGCGCCTTCCGGCCCGATCGCGAGGCGCAGATGATGCGTGCGCTTGTCGAGCGCCATCATGGCCTATTGCCGCTCGACGCGGTCGAGGGCATCTGGCGGGTCATCGTCTCGACCTTCACTTATGTGCAGGCGAATTATTCCGTGCATGCCGACGACTCGGGCGGCGATGCGCAGATGCGCGACAGCGCCCGCTTCCACTTCGGCTTCACCGTGCCCTATGTGGCCCACCATGGCGCCCGCGCGGTCATCGACGCGGTTGCGGCCTCGCGCGGCGACCTCGGCATGCTGCGCGCCGCCGGCGCTCTCGAGGAGGGCGCCTGGTGGGAGCGGCTCATCGGCGAGAGCGCGCCCAAGATCATTGCGCGACTGCCCTTCGTCGAGCGCCCCGATCATCCGGCCGGCCTGCCGGTCTTCATCGTGGCCCGGCTCGCCGCGGATGCGGCGTCGCGCGACATCGTACTGCACGCGATCAATCTGCCGCATTGGGCGCACGCCATTCCCGCCGTCGTCTCGGCGCTCGAGGGCGAGATTCTCGCCAGCGCGCCGCACGCTGGCGGTGGTTTGTCGCTCATGGTCGCCGCGCCAGGCCGCGTCGAAGCCGCGCGCTTCGCGCAGGAACTGGCGGGAGCCGGCGTGGTCGACGCCGTCGTGGAGCCCATCGGCAGCCATGCCGAACGATACGAACTCAGCGAAGCGCGCAGCGGCGTCTTTGCGCCCAGGAGCTAAGTTATGACGCGTCCCATTCCCCGCCCCGGCGTCCTCGACATCGACGCCTATGTGCCCGGCAAGGCCGGCGCGCCCGGCGCCGGTCGGGTCTTCAAGCTCTCGGCCAATGAAACGCCGCTCGGCCCGTCGCCCGCGGCCGTGCAGGCGCTGCGAGACATGGCGCATGAGATCGCCATCTATCCCGAAGGCTCGTCGAGCGCCTTGCGCGAGGCGATCGGCGCGCGCTACGGGCTCGATCCCGCACGCCTCATCATGGGAGCAGGCTCGGACAATATTCTGGAGCTGCTGGCGATCGCCTATATCGGGCCGGGCGACGAGGGCCTCTACAGCCAATATGGCTTCCTGGAGTATAAGATCGTGACGCTCGCCGCCGGCGGCGTCCCCGTCGTCGCGCCCGAGACCAATTATACGGCGAATGTCGACGCCATATTGGAGCGCGTGACCCAGAAGACAAAGATCGTCTTCCTGGCCAATCCGAACAATCCGACCGGCAGCTATCTCCCGGCCGCGGAGGTCGAGCGGCTTGCCAAGGGCCTACCGGCGCGCACGCTTCTCGTCCTCGACGCGGCCTATGCAGAATATGTGATGCGCGCCGATTACGAAGCGGGGACCGCGCTCGTCGACGCCCACGAGAACGTCGTGATGACCCGCACTTTCTCGAAGATCTACGGCCTTGCGGGGGTGCGGCTCGGCTGGGGCTATGGGCCGGCGCATGTGATCGACACGCTCAACCGCATCCGTTCGCCGTTCAACGTGTCGAGCGCGGCCTCGGTCGCGGGCGTCGCCGCCGTTCAGGACACGGCGCATGTCGCGGCGGCCGTCGCCCATAACGAGAAATGGCTGCCCTGGCTGACGCGCGAAATCTCTGGTCTGGGGCTGGAGGTGTTGCCGAGCGTCGCCAATTTCGTCGCCATCCGCTTTCCGCAAACGCCGGGCCGCACGGCCGCGGACGCCGACCGGTTTCTGACCGCGCGGGGCCTCGTGCTGCGCGCCATCGGCGCCTATGGCATGGGCGAGTTCCTGCGCCTGACAATCGGCTCGCAGGAGGCCAATGAAGCGGTGGTCGCCGCGCTCGGCGATTTCATGTCCGACAGGAAAGCGGCGGCCAATGGCTGAGCCGATCTTCGACAGGCTGGCGATTGTCGGCGCGGGCCTCATCGGTTCGTCGATCGCCCGGGCGGCGCGAGATTTTGGCGCCGCGCGCAAGATCGCGATGCTCGACGCCTCCGAGCAGGTCATGGCGCGCGTACGCGAATTGGGCCTTGCGGACGAGGCCGGCGGCGACGCGGCGCAAGCGCTGAAGGGCGCAGATCTCATCATTATCTGCACGCCGGTCGGCGTCTGCGGTGCCGTCGCCGAAGCCATTGCGCCCTACCTCGAAAAAGGCGCGATTCTCTCGGACGTCGGGTCTGTGAAAGGCGCGGTCGTCGCGCAGATTGCGCCCCATTTGCCCGCAGGCGTTCATTTCATCCCCGCGCATCCCCTTGCGGGCACTGAATTCTCCGGCCCTGACGCGGGCTTTGCGACGCTGTTCCAGAATCGCTGGTCCATTCTCACGCCGCTCGAAGGCGCGGACGTGGGCGCGGTTGAAAGGCTTGCCGATTTCTGGGCGCGAATCGGCGCGAAAGTCGAAACGATGAGCCCCGAGCATCACGACAAGGTGCTGGCGCTCACAAGCCATCTGCCGCATCTCATCGCTTATAACATCGTCGGCACGGCGGATGATTTCGGCGAGCAGACGCGCTCGGAAGTGATCAAATTTTCGGCGTCCGGCTTTCGTGATTTCACCCGCATCGCCGCATCCGATCCCACCATGTGGCGCGATATTTTTCTCAACAACCGCGAGGCGGTTCTCGAAATGCTCGGGCGCTTCAACGAGGATTTGAGCGCGCTTCAACGCATGATTCGCCGCGGCGACGGGGAAGGGCTCTTCGACTTCTTCAGCCGCACGCGCGCCATTCGCCGTTCGATCGTCGAGCAGGGACAGGACACTTCCGCGCCGGATTTCGGCAGGCGATAACTGAATTGCAAACACAACTTAACGAATTTGGCTTCGCCTGGAGCATAGATTGTGCTAGAATACCACTATTCTAGTAGTGCGATTCCCGCCCGAATGGAAACATACAGGCGCAAGAAATCGCGCATTTTTCAAGAATGAAGCGCGCTTATCGCAGAAGCTTGTCAGCTTTTGCGGGTGGCGCTCTAAGACGTTCAAGGACGTCGACATGCCGACTATCTATGTCGTTGCGCAAGAGCAGGACGAACGTGCGGCTATTGCCGCGCTTGTTTGCCAGGAGTGTCGCTCCGTCGAAGTTTTCAGAGACGTGTCGGCCTTTCTCGCCCATAAGGACCCGAGCGAGCCCGGATGCGTCATTCTGGAGCTCAAAGAGCCGGCATCCTCTTCAATTCGGCGAATGCGAGAGTTCCTCGAGCCGCTGCCGATCATCATCGTCTCGCCGAGCGCGGTCGTCGCGCGAGCCGTGCAGGCGATGAAGCAGGGGGCCGCTGATTTCCTCGCCAAGCCGCTCGAAAAGGAAAGGCTCGTTTCCGCCGTCCAGCGTGGGCTCGATATCAGCAGGGCGCGAATGGAGCAGACGCGGCGCAAAAACGAGCTGCTCGCGCGCTATCAAACGCTCAGCGCGCGCGAAAAGGACGTGGTCGGCGCAGTCCTCGATGGACGGGCG
This sequence comes from Methylocystis sp. MJC1, assembly GCF_026427715.1. NCBI lineage: Bacteria > Pseudomonadati > Pseudomonadota > Alphaproteobacteria > Hyphomicrobiales > Methylocystaceae > Methylocystis > Methylocystis sp. MJC1. Next base: position 3,002,065 of record NZ_CP107558.1, on the reverse strand, counting down.
AACCGGGAAGTCGCTTCGCAGCTCGGCATTCGGCCGCGCACCGTCGAGATTCACCGCTCGAATGCAATGACCAAACTTGGGGCGCGATCCTTGCCCGAGCTCGTGCGCATCTGGCTCGATCTCACGGACGGGAACATGTGCTGAATATGGCCATCGAGTGTCACTCGGCCGTCATGTGAAATACTTGCGAAAACGCTGTTTCGCAGAGAATTAGGTATATTCCCCAAATTGAGCGCCGCGCCTGTCGCGGCTAGGTTTCGGGCCAGCTTCGGTGTCCGCTGCGGCTTTTTCCAGCGTTTCGTGCGGGGAGTAGAAATGACCGAACTCGGCAAATTCGGCGTTGCATTGGCGTTGAACGAAATCACACTTACAGCATCCGTCACCCCCATGCATCGGACGCTTCTCGCAAGTTATCGGATGAATGCGCATCGTGGCGAGAAGTCGGCTCGCGATTTGATTCTGAGCGATCTTCGCAGCTTTCTCGATCTCGGCGCGCTCGAGCGCGCAACGGATACTTTGATCGTCTTGGCGCTCTTCATGAGAGAGGCGGCTCGTAACGAGCGGCGCATGTCGCTTACGAAAAGGCGCCATCACGACGCCATTGCGCTCCAGCGCTGGCGTGGAGCCCCGCGCGCGCATTACACGGTGGGCAAGAACGCGAACGCCATGCAGCCCCCGAGCCTGCGGTTGGTGCCGTCTGAAAATATGCGTCTCGAGCCGGCGGAGAGCGAGGGAAGCGACGCCCTGCGCTGATTTTAAGATGTCTTTCCGCCGGGCCCGATACGCAGGACGTCGTTCGCGTTGCGGGAGATAAAATCCTGGAGGCCCCCGGAGAGCTTGGCGAGCAACCAAGGCAGTTGCACCTCTATCCGAACCAATTCAGGCAGAACCGTCATTTGGGCCGTCGCGCTTTGACCCAGCGCGGCGACGCGAACCGTGGCGACGTCCCCGGTCCAGCTAACTTCCGATTGCGCGACCTTATCGACATATTCGCGCTGCAGCATTTGTATCCGCTCGGCGAGACGCTTCTTGGCGGTCTCCACTCCGAGATCGTGCGGCACGGTGATCGTAATGGTGTTCGCCATGGCGTCTCTCCCGGACGCTGATGTAGGCGCTGGCGTACCTAAAGGAAAGCGTCGCGCCTCTGTCCGGCTAAGCTGCTGCTGCGCTTCGCTGTTCCAATGGGCGAACGAAGGGCATTGAATCTTGGACGTTTCATTTTGGCGACCCGGCGCCTAAATACAGCCAGGCTTGCGGAATTACGTTGCAAGACGGCGGAGCTGCGTTGGCAAGCTATGCGCCAGTAGCGCATGCCGAAGGGTCAATCAATTTTCTGACAAGCATCAAAGGGGGCGACATGACGATGTTGAGCGCCTTTTCGAGGCGGCAAATTCTTCGGCTCGCTTCTGCAATGGGTCTTTCCTCTCTAGCTTTCCAAGAGGGGGCGTCGTCGCCGGCGCCTGGCGCGCCGCCATCATCCAGCGCCTGTGACCTTTATCCTAAAATCGGCGCCTTCGATTGCCGGCTCTTTGCGTTGCAGGGCGAGCGCCTCGCCGAGGCGCAGCGTCGTGACGCTCTCCAGGCGATGCAGGCCTATCTAGCGCGACAAAAGGCGGACTTTCTTGGTTACCAGGCCAATCAATCCCTGTCCTATGCGCACGACCTTTCGTTTTTGCTCGATATGCACGCCAACAACATCGGAGATCCTTTCGAAAATTCCAACATGGCGCTCAACACGAAAGCGATGGAGCGCGCGGTGTTGGATTACTTCGCGGCGCTATGGCGTATGCCGCAGGCATCCGCCAGCGATGCTGGCGCGCTTCCGCCTTATTGGGGCTATGTCTTGAGTATGGGAAGCACCGAGGGGAATCTCTTCGGGCTGTGCGCGGCGCGCGATTATCTGGCGGGACGCCGCTTGTTCAGAGAGTCGGACGGACGGATTGCCTGCAAAGCGGCGCACGCGCCGGAGGCGCAACCGAATGCCTACCGACCGGTCGCCTTTTTTTCCGAAGATACGCATTATTCGGTCGTGAAGGCGCTGCACACGCTGGCCATCGACAGCTTTCACGAACTCGGCGAGTCCCGTTATCCGGGGCAGTGCCCATTCAATGGCGGGCGCTGGCCATTGTCCGCGCCCTCTCAAGGGGGCGACCGTGGACCCGGCGCAATCGATATCGAAAAGCTTGCGGCTTTGGTCGCCTTCTTTGCGGAGAAGGGCCACCCGATCATCGTCGTGCTGAATTATGGGTCAACTTTCAAGGGCGCCTATGATGACGTCGCGGCGGTCGGGAAAGCGCTGGAGCCGATCCTGGAACGGTTCGGGCTCATCGAACGGCCGGTGGAATACGAGTCGGGACATTGCGATCTTCGCAGAGGCTACTGGATTCATGTCGATGCGGCGCTCGGGGGCGCCTACATGCCGTTTTTGAAAATGGCGCAGGCAAAAGGATTGATCAGCGACGCGGGGCCCGATTTCGATTTCGCGCTCCCTCACGTCCATTCGATTGTCATGAGCGGTCACAAGTGGCTCGGCGCTCCGACGCCTTGCGGCGTCTATATGATGTGGCGCAAAGATCAGCTTCTCCCGCCAGACGACCCGGAATACATTGGCGCACATGACACGACTCTGGCCGGCTCACGCAGCGCGCTGGCGCCCGCTATCCTTTGGCTGTGTCTCGCCCAGGCCTCGCACGAAGACTTGATGCGCAAGGCGATCAGCTGCGAAGACGTCGCGGGTTACGCATTCGAGAAACTCTCCGCGTTGGATCAGCGGATGCAGGGCGCATTATGGGTCGAGCGGACGCCTTTATCACTTGCCGTTCGCTTCCGTGCGCCGAGCGACGCGATCGTGAAACGCTATAGCCTGGCAGTGATGAATTTGAATGTCGACGGAGAGAAGCGCGCCTATGCGCATATCTATGCGATGGATCACGTCACGAAAGCGCTGGTTGATAAGCTCGTGGACGATCTCGCGAAAGGATAGCAATCTCACCGATCTTCACCTTCGCTGATGTTCGTTGTCACCGCGCGAACCTGCCGCAAAAGAAATGGGTCGCCCGGAGGGCGACCCACAGAAAGCTCGCTTCAAGTTTCTGATTCCACCGATCTCTCGGCGAGATCAGCTCCTTGATCAGTAGCTGTAGTACATGTCGAACTCGACCGGATGGGGCGTCATTTCGAAACGATAGACGTCCTGCATCTTGAGATCGATGTAGGCGTTGATGAAGTCCTCGTTGAACACGCCGCCGGCCGTCAGATAGGCGTAGTCGGCTTTGAGGCTGTCGAGCGCTTCACGCAGCGAGCCGCAAACCGTCGGGATCGCCTTCAGCTCTTCCGGCGGCAGGTCGTAGAGGTCCTTGTCCGACGGCGCGCCCGGGTCGATCTTGTTGGCGATGCCGTCGAGGCCCGCCATCAGCATGGCCGCGAAGGCGAGATAGGGGTTCGCCGTCGGATCGGGGAAGCGAACCTCGATGCGCTTGGCCTTCGGGTTGGAGCCGAAGGGGATGCGGCAGGAGGCCGAACGGTTGCGCGAGGAATAGGCGAGCAGCACCGGCGCCTCGAAGCCCGGGACCAGACGCTTATAGGAATTGGTCGAGGGGTTGGTGAAGGCGTTCAGCGACTTGGCGTGCTTGATGATGCCGCCGATGTACCACAGGCACTCCTGGGAGAGGCCGGCGTATTTGTCGCCAGCGAACACCGGCTTGCCTTCCTTCCAGATCGACTGGTGGACGTGCATGCCCGAGCCATTGTCGCCATAGACCGGCTTCGGCATGAAGGTCGCCGATTTGCCGTAGGAATGCGCCACCTGATGGATCGCATACTTATAGATCTGCAGGTGGTCGGCGACGGTGACGAGCGTCTCGAACTTCAGGCCGAGCTCGTGCTGGGCGGAGGCGACTTCGTGGTGGTGCTTCTCGACCTTGACGCCCATCGCCGCCATGGCGGCGAGCATCTCGGAGCGCATGTCCTGGGCCGAGTCGACCGGCGGAACCGGGAAGTAGCCGCCCTTGGTGCGGACGCGGTGGCCGAGGTTGCCGCCCTCATAGGCGGTGTCGGAGTTCGTCGGCAGCTCGACCGAATCGAGCTGGAAGCCCGTGTTGTAAGGGTCGGCCGAGAAACGGACGTCGTCGAAGACGAAGAATTCGGCCTCGGGGCCGAAGAAGGCGGTGTCGCCGACGCCGATCGACTTCACATGCGCCATCGCCTTCTTGGCGATCGAGCGCGGGTCGCGGTTGTAGGGCTGGCCGGTCGCGGGCTCCACGACGTCGCAGACGATCGACATGGTCGAGGCTGCGAAGAAGGGGTCCATGGTGACGGTCGAGAGGTCGGGCAGGAGCGTCATGTCCGACTCGTTGATCGCCTTCCAGCCGGCGATCGAGGAGCCGTCGAACATGATGCCTTCGTTCAGCGCCTCTTCATCGACGATCGACACGTCGAAGGTCACGTGCTGCCACTTGCCGCGCGGATCGGTGAAGCGGAAGTCGACGTATTTAACGTCGTTGTCCTTGATCTGCTTGATTACGTCTTTGGCAGTTGTCATGTCGATCCTTGCCTCTTCCTTGGGTTTAGTTGCTTGCGTTTGCGGCGCAGCGGAGCGGCGAAACAGTTTTTCGAGGAAGCTCACTGACAGGCTCGAAGCTTAAATCGCGTCCACGCCGGTTTCCCCCGTGCGGATTCTGATCGCGCCTTCGATATTCGAAACAAAAATCTTGCCATCGCCGATGCGACCCGTCTGGGCGGCCGTGCGAATGGCCTCGACGGCGCGATCGACGGCCTCGTCCGCAAGAACGATCTCGATTTTTACTTTCGGCAGGAAGTCAACGACATATTCGGCTCCCCGATAAAGCTCGGTGTGCCCCTTCTGGCGGCCGAAACCCTTCGCCTCGGTGACGGTGATGCCTTGCAGACCCGCAGCCTGCAGCGCCTCTTTCACTTCATCGAGCTTGAAAGGCTTAATGATCGCCTCGACTTTTTTCATCGCTTATCCCCGCTGCGCCTGAAGCTCCCGCCCGCACCCGCGCTTCGCCTTTGCCGACGCCGCCGAGCTTCTACCATCTGAGCGATTTCCGCGCCATGGCCAATCGGTCGGCGCCCGATCCCGCAAAAATGCATCATATTTAGGCTATTTGATTAATTTCTGTGCTGATGTTGTTCAATTCATGGGCGTTAATCCGAGTAGGAAACGACCGGTAGATCAGCGCGGGCGCCCCATTCCGACCAAGAGCCGTCGTAGACGGTCGCAATCGGCCGCTCCGCGGCGGCGAAGGCGAGGCTGAGGATGCAGGCGGTCATGCCCGATCCGCAGCTGGCGATTGTCGGCTTGGCGGGATCGAGGCCCGCCGCGGCGAAGGCGGCTTCGAGACCGGCCTTGTCCTTCATGCGCCCGCTCTCGATCACTTCGGGGAAAGGCAGATTATAAGCGCCGGGCATATGGCCGGAGCGCAGCCCCGGGCGCGGCTCGGGGGCGCGGCCCATGAAACGCTCCGACGAGCGCGCGTCGACGACCTGCGCGCCGCCGCTCGAAAGCGCAGCATTCACCTTCTCCCAGTCTGCGACGAGCTGCGGGTTGAACCTGGCCGTGAAATTGCGCGGCTCGCGGGCGAAATCGCCGGTCTCGAGCAGCCGGCCCTCAGCCTTCCACCTGGGCAATCCCCCGGAAAGGATCGAGACCTTCTCGACTCCGAAGACTTTCATCGTCCACCAGAGGCGGGGGGCGGAGAAGAGGCCGACGCTGTCGTAGATGATGGCGCGCATGCCGTCGCCGAAGCCCAATCGGCCCATCTCAGCCGCAAAGACCTCGGGCGAAGGGAGCATATGCGGCAGGTCGGTCGCGTGGTCGGCGATCGCTTCTATGTCGAAGAAGACGGCTCCAGGAATACGGCCGGCCAAATACTCCGCCCGCGGGTCGCGGTTCGCCGCCGGCATATGCCAGGAGGCGTCGAAAACGACGACGTCAGGCGAGGTGAGATTCTCCGCGAGCCATTGCGTCGAAACGAAAAGCGTCGAGGGGTCGGTGACAGGCGCCATATCGTGTTTATTCCCTCTTCAGTGGCCTTCACGCGCGGCGACGGCCAGCGCGCTTGTGACGGCGGCGATTTTTCGCAGAAGCGCTTCGTCCTGAATCCGCCCCTCGGCGTCGAGATCGTTGCGGCCGACTGGGATGTTCGCGCAGGCGGCTTCGACGACATTCGCGCCCGCCTTGTCAAGCACAAGCCGAAGCGCATGAAATGCGTCGCCTGCGCCGCCGTGGGCGGATGGATTGATCCATCCGACGGGTCGGCGGTAGAGGCTGCTTGCGCCGATCGTCCAATCGAGCAGGTTCTTGAAGCTTCCGGGCAATGAGCCCGCATATTCTGGCGTCGAAAACAATATGGCGCCCGCGCGCGCAAGCTTGTCTCTCATTTCCTGCACGGCGGGAGGCGGCGCGTCGTGGTCGTGATCAGGATTGAAATGCGGCAATTCCGCGAGCCCGTGAAAGGGCGTCATCTCGACGTCCGGCCCCGAGGCACTCGCTGCGGCCGCAAGCACCGCCCCATTGATTGAGCCCGCGCGCAGACTCCCACATATCGACACGATTCTGGTTCGCCCTTCGGTCATCCTCGCCGCCCCATCGGCGCCGGCGCTGCTTGCATCCAGCGCCGTCCGGGGGACAATAAGCCGATTCGATTCTCACTGTCTCCCTGGCGCGGTTATCATGCTCGACATCCCCGGCAAGGTCTGCGGCCCCTGCCATTTCTGCTGTAAGGTCCTCGAAATCGAGGAGATGAAGAAGACCGCGGGCAAGCTCTGCGAACATTGCGTGGGCGCGGGAGGCTGCGGCGTTTACGCCACGCGCCCCGATGTCTGTCGTGACTATCACTGCCAATGGAAAGAGGACCGCGGTCTGCCCGCGACCATGCGGCCAGACAGGGTCGGGACGCTCCTCATGGACGATCCGGACAGCGACGAGTACCATGCGGTCTGCGACCCGGAGAAGCCCTTTTCCTGGCGCAATCCTCTCATATTCAGACATCTCGTCTCGGAGGCGAAAGCCGGCAGGATTGTCGTCGCCAAAGCGGGGCTGCGCGCCTGGCGTATTTACGCGGACGGTCATTGGCAGGAGTCGGCGTGAGGCTTCGTTCCCTGCGCGCGGACTTCTCGAGCATCGAGCCAAAATGAGCCGGATTTTGAAGTTTCACCTGCCTTCCGCAGTATTACCGATGGTGGCGCTCGCCTGCATCGGAGCCGCGCCGGCGGCCGCCGAGACGATCAGGGCGCATTATGTGTTGAGCCTCATGGGGCTCTCCATTGGCAGCGCTTCCGCCTCCGGCGTGGTGGAGCCGGAAAGCTACCGCGTCGATGTTTCCATGCGCACGACGGGGCTCGCCAATCTCGTGAACAGCACCAAGGGGGCCGCGACGGCGAGCGGCGGCCTGACCGCCGCCGGCCCGTCGCCTTCGGCCTACGCCAACACCACATCCAACAACGACGAGACGCGCACTGTCCGAATGTCGCTCGCGAGCAACGCCGTGCGTGCGGTCGAGGTGAAGCCGGAGCCCTGGGACGCGGAGATGCGCATCCCCCTCAATGAGGGCGCCAAGAGGCGCATCGTCGATCCAGTCAGCGCGCTGATCATGAGCGTTCCCCAGGGCCAGGAGCTCGTCGGGCCCGCCGCCTGCAATCGCACAATCTCTGTGTTCGACGGCGTCACCCGCTTCGACGTCCAGCTCTCTTATTCTGGCGCACACACCGCGCAGGCGCACGGCTATTCAGGCCCCGTCGCGGTTTGTTCGGCGCGCTACACGCCGATTGCCGGGCATCGTCCTGATAGCAAGTCGACGCGCTACATGGCTGAAAACCGGGATATGAACGTGTGGCTCGCGCCCATGCCGGATGCGCATGTCGTCGTGCCGATCCATATCGATATTCGCACCGGCGCGGGCCAGCTCGTGATCGACGCTTCGGAATTCCAGATCGCGTCGCGGCAGGCCGACCGGTCCCGGTAAAAAGCGAGAGCTTGGTCGTGCGGTTTCGGGTAACGCCGCATCTGGCGTTAATCGATGCGCACTTCCTTAGTCTTTTTGCGGTTGCGGCGATCGGACTCATATTCGAGATAGCGGATTTCTTTCGGCTCGCCGTCCGTGCGCAGGCAGAACGCCGGGCGAGGCGTAAAGCCGCCAGCGGGGTTTTCGAAACAGTCGGAGAAACGCAGCTCGCACTGGAACATGGTCTCGGTTTTCGGCGCTGCGTGCGCCGCGACGGCCTGGGCTTTGTCGACCGCTTGCTTGCAGAGCGCGGAGGTGAACCCCCAGGCCTGACAATCGCTCATAGAGGACATGTATTTCCCGTCTTCCGCGCATGCCGGCGCCGTGCGGCGGGCGTAGAAAAACGAGAAGCCGGCGGCGGCCAGCGCGACAAGGATGACGATTAATTTCAAAGGGCTGTTAGCCATGTCTGCTCGCTTGGTTCACGGTTCAGACATTAGTCGTCGGCCGTATACGGGGGCAAGCGCAATCTCCGCTGCGCGGGCTGGATAAGATTGGTCGTGTGAGCACACTGGACGCGGGCGATGAGGTCGCTTGACAAGGATCAGCGACTGCAATAGTTCGTTTGAGCACCGCATTTCGGAACCGGTCGATGAGCTGTGGAAGCAATCGCTCACCGAGCGCGGACAGGGCAGAACAGATATGCGCCCGCCCTTTCGAGGTTCGCGTTAAACGCGCGATGGGAACATGTCCGCGATGCGATCCTAAAACTTGGTATCTGACAACTCCGGCGGCGACGCCGGATCAGATGACAGCATGTCGGCTAATGGTTAGAACCGACAGTTAAGTGTGACAGAAGGAGGAGATAATGGGCGCTATTCTCGAACTCACCAGCTATGCGTCGACCCCGGTCGGCATGATCGCGATCATCGTGATCGGCGCGGCTGCCTATTTCGCTGCGCGCTGGGTCTTCACGGACTAATTCAGCGCTTCCAGCACGCCTATATCAAGGCGCGGCGCGTCGGCATTCGCCGATGCGCCGCGCCTTAATTTTTTGGTGATTTTCTTTTGCGCGTTGCGCCCAAGGAGAATGCTTGCGTCTTCCCGCATCCTGAGTATTCTTGCCCCGCCTCCCAACTCGAGTGGGCAGGTATGGGTCTAGCGTCGCTTCGAGGACAGTCCGCCAAACAGCAAGTACTGTCGCGACGCATGTGAGGCGTTATTTCCGCTCTCGTGGCGCCGCCATGCGAAGCGGGACGAGACGATGGCGCCTACCTCTTCGATTAGGGCTGGAGGAGCGGATGGACAGTATCCGGGCGAGCGGGGACAATACGGACCTTGCCAGGGCGGCCCCGCGCCCAGAAAATGACGACGGCGCGCCATCGCAACAGGCGGGCAGCATCGACGTCGCCATCGCCGACAAGAGCCCGCTGATTCTAGCGGGGCTCGACAAGCTTCTCTCCGACGACAAGCGTTTCAATCTCGTGCTGAAAGTGACGGATGGCGAAGAGTTTCTGGAGGCCGCCCGGCAGCAGAAATTCGCCATCGCGGTCATCGGCTGGCAATTGCCCACGCTGCATGCGCGCGACGTTTTGCGCGCCCTCTCCCGCCAGGTCTCAGCGCCCAAAATCGTCGTCTATAGCGGCACCAACGATCCCGCGGCGCCTGCGGAGACCTTGCAGCTCGGGGGCGCGGGCTTCGTCTCCAAACGCGCCCCGCCGGAGCGTCTTCTCGACGTGCTGGCGGCGGTGGCGGCGGGGGATATGGTGTTTCCCTTCGTTGATATCCGCAAGATGCGCAGCGATCCTCTCGAGAATCTGACGCTGCGCGAGAGAAGCCTGTTGTCGGCTTTGGGGTCGGGCCACACCAATAGCCAGCTGGCCAAGGATTTCGGCGTCTCGATCAACACGATCAAATTCCATTTGCGCAATCTTTTCGAGAAGCTCGATGTGCGCAACCGCGCTCAGGCGATCGCCTTGTTTCTCGAAATGAAGCACGGCAGCTGGCCGGGCGGCTCCGGCGGACGCAGCATGGAGCCGACGACAACCACGCGCGGGCGGCGTCGCGCCGAATAGGCGCGCCTGCCGCATGATTTCGTCTGAGCGGAAGGCGCGCTAAGGCGCCGGAAAGAGCGCGTCGGTCTTTCCCGTCAGCCGATAGGCGGCGAGGCCGACCCATTCGTGCATCGCAAATTCGAGGAGGGCGAAGCTTCGCGATGCGTGGCGCGGCACGCTCCAGCCACCCATCTCGCCGGCCGTGCGGTAATCGACCGGATAGGCGATCACCGGAAAGCCGGCCTTGCGAAATATGCCGATAGAGCGGGGCATATGCATGGCCGAAGTAACGAGCAGCCAGCGCTCGCCGGGCTTTGGCTGCACGAGGTCGCGCGTAAAGACGGCGTTCTCGAACGTGTTGCGTGACTTGTCTTCATAAAGCACGTCACCCTGGTCGAGGCCGACCTCTCGCCAGAAACGCTGCACGGTCCCAGCTTCCGTATAGGCCGACCCCCGCAAGGCTGACGTGCCGCCGGTGAAGACGACGCGCGCCGTCGGATATTTCCGCTTCAAGGCAATCGGCGCGGTCAGGCGCTCGGCCGCTTCGGCGAAGGTGACGCGGTTGCGCACCCCACTCAAATTCTCGTCGACCGAGCCGCCGAGCACGATAACGCCATCGGGCGCCGGCATATCGTCCGGCGGCGGCGGAAAACGGGCTTCGAGTGGGATCGCGACGAGACCGGGGAGCGGCGAAAAGCCCATGACGAGCAGAAGCGCGATCGCGCCGCCGGAGAGCGCGCAGCCGGTTCTTTTATGCCGGGTGAAAGAAAGCGCGACGCCTAAGGCGCCGATGAAGAGCGCCAAATGCGTCGGTGCGGCGAGAACTTCGAAAATCTTGGAAAAGATGAAGAACATGAGGTCCCAATAGGCAAGATAGATTCTCCTCTCCCTGAGGCAGCCGCCAGGTTGGCGCCTAGTAGGGAGAGGAAGCCATGCAGTTCGGATCACCCCGCCCTCTTGCGTCGAGATGACGCCCTACGGCGCCTCCTCAGCAAGAGAGCGGAAGGTCTCATTTGGATTCCGCTCGATTGGTTCTTTGTCAGTCCCAACGCTCGCGACGCGAACGATCGAGAATCCAGAGCGCAACAACAATTCTTGTGGTTCTGGATTCCCGGTCGGGCTTTCAGCCCGCCGGGAATGACAAGCCCAACGCTTTCAAACGGGCCTTACATATTCGGATAGTTTGGCCCGCCGCCGCCTTCCGGCGGCACCCAGGTGATGTTCTGCGCCGGGTCCTTGATGTCGCAGGTTTTGCAGTGCACGCAGTTTTGGGCGTTGATCACGAAGCGCGGATCGGCCTTCGCCTCCTCATCGCCATAGACGACTTCATAGACGCCCGCCGGGCAATAGAGCCGCGCCGGCTCGCCATAGATCGGCAGATTTTGCTCGATCGGAATCGAGGGGTCGGCCAGCTTGAGATGCACCGGCTGGTCTTCCTCGTGATTGGTGTTCGAGACGAAGACCGAGGAGAGCTTGTCGAAAGCCGGCTTTTGCGTGAGCTTCTGATAGACGATCGGCGTTACCTCCGAGAGCGGCTTCAGGCAGGCGTAGTCCGGCTTGCCGTGCTTCAACGTGCCAAAAAACGAAAAGCCGAAGAGCTCATTCGTCCACATGTCGAGGCCAAAGAGCGGCGCGCCGAGATAGGTGCCGAGCTTGGACCAGATTGGCTTGACGTTGCGCACCGGCTTCAGGTCGCGGCCGATGTCGGACGCGCGCCAGGCGGCGTCGTAAGCCGTCACTTCGTCATGCGCGCGGCCTTCCGCGATCGCCGCCGCCACATGCTCAGCCGCAAGCATCCCTGAAAGAATGGCGTTGTGAGAGCCCTTGATGCGCGGCACATTCATGAAGCCTGCCGCGCAGCCGATAAGCGCGCCGCCGGGGAAAACGAGCTTGGGCACGCTCTGCCAGCCGCCTTCGGTGAGCGCGCGCGCGCCATAGGCGAGACGCTCGCCGCCTTCCAGCGTCGGCGCGACCATCGGATGGCACTTGAAGCGCTGGAATTCATCGAAGGGCGAAAGCGTCGGGTTCGAATAGTTCAGGTGGACAACAAAGCCAACGGACACCAGCCCATCCTCGAAATGATAGAGGAAGGAGCCGCCGCCCGTGTCGGCCTGCAGCGGCCAGCCGAAGGAGTGCTGCACGCGGCCGGGGTGGTGCTTCTCTTTCGGGATGCGCCACAGCTCCTTGAAGCCGATGCCGAATTTCTGCACGTCGCTGTTCTTGCAGAGATCGTATTTGGCGAGCACTTGCTTCGACAGCGAGCCGCGCGCGCCTTCCGCGAAGAGCGTATATTTGGCGCGCAGCTCCATGCCGCGGGTGAAACTGTCTTTCGGCGTTCCGTCGCGGTCGACGCCCATGTCGCCGGTGGCGACGCCGAGCACCTCGCCGTTATCGCCGTAGAGAATCTCGGCGCCGGCGAAGCCGGGATAGATCTCCACGCCCAGCGCCTCGGCCTCGGAGGCCAGGAAGCGCACGACATTGCCGAGCGAGCCGATGAAATTGCCGTGGTTGTTCATCAGCTTCGGCATCAGAATATTGGGGATGCGGAAGCCGCCCTTCTCGGAAAGCAGCAGGAATTGATCGTCATGCACCTGCGTCTTCAACGGCGCTTCGTCATGCGACCGCCAGGAGGGGAGGAGGCGATCGAGGCCGATGGGATCGATGACGGCGCCCGAGAGAATATGCGCGCCGGGCTCGGAGCCCTTTTCGATGACGACGACGGAGAGATCGGGCGCGACCTGCTTGAGCCGAATCGCGGCGGCGAGGCCGGCCGGTCCGGCGCCGACGATCGCCACATCGTAGTCCATGCCCTCGCGCTCGGGCAATTCCGTAATCTCTTCAGACATTTCCGATCCCTTTTCGCGTCCCTTTCGCGCAGCGTCGGCGGCACTCTAGCCTTTTTCTTCGCGGCGCGCCAAAACTACGCCCGGAGCCGCCGGATTGGGCGGCTCGGAGCCATCAATCGATGTTTTCCAGCCTCTCCTGGCCTGTCGCAGTTTGGTTGTTTATCGCAGCCACTGCATTGCACAATCCGCCGGAGGCTATCTGGCTGCTGGATCCGCTCGAAAGGGCGGGGGCATGAAGCGGCTTCTCGGCCTAATTTTCGTCATTCTCGTCCTAGCCGCCGTTTGGTGGGGCCTCACGCGCAACAATTCGTCGCAGCCGACCGCCTTCCTCGGCTATGTCGAGGGCGAAACTCTCTATATCGGTCCGAATGAAGGCGAGCGGCTGGCGCAGCTCTTCGTTGCGGCCGGCTCCGTCGTGAAACCCGGCGATCGGCTTTTCAACATGTCGACGACGCTTCTCGATCGTAGCCGGGCGGAGGCTGTCGCGCGCATCGGCCAGCTCGAGGCGCAGGTGCAGAACCTGCAGGCGGCCATCAACCGTCCGCAGCAGATCGCGGTGCTGCAAGCCGCGCTGGAGCGCGCCGAGGCGTCGCTCACCTTGTCGCGCAACGACTACGACCGCCAGCGCAAGCTCTTCGCCACCGGCGACATTTCGAAGTCGACGCTCGACCGCGCCGAAATGGCGCTGAGGCGCGACGACGCCAGCGTGAAGGAGGCGCGGCGGCAGGTGGAGGCGGCGCGCATTCCGGGCCGCTCGCAGGAAATCGAGGCGGCGCAGGCGTCGCTCAATCAGGCGCATGCGCAATTGCAGGCGATCGACATACGTATCGGCCGCCAGAATGTCGTCGCGCCGGCCGGCGGGGTGGTGCAGGACGTGTTTTTCCGCCCCGGCGAAGTGGTGAACGCCGGCCAGCCCGTGGTGGCGCTGCTGCCGCCGGAAAACCGCAAGGTGCGGTTCTACGTGCCGGAGCCGCGTCTCGCCGGCGTCAGGCTCGGCGCGCGCGCGCGGGTGCAATGCGACGGATGTCCGGCCGATCTCTACGGCCGCATTTCCTTCGTCGCGAGCCGGCAGGAATATACCCCGCCAGTGATTTTCAGCGATGTCGAGCGGGCGAAACTCGTTTTCAAGGTGGAGGCGCGGCTCGAAGGGAAGGCGCGGGAACTGCCTTTGGGGATGCCGGTTTCAGTGACGCCGCTGATGGAAGCGACGGAGGCGGGGAAGTGAGAAAGCTGCAACTGTCTTTGTTTATTGCCGGAAACCTCTCGGCGTCATGCCCGGCCTTGTGCCGGGCATCCACGCAGGGGAGCCGCGGCGCGGTCGCCATGTCATCAAGGTCTTCGCAGCTTCGAGGCGTGGATGGCCGGGACAAGCCCGGCCATGACGGCTGACAGGCGGGCGGGCAATGACAGAAACAGCGTCGCCCGACATTGCGATCGACGTCTCGGGCCTCACCAAAATCTTTGGGGAGAAGAAGGTCGTCGATAATTTCACGCTGCGTGTCCGACGCGGCCATATACAGGGATTCCTCGGACCCAACGGCAGCGGCAAAACGACGACGATCCGTATGCTCTGCGGCCTGTTGACCCCCGACAGCGGCGAGGGTCGGTGCCTCGGCCTCGACATTCGCACACAGCAGGACGAGATCAAGCGCCAGGTCGGCTATATGACCCAGGGCTTCTCGCTCTATCGTGATCTCACGATCCGCGAAAACCTGGAATTCGTCGCGCGCATCTATGGTCTCGAGGCGCCGGAGGACATGGCGCAGGCGGCGCTGGAGCGGCTCGGATTGACGGCGCGCGCGGGCCAGCTCGCGGGCGAGCTCTCCGGCGGCTGGAAGCAGCGGCTTGCGCTCGGAGCCTGCATTTTGCCGGGGCCTTCGCTGCTTTTGCTGGACGAGCCGACTGCCGGCGTCGATCCAAAAGCGCGCCGCGATTTCTGGGACGAAATCCATCATCTCGCCAATGAAGGCCTCACCGTGCTCGTCTCGACGCATTACATGGACGAGGCCGAGCGCTGTCACGAGATTGCTTATATTCTCGATGGCAAGCTGCTGGTCTCGGGCTCGATCGAGGAAATCCTTCGCAACGCCGGGTTGACGACTTACGTCGTGAGCGGCGAGGGGCTCGACGCGCTCGCGGCCGAACTGAAACATGCGCCGGGCGTCGACATGGTGGCGCGTTTCGGTGCGGCCCTGCATGTCGGCGGACGCGACGCGCGCGCTATGGAGGCGATCGCGGCGCGCTACGCCAACGCCACGCATCGCTGGACGCATGACGTGGCGACGCTGGAGGATGTTTTCATCGATCTGATGACGCGCAACCATCGGAACGGCCAATGACGCAGGCGCCGAGACACATGGACGCGCAGCCGGCGCGGCGGGGCCGCCTCGCGCAATCCTGGCAGCGGCTTGTCGCCATGTTCGTGAAGGAGTTCATCCAGCTCCGGCGCGACCGGCCGACCCTCGCCATGATCGTCGGCATTCCCCTGATGCAATTGCTGCTCTTCGGTTACGCCATCAACACCGATCCCAAGCATTTGCCTACGGCTGTTTTGGTGAGCGACGACAGTCCCATTGCGCGTGCGCTGCTCGGCGCGTTAAGCGCAACGGACTATTTTGATGTCAAATATGTCGCGAAGGGAGAGGCGGACGCCGATGCGTTGATCCTTTCCAACCGGGTCCAGTTCGTCATCCAAATCCCGCCGGATTTCTCGCGCCGGCTGGTGCGCGGCGAGCGTCCTGGGCTGCTCCTCATCGCTGACGCGACGGACCCTACGGCAACCGCCGGCGCCGTCGCGGCTGCGCTCGGCGCGGCTAATCAAGCGCTCGATCGCGAGCTCACCGGACCGCTCGCGTCGCTCGCCCAGAACGCGCCGCCCTTCGATTTGCAGGTGCAGCGCCGCTACAATCCGGCAGGCGAGGCGCGTCGCAACATCGTGCCGGGGCTCATCGGCACCATCCTCACCATGACGATGCTGATTTATACGGCGCTGTCGGTCACGCGTGAGACGGAGCGCGGCACGATGGAAGCGCTCCTCGCCATGCCGGTAAAGCCCGTCGAGATCATGCTCGGCAAGATCACGCCCTATGTCCTGGTCGGCGCCGTGCAAATGGCGACGATCCTGACCGTCGCGCGCTTTCTCTTTCAAGTCCCAATCGTCGGCTCGCTCTTCGTGCTCGTGCCGCTGACGCTGCTTTTCATCGTCGCCAATCTGTCGATGGGCTATACGCTTTCGACCATCGCCGAGAACCAGCTCCAGGCGATCCAGATGACCTTCTTTTTCTTTCTGCCGAGCATGTTGCTCTCGGGCTTTCTCTTTCCGTTCTATGGCATGCCGGTCTGGGCGCAATATATCGGCGAGGCGTTGCCGCTCACCCATTATCTGCGCATCGTGCGCGCGGTGATGCTGAAAGGCTCAGGATTCGCCGACCTCGCGGCGGACGCCGGCGCGCTGGCGCTCTTCGCGCTTGTCGCAATGAGCATTGCGGTGATGCGCTTCCGCCAGACGCTGGATTGACGGATGGCCGCCGCGGCATAACATTGAACCGATGGAGGCAGCCATGACGAAGCCAGAAGCCGACCCGATCACGCGCTTCAACATGATTTGGAGAGTCGCGGCCGTTCTCGCGCTGCTTCTCGGGGCCTATAATATCTGGTCCTTCTTCAACAGCAGCCGCTATCAGGCCTTGTGCGGCGCCTCCTATTGGGAGCTGAGCCGCGCGCAGCTCGACGCCTGCCTGGAGCAGAAGCAAAATCTGGAAGGCAAATAGGTCGGCGAGGGGAGATCGCGATGGGCAGAACGCTGGCATGGGTCATTTGCCTTGCGCTGCTTCCGGCAGCGGCTGGAGCCGCCGAAATTCATCTCGATTGCGCGCGGTCGAACCAGACAGCAATGGTCGACATCGACACCGATCGACAATTCTTGCAGATCATGTGGGGTGAGGGCGTCGCCGAGGAATATAAGCAGGGCGACTCCTATATTTCGGGGCCGGACAAATATGGGCGCAAGGAAAAGGTCGTCTATGTGATGGGCCTCGACAAGAGCCTCGTCACTTTCGGCACGGACCGGCTCTGCATGGAGGACGGCGCCAAGAAATGCCGCGAGCAGCATTTGCGCAACACACTTGACGTCGCTCGCGGCGAAATGAAATACGATAACGGCGACGAGATCGCCGTGCTGACCTGCCATCCCGCGCCGCCGGGGCGGCGGTTTTAAGCTAAAACCGCGCTCCGAGCTTCTGACGGGCCCACTTTCATTCGGAAAGGCTGTGGCGTCGTAAGTCACACAGCTCCCTCCGTAACAAGGGCCCCTATGATTCGCCTGGAAAATATCAGCAAGCAGAACGGCTCCCAGATTCTCTTTGTCGAGACCTCGGCGACGCTCCTGAAAGGGGAGAAAGCCGGCCTTGTCGGCCCCAACGGCGCCGGCAAGACGACGCTCTTTCGGATGATCTCGGGGCAGGAGCTCCCAGACGAAGGCCAGGTCTCGGTCGATCGCGGGGTCACCATCGGCTATTTCAACCAGGATGTCGGCGAAATGTCGGGCCGCAGCGCCGTGGCCGAGGTCATGGACGGGGCGGGGCCCGTCAGCGCCGTGGCCGCGGAGCTGCGGGAGCTCGAGGCCGCCATGGCCGACCCCGACCACGCCGACGATATGGACGCGATCATCGAACGCTACGGCGAAGTGCAGGGCCGCTTCGAGGAACTCGACGGCTATGCGTTGGACGGGCGCGCGCGCGAGGTTCTCGCCGGCCTCAATTTCAGCCAGGAGATGATGGACGGCGACGTCGGCGCGCTGTCGGGCGGATGGAAGATGCGCGTTGCGCTCGCCCGCATCCTGCTCATGCGCCCGGACGCCATGCTGCTCGACGAGCCGAGCAACCATCTCGACATCGAAAGCCTCATCTGGCTCGAGGCGTTTCTGAAAGGCTACGAGGGCGCGCTGCTCATGACCTCGCACGATCGCGAATTCATGAATCGCATCGTCTCCAAGGTCATCGAAATCGACGGCGGCGCGCTGAACGCCTATTCCGGCGATTACGAGTTCTATGAGCAGCAACGCGCGCTCAACGAAAAGCAGCAGCAGGCGCAATTCGAACGCCAGCAGGCGATGCTCGCCAAGGAGATAAAGTTCATCGAGCGCTTCAAGGCGCGCGCCTCGCATGCCTCGCAGGTGCAGAGCCGTGTAAAAAAGCTCGAAAAGATCGAGAAAGTTGAGCCGCCGAAGCGCCGCCAGACCATTCTTTTCGAATTCAGGCCCGCGCCACGCTCGGGCGAGGACGTCGCGGCGCTCAAGAACGTCCACAAGAGCTACGGAAGCCGGCGCATCTATGAAGGGCTCGATTTCGCGGTGCGTCGCAAGGAGCGCTGGTGCGTGATGGGCGTCAATGGGGCCGGAAAGTCGACGCTGTTGAAGCTCATCGCAGGCGCGGCGCAGCCGGACGACGGCTCGGTGACCATCGGCGCGAGCGTCAAGATGGGCTATTTCGCCCAGCACGCCATGGAGCTTCTCGACGGCGATCGGACGGTTTTCGAGGAGCTGGAATACACTTTTCCGCAGGCGGGGCAGGGGTCGCTGCGCACGCTGGCGGGTTGCTTCGGCTTTTCCGGCGACGACGCGGAGAAGAAGTGCAGTTTTCTTTCCGGCGGGGAGAAAGCGCGGCTCGTAATGGCCAAGATGCTCTATGATCCGCCGAATTTCCTCGTGCTCGACGAGCCGACCAACCATCTCGATTTGGCGACGAAAGAAATGCTCATCGCCGCGCTCGCCGAATATGAGGGCGCGATGCTCTTCGTATCGCATGATCGCCGCTTCCTGGGGGCGCTCTCAAATCGCGTTCTCGAGCTGACGCCGGAGGGCGTTCATAAATATGACGGCGGCTATACGGAATATGTTGCGCGCGCAGGCTACGAAGCGCCCGGGTTGCACAATTGATCGGCGCGGCTTCTTCTTGGAACTATTATAAAAAGCTCAATATTTGAGCGCTCCGCCCGCTTGGCTAAATCTAGGACATGCGTCACTATGTGTCGTGTCTATATAGCGCTGGCGGGCGGCCTCAAATGCATGGGCCGGGAGAGAAGATCGGACGCTGCTCTCCAAACCATCGGCGCGCAACCTTGATGACGGAACGCATCCATGACCGATCTGGTTGAACAACGCGCCTTGAAGTCCACGCAAACGCTTCCCGGCGCCGCCCCGGCCGAAGAGCAACCCAACGCTTTTTCGAGTGGCGTCGCTCTTCAAGACGCGACCGTGCTGATCCATGTGCGCTTCCGGCCCGACGGCAATGTTTGGGAAATCGCCGAATGCCCCGACTTCATGGATAAGGACGAATGGTTCAAGCGGCTTTGCGCCCGCGCGGGAGACAAGTTCCAGGCGCGCTGCGGCGCGCGTGGACTCTTCCGGTTGTCGCTCGCGCAATTAGAAGCGCTGAAAGCGCCTGTTCTCCACTGATACGAAATCCGATTGATTGGTTCCTTGGCTCTGGATTCCCGGTCAGGCCTTTGGCCTGACCGGGAACGACAAGGCCCTGCGAGATGCAGAAGGAATAATAAGCTGCGGCGGCGCGTTTTGTCGCCGCGCGTCACCTCCCGCAAAAGACCTCGTGCAGCAGCGAGATCACGCGCTGTACGCGCTCGTCGGCGAGCGAATAATAGATCGTGCGGGAGTCACGCCTCGTCTTCACCAGGCCGTCCTGCCGCAGTCTCGCGAGATGCTGCGAGAGCGCGGATTGGCTCAGCCCAACTGCGTTCTGCAAATCGGTGACGCAAATTTCGCCCTTATGCAGCTCGCATAGAACCATGAGGCGATGCGCATTGGCGATCGCCTTCAAAAACTGCTCGGCCTCTTCGGCCTTGGGGATAAGCGCCTGGATGACGTCGGCATGCGGTCTCGACGTCGAGCTTCTGGCTGTTCTCTGTTGCTTCGGCAAATGGGTGAGATCCTGAAGCGTCATATTGGGCGCGCCCCTTCTGGCCAGCACGCAAACCGCGTTCTGAAAGCGATGTTCTCCAAGTGCTACCGCCCATTCGGCTTTTAGTCAACTAGTTCTATAGATTTTAAGTGAGACTCCTTCTGGTTCTGTCGCCGCCCGGGCGCCCAGGCCCTTGCGCCCAGCAGTCGTGCCGGCCTTTGACGGGCTCGCAGCCGTTTCTTGAGTTTGCCGTCGCCATAGCCGCGCATAGGCGCCGCCGCGCGCGAGAAGCTGCACATGTGTCCCGCGTTCGATAATGCGCCCCGCGTCCATCATGAAAACACGGTCGCAGTCGATCACGGAATTGAGCCGGTGGGTGACGAGCAGGATTGTCCGGCGCCTTTTGAGGCGGTGGAGGGTTTCGATCAGCCGCTGCTCGTTTTCCGGATCGAGCGCGCTCGTTGGTTCGTCGAGGACCAGGAAGGGCGCGTCGCTCAGAAGCGCTCTTGCAATGGCGAGGCGCTGGCGTTGGCCGCCGGAAAGATTGGCGCCGCCTTCGTTGAGCGCCGTGTCATAGCCATCCGGGAGAGCGTCGATGAACTCCGCCGCGCCCGCGAGCGCCGCCGCATCTTCTATGTCCTCGCGGCTCGCCGACGGGCGGCCATAGGCAATGTTCTCCGCGACGCTTGTCGGAAGCACGAGATTGTCCTGCGTCACGAAAGCAAAATGCGCGCGCAGGTCGACAAGACGCGCACGACGGACGTCGATCCCGTCGAGCCGCAAAGCGCCGCGCGAGGGATCGTGAAACCGCAGCATCAGCTTCAGGAGTGAGCTTTTGCCGACCCCGCTCGGGCCGACAAAAGCGACCATTTCCCCCGGCGCGATTGTCGCCGAGACATTCGACAGCACAGGCCGCTCGGGTTGGTAGGCGAAGGAAATGTGGTCGAGAGACAAAAGCCGCGGGCGCGGCGGCAGCGCCTGTGCATCCGGCTTGTCCTTGATCGTCTCAGGCTCGTCGAGAATGAAAAACACGCGCCGCGTGGCGGCTTCAAAGGTTCGAATCTTAGAGAAAAACTCGGCGAGCCATTTGAGAGGGTCCCAAAGCTTGCGCAGATAATCCATGAAAATGATCAGAGCCCCCACCGTCATGCCGCCCGGCGCCGGCGAAAGGAACTGGTCCCGATAGACGAGCCAGCCGCCATAGCCGAGTATAATCGCGCCGCCGAGGGAGAGGATAATGTCGCGCGCGAGCGGATAGAGCTGCTCCTGCCAGTTCAATTGCAGCAGCGCCTTCACGCTGCGCGCGACGGCTTCCTCGAAGCGGCGGAACTCGAAGGGCTCGCGTCGGAAGGCCTGCGACAGTGGCACGCGCGACATTGCTTGCTGAATATGTGCGGTGAGATCGGCGTCGATCTGCTTCGACTCCAGCGCACGCTGATGTATCCGCATGCCGAAGCGCCAGTTGCTCCACAAAATCAGCGGCGCCACTGCATAGGCGGCGAAAGTTAGCGGGGCGCTGCGCGACAGCAGGATCGCCGTCATGACGACAAGAGTTACAGCCGCGACGGAGGTGCCGATCATGATATCGACGACGCCCCAGGGGCCGAAGGCGTCGGTGGTCAGGCGGTAGATGGAGTCGCCCAGCGGCCGCGATTGGTGATAAGCCAGATCGAGCCGTTGCAGCTTGCCGAAGAGATCCGCGCGCACGCGCGTGGTGCCCCAATAGTTCAGGTAATAATTGATCATCATGCGGGCCATCCAGGCCGAATAGCCGATGATTTGCAGAACAAGGCCGATGAGGACGAGGCCGAGAATTTGTCCCGGCTTGTCCTTCGGCAAAACGGCCAGAAAATAACCGTGCAGCCAGCCGCCCTTAGGCTCCGTTGTCAGCACCGAGTCGACGAGCACTGCAAGCGGCCAGGCTTCCAGCAATCCAACGCCCACGGAAACGCCGATGAGGACGACCAGCGTCGCGATCCAGGGCCGGTCGGGTGAAAAATAAGAGAAGGCGCGTTCGTAGACCGTGCGTTTGGCGCCGGCGCGAAGTCGCTCGTCTGTCGAATTCATGCTCCCTTCAACGCGTCGCAAGGCAAAAAGGTCGCGCTCGCGCGCCGCTCAAACATGCTGGCAAATAAGAAAAAACGCTGTTCGGCCCGAGCGTGGCGGATGCTTTCCCGGCGTGAACGTTCGAATACGTATTCGTACTTACTTCCCATGCTCCACGCGCAAACGATCTAGCGCTGATCGCTTCG
This sequence comes from Methylocystis sp. MJC1, assembly GCF_026427715.1. Classification (NCBI taxonomy): domain Bacteria; kingdom Pseudomonadati; phylum Pseudomonadota; class Alphaproteobacteria; order Hyphomicrobiales; family Methylocystaceae; genus Methylocystis; species Methylocystis sp. MJC1. The sequence goes on along the minus strand of NZ_CP107558.1, from coordinate 2,980,035 downwards.
ATCGTCTGGCGATAGCGACCGGCGTTTCAGTCCCTGAAGCGCCGGCGCTCTGGCAACCGGACGAGGGGCTGCTCGGCTGGAAGGATGCGCTGGCCGGCTACGGCAGGGGGATGAAAAAAGCCCTCGAACTTCCAGCGCAGCAGTTGAACGGGAGGTCACAATGCCACGCAGTCACGGCACGGAACACGGAAAAGGCACAGAGAAGTCCAAGGGCACGATGACGGTTCAGGAAGCCGGCAAGATGGGCGGCGAAATCCGCAAGGAAGAGCTCGGCCCGGAAGGCTATTCCGAGATCGGCAAGATGGGCGGCGAAGTCCGCAAGGAGCAGCTCGGCCACGAGGGTTACTCGGAAATGGGCAAGAAGGGCGGCGAGGCGCGCAAGGAGCAGCTCGGCCCGGAAGGCTATTCCGAGCTCGGCAAGATGGGCGGCGAAGCGCGCAAGGAGCAGCTGGGTCCTGAGGGCTACTCTGAGCTCGGCCACAAGGGCGGGCAGCGCGTCAAGCAGCTGATCGAGGAAGGTAAGCGCGCCGAAGGCGAGGGCGGCGAGATGAACGAGCAGGAAGATGAGGCGAGCCGTCGCGGCAAACCGCGTCACTAACCTCGACGCCTGAAGGAGAAGGAAGATGGCGCAGCGACAGTCTGGCCAGGAGCCGGGGAAGACCGGCAAGGGAAAGATGACCGTCCAGGAAGCCGGCCACCTCGGCGGCGAGAAGGGCGGCCATAAGGGCGGTCAGCGCGTGAAGGAGCTGATCGAGGAAGGCAAGGAGAAGGAACAGACGAAGGGCAAGGGCGGCGAGACCAAGCCGCGCCACTGAGTGGCCACCAAAGGAGAAGGAGGCCAATATGCCGCAGAAGCACACAGAGCCCCAGAAGCCGCCGGTTCGACCTGGGCAGATGACGGTCGAAGAGGCAGGACGCCTCGGCGGCCACAAGGGCGGCCAGCGCGTGAAGCAGCTTGTCGAGGAAGGCAAGCGCCTGGAGCGTGAGGAAGGCGGCGAAGAGATCAAGACTACCGAGCAAGACGATGAAGAGGACGGCGAAGCCTGATCCTTGGGTTTCGCCGTAACGGCGAAAGGAACAGAAGATGCCGCAGAAACAGAGTGGAACGCAGGGCGGCGGGAAATCGCCAGCCAAGCCGATGACGGTCAAGGAAGCCGGCAAGATGGGCGGCGAAATCCGCAAGGAAGAGCTTGGGCCCGAGGGCTACTCCGAGCTCGGCCACAAGGGTGGGCAGCGCGTGAAGGAGCTCATCGAGGAAGGCAAGCGCTCGGAAGGCGGCGGCCCCGCGAAGGGCGGCAAGAAGCACTAGCGCAAGCCGGACCAGGAGGACATGATGCCTCGAACGACCGGAAACACGGGCGAGGGTCGCGGCAGCGGCCACAAGGGACCTGCAAAGGGCTTCGCCTTCGGCGTCGCATCGGTGACGCAGGCGCTCCATGGCGCAAGCTTCCCGATCTCCAAGGAGGATCTCATCCGCCAACACGGCAAGGAGGAGGTCAACTGGACTAAGGACAGCTCCGAAAGTCTGGGCGACATTCTCAAGGACGTGGACAAGGACGAGTTCCTTTCCGTCGCCGACGTCGCTTCGGCCGTTTCCGAAGCGCACAGGGAGGAGGGGGAGGAAGAGTAGCTTCCCCCCTCCAAGACCGTCGACCAGAGGGGGGTCGGCGGGCTGCTTTGAAAGCCATTATTGCGCGTGTTGGAGGCATTCTTTTTTACACAGAGGCCGGCGGCGGAGGCTGACTGGCTGCGGCCTCGATTGCGCCGCCGCGCCCGCGGCGTTACAACGCGCTCCTTCACAAATCGCTAAGCGACTCACGCCGATCCGTGTCGGCGAATGAGCGCGACAGGAGCGTCATATGGTTGCGGTTACTTTCCCCGACGGGGCGTCCCGTCAGTTCGAGCCCGGCGTCACCGGCTTCGACATCGCCAAAAGCATCTCCCCCTCTCTGGCCAAGCGCAGCGTCGCCATGACGCTCGACGGCGCGCTCGTCGATCTGATGAAGCCCGTCCAGAAGGACGCCAGGATCGAATTCGTCTCGCGCGACGATCCCCGCGCGCTGGAGCTCATTCGCCACGACGCCGCCCATGTGCTGGCCGAGGCCGTGCAGGAGCTTTACCCCGGCACGCAGGTGACGATCGGCCCGGTCATCGAGAACGGCTTCTATTACGACTTCCACCGCGCCGAGCCCTTCACCCCCGAGGACCTGCCGGTCATCGAGAAGAAGATGCGCGAGATTATCGCCCGCGACGCGCCGATCTTGCGCGAGGAATGGGACCGCGATCACGCCAAGACATGGTTCATCGCCAAGGGCGAGACCTTCAAGGGCGAGCTGATCGACAGCATCAAGTCGGACGAGCCGCTCTCGGTCTACAAGCAGGGGCACTGGCTCGATCTCTGCCGCGGCCCGCATCTGCCCTCGGTCGGCAAGATCGGCAACGCCTTCAAGCTGATGAAGGTCGCGGGCGCCTATTGGCGCGGCGACTCGACCAAGCCCATGCTCTCGCGCATCTATGGCACCGCCTGGACGACGCAGGAGGAGTTGGACGCCTATCTGCATCGCCTGGAGGAGGCCGAGCGCCGCGACCATCGGCGCCTGGGCCGCGAGATGGATCTCTTCCATTTCCAGGAGGAGGGACCGGGCGCGATCTTCTGGCATCCGAAGGGCTGGACGCTCTTCCAGTCGCTCGTCTCCTACATGCGCCGCAAGCAGAAGGCCGCCGGATACACCGAGGTCAACACGCCGCAGGTGCTCGACCGCGCCTTGTGGGAAACCTCCGGCCATTGGCAGACCTATCGCGAGAACATGTTCGTCACCAAGACGGAGGACGAACGCGTCTTCGCGATCAAGCCGATGAACTGCCCTGGCCATGTGCAGATCTTCAAGAACGGCTTGAAGTCCTATCGCGACCTGCCGGTGAAGATCGCCGAGTTCGGCGTCGTGCATCGCTACGAGCCCTCGGGCGCGCTGCATGGCATGATGCGCGTGCGCGCCTTCACGCAGGACGACGCGCATATCTTCTGCTCCGAAGACCAGATCATGGACGAGGCGCTGAAGATCAACGACCTCATCCTCACCATCTATCGCGACTTCGGCTTCGATGATGTGGTGGTGAAGCTGTCGACCCGCCCCCAGAAGCGCGTGGGCTCCGACGAAGCCTGGGACAAGGCGGAAGCGGCGTTGTGGCGCGTGCTGGATGAACTCGCCAAGCGCGGGCTGAAGACCGGCGTTCAGGAGGGCGAAGGCGCTTTCTATGGACCCAAGCTCGAATATACGCTGCGCGACGCCATCGGCCGAGAATGGCAATGCGGCACGACGCAGGTCGACTTCAACCTGCCCGTGCGCTTCGGCGCTTTCTACATCGGCGCCGACAGCGAGAAGAAGGTCCCGGTGATGATCCACCGCGCCATGTTCGGCTCGCTCGAACGCTTCACCGGCATTTTGATCGAGCATTACGCCGGCCATCTGCCGCTGTGGCTCTCGCCGTTGCAGATCGTCATTTGTACGATCACGCAGGAGGCCGACGACTACGCTTATGAGGTGGCGGCGGCGGCGCGCAAGCTCGGTCTCAATGTCGATGTTGACGCGCGCAACGAGAAGATCACCTACAAGGTACGCGAACATTCGCTCGCCAAGGTTCCCGTGCTTCTCGTCGCCGGCAAGAAGGAGGCGGCCGAACGCACGATCTCCATCCGCCGCCTCGGCTCGCAGCAGCAGACGCAGCTCGGTATCGACGAGGCGCTGGGGCAGTTGGCCGATGAGGCGACGCCACCAGATGTGAAGGGGGTGGCGTAGGGATTTCGCGGGGGAGGGAGGCGGCTCAGGCCCAAATTCGCCATTGTGTCTCGTTGATCGCTAGAGCGCATTCCGCAAAAGTTGATAGACTTTTGCGATAAGAATGCGCTCCAGCTTTTTGACTCTGCGCGCTTTCTTATCGCTCGCATGATTCCATGCGAGCGGAAAGCGCGCTAACGGTGCCGCTCTTCTCCCTCCCCCCACGAAGTGGCGGGGAGGGGTAGGGGGGCGACGCAGTTCCATGGACGCCCTCAGCCAGACATGAAACCTCTTTTAGGGCGCGGGCGCAGACTGGCTTGGCGCAATGCGTTCGAAACGCGCGAGCATCTGCCGCAGGTAACGTCGAGCCGCGCCGGTGTGCGCCTCTGTGTAACGCGAGAACAGATAGCCCGCGCCAACGGCGAGGCTCATCGCTGCGGCCAGCGTCATCCAATGGGCAGGCGTTGCGGGCTGTTGCGGCCAGGACGCTCCCATAGCCTGCGCGACAGCTGCGCGGAAAAAGACCAGCACCGGGAGGTGGATGCTGTAGAGCGAGAATGAAAAATCGGCGAGTTTCTTGTGCAGCTTGGGACGAAAAAGCGCCCACCCTTCTTCCGGGCTGAACCGCAGGGCGAGCACGAAATTCACCAAGAACACGGCTGTCATGAGATCGGCGGCGTCTTGCAGCCAGGGGTACGCGGCAAGTAACGGCCCGCGCACGAGCAGGCGAACGGGGATGACGACGCCAGCGTAGAGAGCAAGCGCCAGCCACCGCGATGTGATCGGAGGCCGCTGCGCCAGCGTCGCGAGCGCTCCCATCGCCCAAAGTAAATAACCCCACCTGAACCAGTGGGAGGATGTCGCGAACACCCAGCACAGGGCCACGCCGAAGAGAAAGCCGGCAAGCCTAAGGCCGAGCGAATAGTTTCGCGCCAGCGGCAGCAACAACAGCGGGAAGGTGATATAGTACCAAAATTCACACGCAAGCGACCAAAGAGGGCCGTTGGTGCCGAAAAATTCTGAAAGGATGCTTTGCAGGTTCAGAAGGTTGGTCACAAAGAGGCGCGGAGCGAAGTGGCCCTGGAATACGGGCAAGTCATAAACGCCGCTCGCCAAAAACAGAACGCGCCCGGCGCCGTCTAGCACCACCGTAAGGAGAAGGGCGGGGATAAGGACAATATAGATCCGCGCGAACCGGTGGATGAGATATTCACGAAGAAAGTCTTGCTGCTTTCTCAGGTAAGCCAGGACGGCGCCGCCGACGAGATAGCCTGATATTACAAAGAAGCCAACGACCGCCTGATGGCCAAGCTCGAAGCTGACGACAAACCACCATGCGTAGACGAAAGATGAATGCGGCGCACTCATGATGTCGGCGAGGTTCACAAACATGTTAGTCGCGTGAACGGCCAGAACGAGCAGAGCTCCGACCCACCGGCATGCGTCAATGACTTGAGACAGAATGAATGGCAATGGATTAATCCTTCAGTTGCCAAGCTTTCAAGAGCAGCTTGAGCCCTTATAGCTGTCTGCAGTGTCGAGCGTCTGTTGCACGTAAGCAACAACCCGACCAAGAAAGTCTTTTCGAAACTCGGGATTTGGCAAAGCTTAAGCCGAAGGCCAGGAGGGGCAGGGATGGGGGCGATGCAGCTCCACGAGTGTCGCCACAGGAGCCGCCCAGCGCCGAATCCCCCGCCGCCGTTTCCGACGCAAGGCGATGGCAGGAAGCTGGGACGCCCCGGCCCCGTTCGGCCGGTCGCGTGAAGGAAGCAAACGCATCGGAACCAGGGCGTCCGGCTGCGGTCTTTATTCGCGCGCACCTTTCCGTCCGGGGTGGGGTCATCCTGTGACCTTGGCCCTTCGGGCACAGCCGCCAGACGGCGACTGCTTCTTTCCCGGATGGTTTCTGGCCACCCGAGCGCGTCGCAAGGGCCTCGACATGCGCCGCCTCCGGCCCGCCGGCGCTTTCCCTTTCGGTACTCGGGCCGCGTGTTGCGGGCGCGGAAATTATGCCCAGCCTTTGCGTGACAAGCGCCACGCAATCTCCCCACGAAGGAGAGACCCGGCGGGCGGCGCCGGATTCCCGCGCGGAACGAGGGTCGCGTCCCGCGCTTAACCGACCCCGCCGGCGCCGCCGACCCTGACGACGCCCCTGCAAGTTGGCGAGGCGGGGGAAGGATAAGGCGGTTTTGGAGGGTGGGGATAAACTCGGGAGCGAATTTTTCTATGGAGGGCCGCGCTCTGCCCCCTCTCCCCGCGCGTGCGCGGGGAGAGGGCGACAAAATAAATTTAGGGCTTCGCGCTCTCTGGTTTGTCAACAAACCTCCGAGGCGGCCTCGTCCTTCGAGACGCGAGCTTCGCTCGCTCCTCAGGATGAGGCCTAAGTGTTTGGCGTAGATGCAGAAGCCCCTCATGCTGAGGAGCCTGCGCAGCAGGCGTCTCGAAGCACGAGGGGCGTCCGCGCCTCTTAATCGAAGGTGACGCCCGTTCGGGGGCCTCTAAAGCGCTTGCGGACACGCAAAGCAGTTCTCATGCTGAGGAAGCGGCGAAGCCGCTGTCTTGAAGCACGAGGACTGCGATGGGGATCGAAGGCGCGAGTGTCTACATCCTCCATTGCGCCGACGGCAGCTATTACACAGGCTTGACGCGCAAGGAGGTCGAAACTCGCGTCGGCGAGCACAATGCCGGGATCAACGCCGAATACACATCGCGGCGGCGGCCCGTGAAGCTGCTTTGGTCCGCGCATTTCGAGCAGTTGACGGATGCTATAGCAACCGAGCGACGGATCAAGGGCTGGAGCCGCGCCAAGAAAGAGGCGTTCATGAGAGCTGATTTCGATGCCTTGCCGCTGTTGGCGGCGCGCCGGAATAAGAAGGGGGACGGAGGGTAAATTCGAGAGGATTTTAGATGAAGACCAAGACCTACTCTTTCCTTTGAGTTCGTCTTAAACGCCATCCTTTAACCCAGGGGAGGTATGACTCTGGCCAAAACCTGTTTACCAAAATTCTTAAGCACCAAAATACAGCAGAAACCCCACTGAAACACGCTCCTTTCTGATTCATTTCTGCTGCGGACAGCATCGCTTGGAAAAATGGGTCATCTTTTGGGACGCTACCCAGTAACTTCCCATCTGCGGTAGATCGCCCCATGCTGATCGGAACCAGTAGACGGCCGCCGTGAGCGCGGACAACGCCGCGCAAACCTCAAAAATCAGCTCACTGCAACCCTTACTGAGGCTGCGCATTTAATTCGATCGCTTTTTGCGCGCGGTTGGAACTCGACCTGTTCCGCCGCACTGGACGCACTTGTCGGCGCTTACTTGTCCCTCAGGAGTTGGTTTGGGCCGTTGCTGTGGATCAACACCAGTGCCATCGCATTGCGGGCATTTTTCGACGTCTCTAGAATTCATGTGGAGTTGCTCCTGCCTCACATAAGCCGAGGCTTTGGTAGGAGGTAGTTTGCTCCTTCCCCGAATTGAACATGGTGCTGAGCCGGCTACCAATTGTGGCCTTACTCTGCCCGACGCCGCTTTCGGCGCCGCCCTCCTATGCAACGGGGAGGGATTTGCTCCCGCCCAGCATTCTCTCGCTCGCCCGCTCACCCGCTTGACGACTCCGCCCCGCCATGGCCATTAAGCGCCAGGCCAAAAGGCGCGCCGTTTTTGCTTCGAGGAGAGACTCCGGCATGAATATCCACGAATACCAGGCCAAAGCCATTTTGCGCGAGTTCGGCGCGCCCGTCGCCGCTGGCTTTCCGGTCCTGAAGGCCGATGAGGCCGCCGAGGCCGCCAAAAAGCTTCCCGGCCCGGTCTATGTGGTGAAGGCGCAGATCCATGCCGGCGGCCGCGGCAAGGGCAAGTTCAAGGAAGACGCCGCCGGCCCGCAGGGCGGCGTGCGCATCGCCAAGTCGATTCAAGAGGCGGAAGCCTTCGCCCGGCAGATGCTCGGCAATACGCTCGTCACGATCCAGACCGGCGAGCCCGGCAAGCAGGTCAACCGCCTCTACATCGAGGACGGCGCCGCGATCGAGAAGGAATTCTATCTCTCCATGCTGATCGACCGCGCGACCTCGCGCATCGCCTTCGTCGTCTCGACGGAAGGCGGCATGGACATCGAGAAGGTCGCGCACGACACGCCTGAGAAGATCATCACCTTCTCGGTCGATCCGGCCACCGGCCTGATGCCGCACCACGGCCGCCGCGTCGCCGACGCGCTCGGCCTCAAGGGCGATCTCGCCAAGCAGGCGGGCGATCTCGTCGCGAAGCTCTATGCGGCCTTTGTCGCCAAGGACATGGAGCTTCTCGAGATCAATCCGCTGATCACCACCAAGGACGGCAAGCTGCGCTGCCTCGACGCCAAGGTGAGCTTCGAGAACAACGCGCTTTACCGCCATCCGGAGCTGGCCGAGCTGCGCGATCTCTCGGAAGAGGACGAGAAGGAGATCGAGGCCTCGAAGCACGACCTCGCCTATATCTCGCTCGACGGCAATATCGGCTGCATGGTCAATGGCGCCGGCCTCGCGATGGCGACCATGGACATCATCAAGCTCTATGGCGCCTTCCCGGCGAACTTCCTCGACGTCGGCGGCGGGGCCACGACCGAGAAGGTGACGGCGGCCTTCAAGATCATCACCGCCGACCCGAATGTGAAGGGCATTCTGGTCAATATCTTCGGCGGCATCATGCGCTGCGACACCATCGCGGAAGGCGTGATCGCGGCGGTGAAGGAAGTGGGGCTCAAGGTGCCGCTGGTCGTGCGCCTCGAAGGCACCAATGTCGATCTGGGCAAGAAGATCATCAGCGAGTCGGGGCTGAATGTGATCCCGGCCGACGATCTCGATGACGCCGCGCAGAAGATTGTGAAGGCGATCAGCTGAGCTGACGTCGACTTACTGGTTTGGCCCCTCGTCCTTCCAGGGACGAGGGGCTTTTTCTTTTTGCGGTGGATGCTGGGCGTGAGCCCATCCCTCCCCTTTACGGGGAGGGTGGCCCCGCGTGAGCGGGGTCGGGTGGGGTAAAGCCCCACCACTGCTGTTGCGGCGCGGCCCCACCCGGCGGCCTACGGCCGCCGACCTTCCCGTGAAGGGGAGGTATGGGGATCAATGGCCAGGTCGCTATAATCGGATTGCCACGAGGGCGCATCGTTCCGCCTTGCTTCGCGGGCGCAAAACCGCCATCTTTGGGGCCGAACCTGACCACTCCGGCCACTCGTCCGGGCGGATGCGCCATGTCTTGCTGCAAGGACGCGCCGCCCTTTTCCTAGGAAAGCGCCCGTGCCTCGTTTCGCTGATCCGCTCGCTGCCGCGTCCCGCGGCGCCAGGAGCCTGTTGCTGCGCGGCGGCGTGGCGCTCGTCGCCCTTTCCGCCGCCTGGTGCGCTTTCCCGACGGCGAGCTTCGCGCTGGCCCGCGAGGGAAACCTTTCGGTCGCGCGGCCTTTCGAGGTCGGGTCGAGCATTTCCGGCAATTATCTCGCAGCGATCGTCGCCGGCGCCGAGCGCGACACGCTCGCCGCCTCGACCTTCTTCCGTGAGGCGCTGCGCGACGATCCCAACAATCAGGATTTGGTCGACCGCTCTTTCGTCGCGGCGCTCGCCAATGGCAATATGGCCGATGCGGTGGCGCTCGCGCCGCGCGTCGTGGCCCATGACAAGGCCAATGGCCTCGCGCATCTGACCAAGGGCGTCGATCTCATCAAGAACCGCCGTTACGCGGCGGCGCGGGCCGAGCTGGCCAAGAGCGGCGGCGACCGGCGCCACGACATCACCTCGACGCTGCTGACCGCCTGGACCTATGCCGGCGCCAAGGACACGCGCAAGGCGCTCGCGACGCTCGACTCGCTGAACGACGAGGCTTTCATCGTTTTCCGCGACTATCACGCGGCGCTGATCGCCGACATGGGCGGCAACAAGGCGGAGGCCGAGAAGCGCTTCAAATCGGCCTATGGCGCCGAGCGGAACACGCTGCGTCTCGTCGACGCCTACGCCCGCTTCCTCGCGAGCCGCGGCCAGCGCGACGAAGCCAAGAAGCTGTATCAAGGTTTCGACGAGGTGGCGCCCGGCCATCCGATCATCACGGCCGGCCTTACGGCGCTCGACGAGGGTAAGCCGCTGCCGCCTTTCGTGCGCACGCCCGAGGAGGGCGCCGGCGAAGCGCTCTATGGGCTCGGCGCCGTCGGCGGCCGCTCGGGCGACGAGCTGGCCTCGCTCATCTATCTGCGCCTGGCGCTCCATCTCGCGCCCGAGAACGCCCTCGCCATCATCACGCTCGGCGACGTCTATGAGCGCATGAAGCAGGAAGAGACGGCGATCGACCTCTATGACAGCGTGCCCAAGGACAGCGCGCTTCGGGTCAACGCCGACGTGCAGGCGGCGCTGCTGCTCGAGACGCTCGGCAAGTCGAAGGAGGCGAGCGAGCATCTCGCCCAGGTGGTGGGCGCCAATCCGAAAAATCAGGAGGCGCTGACGGCGCTGGGCAATCTCCAGCGCTCGCGCAAGCTCTTCGCCGACGCGGCGGCGACTTATTCGCGCGTCATCGCTTTGCAGCCCAAGCCCGACAAGGGCCAGTGGCTGCTCTACTACTATCGCGGCATCGCCAATGAGCGCCGCAAGGATTGGAAGGGCGCCGAGTCCGACCTCAAGAAGGCGCTGGAGCTGAACCCCGATCAGCCGCTGGTGCTGAACTACCTCGGCTATAGCTGGGTGGATCAGGGGATCAATCTCGACGAGGCGTTCCGGATGCTGCGCCGCGCCGTCGATCTGCGCCAGCGCGACGGCTATATTGTCGACAGCCTGGGATGGGCCTATTACCGCCTCGGCCGGTGGGACGACGCCGTGCGCGAGCTGGAGAAGGCGATCGACCTGAAGCCCTCTGATCCGGTGATCAACGACCATCTGGGCGACGCCTATTGGCGCGTGGGCCGCAAGCTCGAGGCGCAGTTCCAATGGAACCATGCCCGCGATCTGAGCCCCGATCCGGACGACCTGCCGAAGATCCTGGACAAGATCAAGAATGGGCTAAAGGATCAGCCGGCGGTGGCGGGAGAGACGACGAAGAACGGGGGATAATTGAGGTCCGTTAAGCGGTTCTGAGCGACGCGCGGCATTAGCCCGCCAGCTCCATCACGACCGCCCATTCCTCATCCGTCACCGGCTGGACAGAGAGCCGCGAATTATTGACGAGCACCATCTCGGCGAGCCGCGGCTCGGACTTGATTTGCGCCAGCGTGACGGGCTTCTTCAAAGGCTTCACCGCCTTCACGTCGACCATGCCGAATTTGCCGGTCTCGTCGGTGTGATCGGGGTAATATTCCTTGATGATCTCGATGATCCCGACGATCGCCCGCTCTTCGTTGGAGTGGTAGAAGAAGCCGCGTTCGCCCTTCTTCATCGCCATCAGATGTTTCTTGGCGAGATGGTTGCGCACGCCGTTCCAGAACGTGCCTTTCGCTCCCGCCTCGACCTGCTGGTCCCAGGACCATTTCGAGGGTTCGCTTTTCAAAAGCCAATGCGCCATCTATAGCTCCGCGCCCACGACGCGCTTCCAGGCCTTCAGTTCGACGCGCTCGAAAAGGCCGGCATGCGCGTAAGGATCTTGCGCAAGCAAGGCGCGGGCCGAGGCTTCATCGGGACAGTCGAGGATGAGCATGGAGCCGACCGGCTTGTCGTTCTCGACAAAGGGCCCGCCGAGCTTCACTTGCGCCGCATGCGCGTCGAGAAAGGTGAGATGGGCGGCGCGGGTGGACATGCGCAGGTCGACGTGACCGGGCTTGTCGAAGCAAAGGGCGACGAAGAGCAAGGGCGGGCCTCGGTGAAAGTTTGAACGTCGCCCTTCAAACCAAAGGGCGCGGGGGCGGTCAAGCTGCGGATAGCGAGGCAGGCTTTTCCAACAGTCTTAGCATTTGCAAAGCGGCAACGTTGCTGAAAATCGCGAGCAATTTGACGCCGCTACTCAGGAGTCGTCGAGCGCACGTAGCGATCGCCAATTCCTGGAGACCCCGATAATGAAAAGATTGCTATTTCGGTCACGACTCTGGCGCTGATCGCCAGCTCCGCTCTTGCAGCCGACCTTCCCTGGCATAAGGGGCCGCCGGTCCTTCCGCCGCCCCCGCCCCCGCCAATGTGGACAGGATTTTATGCCGGCGTGAACCTGGGTGGCGGAGTCAGCACGTCCACAACTGTTACGACCACTGGCTATTCCGTCTACGACTGGGCGGCAGGTGCGTATAATCTACCGTTCGGCTGGACGTCCGGCTATCGGGCAGGGAACGCCAGCGTCGGGCAGGCCGGTGTCGTCGGCGGTGGGCAGATTGGTTACAACTATCAGGTCAGCCCGCACGTCGTGCTCGGCTTCGAGACGGATTTTCAAGGGACCAGCATCTCGGGCGGCGGAACGTCGTACGGCTTGGCGGGAGCCTCCGGCAATACGGCAAACCCCGCGGAGAACTTCCTGCATCTGCAAAGCGGTGTTGTGAACGCTTCTACGGGCATCGGGTGGATTGGCACGGTCAGAGGCCGTGTCGGCTATCTGGCGACGCCATCTCCTGATCAACCCTGCTGCGCCGAATTCGATCGCGATCGTCAATGGCGCAACGACGACGTTCAACTATCTGGGCGTAATCGCCTGCGTCGGCGTCAACTATCACTTCGACTGGAGATCCATGCCGGTCGTCGCCAGGTTCTAATCCGATGCGACTGCGGCCTTGCCTTTTTGGCGGCGGAAAGGCCCGGTTTGCGCCGGGCCTTTTGCATTGGATCAAGCAAAGCGTCGGGGCGCCACTCCAAAGCGATCTGTTCAAGCGACCGCCGTCAGCCGGCGCGCTCGTGGACGGGCTCGACAAGATCCACCACGCGATTGCCGAAGCCGGCGAGTGCTTCTCGTAGGGCAGCGATGTCGGCCTGGGAGGGCTGGGCGCCGGCGAGGCGTTGTTGGGCGCGCTCGGCGCGCAGCGCCTCATTGGCGCCCTGCAGCATGGCGTTGTCGGCGCGCGCGATCTCCAGCTTGTCGGCGCCCTCGCGCGCTTCCGCCCGCGCGGCGCGCAGGGCGTTTTCAAGGCGCTCGACCTCGTTCTCGCGGCGCTCCTTCTCGGCGGCGCCTTCGGCGCGCGCCTTGTCGCGCTCCTGGAGCAGCGTCTGTCGCTCGGCGCGCGTCTCTTCGAGTTCTTTCTGCGTCTTCTCCAAATCCTCGGCGAGGCCCGGGACGCGGTCAGCCTCGACGGATACGCCGGCGAATTCCTCCTTCATCGCGTCAAATTCACGCTGAAGCTGCGTGTTCTGTTCGTGCAGCGCGCCGATCTTGGCTTCATGCGCGACGACGCGGCTATATTGCGCCTCCTTCTCGCGGCCAAGCTCTTCCTTGTCGGATTCGAGCAGCCGCAGGCGCTCGACCCAACGATCGGCGCGCTCGGTCATCTCATGCAGCGCAAGCTCGGTGGAGCGCAAAAGGTCGGTGCGCTCGGCCAGGATCTTCTGCGACTCGCGCAGCCGCAATTCCATGTCGCGATTATCCGCCTCGGCTTTCTTGCGCGCCGTTTCCGCCTCGACGACGCGCGCGGCGTGGCGGCCGACGGCGGCGAGGTCGTCAGCTTTCGAGGCTTTCACCGCCTCCATCTCCTGCTCCAGCCGGCGCTCGCGCAGGGCGAAATCGGCGCGCAGCAGGTCGCGCTCGGCGATGACCTCCTCCATGGACATGGGGGCGAGCATTTGCAGCCGACGCATGGAAAGGCGCATGGCGCGCCGCCAGAAGGCCGGCAGGAAGAGAAGGGTAATGAGCCCGGCGACGAGAAAGCCGAGCGCGAAATACATCGCCTGTTCGATCAAGACGTCAACCTCGCGCCCCCATGGGACCTTCGGGCGGGATAACCGGGAGAGTGCCACGTCCCGCGTGTGAAATCAAAGCATCGCCGGCTTCGCTCAAACCGGCCCGCTGGCGCGCGTCTCATGGAAGAGCGCGTAGTCGATGATTGCCGCTCCGCTTTCGTCGGCGCCGAGGATGTCGACATATTCCTTCCCGACCGCCACCTCACAGAGCGGATAAGTCATGCGCGCGCGCAACGTCTGGCTCGATGTCTCGTCCTGGCCCTCAAAGATCAGGATGAGGCTGGCTTCGCTCTCAGCAAGGTCGTCCGATGACAGCCCGTGTAGCGGACTTGCCGCGTCGACGACATGCATGATTGTCCAGCTCAGCGAGAAAATTGGGCTCTCGTCGCGCGTCAGCGCGAGGCGATGGAAGCGGCGATAGAGCGCCCCCTCCGCCGAGCTTTCGAGCCGCAGGAGCCAAAGCTCGGCATTCGCGTCGAGGATCATATTATGGCGCTGATTGGCGAAGCGGATCATCAGCGTGGGCGCGCCGTTGAAATTTGCGAGGACCGGCGTGCGGGCGAAAAGGATGCGCGCGCGGGGCCGGGCGAAGCGGGTGAAGACCAGCCCCGTCGTCACCGCCAGCGCGCAGACGCCGATGAAGGCGCCGGCCGCCGCGAGGGCGTGGCCATAATAGGTGCGCGGATGCATGTCGCCATAGCCGACGGTGGCGAAGGTCTCCACGCTGAAGAAGAAGTAGTCGATGAAACTGCCGGGCCGGGCGTTGGCGATGGGGTCGTCGCCCAGCAAGTAAAGGCCCGTGAAGGCAAGGTTGAAGAGAACGAAGACAGCCGCCGCGGCCGCGAAAAAGGTCGGCCAGCGCGCCGTGACGGCGCGGTGATGCAGGTCGAGCCAGAAACTATGCCTGAGGCCAAGCGCGACGATGCGGTCGGCGGCGAGGCTTGCCCGACGCGAGCGGGCGCCGGTTTTCGCGGGAAGTTTGTCCGACGCGTCGAAGGGCAAGGGGCCCTCAGAAGGGGTTCCAGGTCGAATCCGGCGTGAACTTCAGATAGCCGAGCGCGACGCCGAGACGCGCGCCGACGCCCGAGCGCACCGGCATCACGACGACGTCCTCGTTATTTAGCGCGGTGAAGCCTAATCCGCCGACGAGATAGGCCGAGCCATTGACGCCCGCGTAGCGGCGGTAGATCGCCTCGACGTCGGGCAGGTTATAGACCAGCATCATGGTGCGGTCGCCGTCGGCGCCGGCGTCGAAGCCGATCGACGGACCCTGCCAATAGACGCGCTTCTGCCCGGCATTGCGCGTGAACATCGTGCCTTCGCCGTAACGCACCCCGCCGACGAAGGCGCCGCCGGCCTCCTGGCCGAGAATATAGGCGTTGGGCTTGCCCCATTGCTTGTTGGCGCGCTCCAGCCCTTCGGCGAGGCCGCGCGAGATGGAGCCGAAAAAGTGATGGCCGTTCTCGACGATCTCGCCGCTCGTATAGCTTTCGGGCCGCTGCACGGCGCGCGCGAGGGAGGGAAGCGCGGCGCTGGCCGCAGCGGCGGCGGCGAGACGGATGAGGTCGCGGCGGGAGGAAGACGAAACGCTCATGTTACTTGGACTCCAAAACGCGCATAACCGATGCTCGACGCCTCGGCGTCGAGTGCGGCCGTCGCGCGGCGCGAATGCGTCAGCCCAGCGGCGGCGTCGCCAGCTTGCGTAAAAGTCGCGCGACGTCGTTAAGAAAGCGTTGCGGATGCGGGGTCGCCCCAGACGATGAAGGGGCCGTTGCGATATTTTTCGCGCGACTTGTTGTATCGCAGCGGGGTACCCGAGGGATCGAGCACCACGCCGCCGGCGGCGCGTAAAATGGCGTCGCCGGCGGCCGTGTCCCATTCCATGGTCGGCCCGAAGCGGGGATAGACATCCGCTCTTCCCTCCGCCACTGCGCAGAACTTCAAGGACGAGCCGACAGACATGCGCTCTGCAACTGGAAGGCGGGCGACAAAGGCTTCCGTTTCCGGATCGAGATGGGACTTTGAGACGAGCGCGGTCATTCCCTGCGCTGGAGCCTTGCGCGTATGCAGGCGCCGCCAATCCTGCGACGCCGGCAGGGCGCCGCCGGGCGCGGCGTCGGCCATAAAGCTGTCGACGCCGCCGAACCACACTTTCGACCCGGCTGGCGCGGAGATGGCCCCGGCCACGGGCGCGCCGTCGACGACGAGCGCGAGATTGACGGTGAATTCCGGGCTGCGCGCAAGGAACTCGCGCGTGCCGTCGATTGGGTCGATGAGCAGGAAGGCCTCGCCGTGCGGCGCGGTCTCGCCGCGCGCCGCAGCTTCCTCGGCGATGATCGGCACGCCGGGAAGATCGCGGGCGAGCGCGGCCAGCAGATAGTCCTCGACCCGCTCGTCCGCTTCAGTCACAGGAGATTTGTCGTCCTTGAGGCGAGACTCGACATTGGGGCGCGCCAGCACCTCCATCGCCAGCGCGCCGGCGCCCACGACGAGATCGCCGAAAAGCCGCGCAAGTCCAGCGCGGTCAGTCGGCGAGAAAGTCGGCGTCGTCCAGTGATCGGTCATAAGACTATCCTTTAGTTTTTGTTTACGACCCGGACGCTTGCAATTTGCAATCTGCGCCGCCGCGGTTACCTTTCGAGAAAATTGAATGCGGTGATTCGTTCGCTTTTTCTTTGCTGACTCGCGGCAAAGGACTTCTGCAGCGCATCACGCAACCATCGCGCGCCCGCGCGCCAACGGGATAGCCCAATGACCCAGTTCTCGCTCGACGCCCTCGATCTCGCGGCCCTGCTGTCCTCGCGGGTCTGCCATGACGTGATCTCTCCCGTCGGCGCGATCGTCAACGGGCTCGAAGTGATGGAAGACAAGGATATGGACGCCGAGATGCGCAGTCATGCGCTGGCGCTCATCAAATCCAGCGCCGGCGAGGCTTCTGCGCGGCTGCAGTTCTGCCGCCTCGCCTTCGGCGCCGCCGGCTCCAAGGGCGCGTCGATCGATACGGGCGACGCCGAGCTTGTCACCCGCCAGCTTCTCGCCGACGAGCGCACCCAGCTCAACTGGAGCGTCCCGCGCGCGCTGATGTCGAAAAACAAGGTCAAGCTGCTGCTCAATCTATGCTTGATGGCGGACGCGACCATCCCGCGCGGCGGCGTGATCTCGGTTTCCTCGTCCGGCGACGAGGAAAACGTTTCCTTCAAGATCGAGGCCAAGGGGACGAACGCCCGTCTTGCCGCCACGATCCCCGCCTTGCTCGCGGGCGAGACGGAAGAAGGGTCGCTCGATGCGCGCGCGATCCAGCCCTATTACGCGGGTCTCGTCGCCAAGGCCTGCGGGCTGGATGTGACCGTGGCAGCCGAGCCGGAGCTCGTGACGATCGAAGCCAAGCCCGCAGCCGTCAGCGCCGCGTCGCAGGAGCCGCAGAGCGCGGTCGCGTAACAGCGCGCTGCAAGGTTCGAGATGGGATTTCGCTTCTTTTAACCCCTCTTGCCGATACTGCGCCCATTCGCCGCAATGGTCGGCGAGGGGCGCGGCATGGACGATCTGCTCAAGGATTTTCTTCAGGAGGCGACAGAGCACATCGACGCGACGTCGGTGGAGCTGCTGCGTTTCGAGAAGGATCAGACAGACCCGGCCCTCGTCGCCAGCCTTTTCCGCCACATCCACACCATCAAGGGGTCGAGCGGCTTTCTGAGCCTGCCGCGCGTTGCGCGGCTGACCCACGCCACGGAGACGTTGATCGGGCGGCTTCGCGACGGCGCGACGGCGACCTCCGCTCATGTGTCGCTGATTCTTGCTGCGGTCGACCGCCTGTCGATGTTGCTTCTCGAAATCGCCCGCAACGAGGTCGAGCCCGAAGGGGACGACAGGGCGTTGTTGGTGCAGCTGGAGCAGGGCGCCGCAAGCCTTCGACCAAAAGAGACGCTTGCGTCGCACGACGCCAAGCTGCCCGCCACGCCGCCGCAGGGGACGAGCCCGGCGGAAAATATTTCCGGCCTCGGCGTCGCCCGGCTGAGCGATACGGTGCGCGTGTCGGTCGGCGTGCTCGACCGATTGGTGGGGATCGTCTCGGAGCTGGTGTTGACCCGCAACCAGCTTCTCGAACTCTCGAGCGCCGGCGACGACGAAATCATAAAGGCCGCCGTGCAGAGCCTGTCGAGTGTCACCGGCGACCTGCAGGACGCGGTGATGCAGGTGCGCATGCAGCCGGTCGAGCGGCTTTTCGCGACGCTGCCGCGCCTCGTGCGCGACCTGTCCCTCGAGCTCGGTAAGAAGATCGAACTCGTCACGCTCGGCGGCGACACGGAGCTGGATCGCCAGGTCATCGAGCTCATCCGCGCGCCGCTCACGCATATCATCCGCAACGCGGCGGATCATGGGATCGAGACAGGCGCAGAGCGTCTGGCGCTCGGCAAGCCGGAAGCCGGCCGAATTCGCGTCAGCGCGACTTACGACGCAGGACAGATCACTATCGAAATCAAGGATGACGGCCGCGGCCTCGATCGCGACGCCATCAAGGCGAAGGCGAGCGCGCTGGGGCTCGCCACGAAAGAGTCGCTCGCACGGATGAACGACGCCGACATTTTCGAATTCGTGATGCTGCCCGGCTTTTCGACGGCGCCGAGCATTACGAAAATCTCGGGCCGCGGCGTCGGCATGGATGTCGTGCGCGCCAATATCCAGTCGATCGGCGGCGCGGTTTTCATCAATTCGGCGGCGGGCAAGGGCTCGACCGTCATTTTGCGCATTCCGCTGACGCTCGCCATCGCGCCGGCGCTGATCCTATCTTGCGGCCGTTCCCGCTTCGCCGTCCTGCAAATGGCGGTGATCGAGGTTGTCGGCGTCGGCGAAGGCTTCGACCACCAAATTCAACTGATCCACAACGCGCCCGTCTTGCGCCTGCGCGGCGACGCGCTGCCCCTGGTCGATCTCGCGGAAGTTCTCGACCTCCATGCGCCGGACAATGCGTCGCGGCGCGACGGCTACGCCGTCATCCTCCGCGTGGGCGGAGTGCGGTTCGGCCTTCTGGTCGAAACCATCGCGGATGTTCAGGAGATCGTCATCGAGCCGCTCGCCGGACCGCTCGCGCGCATCGGGGTCTTCTCCGGCCAGACGATTCTCGGCGACGGCGGCGTCGCGCTGATCCTCGATCCTGCGGCGATCATGGAAACCGTGGGCCTCGACAACCTTGCCGCGCCGGCGCGCCCGGCGCTCGTCGCGCCACCCGCGCCCGAGCGCGAGAAGACACGGATCATTCTGCTGCGCGCAGGCGGCGGACCCTTGAAGGCCTTGCCGCTGTCGCTCGTCATGCGCATCGAGGAAGTGACCGCCGACTGCTTTGTCGCTTCAGGCGATGGCTACGCGATGCTCTACGAAAAACGGCTATTGCCGATCTTTCCGGCGGCGGGTGGCATGCAGCTCGACGCTTCGCGCGCTTATCCCATCCTCGTTCTTGCGGGGGCCGGGCAGGCGATCGGGCTCTTCGTCGAGGAAGTTATCGACGTGCTCGAGGAAGAATTATCCTTCCAGAAGAAAAGCGCCGATCCGAGAATCATCGGCACGGTGAGCATAAACGGCCAGATCGTCGAGGTGCTCGACGTCGCGCATTTCATCGAGACCGCCGATCCGGGCATACTGACGCGCGGGATCAATAAGCGGCCGCGAATCCTGCTTGTCGATGACAAGCAATTCTTCCGCGACATGCTGGCGCCTGTCCTGCTCGCGGCCGGCTATGACGTGACGACGGCGGCCTCCGGCCATGAGGCGCTCGACCTCGTCGAAGGCGGGCTGCGCATCGACGCGGCCGTGACCGACATCGATATGCCCGACATGGACGGTTATGCGCTGGCGCGCGCCTTGTTGCAGGCGCCGGGGCGCGTGGATTTGCCCGTCGTCGCGCTCGCCCCGCAAAAGACGGCGAAATGCCTGGAGGCCGCGGCTCTCTGTGGCGTGCGCGCCCTCGTCGGTAAATTCGACAGGCGGGCGCTGGTCGAAACGCTCGGGGCGCTGCTCGACGGCGTCGCCGCTTCGGGCGAACATATCGAGCGGCGCATCATGGCGGAGGCGGCGGCATGACCTTCGACGTCGCGGACTTCAGCTACAGCCGCGAGCGCGCCACGCCCGCCGTGGCGCAAAGCCGTCATTTCGTGATCAGGGTGCGCGGCCAGACCGTGGGCCTCCCGGTCGAACACGTAAAGACGGTTTTCTACATCGATAATCTCACGCCTGTGCCGCTTGCGCCGCGCGAGGTCGCCGGGCTGACGAATTTGCGCGGCCGTATCGTGACGGCCCTTTATCTCGATCGCTGTCTGTGGCTCGACGAAGCAATTGACCGCTCCAACGGCCTCGCTGTCGGGATCGAGCATGATGGCGAGGAATATGCGCTGCTCGTCGAGGCGACGGAAGACGTCGTCGCGACGAGTGAAACCGATCTTATCGCCTGCCCGGCGCATATCGATCCGCGTCTCGCGGAGATGGTGGCAGGCTGCTATCGCTTGAACGACGGCTTTCTGTCTGTCCTCGACGTCGAAGCTTTGCTGCGGCGTGTCGCAAAATTGAGCGAGACGCCGCGTCGGCGCGATGGAAGACAAGGCAATTCCAATAAGTCAAATGCAGGAGCAAGCTGAGATGAAACAAGTTCTCGTCGTGGACGACTCCGCCGTGATCCGCAAGGTCGCGCGTCGCATTCTCGAAGGATTGCATTTCCGCACCAGCGAGGCGCCGGACGGCAAGACCGCGCTTGCGGAATGCGAGAAGTCCATGCCGGACGCCATTCTGCTCGACTGGAACATGCCGGAGATGGACGGCTTCGAATTTCTCTGCGCGCTGCGCAAAATGCCGGGCGGCGCGGCGCCGAAGGTCGTCTTCTGCACCACGGAAAACGAAGTGGGACATATCGCCCGCGCCATGCATGCGGGCGCCGACGAATATATCATGAAGCCCTTCGACCAGAATATCGTGCGTTCTAAATTCGAGGAAATCGGCCTCGTCTGAGTTACGGGTTTGGGTAGGCGCTTGTGTTGGCGTTTCTCGTGCAAAGGCGTTCGTTAGATGCGTCATTTTTTTGTGTCTTCACGAAATCCGCTTGATTGTTTGGGCGCTCGCGAAGCGAGCGATCGCGAATCCAGAACGCTGTCATTGCGAGCGAAGCGAAGCAATCCAGGGCCGTCGCGGGGGGCTGGATTGCTTCGTCGCTACGCTCCTCGCAATGACGGCGGTGGGCGCCATGGAGTTTTGCTGCCCGCCTTCGCGAGGAGGGCGTGCGCATGAGTCTCGCCTTTGCGCGCTTTCGCCGTCAGATCGCTCTTGCCACCGGCATCGCTTTCGGCGCGGACAAGCAGTATCTCGTCGAAAGCCGCTTGGCGCCTGTCATGCGGGCGCATGGCCTTGCCGACTTCGCCGATCTCGTTGACGCTTTCGAGCGCGGTGATAATGACCCGCTGATGCGCGACGTCATCGACGCGCTGACCACCAATGAAACCTTCTTTTACCGCGATCGAACGCCGTTCGAGAATTTCAGGACGCAGCTTCTTCCGAGCCTGCTTGTCTCGCGCGCGAAAGAGCGTCGGCTGCGTTTCTGGTGCGCCGCCTGCTCGACCGGTCAGGAAGCCTATTCGCTCGCGATGCTACTGGAAAACGAGGCGGCGGCGCTGCGCGGCTGGAGGCTCGATATTCTCGCCACCGATCTCTCGACGCGCGCCGTCGAGACGGCGCGCAATGGACGCTACAGCCAATTCGAAGTGCAGCGGGGCCTTTCGACGAACCTTCTATTGCGTCACTTCCACCGCGCCGGCGCAAGCTGGCGCGTGAACGAACATCTACGCGCGCGCATCGACTTTCGCGATTTCAGCTTGCTTTCCGATTATGCGGCGCTCGGCGCCTTCGATGTCATCTTCTGCCGCAATGTTTTGATGTATTTCGAGCCGGAAACGAAGCGCGCCGTGCTCGCGCGCCTTGCCGGCGCGTTGAACGAGAGCGGGTACCTGTTCCTCGGCGCCTCGGAGACGGCCGCCGAGGCTAACGCCTTTTTCTCGCAGACAACGCCCGATGGCATTTGGCAAACGCGCCGTCGGGCGCAGCCGCAGTTGCGCCTGGCTTGAGAAGGGTTTGCGATGGGGCTTTGTTATTAGCGGCGGTCTGATAGACTGACACGGAATCCAGGATAAGCCACCGTCGTCATTGCGAGGAGCGCAGCGACGAAGCAATCCAGGGCCTCGATGTGGCTCTGGATTGCTTCGCTTCGCTCGCAATGACGGGGCGGTTTTGCTCTGGCCGCCGCGCAAAAAGAAAAGGCCACGTCCGCCGGGACATGGCCTTTTTCTTAGCCGCTTCGATGATCGTCAGGCGGTGATGCGCTCGTCGGCTTCGCTCGGCTCGCGCAGCACATAGCCGCGGCCCCAGACCGTTTCGATGTAATTGCGGCCGTCGCTGGCGTTGGCGAGCTTCTTGCGCAACTTGCAGATGAAGACGTCGATGATCTTGAGCTCCGGCTCGTCCATGCCGCCGTAGAGATGATTGAGGAACATCTCTTTGGTCAGCGTTGTGCCCTTGCGCAGCGAAAGGAGCTCGAGCATCTGATATTCCTTGCCGGTCAGATGCACGCGAGCGCCGCCCACTTCGACGGTCTTCTGGTCGAGATTGACGATGAGATCGCCCGTGGTGATGACCGACTGCGCATGGCCCTTGGAGCGGCGGACGATGGCGTGAATGCGGGCGACGAGCTCGTCCTTGTGGAAGGGCTTGGTCAGATAGTCGTCGGCGCCGAAGCCGAGACCCTTTACCTTGTCTTCGATGCCGGCGAGGCCGGAGAGAATGAGGATGGGGGTCTTCACCTTCGCGACGCGCAGATGGCGCAGGACCTCATAACCCGACATGTCGGGGAGGTTCAGATCGAGAAGGATGATGTCGTAATCGTAGAGCTTGCCGAGGTCGATGCCTTCTTCGCCGAGATCCGTCGTGTAGACGTTGAAATTCTCGGATTTGAGCATGAGCTCGATGCTTTGAGCCGTCGCGCTGTCGTCTTCGATTAATAAAACGCGCATGTTGGTTCCCCACCGAGCTCCATCGAATTGATCGCGTGCGCCCATGGGCGCACGTCGGTCACGGACCAGCCCCCTGGTCCTGCGACTCTTCCCGTCTAGGTTCTGACGGTAAGCGGAATTGGTTAATAAACCTTCACTTGCGCCCGCAATGCGGCCCGAAATCTTAATCCGGGCACTGAACGGGGAACGCGCCACGCAACTGGAGAGAAGGCTTTGAGACAGAAGCGAATCACTCGCCTCTCCCAATCTATACGCCGCCGTGAGTCGGGCGCGCAAAGGTAAAAGTTTGCATTGGATGGGATTTGCGCGGCGCCCGAGCGGCGACGAAACGTCGCGCCCGGCTCCAGCTTCGACGACACCCGCGTTTTTGTCCCGGCGCCGCTTGGGGAAGAGCGGCGTTGTCGGGAGAGGCGCTGTTTTTCGCAGTGCGGCGAAGTCGACAATCCAGGGCAACACCAGCGCCGTCATTGCGAACAAAGCGAAGCAATCCAGGGCCGCAATGGCTGCCCCGGATTGCTTCGTCGGCTTCGCCTCCTCGCAATGACGAAGGGCGGCTAGTTTGACTCCGGTTTCCCGGTCAGGCCCTTGGCCTGCCTGGAAGTGGGTCGCCGCCTCAATCGTTATCCGTGTCCCACTGCGGCATGAGGATGATGCAGTTGGGATTGAAGCCCGCCTTCTGCAGGACGTCGATCTTGCCCGCCACTTTGTCGGCCTGGAGATCGATCACGGTCACCGAGCCGTCGTTCATGTCCGGCAGGTTGAGCAGGCTGTTCTGGACGAAGGCGTAGCGGCGGTCCGGCGAGAAGACGAAATGATGCGCGCCCGCCGCGGCCGGGATCGAGGCGAGGAGCTTCGGCTGCGTGGGCTCGGCAATGTCGAAGATATTGAGCGCGCCGGGTTTGGCGGTCGTCACATAGAGCCGGTCGCCCGTCTCGTTGAACTCCATTTCGAGCGGCACGCCCTGGCCGATCGCCGAAAAGTCGTAGGCCTTGGCGAGGTCGAAAGACTTGTCCGCCTCTTTCCAGGCGGCGCTCCACAGCGTCCCGCCGAGCATATTGGTGACAAAGGCCGTCTGCGGAGCCCGCTTGGGCGCGAAGGCGGTCTCGACCGGCGCCTCGGCGGCGGGCGAGGGCTTTTGAGAGACTTTCTGAGTGGCGAGGAGCTTTCCGCTCGACGCCTGCACGAGCGTGATGGTTTCGCCCGCTTTAGAGAAGTCCGCCGGGTCGACCGTGCTCGTCACGACGAGGAGATCGAGGCTCTCGTTCAGCGTCAGCCCGTGAGGATGTTCGATGAAGGGGCGCGGGGGCTCGCCGGCGGCGGGCTTGGGCGCGCCGATGACGGCGAGCGTCCGGTTGGTTTGCGCGTCGCCCATGATGACATTGCTTGAGCCCATGCAGCTCAAGAACCAGCGCTTGCGATCCGAGGTGAAGACCATGTCTTCGCCGACCTTGCAGTCGGGGACGGGAAACATTTCCGGGTCAGCCGGAAATTTATTGATGTCGTAAACCGCGATCGCCGAGCGTCCGAGCGAGGTCGCATAAACTTTGGTGCGGTCTCTGTTGAAATAGATGTGATGGGCGACGAAGTCGGGCGGCAGCGGCGCGTCCTTGACGATCTTGTTGAAATTCGGCGACGCGGGGTCGATGTCGATGATCGCCACGCCTTCGCTTCGGGGCGAGACGCCGGGTTTCGTCTCATAATTGAGCGCAGCCAGGATCTCCGATTGCGCGGGCGCGGCGGCGAAGGCTGTCAGCGCGCAGAAAAAGGCGGCTGTTCTTTTCATTTGTTTCTCTCCCTTTGGTATTAGACCGGTCGTCTATCTTGTGTTGACGAAAAGATCGGGTGGCTGCCTCCTTGTGAAACTAGGTCAGGCCCCGCAATAACCGAGGAGCGTTTCCTCGATGAAGGCGTGGAGCGGCGCAGCGGATTGTTCGATCTTCATGCGCAACATGGCCCCCTGCCAGCCGTCGATCAGCAGATCGGCCATGGCGCGGGTCGATCGGTCCTTGCGCGCGACCCCCTCTGTCTGCGCACGCGCCAACCCCTCGGCGAGAAGATCGCGATAGTGATCGACGCCCTGCTTCAACGCCGCGCGCGAAGCGGGGCTCGCGTCTGCGATTTCCCCCATGAGATTGCCGAGCAGACAGCCGCCCTTGAAGCCATTGGCTTCCAGCTCGCCGGCGAGCTCCCGAAAATAGGCGGCGAGGGCGTCGAGCCCGTTCTTCCCCGGCTCGCGCAGGCGCTCGCCCACACGGCGCAGGAAGGGCGCGAGATAATGCGCGATCGCCTCGGTGCCGAACGCCTCCTTGCTCTCGAAATAATAATAGAAGGAGCCCTTCGGCACTTGCGCGGCCTTGAGGATGTCGGCGAGGCCGGCGCCGCGATAGCCGTTCATCAGCATCAGCGCGACGCCATGGTCGAGCAGGCGCTTGCGGGTTTCGTCGGTATTCTTGCGATCTGACATGGTGATGATTATTAGACCGGTCGTCTACAATGTCAAATGGCCGGGCTGCGCGCCTTCGGCGCGCAGCAAGAATGCAAGCCTGAATGTTCTCGCGGTCTCTCGGCAAACCTCCGAGGCGGCCTCGTCCTTCGAGACGCGAGCGCCGCTCGCTCCTCATGATGGGGTCTAAGTGTTTGGCGCAGATGCAAAAGCCCCTCATGCCGAGGAGCCTGCGCAGCAGGCGTCTCGAAGGGCGAGGGGCGCCGGCGCCGCTTTGTCAGCGGCCTGAGCAAGCTTGGCTCGCGGTCCTGTGACGCCTCTGGATTTGTCCGAAAACGGACGGCGGCGTCATTGACTTGCGCTGAGCCTTTCTCCTATATGCGACCCGCGGCGCCGCTCCGAGAGGGGCGGCGTCAAATCTGTTTTGCCGTCCCGTGATCGGCGGTCCCCTGCGCTTTTCGAGCGCGGCGGGAAGGAAAAGCGGGCAGGGCGTATCGGAAGGCGGGCCAAGGCCGGAGGGGCCGCGGTTCGCAAGCGGAGATATTCGGTGAAAAGAACCTATCAACCCAGCAAAATCGTGCGCAAGCGCCGTCACGGCTTCCGCGCCCGCATGGCCACCGTTGGCGGCCGCGCCGTCATCGCTGCCCGCCGCGCCCGCGGCCGCAAGCGCCTCTCGGCCTGATAGGGCTTCTCGCGATCGACGGAACAGGCGGACGGCTGAAATGACGACCGACGCCCCCGTCGAATCGCAAAAGCCCGAGAAAAAGCTGGCGCGTCTGCGCCGGCGCCAGGATTTCGTGCGTGCGTCGAAGACCGGCGCGCGCTTTTCGGCGCGCTTGTTCACGCTTCAGATGGCGGGGCAGGGCGGGCCGGAAGAGACGGTCTCTCCAGCGGAGGCTCGTTTCGGCTTCACTGTCACCAAGAAGGTCGCAGGAGCCGTCGGGCGCAATCGAATCCGCCGCCGTCTCAAGGAGGCGCTCCGGATCAGCGGAGACCTTGGCGCGCGGCCCGGCCGCGATTACGTGTTCGTCGCCCGGCGAGGGGCGCTAGACGCGCCATTCGTCGAAATCGTCAGTCAGATGGCCCAAGGCTTCGCGCGGCTCGATGAGCGCAGCGCCGCGAAGGCCCGGCCTAAACAGAAAGACAGGCCTGCCGCGTCATGACGGAAAACACCAAAAACATGCTCGTGGCCGCGGCGCTCTCGATGATCTTCATCGGCCTGTGGGACTATTTCTACGCCTTTCCGGAGATGGAGCGGCAACGCCAGGCGCAGGTCGAGCAGCAGCGGATGGCCAAGATCCCGAAGCTCGGCGCCCCCGATAAGGCCGGCGCCGCTGCGCCGATCAAGCTGGCCCGCACCCGCGACGAGGCGCTCGCCGAAAGCCCGCGCATCGCCGTCGACACGCGCACGATCTCCGGCTCGATCGCCCTCAAGGGCGGCCGCATCGACGACGTGTCTCTCAAGAACTATCGTCAGACCGTCGATCCGACGAGCCCGATCATCACGCTGCTCTCGCCGGAAAACGCGCCGGGCGCCTATTACGCCGAGCTCGGCTATCTGACCGGCGAAACCGAAAACGCGCCGGCGCTGCCGACGACCGAGACGGTCTGGACGGCCGACACGGATAAGCTCACCTCCGCCAAGCCGGTGACGCTCACCTGGGACAATGGCCAGGGCCTTGTCTTCAAGCGCGTCAT
Source organism: Methylocystis sp. MJC1 (assembly GCF_026427715.1). Classification (NCBI taxonomy): domain Bacteria; kingdom Pseudomonadati; phylum Pseudomonadota; class Alphaproteobacteria; order Hyphomicrobiales; family Methylocystaceae; genus Methylocystis; species Methylocystis sp. MJC1. Next base: position 2,953,264 of record NZ_CP107558.1, on the reverse strand, counting down.
TTCGGTCGACGACGAGTATCTCTTCACGATCAAGGACAGCGTCGAGAACAAGTCCGCCAAGCCGGCGCCGCTCTACACCTTCTCGCGCGTCATCCGCGTCGGCCGCCCGCCGTCCGCCGGCTACGCCGCCCTGCATGAAGGCTATGTCGGGGTGATCGGCGATCAGGCGGAAGAGCTCAACTACGACAAGATCGAGAAAGAGCCCAATTACACCAAGACCTTCAAGGGCGTCGGCGGCTGGGTCGGCTTCACCGACAAATATTGGGGTGCGGTTGTCGCGCCGGACCAGAACACCGCTTTCGAGGCCCGCTATATGGCCATGGGCGGCGCCAACAAGACCTATCAGGCTGACACAGTCAGCGAGCCGAAGACGATCGAGCCCGGCGCCAGCGCCGAGACGACGACCTATGTCTTCGCCGGCGCCAAGGAAATCGACACGCTCGACGCCTATAAGGCCAATCCGGGCCTGAAGCGCTTCGATCTGCTGATCGACTGGGGCTGGTTCTACTTCATCACGCGACCAATGTTCCGCCTGATCGACTTCCTCTACAAGCTGTTCGGCAATTTTGGCGTCGCGATCCTGGCGGTGACGGTCATCGTGAAGCTCGCCTTCCTGCCGCTCGCCAACAAGAGCTATCAGTCGATCGCCAAGATGAAGGAAATTCAGCCGAAGATCAAAGAGCTGAAAGAGAAGTTCGGCGACGACAAGCACGCCTTCAACATGGCGCAGATGGAGCTCTACAAGCGGGAGAAGGTCAATCCCGCGAGTGGCTGTCTGCCCGTACTGCTGCAGATCCCGGTGTTCTTCTCGCTCTATAAGGTGCTCGTCGTGACGATCGAGATGCGTCACGCGCCCTTCTTCGGCTGGATCAGGGACCTCTCGGCGCCGGACCCGACCAATATCTTCAATCTCTTCGGCCTGCTGCCCTTCGATCCGACCCACATCGCCTTCTTCGGGCCCTATCTGGCGCTCGGCGTCTGGCCGCTGGTCATGGGCGTGACCATGTGGCTGCAGATGAAGATGAACCCGGAGCCGACCGACGAAATCCAGAAGACCATGTTCGCCTGGATGCCGGTGATGTTCACCTTCACCATGGGCGGCTTCGCCTCGGGCCTGGTCATCTATTGGTCGTGGAACAATCTGCTGTCGATCACTCAGCAGGGCGTGATCATGAAGCGCGCCGGCGTGAAGTTCGAACTGTGGGACAATCTGCGCAAGACCTTCGGGCAGGCTTAAACCGGATGGACCGCGCGCCGTCGGGCGCGCATTGAGGCGAGCCTGAAGGCGCGCGGTCCGCTCGGCGCCCTCCCGGTGGCTTTTGAAGGCTAGACCGTCATGGCCGGGCTTGTCCCGGCCATCCACGCCGAGGGGCTCGGCCTAGCTGGATGGGTATCGCTAAGGGTTAAGCGCCCGCAGGCTTGGCTTCCCTCGCGCCGTGTTCCAACACTGGCCCAGCTTTCGCCGTCATCCGCCCGGCGTGGATGGCCGGGACAAGCCCGGCCATGACGAGGTCGGCGATGTGCCGTAAAGGAGAGATGGGGGCTCGAGAGGTCGGAAATTCTTCCGATCGCTTCTGGCCGGCCGCCGAACGCCATGACTGACTTTCTCGAAGACGGCCGCCTTCTGTTCGCTGGCCCTTGCGACTTCATCTTCGCCAGCGCCAAGGCGGGCGATCTGCCGCCGCTTGGGCCGCCCGAGATCGCCTTCGCCGGCCGCTCCAATGTCGGCAAATCCTCGCTGCTCAATGCGCTGACCAATCGCAAGACGCTCGCGCGCGTCTCGCATACGCCAGGGCGCACCCAACAGCTCAATTTCTTTGCGCTTGGCGGGCAGCCCGGCGCCGAGCGGCTGCGGCTCGTGGACATGCCCGGCTATGGCTATGCGGCCGTGAGCAAGGAAAAAGTTGCGAGCTGGGGCGCGCTGATGCGCGATTATCTGAGAGGCCGCGCCTCGCTCGCGCGCGTCTTCGTGCTCGTCGACGGGCGGCGCGGCGTCAAGCCCGTGGACGAGGAGATGTTCGATCTCCTCGATAAATCTGCTGTCTCCTATCAGGTCGTTCTCACCAAGCACGACGAGCTGAAGGTCTCGGAGCGCGCCGCCGTCGTCGCCGCGACCACCGAGGCGCTGTCCAAGCGCCCGGCGGCCTATCCGGAGATCATCTTCACCTCCTCGCAAACGGGGGAGGGGATTCCGGCGCTGCGCGGCGCCGTCGCCCAGCTTCTGGCTGAGCGGGGGGCTTGAATATGAAGGATCGAACGGGCTAGGTCGCAGCGCCCCCTCCCCAGCCCTCCCCCGCATTGCGGGAGAGGGAGCAGATTCGGGGCCTCATCGGCAATTCAGGATGGCCGGTCGTGAGCGTCCCCTTTCCGAAACGGGAGGGACTGGGAGGGACGGAACAGCGCAAACGACCGGGGAAATTCCCATGACCGCGACCACTGAAAGCGCGCTCGAACAGGCCCGCATCCTCATGCAGGCGTTGCCGCATATGTTGCGCTACGACGAGGCAATTGTTGTCGTGAAATATGGCGGCCACGCCATGGGCGACGACGAGGTCGCGCGCAATTTCTCCCGCGACATGGTGCTGCTCGAGCAGTCCGGCGTGAATCCCGTCGTCGTGCACGGCGGCGGACCGCAGATCGGCTCCATGCTGAATAGGCTCGGCGTCGAATCGCGATTCGCCGACGGCCTGCGCATCACCGACGGCGAGACGATGGGCATCGTCGAAATGGTACTCGCGGGGTCGATCAACAAGCAGATCGTCGGCTACATCAATTCCGAAGGCGGCCGCGCCATCGGCCTGACCGGCAAGGACGGCCGCATGCTCACGGCGAAGAAGCTCGAACGCTCGGACGGCGTCGATCTCGGCTATGTCGGCGAGCCCGACAAGGTCGACACCACGGTTCTCGACCAGGTGCTCGGCCGCGAGCTCATCCCCGTGCTGGCGCCTGTCGCGCAGGGGCCGGGCGGCGCGAGCTTCAATGTCAATGCCGATACATTCGCGGGCGCCATCGCCGGCGCGCTCGGCGCCAAGCGCCTGCTGTTCCTGACCGACGTTCCCGGCGTGCTGGATAAAAACAAGGAGCTCATCCGCGAGCTGAAGGTCGCCGACATCCCAGGCCTCATCGCCGAGGGCACGATCACCGGGGGCATGATCCCCAAGGTCGAGACCTGCATGTATGCGATCGAGCGCGGCGTCGAGGGCGTGGTGATCCTCGACGGCAAGCTGCCGCATGCGGTGCTGATCGAACTGCTGACCGACCACGGCGCCGGCACGCTGATCACGCGCTAGGGGCCCATGAGGTTATGTCCCTCTCCCCGCTCGCGGGGAGAGGTTAGGTGAGGGGCGAGGCGATTAGCTGAGATGCTGATCGCGGTGTGAGGGAATTGAGTGCGCCCGTGACGAAACCCCCGGCCCCTCACCCCAACCCTCTCCCCGCTAGCGGGGAGAGGGGGCTACGCGATCGCTTCTCCCACATCGACACATGGGTGTTCGATCTCGACAACACTCTCTATCCGCAGACGGCCGACCTCTGGCCCAAGATCGATGCGCGCATCACGCTATTCATGATGCGCCTCTTCGGCCTCGACGCCATCTCGCTGCGCGCTTTGCAAAAACATTACTATCTGCGCTACGGCACGACGCTGCGCGGCCTGATGATCGAGCACGAAGTCGAGGCCGAAACCTATCTCGAATTCGTCCACGACATCGATCGTTCGTCGCTCGAACATAATCATTCGCTGGCGGAAGCCGTCGCCGCTTTGCCAGGCCGCAAGCTCATCCTGACGAATGGCTCGCGCCATCATGCGATCGCGACCGCCAAACAGTTGGGGATCGACCATCTCTTCGAAGATATTTTCGACATCATCGCTGCCGATTTCATCGCCAAGCCGGAGGAGGCCGCCTATGAGCGTTTCTTCGAGCGGCTGAAGGTCGAGCCAAGACGCGCGGTGTTTTTCGAGGATATTCCGCGCAATCTCCTCGTGCCGCACAGGCGCGGGATGACGACGGTGCTTGTTCTTCCGGGCGCGGGGGAGGCGGTCGAGCGCGAGGCCTGGGAGGTCGCGCGCGGCGACGAGCCTCATGTCGATTTCGTCACCGACGACCTCGTGGGCTTTCTCGAAGCGCTCGTCGCTGACACTTAACCGTCATCCGGGCGACACTGCTCTGTCTTGGCCATTGCTTAGGCCTCCAGCCGCCGGCTGCGTCGATCGTACGGGCCGATGGATGGAGAGCCCACAATGAAAAAATTCTTTTCCGCCGCCTTGCTTGCGGCCCTATGCGCCGCGCAGGCGCCCGCGCTCGCCGAAGAGCGCGACGAGCACGAAGATTCCGCCCGCAAGACGATCGCCGTCTTCGGCGACTGGCCTTACAACAAGCTGCTGATCGACAACGCGAAGCTGCTGATCGAGTCGGTCAATAAGGACCAGGACGTCAGCCTCGTCATGCATCTCGGCGACATTCACTCTGGCAGCATGCCCTGCACCAGCGCCGGCATCCTGCCGCCGGTTCCGGCGTCCGATCCGGGCTACAATCAGAAGATTTTCTCTTTCTTCCAGCAGTTCAAGTCGCCGGTCGTCTATACGCCGGGCGACAATGAGTGGACCGACTGCCATCGCACCAAGGAGGCCACGAGCGCGCCGCTCAATGAAATCGCCTCGATCCGCACCCTGTTTTTCTCACGTCCCGGCCACACGCTCGGGCTCACCGACAAGACCGTCTACACCCAGGCCGAGAAGTTCGACCCGAACTTCCCCAAGGACGCGCAATATGTCGAGAACGTGCTGTGGTCGGACGCGCGCGTGATGTTCCTCACCCTGAACATGCCAGGCTCGAATAACGACAAGAACGCCTGGACGAATGGTTTCGAAGGCCCCGCGCATCAGCAGGAAATCGCCGACCGCACGGCCGCGGCGATTCGCTGGCTCAATACGGCCTTCCAATTCGCCATGCGCTATCACATGAGGGGCGTCGTGATCGGCATTCAGGCCGATATGTGGGACCACTTCGCGGCGGCGCCCGGCGGCGACGGACTCGACGGCTATACGGGCTTCGTGAATGAGCTGGCGCGCCTCAGCGTCGCCTTCGGCAAGCCGGTGCTGCTGCTCAACGGCGACTCGCATATCTTCACGGTCGACAAGCCTCTCGCCGATCCGACGAGCGCCACGGGCCAGATCCACAAGACCATTCCCGTGCCGAATCTGACCCGCGTCACCGTGCAGGGTTCGACCGTCGCGCCGGCGGAATGGCTGAAGCTGACGATCGATCCCCGCTCGGCCAATCTCTTCAGCTGGCAGAATGTGCCCTTCTGCAAAGACCCGCTGACGAGCTGCCAGTAAGGTTGAAGAAACCCCATAGGCCTGCGTCTATGGGGCTATTTCCGAGGCGGCCGCGCCCTTCGAGACGGGCGCTTCGCGCCCTCCTCAGGGTGAGGCCTAAGTGTCTGGCGTAAAATAAAAAAGCCCCTCATGCTGAGGAGCCTGCGGAGCAGGCGTCTCGAAGCGCGAGGGGCGTCAACGCCACTCGATTCAGAGAAAACTAGGAGAAGTTCATCATCGCCAGATCCGTCCCGTGCGGGCGCGCGCCTGCGGCGGTGAGCATCGCGTGAACCTGCCCGCGATGGTGGGTCTGGTGATTGAAGATGTGAACCACGGCAAGTTGCTTGGGCTTGGTGATCGTGCGCTGAAGCAGGCCCGAATACCAGGCGAGCTCTCCCTCGAGCGCCGCAGCGTCGAGGCTGTCCGCCCAGTCGATCAGCCGCAAGTCGGTTTGTTCGCGGTCGGCCTTCAACGCCGCCCATTCGGCGCGAAACGCGTTCGAGTCATCCAGGCTACACTCCGGCTGCGGCCCCCCCGCGAAGCGGCTGAGCCACATATGATCCCCCCAGAGCAAATGATTGAGCGTCGCATGGATCGATTTGAAGAAAGCGCCCCGGTCCTTGCGCCGCTCTTCGTCGGATAGGGCGTCAGCGGCGGAATAGAGGTTTTGGTTCTGCCATTGATTGTAGCGCGCCATCGTTCGCGCAAAGGATGGGTCGATCATCGGCTTGCCTTTCTCGTGAATCAAAATCGCCTTTTCGCTGCCTCCTCTTTGCAAGGCGCGCCGGCGTCCGCGTCAAGAGCAAGGCGCGGCTTTGCGACTGGCGCGAGAGTTGACTCCCCCCGCCATGCGCCTACAACCCGGCCCAGCTTTCTCCACCCATGAGACCTTCATGCCGCACACCGGATTAGAAACCCTCATCACCGCCGCCTTCGAGGATCGCGCCAATATCACCGCCGAGACCCAGGGCGATATCCGCCGCGCCGTCGACAGCGCGCTGCGCCTGCTCGACGCCGGCAAGCTGCGCGTCGCGGAGAAGATCGAGGGCAAGGAGGGGCCGGACTCCTGGCAGGTCAATCAATGGCTCAAGAAGGCCGTGTTGCTCTCCTTCCGTCTCAACGACATGGCGGTGATCGCGGGCGGGCCCGGCGGCGCCACCTGGTGGGACAAGGTGCCTTCCAAATTCGTCGGCTGGGGCGCGGGCGAGCATAGCGCGGCGGGCTTCCGCTCCGTGCCGGGCGCGATCGTGCGCCATTCGGCCTATGTCGCGCCGGGGGCGATCCTGATGCCGTCCTTCGTGAATCTCGGCGCCTATGTCGACGCCGGGACGATGGTCGACACCTGGGTGACGGTCGGCTCCTGCGCGCAGATCGGCAAGAACGTCCATCTCTCCGGCGGCGTCGGCATCGGCGGCGTGCTGGAGCCGCTGCAGGCAAATCCGACTATCATCGAGGACGACTGCTTCATCGGCGCGCGCTCGGAGGTCGTCGAGGGCGTCGTCGTCGGGAAGGGCTCGGTTTTGTCGATGGGCGTCTTCATCGGCGCCTCGACCAAGATCATCGATCGCGCCACGGGCAAGATCTATACGGGCTATGTGCCGCCTTACTCGGTCGTCGTTTCGGGGAGCCTGCCCGGCAAGCCGCTGCCGAATGGCGAGCCCGGCCCCTCGCTCTATTGCGCCGTCATCGTCAAGACGGTCGACGCCCAGACGCGCTCCAAGACCGGCATCAACGAGCTTCTGAGGGACTGATGGCCATCGACGCCGAGCGCATCCGCTTCCTCTACCGCACCGAGCAGGGGCGCCTCGACCGCGCCACATGGCTCAAGGGCGCGGGCGCGCTGGCGGCGGTGATTGCGCCTTTCTTCCTCATCTGGCTCGCGCTCTCGCCCTATACGGAGCACGATCTCGCCAAGGACCCGTTCTTCGTGCCGATGACCGCTGTGGCTTACAGCTTTGTCATCGTCTACGCCTTTGCGATCCTGCTCGTCGCGGTCTGCTATGTGAACCTCTCCGCCAAGCGCTTCCGCGACCTCGGCCTTCCCGCGCCGGTCGCGCTCGCGGGCCTCGCGCCGCTCGTCGCGCTGATCGACGGCGCGACCCGTTGGCTGCAGCCGCGCGTCGCGGAGGTGATGCCGATCTATTGGGTCTGGGGCGTTGACGCCGTGCTCATTGGGGTGATCGCCTGGTCCGTGTATGAGCTGGGGTTCAAGGAAGCGCGCGCAGCGTGAGCTTTCTTGACAACCGGCAGGGAGAGGCCGACCTTTTTGTCCATGCCGAATCCTGTCCAAATCGACGCGGAATGGGACGACGAGGCGCGCGTCTGGATCGCGACAAGCGACGATGCGCCGGGCCTCGTCGTCGAGGCGGAAACCTGGCAGGCTATGATCGACGACGTGCGGGTCATTTTGCCGGGTCTGCTCGGCCTGAACGAGGGCTTTTCCGGCGACCTTGCGCTGACATTTCGCGCCGAAACGCGCCTCGCGCTCGCCTGCGGCTGATGGCGCGCCGAACGACTTTGTCATTCCCGACGCTCGCGAAGCGAGCGATCGGGAATCCAGAGCAACATCAGCGCCATCGCGGCTCTGGCTTCCCGGTCGGGCCTCCAGCCCCCGGGAAATGACGCCCCCAGGCGAGCTGTTCGAGTTGAAACATCTGCCGAAGGCTTTCTGATATGCCCCTCTCTCGCGCCGTTTCCCTCTCCCGCGATCTCATCCGCTGCCCTTCGGTCACGCCCGCCGACGCCGGCGCGCTCGATATAGTGGCGCGCGAATTGAAAACGGCCGGTTTCGAGACGCATCGGCTGCGCTTCACCGAGCCCGGCACGCCGGACGTCGATAATCTCTTCGCAAAAATAGGCGCCGGCGCCCCGCATTTGGTCTTCGCCGGCCACACCGATGTGGTGCCCGCCGGCGACGTCGCGCGTTGGAGCGCAGACCCTTTCGCGG